>NZ_CM170323.1:985000-997500 GCF_045062245.2 Pilosibacter rotomagensis | reverse complement strand
CATGGCATAATGCTATCTTTTTCTTTGTTTTATAATAGTTCTTACTTCTCTTTCCTTTATGTGACAGTTGCCTTTGCAGCTTTACAAGCTGTTTCTCGTATTTTTTTATAATTTTTTGATTCTCATATACCTTCCCATCGGAAGTAATACATAAATCTTTAAGTCCTAAATCGATTCCTATGTTATGATTTGTATGTGCCAGTTCCTTATGCTCCGTTTCTACAAGTATGGACACATAGTATTTTCCACTGGAAACCTGCGAAACGGTCGCTGACTTAATCTGCCCACGATATTCCCTGTGTAACCTTGCTTTTACCGCTTTTAATTTTGGCAATTTTATCTTCCCTGTCTCAAAATCTACCGCAATATTTCCATTTGTGAAGTTTGTTGTGTATGATTTATGGTTATCGTGTTTGCTCTTGAATTTCGGATATCCTGCATGTTCCTTAAAGAATTTTTGATATGCAGCGTCCATGTGATAGATTGCGTTGGTCAGAGCAAATTTATCTATTTCTTTTAACCATTCATAGTCTTTCTTTAATTCTCTGTTACAGTAATTATTACAATCCGTTTTACTAACTGACTTTTTCTCTTTCTCGTATATTTCTTTCCGATATGCCAATGTCTGATTGTAAACAAAACGGCAACAGCCAAATGTTTTTGCAATCTGAATTCTTTGTTCGCTATTAGGATATATCCTGTATTTATATGCTTTTAACACCCACTGTCGCCACCTTCCTACCCTTGATTTTCTATATATTTTCTCAACATCTCTTCTGATACATTTCCTACACTGCAGACAAAATATCCGTCCGTCCAAAAAGTATGTTCTTTCCAGAAATGTTTTCGTAGATAATCCGGATATCTTTTCCAAATATGATAGGTTGTATAACTCTTCATCAGATTTACTATTTTACTGATAGACATTGTTGGTTCTGTTTCTATCATGTAATGAATATGATCTTTATCTGTCTCCATATATCTGATAATGACCTTATGCTTTTGACATATCTCATAAGAAAACTGCTTTATATCATCTGATATTTGTTTTGACATCAGCAATTTCTTTCTATACTTGCATACGAATATGATACTGTAACAAATATTTGTGTCTGTTTTTTGATTTCCACGTTTCCATAACGCAAGTATAGCACAAACCTCCGCTTCCGGCTACCTTAACCCACCGTCTAAAGCCAGTGGGATTGCGGTAGCCCAATTTCAAGTCGGACGTCCGTGGGACTTGGCGCGTGATTCTTGTCATCGAAGCATTTCTCTCAATCGGAGACCTAACTCCCTCTGAGACAAATTTGCTGTTACATAAGAAAAACAGGACATTGGGGGTAGTTCCATTGTCCTGCTTTCTTTTATTTGTCTGCTTTTATCATTGTTTATAATTCATCAGCACCAAGAAGCAAGCTACATTTATTATAGTGTGTCTCCCAGTCTGATATTGGGGGCCGCTTTAGATATTCATTGCAGTTATATAGAATCTGTTATCCATATACATATCCATTTGATCTCCTGGTTCCCTGATCACAATCTGTCCCGCTTTCAGTTTGACCGTTTGTCCATCAAGGAACGTAATTTCTGTATGCCATTCATCAATCGGCACCTTTGGATTAGCCTTCCCGGTCGCGATATAATCTGTCTGAATCTCTGAATAGTATGCTCTCAGATTTGTCCAATCGGCAGCCACACGCGCCTTGTGAAGCTGCACGCTGAAAATTGGAATTCAGGATTGTCTTCCGCTCGTCAGATCGGTGCCGGCGTCTGTGCCAAAATTGAAATAATCGCAACTGCTGCCAAAATACCTGCGATGACTGCCACCGCAATGATGATTTTTCTTTTCATAAATGTTCTTTTCCTCACTTTCCAACCCTTATACTTGCTCTTTGTAATCGTAGCGAAACGTATCTATCATCCTTTTATGCCCGCCAGTGCCAGAAACTTTTTATCCGACTGAATGCCCTGAGTCAAAAACTCTCCATCTCGGAACAGAGCATAGGTGGTGACCGGCGCAGGTACATTCTGAGCGGCTTCTTTGTCGGTGATGTGGATCGCTTGAAATGGGATCCCGTGTTCCTTTGCCGCCTCCTGTACCTTCGGCACCCAATAATAGGTGAAAGGGCACTGGTCGGTGTAATAGAGGACAAAGCCCGTTTCGCTGACTTTCGGGTGTCTGGCACAATCTTTGAATCTCGGCTGCTCTGCATCCTCTGCAAGGGGCAGGTACATGAGGTTGATCCCGCTGTCGGATAAGTCCGCGACCTTAAAGCCTTTATACTTCAGGAATTTCGGATCAGCTAAAAATTCCCGCTTCCGCCCCTCGGCGCACAGAATGCAAACGCCTTTCTTTCCCTGTTCTTTCGCGTCCCGGATGCACTCGGAAAGCAGTTCTGAGGAATAGCCGTGTCCCTTCATGGAGCCGGAAACCCACAGGCAGTTGATGTAAAGCCAGCCGCCTGCTTCAATGGGCACCCATGCGTTTTCCGCCGGAATATATTCGATAAAGCACTTTCCGCGCTCCTCGCTGCGATAAAAGACAAGTCCCTCATCAAATCGCTGCTTCAGCCACTCCTTTTTCGCAAGAGCCTGCTTGCCGGACATGGCGCAGCAGATGTGCTCCTTGTCGATGTTCTCTTTCGTGATATGGATATATTTCATCGATCATCACCTGACTTTCTCCATATTTATTGCATAATATCGAGGTCAAAAGCCCACTATTTTGATTCCTGCGGATTGTTCCGTGCTACGCCCCCGGAAGCTTCCGCTTTTTTTGGGGGAAGGTCACTTCAAACCGGAAGTTAGCAAACCATTTAATTATCCCTAATTTCATTATTTTTATTGCCGTTTTTTTAATATTAACTCATTTTTTAACCTTTTTCAATAAACGTTCTAAACGCCCATACATCCCGAATTTTGTACCATCGTCAATATATCCGCACTCTATTCCTTTTTTACAAACTCTTATTGCATCAGAAATTCTATTTTGCTTTTGATAATATATGGATAATTCTCTAAATATACCATATCCCATTGTTTGACCCCAAGGGTCTTTGTATGAAGCGTGTTTTTTTATTTCATTTACATAAGTTAATATATTTGGAATAATAGCAATTTCCTCCTCACAGGCATTTATATAGTCATCATTCTTGACTTCAAATTTAGAATTATACACTTGAATAATTGTAAGGCACTCTCTGAATTTTGAAATAGTCTCTTTATACTTTTTCTTTATTGAAGCCACTTTTTTCCTGCTTCCCTTTATAATTAAATCATCATAACATATTACTTTGGTATAAGCTTCATAAAAATAATATCCCTTACGTAAAAAAGGAAGTCTTTGCTTGTTTGACTCAATGAAACTCAATTCTAAATTAAAAATAATATCTTCAGAAGGAGTTGTATTTAACACATTTTGCTCCCAAATATTAAGAAATTTTTCTGCTTTATAAAACGCCTTTTGGGTTATCAAAATATCAAATATAATTTCTCCCCAAAAGCCTATATTGTCAGTATATTTGTTTTCTAATATAGGCAAGAAAATTTTTGCCCAATAAATGATTCCATCTTTTGCTTTTTTGTTATTATAGAACCACATCATTCGGCTTTTATGATATTCATCTCCATTAAGTTCATATGCTTTTCTAAAATTTTGGAACACTTCAAATGAATCAAAAGGCTCTCCGCATTTTACCATCTCGTATTGTAGTTCGGTAATTTTTTCTAGGATATTTGAAGCATCTGTTTTATTAATTTCTGCATATTTTTTACAAATATCAATTTTCTGTTGATATAAAAGAGATGATACACTTTCAAAGGTACGATACCTTATTTTTCTTGTTAACTCACTATCTATATCACCACACATTTTATATGCCTTTACATATCCGGTAGTAGCATCATTATTTATCAATTGAGCAATTTTTCTTTTTAATTCATCACGTTCTTTTTCTTTTCTTTCCAATTCTTCTGCATTAGATATTTCAAATTCATGTTCATCAATGACAATCTTTATTTTAATTGGTGGAATTTTGAATTCCATTCTATCACAATATCGTTGATCACATTCCTCTGCAACGTCTAACACAATATCAGCTAATTCTGGACTTATTATTTCTAAATTTAACTCTCCCATGTATGTATTCCTTGTCATTACCATGCTTGTACATTAACGAATAATTATTATTTTTTATGCATGATCAGATTTACCAAATCAACAAATTTCGATTTATCTGCGTGTTCCGTCATCATTAAAATTTTTTCTCAAAGCTTGCTCTGTCGGATAAATTGATACAATCAAAATAATACATTGAATTGTTACAAGGATTCCCCCTGCAACCCCAATCGTATTTTCATCACTATGGTATAACGGAATATGTACCAAAGCAGATGGTATAATCATTAACCATCCTATTTTCCACCAAAGTTTTCCACAATAGTCGTGGGCAAATTTCCATGTATCCATATTTTTCCTCGAACGAGTTGTTCTGTAGCCTAACATACCGTTTATATGCTTTGGACAATGTTTCCACATCATTCTTCCTACAATAACCATAACAATGGGAATTATCATATCACATATTAACATAAACCACCAAAAGCACATAAAATTCACCACCATAACTCCCGATTATACTCTTTCTCCTGCCCATCTTCTTAATCCTTCATTTCCTACATATTCACATAGCTTGAAGTATCTTCGGTTACACTCGTGATCTTTACACGATCCGCTTCCACATGACAACTATAACAGACGATCTGAACACCTGCCTTCGCAGCCTCCACAAGCGCCTTCTTAAACTCCGGCTGTGCCGCCTCATTCGGCAGCACCCGATGAATTCCATTCATCTGAATTACGAAGGCGATTGCTGTATGGCAGCCTTCCTTTGCCGCCTTTGTCAGCTCATGTAAATGTTTTACCCCCCGCTCCGTTGGTGCGTCCGGAAACAATCCGATGCCCGGATGCAGATCATCCGCCAGCGTGCAGCCCTTCACTTCCGTCAGGAATTTTTCACCGTTTTTTTCCATGTAAAAATCAATTCTGGAGTCTCCGTAAGTATATTCTGCCTTCACAAGATCATAATTCAGGCTCATGAACTGCTGCTTCATCAGAGCATTCGGCGCCAAACTGTCAATATTCACCCATTTTAACTTTGGCTTGTATACAGAGATCAGATCGTATGCCGTTTTTCGGTTCATATTCAATGACTTCTGCAGCGTCACCTTCGCTTTCGGCACCAAAAGCTCCTGCAAACGACCCGTATTTTTCACATGAACCAGCTCCGTCTCCCCATCGATCAAAACCTCCGCTGTGAAACGATTGATCCTGCGGACAAAGCTTCCTGGGACGGCATTCTCATAAATAATTATCGGTTTCTGTTTCATCATATATCATCCTCATGCCTGCAAAAGCACCCATCCTCATGCGACCAGATCACGCCGACGGCCTGCAGATAGGCATAAACCACCGTGGTTCCCACAAATTTCATACCATGCTTCTTTAAGTCTTTGGAAATTGCATCCGATAATTCCGAACTTGTTTTTCCGGTTTCCCGGATCACTCTGCCCTCCGTCCAATGCCAGAGATACTCTGAAAAGCTGCCATATTCCTTCTGAATTTCACGGAATGCCTGTGCATTGGTAACGGCAGCCTGTATTTTCAGGCGGTTGCGTATGATGCCGGGATCCTTCCGTAGGGCTTCCAGCTTTTCCTCCTTGTAGACACAAACCTTTTCAACATCAAAGCCGTCAAAAGCTTCGCGAAACGCTTCGCGCTTATTCAGGACACATTCCCAGGACAGTCCTGCCTGAAAGCACTCCAGGATCAGCATTTCAAATAGCTTCCAATCATCATGCACCGGGACGCCCCATTCCTCATCATGATAACGGATGTACCGTTCATTTTTCGGATTTGCCCAGCAGCAACGTATTTTTCCATCTGCCCAATTCATTTGTATCTCACCTACCTATTTATCCTGTCACGATTTCCCTTACACTCTCAACAAACTTCTTCACCATCGGATTCTCTGAGTTCTTCTTGTAATAAAGATATGTCTTCCTTAAATTATATGGCGGGTCCGATCTCCGGAATAGCAGATTGTCGTATCCCGAGCTGGATTCCAGTGCATATGATGGGAGCCATGTAAACCCAAATCCGGCATTGGCCATCACCAGTTTTGAATTACAGGAATTCACATAGACAGCATCTTTAAAGGTAAAGAATCCCTTAAATTCAATCTTTAACTCCGATTCAGGAACAGACTTCATCGTAATCATGTTCTGCGTTTTTAATTTATCCAGCGGCACCGGATCATATGCTGCCAGAGGACTATCCTTATGTAGCACCAGAACATACGGGCTTTCATCTATGATCATGGAGCCCATATTCCTGAGTTCCGACGTTAAAAACTTGTGAGAAAACGAATCATTACACAGGATAACGTCAAATAATCCGTCCTGAAAATCTTGGATCAGTGTGAGGGTATGTTCCTCCATACAGGTAATTTTAACTTTCCCTTTATTTTTCTCCATAAAGGAGTTCATAAATTTACTAAGCAGGGCATGTTCATAAATCCCGATTCCAATTTTTAACTCAGACTGTGAGTCCTTCTGAACATTCTGTATTTCTTCCACCGTCTGATGGTACATTTTTATTATCTCTTTTGCCTGACTGTAAAATCTTGTTCCCGCATTTGTAAGAAAAACCTGTTTCGTATCCCGATACAGCAGCTTAACTCCTAATTCTTTTTCCAGAACACTGATCTTATAACTCATAGTTGTTTGCGTGATGTGTTCCCGCTCTGCCGCTCTTGTAAAATTAAGACACTCTGCCAGACTGATAAAGCACTGGATATTCTCAATATTCATTCTCAATCTTCCCTCATATAGTCCAAATTTGCTTCCTGATATCTCAATATAGACCTTTCACATTCACTGTCTTCCAAAAACATCTTTCATTTTCATCTCATTGTTAAAATTATATCTTTTTTACGCTTCATTATCAATATTTAAATAAACTAACCAATTTTTTTCGTTTCAAATCTTCTCGTAAGATTGTTATAATAAAGACAATCAATCCGGACGCGCGAACGGAACAATACAAACACAAATACAAACCTTTTACAGGAGGGACTTTTATGGAATTCACAGAAGAAATCAGACAACGTTTTATGAAAGTATCGCCGGCAAACATCGGACATCAGATTACTGGCGGATTCATGAAAATGGAAATCAAACCGGTTGCTGACGAGATGAAAGTATGCGGACCGGCTTATACAATTCAGGGATTTGAGCGTGACAGCACTTCTCTATACTACGCAATGCAGAAAGCACCAAAAGGATCTGTTCTCGTGATCGACCGCGGAACAGAGACCACATATGCCTGGGTCGGCGAATTCGTTGCAATCATGGCTCAGCAATGTGGCATGGCAGGTATCATTATCGACGGACCGGCAACCGACAAGCTTGCTCTTAAAAAAGGAAACTTTCCGGTATTTTGCACCGGTTTCTCCCCGATCACCAGCATGGTAACAGGTACCAGTAAGGGCGCAGTACAGATTCCGATCTCCTGCGGCGGCACAGTAGTAAAACCTGGCGACATCATTCTCGGCGACGCAGACGGCGTAATTGTTGTTCCGGAAGACTTCCTGCCATACCTTGAAACAGCAGAAAAGAAAGAGGCAGTAGAGATTGCCCGCAGGGAATTTCTCGCAAACGGCGGCATCTACAACAAACGCCCTGACTTCGATGTTGTAAAACTCTTTGAGTATGATATGGATAAAAACATCCAGAATATCAAGAACAATGAGTGTAAATACGATTAATCGCTTTACTTTTACCGAGGAGGAATCAATATGTCAGCACAGGCCATTATGACACTGGTATTGTTCTTAGCAGTGATCGTTCTTTTAATCTGGCAGCCGGTCAGCCCAATCGTCATTGGTGCAGGCATTCCAGTTATTCTGGCTGTCTTTAACGTTGTAGAACCTTCGAAAGCGTTCTCACAGTTTTCCAACACAACTGTCATCTTCTTCATGAGTCTCCTTGTTGTTGGCGGCGCAATCTTTAAGACAGGTCTCGCCGATTTCATTGGAGAGAAAGTCATCAATCTTTTAGGTACAAATGAAAAAGGCGTAATTGCCGGAACTGCCCTTATCGTTACTGCTCTTTCTGCATTCTTAAACGATACCGGTACTACTGGCTGCCTTATCCCGATCGCCAGCGCGGTTGGTAAAAAATCCAAAGTGTCTTTATCAAAAATCTACATTGTACTTGCCTTTTTCGCAAGCCTCGGCGGTATGATCACTCTGATCGGCGGCGGCGGACATCTCGTAGTCCAGGGATTCCTCGAGGAATCCGCTTATGAAGGATTCACATTCTTTGAATTCGTCCGTATCGGTCTTCCGATCGCATTGATCTCCTTCATCTGGTTAATGTTCTTCGGCATCAAGGATCTCGCTGTCCGTGAAGTTGATGAGAGCAATATCCCGGATACTGCAGAGCGTAAACCTGCTAAAATGGTATTCGTTGCATTGATCTTCTTATTCATCGTTTACTGCATGGCAACAAAGCTTTTGGCAATGCATGTAGCTGCCGCACTCGGTGCTTTCCTTGTAGTTATTACCGGATGCATCAGTGCTAAGGATGCTGTAAAGTCCTTCAGTGTCAACACCTTCTTTCTGGTAGCCGGAATCTTCACATTAAGCAGCGCAATGTCCTCCACAGGTGCAGCCCAGTACCTTGTAGACTCCATGTCCGGATATATGTCTAACATGCACCCGATCGTAGTTGTTGCTTTAGTAACCTTGATCTCAGTTGTAGGAACAAACTTCATGATGGGAACTTCCCTCTGTGCGATCTTAACACCTATGTCGATCATGATCGGTGAAGCCTGCGGAATCAGCCCGCATGCACTTGCAATGTGCGTAGCGATCGGAACATCTGCTGCTTTCTGCACACCATTTGGTACCGGTCCAAACCTTCTTGTATATGAAATTGGCGGATTAAAATTTAAAGATTATACAAAAGCCGGCCTTCCTTATGCAATCTTTACATTCGTGATCTGCACAGCTGCAGTTTACTTCTTCTACCTTGTATAATCCATAAACCTTGAAATCCGCCTGTTATGCCGACAGGCGGATTTTTTAACAGCATCCATTGTCAAGCGGATATTCGCAATCCGCTTCGCTACTTGCTCACAACCGAATAACTGCTCCGCAGTTTATCAGAAGGAGCTTGCACTCCTCCTGATACAAGCAATTCCCCACCCACTGCTTATTGCTTTTCGCAATTGAAGCAGGAGACTTGCTTGATTCGGTTAAATTTTATCATTTGGAGGTAAATCCATGACACTTCTTGAAAAAATCGAACAGAATAAAGAAGATCTTTTAAACATTCGTCACCAGATTCACCGTCACCCTGAAACAGCCTTTGAGGAAATTGAGACAACAAAACTCATCAAAAAAGTTCTCGATGATGCCGGTATAGAAAACCATCCGAACGGAGATTCCACAGGAGTCATCGGCCTTATCCACGGTGCAAAAGAGGGGCCTGTCCTTGCGATCCGTGCAGATATTGATGCACTTCCGATCAAGGAAAACACGGGACTTCCCTTTTCTTCTGAAGTTTCCGGCAAATGCCACGCCTGCGGCCACGATCTCCACACAACCGTCCTCATCGGTGCAGCAAGATTATTAAAAGAATACCAGAATGACCTCTGTGGAACCATCAAACTCATCTTCCAACCAGCTGAAGAAGTCATGACAGGAGCCGCAAAAACCATCGCAAATGGTGCTCTTGAAAACCCGAAACCCGATTTCATCCTCGCCTGCCACACATGGCCGGATATGCCGGCAGGTTCCATCGGGGTGAGAAAAGGCACCATGTTAGGCGCATCTGATTCCTTCAAGGTAAAGGTGATCGGTAAAGGCGGTCATGCTGCACATCCGCAGAAAGGGATTGATCCGGTCGTGATCGCTGCGCATATTATCACACAGCTCCAGACCATCGTTTCCAGACGTGTAGCAGCAATCGATCCGGTTGTTGTCACTGTCGGACATCTCGAGGCTGGAACCGCAGCAAATATTATCCCAAATGAGGCATACTTTGAAGGAACGGTTCGCACCCAGAGCAATGAGACCAGAAATCATGTTGCTGAAATTCTGAAACAGCTCGCTATTGGAACTGCCCGGGCGATGGGTGGAGACGCAGAAGTCTCCTACACTTTCGGCGTTGGACCGACGATCAGTGAAGACCACCTTGTGGACGAGATCAGCGAGGCTGTGACAGAGCTTCTCGGAAACGACAAGCTTCTTCAGGTTCCGTCCCCGTCCATGGGATCCGAAGATTTCGCAAGATATCTGGAGCACATCCCGGGTGCTATCTTCCGCCTTGGTACCCACAACGATACCCCAGAATCAAAATTGGCCCTTCACAACGCTTCCCTCTTATTTGATGAGAAGGCAATTCCTGCCGGTGTTGCCACAATGGTTGGCGCCGCATTTAAGATCACCGGCTCCGACATG
The DNA here is from genome assembly GCF_045062245.2 of Pilosibacter rotomagensis. Taxonomy (NCBI): domain Bacteria; kingdom Bacillati; phylum Bacillota; class Clostridia; order Eubacteriales; family Clostridiaceae; genus Pilosibacter; species Pilosibacter rotomagensis. Next base: position 986,974 of record NZ_CM170323.1, on the reverse strand, counting down.
AGCGTTTTACTGAAATAGCTTTCTCTCACAGGCGGGTCGCCTGCGACATCATTCCATTCCGCCGCAGTGCGATCCCCCGGAGGGGCTTTTTGCTCTATAGGAATCATAGCTTTCGCACTTTAACGTAACATTGTCTTTCCTATTAGAGCAAAAAAGACCACTGAACAGGATTATCCCCTTCAGTGGTCTTCTGATTTATCTCAGCCCTTCATTCGATCATCTGTAAAACTTAAAATCCATTTTCATCCAGTTTTAACACTGTCTGATACAGAACATCCGCTCCCATATCTATATGTTCCGGTTTTGTATATTTGTCGCCCTGATGACTGATGCCCTTGACACTCGGAACAAAGATCATACCGATCAGGACTCCTTCGTGGGCCATCGAATTTGCGTCATGGTCTGCACCGCTTCATGCCTTTTACCGTTGCCTTATAGTCGATGATGCTGACAACTCCCACATCTATTCCCGTATGATCGAGTTTATCGCCCTGTTCGATATGATATTCCAGATAGCACTCATACTTGCTGATATCTCGCTTCGCTGCCTTTTTGCTATTACTCACTACCTAAAGAGGTGAGAGTCTTCTCGACTGAGATAAAAAACGCGGAAACCCTTGTAAAGCAAGACTTCCGCACTATTTAAAAAAGCACAAGACGTCGCAGGCGAACGTCCGGAGCGAAGACAAGACTTCAAACCGTTCGAGCCCGGCAGGGCTCGAACATGCGAATCTTCATTTTTCCGACAAACTTCATTTTTGCACGAGTGCACATCATTAGCACATCGTGCTTTTTTTATTTAACAGAAAGTATCGAAGACCTTCCTGATAAAAAAATGAAAACACACTTTGCAAGTTTCCTCTTGTCATATCGCGACAGTCGCCAAGGTCTCGCGTAGGCGCGGACTTTAGCTCGTTGTTCGCGCAAAATAAAAAGACCAGACATCTCTGCCTGGTCTACTCACACATACCTTCAAAACCACATATTGAACTTCATCAACCTTTGAATCTTCACTTGACCTTCCTGGATAAGCCCTCGACCGATTAGTAACAGTCAGCTCCATGCATTACTGCACTTCCACCTCTGCCCTATCTACCTCGTCGTCTTCAAGGGGTCTTACTTCTTTCGAATGGGATATCTCATCTTGAGGGGGGCTTCACGCTTAGATGCCTTCAGCGTTTATCCCTGCCAGACTTGGCTACCCGGCCATGAGCTTAGCAGCTCAACCGGTACACCAGCGGTCCGTCCATCCCGGTCCTCTCGTACTAAGGACAGCTCCTCTCAAATATCCTCCGCCTGCGCCGGATAGGGACCGAACTGTCTCACGACGTTCTGAACCCAGCTCGCGTACCGCTTTAATGGGCGAACAGCCCAACCCTTGGGACCTACTTCAGCCCCAGGATGCGATGAGCCGACATCGAGGTGCCAAACCACTCCGTCGATGTGAACTCTTGGGAGTGATAAGCCTGTTATCCCCAGGGTAGCTTTTATCCGTTGAGCGATGGCAATCCCACTTTCATACCACCGGATCACTAAGTCCTAGTTTCCTACCTGCTCGACCCGTCGGTCTCGCAGTCAAGCTCCCTTCTGCCTTTGCACTCTTCGAATGGTTTCCAACCATTCTGAGGGAACCTTTGAGCGCCTCCGATACCCTTTCGGAGGCGACCGCCCCAGTCAAACTCCCCACCTGACATTGTCCCCGATCCAGATCATGGACCATGGTTAGAAACCCAGTAACGCAAGGGTGGTATCCCAACAGCGGCTCATATGAAACCGGAGTTCCATACTCATAGCCTCCCACCTATCCTGTGCATGCATTACCGAATCCCAGTATCAAGCTGGAGTAAAGCTCCATGGGGTCTTTCCGTCCTGGCGCAGGTAACCAGCATCTTCACTGGTATTTCAATTTCACCGGGTGCATTGTCGAGACAGCGCTCAAATCATTACGCCTTTCGTGCGGGTCGGAACTTACCC
>NZ_CM170323.1:842500-980000 GCF_045062245.2 Pilosibacter rotomagensis | reverse complement strand
AAATGCTGCTCGATTCCCTGCTCTGATAAAACGGCCAGTTTTCTCCCGTTTCATACGTGCTGTCTTCCAGTACCGCGTACTCCGCCTGATACGATGTTCCGTTTCTGTCATAGAGAACCTGCCCAGTCAGATCACCCTGTCCGATCCATGCGCTCCCGCTCTCCCGGTAAGCAGGAAAGAGCTGCAACGCCTCTGTCCCCCGGAAACGTACAGCTTCTGTCCAACGGAAATGATGGATCACCTTCCATGTTCCTTCTTTTTCCAGTTCCACGGCAACCCCGCTGAGTCTCAGTTCCTTCTTTTCATATTCTCTCGAATACTGCGTATAGCCATCCTGTGAAACTGCAACTTCCACTCCATCATTGATCGGATAATCATTTGTCTCAGTAAGAACCCGTCTCGCATTCCGGCATTCCAAGAGATCTTCCTCCTTCAGATCATCCAGGATCGTTTCCGGAAATCCAAGGGACAAAAGATGTGTCCGGATCTCCTCGCACTCCGCATTTGTCGTCGTCTCTTTCTCTGCCCAGTTCATACGGTACGAACCCAAAAATCCATATCCGATCAAAATCCCTACAGCCGTCACAAGAACAGCAGCCCACGCGCATTTTCCATTCGGGATCCGCTCCGGATATTCTCCCAGAATATATCCGGCTTTTTCCAGGCGTGCTGCCATACGACTGGTCGCCATAAGGATCTGGATATAGTTTGCCAGAAAAATAAGTCCAATGATAAGATCATTATAATTTCCGCCAGCGATATGTGCGAGACACGCGACAAGCGCATACCAGAGGATCATATGGATCAGATTGTTTTTTTCCGCCTTTTCACCACGTTTCTTTAATTCGATGGTTAAACCGTAAAAGAAACAGATAAAAATTAGCAGCGGCAAGATTCCAACGAGAATAGAAACTATCTTCCAAGCTTCTGCTGCTTCGATTCTTTCCCTGCCGATATATGTTCCAACGATCAGAAGAAATATCGTAAGAAGCAGTTTGATCCCAGCAAGCCCATATGCACTCCGAAACCATCGGTTTTCTCTCCTTAATCTCCGCAGTCCCAGAAAGATCATCAAAATACCGATCGAAGGCAGGATATAATTTAATAGAAGAAAGTTCAGCGTGATCACACACATTCCCATCCCAACCAAGATATTCTCATACGTCTGCTGCCAGAGACTTGTCTTTTGATCCACCGGCTTATTTCTGCCGTTTTCATACTGGTCTTTTGAGAGATGTCCAGCGTTTTCCTGCGGACTCTCTTTCCCATTCTGTTCCTCTGTACTCTCCCAAAACGACTCCTGCATCCAGATCCTGGTATCCATGCGATCCCTCCCTTTTATCTCAGTCGAGAAGACTCCCACCTCTTTCAAGTGGTACATAACAGTAAACAACCAATGCAGTCCATTTTATATTTCGACACGATCCACCTCTTCTATCTATAAATATACCATAACTTTTTCCTCTATCAACCTGCAGTGTTCAATTTTAAGAAAGGTGTAATCTATGTGGCAATTTTATGGCATTTCAATTACATTCCTCTTACGTATTCTTACATCTTATTTTATTGTATTGTATTTTCTGATATTTTCTGATACTGTGAATTTAACGAAAAGGAATGTGCCTTTATATGTAACAGGGAATTCCTCAAACGGTTCTGTTACACACGAGAATTTCGCAACAAAAGTCAAGGTCCAGAAAGGAGTTTCTATGAATTTGAATCATCTGATCATCCCTATCACCATTGCAGTCATTCTGATTCTGATCCTTGTCCTTATCGCATGTGGATACGTGAAAGCTCCGCCGGATCAGGCTTATATTATTTCCGGTCTTAAGCATGACGCAAAGATCCTCATCGGACGTTCCGGAATACGGATCCCGTTCTTTGAACGGATGGACCGTTTGTATCTCGGACAGATGACCGTCGATATCAAGACGGAACAGTCCGTTCCGACAAACGACTTTATCAATGTCAATGTCGATGCGGTTGCCAAGGTACGGATCACCCCATCTCAGGAAGGGATCCGTCTGGCAGCAAAAAACTTCTTAAATAAGAAGCCCGAGGATATCACCATGGATCTCCAGGATTCCCTTCAGGGAAACATGCGTGAGATCATCGGTACTCTCTCCTTAAAGGAGATCAACACCGACCGTGATTCTTTCTCTGATCAGGTTATGCTAAAGGCATCCAAGGACATGGATAAGCTGGGAATCGAGATCCTGTCCTGTAATATCCAGAATGTCACTGACGATAATGGATTGATCCGGGATCTTGGTGCCGACAATACCTCAAAGATCAAGAAAGATGCCGCGATCGCAAAAGCCCAGGCAGACCGCGATATCGCTATCGCCCAGGCAGAAGCGAACAAATCTGCCAACGATGCCCGCGTACTTGCGGAGACAGAGATCGCGGAGAAAAATAATGAGCTGGAGATCCGTAAGTCGGAGCTTCAGAAGCACTCCGACACGAAAAAAGCGGAGGCGGACGCTGCTTATGAGATCCAGAAGCAGGAACAGGAAAAAACGATCCAGACAGCTACCGTGAATGCCCAGATCGCAAAGGCGGAGCGCGAAGCAGAGCTTCGGAAGCAGGAAGTTGCCGTACAACAGCAGCAATTAGACGCAGAAGTCAACAAGAAAGCAGATGCGGAGCGCTACAAGGTCGAGCAGGAGGCGGCGGCGATGCTTGCAAAACGCCAGCGTGAAGCGGAAGCCAGAAAATATGAGTTAGAAAAAGAAGCGGAAGCCATGCGTACAAAGGCAGATGCCACAAGATATCAGGCGGAGCAGGAAGCCGCCGGAATCCGTGCCCGCGGAGAGGCGGAGGCGGCTGCGATCCAGGCAAAGGCCGTCGCTGAGGCGGAAGGTATGGAGAAAAAAGCGGAAGCTTACGCGAAGTACAATAACGCTGCTATCGTCGAGATGTTAGTAGGCATTATGCCGCAGATGGCCGCAGAGATCGCGAAGCCATTGTCTTCTATCGACAAAGTCAATATCTACGGAACCGGAGGTGCAAACGGTACAAACGGCAGCGGAGTCAGCGAGATCTCCGGAAATACAGCTGCTGTCATGCAGCAGGTTTTCGACACCATGTCCGAGGCCACCGGTGTGGATTTCAGGGATATCCTGAAAGCGCAGACGTATGACGCGAAGGTGAACCGGAATATTAATGTCAGCGGACTTACGATCCCGGCTGTACATCGTGAACAGACTGCAGATCCCGCAGCCGCAGAACCCGAATCCGGTACTTCCGATTTAAGTTCCGGCACGGGTGATTCAGCAATACCGTCCACACCAGACGCGGAAACTGTTCCGGAGAACCACACCTCATAATTACATTATTTAGTCCCGCTCCTTCCCCAGCATGGTAAATGTAGACTTACAGACTGATTCCAATCGTCATACCCATACTCCCCCTACTTACCCCCGGCAGTGTCTCTCACAGGACACTGCCGGGGTCTTTTAAAATATAGGACGATCCCACGCGGACGCCCACTGAACCTGCCGCAAGCGGCAGGTTCGGATGCTCCGTACAATGAATGTGCCCTGGCATATTCTCGCGCCCCGCGCGGTTGCTTGTGACAGTCTACATCTTCGCGCGAATGCATATCATTGGCACGTGACTGTCTTTTATATAATAGGGAATTACTCGGAAGTTCCTATTACTCAAAAAAGACACCCACCTCCGGCCATCTCTGACCAAAAGTGAGTGTCTCTATAAGGGAAACATAAAAAATTGTGAAGCTGTTATTACAGCACAACACCGTCTTTAAAAATGGAGATCTCGCGGAAACCTTTCTCCTCGGCTTTTGTCTGTTTTCCGCCGGCAACCTCGATCACAAGCTGCAGAAGTCTCTTCGCAGCATCATCAATGGTCTCGCCGTCAGCAATCGGACCGGCATCGAAGTCGATCCAGCCTTTCTTTCTCTCCGCAAGCTGGCTGTTTGTCGCCAGTTTTAAGGTCGGAGCCGGTGCACCAAACGGTGTTCCGCGACCTGTTGTGAACAGGATCATGTGCGCTCCGGCAGCCGTCATGGCTGTTGCAGATACCAGATCATTGCCTGGTCCGTAAAGCATATTAAGTCCCTTTGTGACAACAGGATCACCGTAGCCGATAACGTCCATGATCGGGGCTGTACCGCCCTTCTGGACACATCCGCAGGATTTATCCTCAAGGGTGGTGATACCGCCCTGCTTGTTTCCTGGGCTCGGGTTGTCGTATACGACCTCGTGGTGGCTGATGAAGTAGTTCTTAAAGCCGTTGATCATGTTGACGGCTTTGTCGAATACTTCTTTATTTACACAGCGGTTCATTAAGAAACCTTCCGCTCCGAACATCTCCGGAACCTCTGTAAGCACAGTAGAACCGCCTCTGGCTGCCATCATATCGCTGAAACGTCCGACAGTCGGGTTTGCGGTGATGCCGGAAAGTCCGTCGGAGCCTCCGCACTTCATGCCGACAACAAGCTCACTGACCGGGATCGGCTCTCTCTCAAACTGCGCCGCGTATGCGGAACATTCCTCGAGAAGCTTTCTTCCTGCCTCAAACTCATCATCCACTTCCTGACAGGTCAGGAATTTTACACGATCATGGTCGTAATCGCCAAGCTCTTCCAGGAACTGCTCATGGGTCAGGTTCTCACAGCCAAGTCCTAATACAAGAACAGCGGCTGCGTTCGGATGACGGACAAGGGCTGCAAGAAGCTTTCTTGTCTGTGCATGATCTGCGCCTGTCTGGCTGCAGCCGAACGGATGCGGGAATGTATAGAGTCCGTCAATGGTGCCTTTCACAAGATCCTGATTGTCGCGGACCATTTTCTTTGCGATATCATTGACACAGCCTACGGTCGGGATGATCCAGATCTCATTGCGGATCGCCGCGCGGCCGTCTTTTCTGCGGAAGCCCATAAAGGTCTCCGGCTCAACTTTTTCCGGGAAGTCGAGGGACGGAGTATAGGTATACTCCATCTCTCCTTCCAGATTTGTCTTCACGTTGTGGGTGTGCATCCATGCACCGGCCTCTGCGTCTGCTGTCGCGTGACCGATGGCAAAGCCGTATTTGACGATATTCTCACCGTTTTTGATCGGTTTTAACGCGATCTTGTGGCCCTGTGGGATGTCCTCAAGCGCTGTGACTGTAATGCCGCCTGCAGTGACCTCCTCACCCTTTTTGATTGGGTGAAGAGCGACCGCTACGTTATCCAGTCTGGAAATCTGAATTACTTTCATATGTTAATTAAAGGCAGCTTGCAAATGCAGCCTTTGCTCCTTCCGTGCGAATCTTCTTAAGGTCAGCGACAACCTTCTCCTCAAGACCAGCGATCTTTGTGAGATCCTGATCCCACATCTTCTCGTTAGTGAGAACTGCGTTTACAAGAGCCTCTGCGGAGTCATCCTTGTGCGCATAGTAGAACTCAAGTGCCCATCTGTCATCGCTTACGGTGTACTCGTTGCCGGCCGGACGCTTGCAAACAAGACCTGCGTCTGTCAGAGCCTGGATGTCATTGCTGTAGAATGCGATATAAGCCGCTAAGGACATGGTCAGGCACTCCGGAAGCTTACCGGTCTCTTTGATGTACTCAAGGAAGGACGGCATGTTTCTTGCTTTCCACTTAGATGTGGAGTTTAAGGAGATGCTCATTAACTCATGGTCAACGAACGGGTTGTTGAAACGATCCTGTACTGCGGATGCGAACTGCATTAAGTCGTTCTTGTCAAGCGGAAGTGTCGGGATAACCTCATCGTAGAGCATCTTGTTCATGAAGCCCTTGATGACCTCGTCATGCATACAGTCACGAACGATGTTCTCGCCTGCAAGGTAAGCGCCGAGTACGAAACCTGTGTGAGCGCCGTTTAAGATTCTAACTTTTCTCTTCTTGTACGGGCTCATATCCGGTGTTACGAATACTTTGTCAAGAAGTCCTGCTTTCTTGAACGGAAGAATGTCGTTTAACTTCTCATCGCCCTCGATGACCCAGACGCCGAATACCTCGCCGACATCTGTAAGCGGGTCAGCGTAGCCGTTCTTCTGCTCAAGCTCAGCAACTTCGTTTGCGTCTTTGATACGGCCCGGAACGATACGGTCTACTAAGGAACCGCAGAATGTGCAGTCTTCATTTACGTACTTCTTGAATCCGTCCTCAAGTCCCCACTGCTCGATGTACTGGTTTACGCACTTTAAGAGCTCTTTACCGTTGTTGTCGATCAGCTCGCAGGCAAGCATGATGATACCTTTCTTTCCTGCTTTGTAACGATGATAGAGAACCTGAGTTAATTTTGCCGGGAAGCTGGACGGCGGGCAGTCATCCTGTTTGCAGGACGGATCATACTGGATACCGGCCTCTGTTGTGTTGGAAACGATGATCTCAAGATCGTCGCTTGCAGCAACCTCCATCATCTTCTCGTAATCCTCTTTCTCATACGGATTTAAGCAGCGGTTTACGCTGGAGATCACTCTCTTAGCGTCTACCTTCTGTCCGTTCTCGCTTCCGCGAAGGTACAGTGTGTAGAGACCTTCCTGCTCGTTGATCATCTTTGCAAGACCTGGAGCGATCGGCTGTACCAGGCAGCACTTTCCGTTCCAGCCTGCCTTCTCATTTGCAAGGTCGAACCAGTAATCTACGAAAGCACGAAGGAAGTTTCCCTCACCGAACTGAAGAACTTTCTCCGGTGCGTCTTTTAATACATATCCATCATAACCAGATTTTTTGAGAACATCATAATTTAAGCGTTCCATAATAATTTCCTTTCTTCATATAAAAGAATTCATGGTATATAAATCAAAACTGCCAGACGGGGCATCATAGCGATCCCCATCTGGCAGCAAGTTTACCCTAATAGAACAGATTTACAAGGAATGTGGTAAACGGCTCGACCCAGGTAAGGAGCATCAAGTTGACAATAAGCAGGATATAGAACGGTACTGCTTCTTTGATGAATGCCGCGGTCTTACACTTTGTAATAGAGCAGGTTACGAACATCAGGGTTCCCATAGGCGGTGATAATGCGCCGATGGCGTTATTGAAGATGTAGATCATTGCGAACTGGATCTCGTTGATTCCGTACTGTGCAGCAATCGGTGCAAGAAGCGGAACCAGAATGATCATGGAAGCGTTACCTTCGATGAACATACCTACGATCAGTAAGAAGATATTTACAACGATCAGGAATACATATTTGCTGTGGATGTTTGCAAGCATCCATGCTGTCAGCGCCTGCGGGATTCTCTCTTTTGTGAGGATCCAAGAGAATACGGACGCAGCGGATACGATGAGCATGATAGAAGCTGTCGTGCAGACAGTCTCCTTTAAGCCCTGGATCATATCCTTGATGTGCATCTCATGGTAGATAAAACCAAGGAATGCAGCGTAGAGGATCGCTACAGCTCCGGCCTCGGTAGCTGTAAAGATACCGATACGGATACCACCGATGATGATGATCGGAAGGAGCAGCGGCAGGATCGCCGGTTTTAAAGCAGTCCAGAATTTGGACCAGGTTAATTTTTCTGTTGTTAAAAGACCATAGCCACGTTTCTTGGAGATCACTCCTACGAGGATCATCATGGAAACGCAGAGAAGACCTCCGACACCGAAGCCGGAAATGAACAGCTTACCGATGGAAACGTTCGCGATACATCCGTAAAGGATCATCGCGATTCCCGGCGGGATAAGCGGTGTGATCATGGAGGAAGCGGCTGTTACAACGCTGGAGAACTCCAGAGAGAAGCCCTTCTTTGTCATCTCCGGAACCATCATTTTAGACTCCATCGCTGCATCGGCGATGTTGGATCCGGAAAGTCCGCCCATAACGGTGGATAAAAGTACGTTTACCTGTGCGAGACCGCCAGGAAGACGTCCTGTTACAACCTCACAGAAATCCATGATCCTCTTTGTAACACCGGTATAGTTCATGAAAATACCGGCACAAACGAAGAACGGGATCGCCATAAGGGAAATTTTCTCAGTACCAATGATTGCCTGCTGGGCAAAGATAACGGTATTGATTCCCGGGTTCATAACGAAATAAACCATGGAACCGCCGAGGACGGCGATAAATACCGGAACCTTGAAGAAAAGAAGAACCAGCATCACAATTGCAGATAACATTAACACATTACTCATTGCTGCTTGCTGCCTCCTTTGCCTCAGATTTTACGCCGTGGAACAGGGCGTAGAAATAGCTGATGATCATATCAAAATAGGATATGATCGCGATACCGTATACCCAGGAATACGGAATTTTTAACATACTGGTGGAACGTCCGCTCTTTACGAACACCTGGATGAAACCGATGCTCTGCATGAACAGATATCCGATTACAACTACAACTACGATGGAAATCAGGATTTCCATGATCTTCTGCATGCTCTTCGGCATCAGGTCCACGATCATCTCGATCGCAACATGGTTGCCGGAGCGGAATGCCGCGCCTGCGCCTGCAAATACGATCCAGACCATACATGAGGTCTGAACCTCCTCAAGCCATGTAAATGGTGCGTTGAAGATATATCTCCATACAACGCCGAGGAATGTCAGGACGATCAGGATCGCAAGAATAATGGAAGCGACAACGATGTCAATGTTCATCAGGATCGCTGAAGCTTTATTTTCTTTCTTCTCCATAGATTTTCAGACTCCTATCAAGGAAACTGCCCCGGCGGACAGATCCGCCGGGAACAGTTACTTTATGCGTTTACTGCAAAATGGATTATTCAGCACCCATAGCCTTTTTAACTGTGTCATAGAGGCCATCGCTCCAGCCAAAGTCAGCACCCATCTCATAGAACGGCTGTGCTTTCTCCTTGAATCCGGCAAGAACTTCCTCAGACGGCTCAACAACAGTTACGCCTTCGTCTTTCATCTTCTGAAGGTACTCAGCGTCAGCAGCCTGCTGTACTTCGTTGTTGTACTCACCAGCTTCTTCTGCTGTCTCAAGTAACCATGTCTGCTGCTCTTCCGGAAGGCTGTTGAACCAGTCAGCGGATACAACCCATGTTGTGAAGTTCTTTACATGTCCGTCAAGGATTAAGTATTTAGCAACCTCGTGAAGCTTTCTGCCGTACAGAGTTGCAAGCGGGTTCTCAGCACCGTCGATGGTCTTTGTCTGAAGAGCCTGATAAACATCACCAAGTGCCATACCTGTGGATGTTGCACCAAGTACATCGAAGCCCTTGGACTGGATCTCGTTGGACGGAACACGGATCTTTAATCCCTTTAAGTCATCAACTGTGTTGACCGGAACGTTTGTAAGAGTATGTCTCTCACCGTAGATCCAGTTGGAAGCGATGATCTTTAAGCCTTTTTCTTCAAGCTTGCCACACTGCTCTTTGTACCAGTCGGAATCAACCAGTTTCCAAACCTGATCCCAGGAATCGAACAGGAACGGTCCGAATACGATACCGAAATCCGGTACACCGTAGTCAGCGTAGAAAGCACCGTCTGCAAGTGTGCAGACATTCTCGCCGAGAAGCATGGAGTCGATCAGGGAAGACTTATCACCAAGCTGGGAATCCGGGTAGATCTCGATTGCCATCTTGCCGCCGGATTTTTCTTTGATGATCTCCTGAGCTTTCTCCCAGCCCTGTCCAACCGGCTCGGAAATGGAGTTCTCGAAAGCGACCTGAAGAACTGTCTCAGCATCGGAAGAACCGTTATCTGCTGCTGCAGCTGCTGTAGTATCTGCTGCTGCGGCTGCTGTTGTCTCAGCTGCCTTTGTTGTCTCTGTTGTGGAAGAACTGCTTCCGCAAGCGGTAAGTGTTGTTGCTGCCATAGCACCTGCCATGGTTAATGCCATAACTTTTTTGAGTTTCATAATGTTTCCCTCCGTTTTTGTTTTAAAAACATTTATCCGGTCTTCTGCCCGATCCCCATCAGGCAGAAGACCTCGCACCCCGTTTCCTGGGGAAAGCTTCATGATTTTTGATTATTTGGAAATCTTGGAAAAATCAAATACAACCTTTAACATATTGCCCGGGTTGTGCGCAAAGTCATCGAATGCCTTTGCAGCATCATCAAACGCATATGTATTTGTGATGATCTTGTGGAGCGGTGCCTTGCCTGCGTTCACGATATCGATCAGCTCTAAGAAGTCCTTCTTTAATGCGTTTCTGGAACCGAAGACATTTAATTCCTTCTTCTGGATCAGTGTGAAGTTGAAGTCAAGGTTCTTCTTGCCGACTCCGATCAGAACCATGCGGCCACCGAAGCAGCAGGCATCGATACAGTTCTGGAATGTGGACGGAAGACCAACTGCCTCGATCGTTACATCAAAGCCGTTGCCGTTTGTGATCTCAGCAACACCTTTCTCGAAGTTTTCCGGAGAATCATTTAATAAGGTTCCGTCAACACCGAAGTCCTTCGCCATTTCAAGCTTACCTGCGGATACATCGGAGATATATACAGTAGCACCCTTCGCTTTTGCTGCAATCGCTGCGAGAACACCGATGGTACCGGCGCCGACTACAAGAACTTTGTCTCCTTCTTTTACGTTTGCGCGGCTCACGCCATGGTAGCTGATGCAGAACGGCTCGATTGCTGCAAGTGTCTTAGCGTCCATTCCCTTACCGTCATACACACGCTCGATCGGCATTGTGATGTACTCCTGGAAAGCACCGTCTCTCTGACATCCCATTGTCTGGTTGTCCATACATGCGTTTACGATTCCGTGCTCGCAGGAATAGCAGTGTCCGCAGTTGAAGTACGGGTTGCAGGTTACGATCATTCCCGGCTTGATGCCATACGCGTTGTTCTCATCTGCCTCGATAACCTCAGCGGAGAACTCGTGACCCGGGATTCTCGGGTAATCAAAATATGCGAATGTTCCACGGTAGGAACCAAGATCGCTTCCGCAGATTCCACCGTAAAGGATCTTTAATAAAACTTCTCCTTCTTTTCTTACCGGCATCTCTACATCTTTAATAGAAACCTGACCCGGTGCGTCAATATACATTGCTTTCATCGTTGTTTCCTCCTTAATTTTACGATTTTTGCCTTCTATATAATTTTTCAAAATCAAATTTGTTGTATTCTTTGTTGTATACAACAGATTATAATACTTTTTACACCAATGTCAATAAGTGTTAAGAAATTTGCACCACTTTTGACTTTTTCAACAAAATCGAGCTTTTGGGCTTGTGCAAAACGCCAATTGACGTTTTTAGCAAAAACCGTCGACATCTGCTTGAAAACGATTTTGTTTTGTGTTAGTATGAGTCTATATATTTTTTATCGAGAAGAAAAAGACTGGAGTCCATTATGCCTAAAATAAACCTGAAAACCCTGGCGTACAATACGATCCGTTCCAAGATCGTCACTTGTCAGTATGCGCCGGGTACTTTTTTGAATGAAGAACAGCTTACCACTGAATTATCTCTGAGCCGTACCCCGGTGCGGGACGCGCTTGGACGTCTCGAGCAGGAAGGTCTTCTGGAAATCCGCCCGAAATGCGGAATCCTCGTTCGTCCTCTTACCTTAAATGACATTGATATGATCTTTGAAGTCCGCATGATGTATGAGCCGTATGTCCTGACCCATTACGGAGCAAATCTTTCCGTCTCCGCTTTGAATGAATTCTATGATATTTTCAAGAAATGGGATCCTAACAAAGAAATCTATCGGGACAAGGATTCCTTCTATGACCTCGATTATCGCTTCCATGCGTTGATCATGTCCGCCTGCCCGAATGAGTTTATCAACAGAAGCTATGATACGATCCAGACGCAGAATGAGCGTTTTCGATATATGACCGGAAATGTTTCGAATTTCCGTCTGGAGGCGACCTTCAAGGAGCACATGGCGATCGTAGAACCATGCCTGAAAGGAGACTGGGAAAAAGCAAAAGAGCAGCTCATCTACCACCTTGAACAATCAAAAGCTTCCGCATTCCGTCTCGTTGCTGCTTCCGAGACCAACAATCTCGCACATCGTATGACCCTTTAAACACTCAAAACCACAAAATCCGGGTCTGGTATCTTCTGAGGAACCAGATCCGGATTTTTTTGTTCCTTCAAAATTTGCTGTGATGACACCTGCTTTATTATCCATATGTCATGTAAACAGGTTGAAATTACTCTATTAGGATTTTATAGTCTCGTCCCGATCAGCTCCGTCAGCTCCTCCAGTGTCGCAACCGAATTGATCTCATTTCTTAATGCCGCAGAATTCGGATACCCGGCGGTATACCAGGCGACATGCTTCCGCATCTCCCGCATTCCCGCCAGCTCGCCTTTAAACTCCATCATCATCTGGCCATGGCGCAGGATCATGGCTTTCAGCTCCTCCACGGAAGGTCTCGGGAGAAGCTCGCCCGTTTCGAGATAGTGGGTGATCTGCTTAAAGATCCACGGATTTCCCTTCGCACCCCGGGCCACCATGATCCCGTCACAGCCCGTCTCATCCACAAGGCGCTTTGCATCCTGCGGTGTAAAGACATCTCCGTTTCCGATCACCGGGATCTTCACAGCTTTTTTGACCTCGCGGATGATATTCCAGTCAGCTTTTCCAGAGTAATACTGCTCTCTCGTTCTACCATGGACAGCTACCGCCGCCACACCGGCACTCTCGGCGATCTTTGCGATCTCCACGGCGTTGATGCAGGTATCGTCAAAGCCCTTGCGGAATTTCACAGTCACCGGCTTTTTCACCGCTTTCACGAGTTTCGTAAGGATTTCCTCCACCAGCTTCGGATTTCTCATGAGGGCAGAGCCTTCACCATTCTTAACGATCTTCGGCACCGGGCAGCCCATGTTGATATCAAAAATATCGTATGGACCATCCTCCAGGCTCGCCGCGATATCCGCTACAATATCCGGATCAGAGCCAAAAAGCTGCAGGGACACGGGACGTTCCCGCTCATCCACCTTTAAGAGCTCCTGAGTATTTTTATTCTTGTAGAGGATCGCCTTCGCGCTCACCATCTCCATGCACACCAGACCTGCTCCCTGCTCCCTGCAGAGGATCCGGTACGGCATATCCGTCACGCCCGCCATCGGGGCGAGGATCACATTGTTTTCAAGTTCCACATTTCCGATTTTTAACGTCATTGAATCAAAACTCCCTCTGCGTTTACGTACCGTCCGTCCGGCGCATAAGCGTTGGTTAACATGTCTCCGTCTGGTTTCTGGAAGTAATACCAGCTGCCCTGAGAGTTGACCCATCCGTATGCCATCGTTCCGTCCGTGTTCAGGAAATAATATTTTCCTTCTTTCAAGAGCCAGCCCGTCTGCATAGCTCCTTTGCTGTTTAAATAGTACCAGTTTCCATTGACATTCTGCCAGCCGGTCTGCATGATTCCATACATATCCAGCAGATATGTCTTTCCATCTACATAGCCCCACTGACTCGAGACCGGATTTCCGTCCGGCTTATATAAGGCCCATTTCCCGTCAGCCCGCTGTCTCCAGCTGCCACCGCGGTATGTATTGTGGATGTAGATCGTGCTGTTTTCTGTTTTTGCGTACTGCTGTGCCGCCTCGTTTCCCGGGCCTTTCGAGTACACGTAATCTTTCTCGCTGCCAAGACCGCCTCCCGGATTGGAACCGGACGCTCCTGGGCCGACATTGGAAGTCCAGCCGTTGTTGTAGGCCGGGTTGTTTTCCGGCAGCTCCTGATAATATATGATATCGTGATCCTCCATGCCCGGACCAATGTTGAAAGCATAGGCAGTCATCCCTGCTGTTCCGGAGTCTGTAAGACTCAAAAGTACAGCACCTCCAATTCCGATCGCTGCCGCCATCATCGTTTTCCTCGCTTTTCCCTTATAAACATATCCTGCACAGCGGCTCATTTTGTTTCGTATGCGTTTCCAGCCTGTTCTTCTCATACCGCTTCCTCCGATACCGGTGTTATTCTCCTTCTTTTTCCAGCTGGTCTTCCAGCTTGCCGCCGAGAAATACCACGCGGTAGAATAACTCCAAAGATTCTAAAAGTTCTTTCTTTTCTCTCTGGTACTGGCGGATCTTAAGGCCGCTGCCGATCTCATCGAAGAGATAATCCTGGTCCTCCGCTTCCACACGGAACTCGAGGTTTCCTTCCGGGGTGAATTCCAGAAAGAGAATGCCGCCCACATCCTCAGTAAAGAGAACGCACATGATCTGAAGTTCCTTTTTGATGTTTTCCGGGAGAAGTTTGAATTTTTCGTTGAAGTAATATTTCTGCTGGTATGAGTTTGCGCCGCAGAGGATGATGTTTTCCTGTTTATTGTTGTTTTCTGCCATGATATATGTTTGCTCCGTTTCCTGTCATATAGTGTGATTTTTATATTGTTATATTACCTGTCCAGTCTTTTTAAAGCTTAGTTGTTTCGCGAAACTTACAGGTATTTTAAAATATCAGATATTGAATCGATATGATAATCCGCCTTACTCTGGTCGAATCCGAACCGGTCATCTTTAAGGCCTGCGATCGACATTCCGGCGCGGTATGCCGCCTCGATGCCCACGGTAGAATCCTCCACAACAAAGCACTCGTCCTCACGGATTCCCAGAGTATCCGCTGTATAGTGATAGATCTCCGGATTCGGTTTGCTCTGTTTAAACTGCTTTCCACTGACGATGAGGTCAAATTCCGGGCGCATGCCCACCTCCTCCACGATCCTCGAGATCAGCTTCGGACCTGTGGAAGATACCAGTGCGACTGTATAGCCGCGGCGCTTTAATTCCTGCACTGTGGTCTTCATCTCCGGGCGGAAGATCTTCCGGTAATCGATCCGGCTGTAAATGTCTCTTTCGGCCCACTCCTTGATCAGTGTTTCCCAGGTCTCACCGTTATTCACGGCCCGTTCCATCACAGTCCAGCTATCCTGTCTGCTGCGGCCTACCATCTGGTTGATGTCTTCCATTGTCACCGCCGGGTTCTTTTCTTTTGCAAACTCCAGCAGGTATTTCATATATACAAATTCACTGTCTACCATGACACCGTCCATATCAAAAAGGACGGCGCGGATCGGGCGTGTGATCTTCATTTATTGTTCCTCTCCTGTTACATTCCACAAATCAGATTTTCCAATTCGAAAGCTCCGTATCAAACAATTCCGCCTGTGGATCCTGCTTTTTTCAAATGTCTGCCCTTTTCTCATTTCCGGAGCAATTTTTCAACCGTTTATCTCCAACGCATGATTACCTGCAGAACCCGCCACCGGCAGTTCCCTGCAGATACATGGCACAGAAAAGAAAAAGGCGGCCTACGATCAAGCCGCCTATATTCTATCGTATTTCCCTCTATTTTGCAATAAGTCCGCGCATTTTCAGATAGTCGATCACGCACTCCACCATCTCATCGTAGGAAAGTTTTGTGGTATTGATCATCAGATCATAGTTTTCCAGATTCTCCCAGCTCTTTCCGGTATAATAACGGTAGTAATCACGGCGTTCCCGGTCGATCCGTTTGATATTCTTTAAGATATCTTCCTCCGGGAAATATCCCTTTTCACGGACCTTGTTGATCCTCTCCTCGATCTCTGCGTACACGAAGATCCGGACAAGATTTTCCGTCCCGTCGAGAACATAGTCGGCGCACCGACCGATAATAATGCAGGATTCCTCCTGCGCCAGTTTTCGGATGACCGATGACTGAAACCGGAACAGGTTATCGGAAGAGATCAGGTCAGAACCCAATGACGGGGTTCCATTCTCCGGGATCAGGGAATGGATGATCCGGTATAACAGCTTATTTCCGGCCTTTTCATCCGCCAGGTGGTAATAACTCTCGCGGATTCCGCTCTCCTCGGAAGTCATCTTTAAGAGCTCCTTATCGTAAACATGGAGCCCAAGACGCTCACCGAGACGCTTCGCCATCTCCGCTCCGCCGCTTCCGTACTGTCTTCCGACCGTGATCACAAATTTTTTATTCTCAGCCATAGATGCCTCCTTCTTCCCCTTCTGCCTTTCGGCAGTTGTACCTAAAAAACGCGGGAATACTTTTTATTCTATCTGTATTTTAACATATCTCCGCAGGAATTTTAAGTCTTTTTTGCGATGTTTTCAGTGTTTTTCAAGTTTTAACAAGTAATGTCGGATATCCCAGCTTTCGAAGCTCCTGCTCCTGCCGCACAGCGTTTTCCATGTTCCGGAATGCCCCTGCGCGGACATAGTAAAATCCATCCTTAAAAGTCATGAACGCAGGGAATCCCTGAGCTTTCAGCCGTTCCATCTCCCTTTCCGCGTTGGTCCGCACCCGGTAGATGCCGGTCTGCACCATATAGAATCCCGGTTCCTCCACATCTGACGTCTGCTTTTCCTGCTCCGCAAACGTCCGCACGATTCCATCCGCGATCGCATCTGCGGTCTGTCTCATATTTGCATCGAAGAAATCATTGTCGTTCTCATTATCGATAAATCCAACCTCCACGAGAACCGCCGGAAGCGCCGTGTCCCTGAGGACTACGAGATTTGGCCGCTCGCTGATCCCCAAGTCTTTCCAGCCTGTCTTTGCAAGTTCCTTATTGATATTCCTCGCAAACGTCTCTGCATCGCCGCCCCTCCCGAAGATCAGACTCATCGTCCCGGAACCTGTTCCCGGCACCGGCATGGCATTCCGGTGAATGGATAAAAACAAATCTGCCGCAGACCTGTTCCCGATTTCCGCCTTCTCATATGGACTGTTGTATATATCACCGATCCTCGTGTACTCCACCCGGATTCCGCGCTGTTCCAGAGCATTTCCGATATCATAGGCCAATGCCAGCGTATCGTCTTTCTCCCGTCTGTTCCCATATACCGCTCCCGGATCACTTCCGCCATGTCCCGGATCAATAATGACACTGTTCTGCTTTGCCAAAATTATTCTCCCTTTTTCATACATTTATGATATCATATTCATAAATTACCAGACCTGCGCCATCCATGTCTTAAAACTTTTTCTGGCAATCTCATGAAAGGATCTCATTACTATGCTAATCGTATTCAACCAGATGATAAGTCTCTTTCTCTTAATGCTCACCGGCTATCTCGCCAATCGCTTCGGCGTGATCGATAAGACCTTTGAGTCGAAGGTCTCCCGTTTTATCGTCAATATCTCCCTGCCCGCAACGATCTTAAACGCGGTTACCGGGTCAGACATGGCCCATGATCAAGAGATGCTGCCGATCTTTATTGCAGCGGTCTCCATCTTCCTGGTGGCCCATGTGGTCTGCCATTTTATCCAGAAGATCATCTGCTGGGATCCGACCTATGAGCTGATGTTAAATTACAGCAATCTTGGATTCATGGGGATCCCGATCATCTCTACGCTCTATGGCGGAGAGTATGTGCTGCATGTTTCGATCTTCATGATGACGTTTAACCTGAGTCTGTTCAGTTATGGAGTCTATCTGTTATCACGGGATGACGCAAAAAACAGACATTTCAGCGTCAAAAAGCTTCTCTCCCCCGGAATCCTGTCCGCGTTCCTTGCGATCGGCATTTATCTTTTAGATATCCATCTCCCGCAGCATGCAGTCAGCCTGTTTTCCACTGTGGGCGCCACAACAACACCGTTAGCGATGATCGTCATCGGATCCACCCTGGCCGGAGTCAGATTTTCCACTGTATTTACTGACCGGGAGCTGTACCTCTTCTCCTTCCTGAAGCTTCTCGTTCTCCCGGTGATCACCTTCCTCGTTCTGAGATTCTTTATCAGGGACCGCATACTTTTAGAGATCTCTACGATCCTCTCCGGCTGCCCGATCGCCGGAAACGTGTCCATGCTCTGTATGGAATACAACCGGGATGTGACCCTCGTGTCGAGGGGGATCTGCATCTCCACACTGTTGTCCCTGATCTCGATTCCGATCGTGGCGGCATTGGTCGCGGTTTTATAAGAAGACTAAAAAGGACATCTGAACCAGAAATACCCATCGTATCTCTCGTTCAGATGTCCTTTTCATGTTTCGTATGTATTCCTATTCCTGTACTTGCACGCCTCTCGGACCTACGTGGGTGGCGAATACCACCTGTGTGCTAGTCTTTCCGAATTTCTGGAGCTGACCAAGGAAGCTGTCAAGCTGCATCGTACTCTCAAAAGCAACTTTCATGATCACAGAAAATTCTCCCGTCACGCTGCTGCATTCCAGAATATTCGGAATCCCTTCCGCATAGTGATAGAATTTCTGCTTATCCTCCGGAAGCACATTGAGGTTGATGAACGCAAGGATGTGATATCCGAGTTTCATCGGGTCGATCTGTGCCTGGTAGGACGTGATGATCCCATCTTTCTCCAGTTTTTCAATTCGCGCCGAAACCGCAGGGGAAGAAAGAAACGTCTTCTCCGCGATCATTTTCAGGGATGCTCTCGCATTGTGCTGCAGGATCTGCAGAATTTCGCGATCAATATGATCCATAATTCTCTCCTTTGTCCCGGTTTTCAGGTTTTTGTATTGTGTCACATGTCCGGAACTTCTTCTCTATATACAGATAACCGACCAGCGGCTCCGCGTTGCTGCGGTATATGACCACCGGTCAATTACTGGGTTCGTGTTTTATCCGCGCTTACCGTGCGCGTCTTTGCAGGCACGAGTGTACTCAGATCTCTCCGTGAAATACTTCCGCTGCCGGTCCTGTCATAAATACCGTGTCTTTTTCTCTGTCCCAGCGGATCAGAAGATCGCCGCCGAGCAGAGTCACGCGGACTTCGTCATCGGTAAGACCATTTAAGATGCACGCGACCACAGTCGCACATGCACCTGTTCCGCATGCCAGAGTCTCTCCGGAGCCGCGCTCCCAGACACGCATATTGACGTGTCCGCGGTCCACAACCTCCACAAATTCTGTATTGGTGCGATCCGGGAATCTCTCATGACTCTCAAAGGACGGACCGATCTTTTCGATCTCCAGATCCTTGATCCCGTCCATAAATACTACCGCATGCGGATTTCCCATGGAAACTCCGGTAAAGCGGTACTCTTTTCCGTCGACCGTGATCGGTTCTCCGATTTCAGACGTCGGAACCGGACGTCCCATATCCACCGTCACAAGTTCCACCTTTCCATCCTTTACTTTCATGGACAGGTGCTTGATCCCGGACGGAGTCTCCACGTCGATCTCCGTTTTATCTACGATCCCGTGATCATAGGCATATTTTCCTACACAGCGGATCCCGTTTCCGCACATGGCACCACGGGATCCGTCCAGATTATACATATCCATCTGGCAGTCCGCTACATCTGACGGTTTGATCAGGATCAGACCATCTGAACCGATCCCGAAGTGACGGTCGCTGACCATCTTTGCCGTCTCACAGGGATCTTCCACTGTCTCTTCAAAACAGTTTACATATACATAATCATTTCCGATGCCCTGCATCTTTGTGAATTTCATATCTTATTCTCCTATGTGCTCCATACCCTGCGCGAGGATCGTCTGGATGTGACCGTCCGCAAGAGAGTAGAGAACACTCTTTCCTTCCCTGCGGAACTTGACAAGGCGCATCTGTTTCAGGATCCGAAGCTGGTGGGAGATCGCGGACTGTCCCATTCCGAGAAGACTTGCGATGTCACACACACATAACTCCGACTGGCTGAGCGCATACAGGATCCTGATCCTCGTGGAATCTCCGAAGATCCGGAAAAATTCCGCAAGATTCTGGAGTTCCTCGCCTTCCGGCATCACGTCCATCACCTGTTTTACCACCTTGTCGTGGACATGAATAAACTCACAGTGCGGGGCGATCTTTTCGTCCTCTCTGATACTCATGTTCCTGCTCCTTTACTGCTGCCGCCCGCATCCCGCAGCCGGCAGTCATCTCCCGCAGTGATCAGCGCACGAGAAGTTTGCTCACCTCGTACTGCTCCTCCGGGATGTCTTTCTTCATATTTAACGCTTCCTGGATATCGAAATCTACAAATTTTCCGTCTTTGTAGGCAACGATCCGGTTGCTCTTTCCTTCCGCGAGAAGCTCCGCCGCGCGGGCTCCCATGATCGATGCGTACACACGGTCCTTACAGGTCGGGGTTCCGCCTCTCTGGATATGTCCGATGATCGTAGCTCTCGTCTCAATCCCGGTTGCCGCTTCGATCCTTCTCGCCATGGAAGTGGAGTGTCCGATTCCCTCAGCGTTGATGATAATGTGGTGTTTTTTGCCGCGCTTTCTGTTCTCGATGATCCGGTTGATCAGGTACTGCTCGTTTCCGTCATAGCGCTCCGGAAGAAGAATATCCTCCGCACCGTTTGCAATACCGCACCAGAGAGCGATATATCCGGCATTTCTTCCCATAACCTCGATGATACTGCATCGTTCATGGGATGTGGATGTATCACGGACTTTATCGATCGCTTCCATCGCCGTATTCACCGCGGTGTCGAAACCGATCGTATAGTCGGTACAGGCAATATCGAGGTCGATCGTTCCCGGAAGACCGATGGTGTTGATCCCGAGGGCGGAAAGCTTTCCGGCACCGCGGAAGGAACCGTCTCCTCCGATCACGACGATCCCGTCAATTCCATGTTTTCTGCAGACTTCGGCGCCGCGCTTCTGACCTTCCTCGGTCGTGAATTCCTCACAGCGGGCCGTGTAGAGGATCGTACCGCCGCGGTTGATCGTATCCGCAACGCTCACACTGTCCATATCTACGATTTCTTCCTGAAGGAGTCCGGCGTAACCACGCATAATCCCCTTTACCTTCAGTCCTTTATTGATAGCGGTTCTTACAACCGCACGAATTGCCGCGTTCATTCCAGGGGCATCGCCGCCGCTGGTCAATACTCCGATCGTTCTGACTTCTTTCTTTGCCATACTGGTTTTCCTCCAAAAAAGATTCTGTCGATCATTCGCCATATACGTACATATTTTAATACACTTTCCCCTTCTTTTCAATGACCTTTTGCACAACCTTGACATTTTTTTCACCAAGAATCCGGTACAGGCGGCCGAGGAGATCCGGCCCTGCAAGAACTGCCCAGTTTTCGGAAAGTCTCCGCATCTTCCGCTCTTCCTTCAGATACATGATCACTCTGTCTTTTCCATCGGAATCCCGGAGTGCCGCCATGACATCATCGATATGGCCCTCGTAGAATGCCTGGTTCTCAAACTGGAGCCAGAGTTCATTCGGGATGTCCGTAAACGGGATCACTTCCTCGCAGATGAGCTTTCCGACCGGATCGTCGCCGATGGATGCCCGGCCGCGGACAAATACCTTGTTTTCCTCGGTAAATGACGGACGGTTCTTCTCGTAGATCTTCGGAAACACGAGGACTTCCACTGTGCCCACAAGATCCTCGATCGTGATGAATGCCATGAGCTGGTTTGTCTTTGTAGTCTTTACCTTTTTTGACGTGATCATTCCGCCGATGACCACATTGGAATTATCCTCCACAACGGTCTTTCCGTCCTCGTCAACGACAAAATCGGAGGTTTTTGCCGTCACATTTTTCTCCCAGAGTTCCCGGTACTCTTCCATCGGATGGCCGCTGACATAGATGCCGATCGTCTCTTTTTCAAAGGCTAACAGCGTCTGCTTGTCGTACTCTCCCACGTTCGGGAATATGATCTGGAAATTGTTCTTTTCTTCCTCCGGGGCGAGATCAAAAAAGCTAAGCTGGCCTTCCATGACCGTCTTTTTCTCCCTGGCTTTGCTCTCCAGCAGGTCGCCTGAGACGATGAGCTTCTGTTTTCTCGTTCCCGGAAGCGTATCCAGGGCACCCGATTTTATGAAGCTCTCAAGTGTTCTCTTATTGACTTCCTTGTTCGACATTCTCGACACAAAATCGTCAAGACTCTTAAAGAGTCCGCCGTTCTCACGCTCAGCAATGATCACGTCCACAACAGCGCGTCCCACACTCTTGATCGCGGAGAGTCCGTAGCGGATGCCGTTCCCCGATACGGAGAACCCGCTGTATCCCTCGTTGATATCCGGCGGCAGGATCGGAATTCCCATGTTCCGGCAGGCAAGGATATACTCGGAGACCTTCGTCGTGTTGTCCATCACGGAGGTCATGAGCGCTGCCATAAATTCCTTCGGATAGTAGAATTTCAAAAATGCCGTCTGATAAGCGACCACCGCGTAAGCTGCTGCATGGGACTTATTGAAGGCGTATTTCGCGAAGTCCGTCATGTCATCGTAGATCTGGTTCGCTGTCTTCTCATCGATGCCGTTCGCGATACAGCCCTTTACGCCCTCCTCGGCGTTTCCGTAGACGAAGTTCTGGCGCTCCTTCGCCATGACTGCCGCTTTTTTCTTCGACATGGCACGGCGCACAAGGTCACTTCGACCGAGCGTATATCCGGCCAGGTCCCTTACGATCTGCATAACCTGCTCCTGGTAGACGATACAGCCGTAGGTCGGCTTTAAGATCGGCTCCAGCTGCGGGCAGGTGTAGGTGATGGATGCCGGGTCATTTTTTCCCTTTAAATACTTCGGGATGAAATCCATTGGACCCGGACGGTAGAGGGAGATTCCGGCGATGATATCTTCCAGTGTTGTCGGCTTCAGTTCCTTCATGAAGGTCTTGAAGCCGCCGCTTTCCAGCTGGAACACGCCCTCGTTCTTTCCGGTCCCGAGAGAATCCATGACTTTTTTATCATCATAATCGATGTGTTCCAGATCAAGTTTCACACCATAGTCTTTCTCGATCATCTTCACAGCATCCTGGATCACGGTGAGCGTGCGCAGTCCCAGGAAGTCCATCTTTAAAAGTCCCAGTTCTTCCAGCGTCGTCATTGTAAACTGGGTCACAATCGTTCCGTCGGCGCCTCGCGATAACGGGACGTACTCATCGATGGAGGTCCTTGAGATCACGACGCCAGCCGCGTGCATCGAGGTGTGGCGCGGGAGTCCTTCCAGCCGCTTACTCATATCGATGAGCTTTTTCACCTGCTCATCCGACTCATAGAGCGTCTTCAGCTCTGGATTCTTCTGCAGCGCCAGATCGAGCGTGATGTTGAGTTCTGCCGGCACCATCTTCGACACCTGGTCACACAGGCTGTACGGAAGGTCCATGACACGGCCCACATCGCGGATCACACCGCGGGCCGCCAGGGTACCGAAGGTCACGATCTGCGCCACCTGGTCTTTTCCGTACTTTTCCACGACATAGTCGATGACTTCCTGACGGCGCTCGTAGCAGAAATCCACGTCGATATCAGGCATGGAGACTCGTTCCGGGTTTAAGAAACGCTCAAAGAGAAGCTGGTAGCGGATCGGATCGATGTCCGTGATCTTTAAGCAGTATGCCACGATACTTCCCGCCGCGGAACCTCGTCCCGGTCCCACCGCGATCCCGTGGGATTTCGCGAAGTTGATGAAGTCCCACACGATCAGGAAGTAGTCCACATATCCCATGCTCTTGATGGTTCCGAGTTCATAGTCGAGGCGGGCTCGGAGTGTCCCGTCATCATCCGGGTAGCGCAGTGCAAATCCTTCATCGCAGAGGTGGTTTAAATAGCCCCAGGAATCGTATCCATCCGGCACATCAAACCGCGGCAGTTTTGTGACGCCGAACTCGATCTCCACGTTGCAGCGTTCCGCGATCTTATGGGTGTTCTCGATCGCTTCTGGGGCATACGGGAAGAGCTGCCGCATCTCCTCCTCGGATTTTACATAGTACTGTCCGCCCTCGTAGCGCATACGGTTCTCATCGGAGACTTTCTTTCCCGTCTGGATGCAGAGCAGGATGTCGTGGGCCTCCCAGTCATCGGCGTTGATATAGTGGCAGTCGTTTGTCGCCACTAACGGGATGTTCAGTTCTTTTGAGAGGCGCATGATCCCCTGGTTGACCTGGCGCTGCAGCGGGATACCGTGGTCCTGGAGTTCCAGGAAATAGTTTCCCTCACCGAAGATCTCCAGGTGACGTTTTGCCGCCTCCTTCGCCTCCTCGTAGA
The DNA here is from genome assembly GCF_045062245.2 of Pilosibacter rotomagensis. Taxonomy (NCBI): domain Bacteria; kingdom Bacillati; phylum Bacillota; class Clostridia; order Eubacteriales; family Clostridiaceae; genus Pilosibacter; species Pilosibacter rotomagensis. Next base: position 956,214 of record NZ_CM170323.1, on the reverse strand, counting down.
GTCCTTTTTCCAGATATCTCGGAACTTCACCGGCCAGGCAGGCGCTCAGCGCGATGATCCCTTCGTGATACTCCCGCATGACCTCCTCATCAATCCGCGGTTTGTAGTAGAAGCCGTCCACAAAGCCTTTGGAGACGATCTTCATCAGGTTCTGGTAACCGGTATTGTTTTCCGCAAGAAGGACCAGATGGTAATACCGGTCCTCACCGTGAACGGTCTCCCGGTCAAATCTCGATCCGGGGGAGACGTACACCTCGCAGCCGATGATCGGTTTGATCCCCGCCGCGCGGGCCGCACGGTAAAAATCGATCACACCGTACATGACACCGTGATCGGTGATCGCCATGCTGTCCATGCCGAGTTCCTTCGCCCGGGCCGCCAGCTCTCCGATTTTACTGGATCCGTCCAGAAGACTGTACTCTGTATGGACGTGCAAGTGTGTAAATGCCATCTGTCTCCTCCGTTTCTTTCTCATTTATCAGAAAAAGACCGCCGCCCCGAAAGGCGGCAGTCCCGTTGTTTGAATATATTTTTTTACGGACTTATTCCTTAGTTATTACTCAGATATTTTTCAATATCGTTTACTGCTTTTTCTTCGTCCACTCCGTCCGCTGTCACGATCACCTGCTCGCCGACCGGAAGATCAAGGGTCATCATGCCCATAATGCTCTTCGCATTGATCTTTTTGTTATCGCTCTGGACGTAGATCGTGCTCTCGTAGCTGCTCGCAAGCTGTACTAACATTGCGATCGGACGAGCCTCCAGACCAGAAGCAAGTTCAATGGTTACCGTACGTTTTGTCATAATAATCCTCCTCAATTGCACAAAAGAATGGAAGTAACCAATTTCCATTCAGCTATCTGTCCCCTGGTCCCGCAATTTTTCCGCCATCTCACCAAGCTTTCTCAGGCGGTGATTGACACCGGATTTTCCAACCGGCGGTTCCAGGTCTTCGCCCAGTTCCTTCAGTGTCGCATCAGGTTTCAGAAGTCTTGCCCGCGCGATCTGCGCAAGACCATCCGGGAGACTTTCAAATCCCACCGTGTCGCGGATAAATTCGATATCCTCGATCTGTTTCACGGCAGCAGACACTGTCTTGTTAATATTTGCCGTCTCGCAGTTGACCTGGCGGTTTACATTTCCGCGCATTTCTTTTAAAATGCGGATGTTCTCCAGCTCCATCAGTGACAGATGGGCTTCCATCACATTCAGGATATCTACGATCTGGCTTCCCTCTTTAATATATACCACATAGTAGCGTTTGCGGATGACAATTTTTGCATCGATATCAAACGTCGCCATAATGGACTGGATCTGGCGCGCTTTGGGCTCTGTCGCGCAGACGATCTCAAAATGGTAAAACTTCTCCGGATCACTGATCGATCCTGATGCGAGAAAAGCGCCGCGCAAAAATGCCCTGCGGCAGCAGGGGTTCTGGACGACCACATTTCCCACCACAGAAAGATTCTCCCCAATCTCCCCGTCTTCCGATAGAAGTTTTGTGGCTTTCAATACACGGAGCGCGTCCTCATGCTGTTTGACACAGACTGAATAGATCCTGTTTTTCCCAAGATGCGCGTTCCTCCGTATAGAAATGTCAGTTTCTATATTAAATGTTTTTCTCAATAATGTAAAGCACTTTCTGGCAACCGTCACATTTTCTGTATGGATCTTGATGCTGTAATGATCGTCTCCGGAGATCTGGATCCGACCGCAAAGACTTAAGATCGCTGCGATCTCAGCGATCTGGCAGTGCCTTGCTGCGCTCATATGCCTGGAAAGTTCTTCCTTGATCCTGGAAGAGAAAGACATGACTACTTTCCTCCATCCTTCCCCGCGTCTCTGTGTTCCAGCCGGATCTCATACCGCCCGGACTCCGTCAGACGCTTAAATACTTCTCCTGCGATCGTCACCGAACGATGACGTCCGCCGGTGCACCCGATCGCGATCACAAGCTGCGTTTTTCCTTCCTGTTCATACTTCGGGATCACAAATTCCAGAAGGTCATTCAGTTTCTTCAGGAATTCTTCCCCGGTACCGCCCTGCATCACATAGTCCTGCACCGCTTTTTCTGTTCCCGTGTGAAACCGCAGTTCTTCCACATAGTAAGGATTCGGGAGGAACCGCACATCAAACACGAGGTCCGCGTCCGCCGGGATCCCGTATTTGAAGCCGAAGCTCAGGACCGTGATAAACATGCTGCTGTGTCCGTCGTTTCCCCGGTAAAGATTCTCCAGCTCATGGCGCAGCTCCTTTGTCAGAAGTCTGCTGGTGTCGATGACCTGGTCGGCCTCTTTTTTCAGGAAAGCGAGTTTTTCCCGCTCCAGCTCGATCCCTTTTTCCACGCGCCCCGTCCTTGAGAGCGGATGGCTCCGTCTCGTCTCCTTAAAACGCTTGATCAGGACTTCATCGGAGGAGTCCAGAAACAGGATCGAGAACGGATATTTGTTCTCTCTCCATTTCCGGATGATCGTCTCAAGATACGGCAGTTCCTCACCGCTGCGCACGTCTACCCCTAGGGCGATATCCTGTTTTTCGCTCTGTCCGTTCATGACCAGCTCCGCAAATTTTTCGATCAGAAGGACCGGCAGGTTGTCGGCACAGTAAAATCCCATGTCTTCCAGTGTTTTTAATGCCGTTGTCTTTCCGGCTCCCGACATTCCGGTCACGATTACAAGTCTCAACGAGATCTTCCTCCCTGTATTCTTAGAAAGCTGCTGTACACAGAATCTGCGAACGCAACTATATCCCGCAGGATTTTCCATTCGGAAAACTCCTGCCCGTAAACTCTCCTAGAAATCCCCTAATAATTTTACTTCCATCTCCAGATCCACGCCGGAATTTTCCTTCACCCGTCGTTTCACCTCATTGCAGAGTTCCAGGATATCCGCCGCCGTTCCATGATCCTTATTGATCACGAAACCTGCGTGTTTTTCGGAAACTGCTGCGCCTCCGACAGAAAATCCCTTCAATCCGGCATCCTCGATCAGCTTTCCGGCAAAATATCCCTCCGGCCTCTTAAAGGTGCTTCCGGCGCTCGGATACTCTAACGGCTGTTTTTCTTTTCGCTTTGCCGCGAGTTCTTCCATCTTTTCCCGGATCGCGCCCGGATCCCCCGTTGTCAGGCTAAACGCTGCGCGCACTGCGAAGAGACCACGGCGCTCCAGCGCACTCGTTCTGTATCCGAGCTCCAGCTCCTCATTCTTCAGCCGCTTTACCATCCCGTACCGGTCCATCACGTCCGCCCACAAGAGCACGTTCTTCATCTCGGAACCATATGCACCCGCGTTCATCATGACTGCGCCGCCGACGGTCCCGGGAATGCCCGCCGCAAATTCCAGACCGGTAAGCTTCTCTCTCGCCGCCGTGTTCGCAAGCTTTGAGAGCATCACACCGGCTCCGGCGATGATACTGTTTTCGTTTTTCTGAACTTCCAGCTCTGTCAGCCGCTCCGTGCTGATGATCGTGCCGCGAAAACCTTTATCTCCCACGAGAAGGTTGCTCCCGTTTCCGACCATGTACCACGGCTTTCCGGACGCTTTACAGTCCAGAACTGCCTCGCGGAGTTCTTCCTCTGATTCCGGAATCATGAACCGGTCTGCCGGGCCGCCGACGCGGAACGATGTGTGCCGCGCCATCGGCTCATTTGTTCTGATTTCCATGAATGTTTCTCCTTCTTATATAATTCCACCTGCACTTTTATCCAGAGCAGGCTGTGCGATCATTCGCTGCGTTTCGCGATGTTCGCCTGCACGCGGTTGTAGAGTTCCTGGGCCGCATTGTATCCCATCTTTTTCTGACGGTAATTGACCGCCGCAGACTCTACGATGACTGCCAGGTTACGTCCTGGACGGACCGGAATGTTGTGGCAGATCACTTTATTTCCAAGGAATTCCGTGTACTGGTCTTCAAGACCGAGGCGGTCATATTCCTTATTCTTATCCCACTCTTCGAGTTTGATGACCATGTCGATGGACTGGGTGTCCTTGACGCTCTCGACGCCAAACAGGGTCTTTACATCGATGATGCCGATCCCGCGCACCTCGATCAGGTATCTTGTGATATCCGGGGCAGAGCCGACAAGTGTCTCGTCGCTGACCTTGCGGATCTCCACCACGTCGTCGCTGACGAGACGGTGACCTCGTTTGATCAGCTCCAGAGCCGCCTCACTCTTACCGATCCCGCTCTCACCTGTGATCAGGACGCCTTCGCCGAATACATCGACAAGAACTCCGTGGATACTGATGCACGGAGCAAGCTTTGCCTTTAACCAGCGGATGACCTCCGCCATCGTGTCGGATGTCGGTTTCGAGGAGAGAAGGCATGGAACACCGTAGTGGCTGCAGAGTTCTGTAACCTCCGGCTCCGGAATCTGATTTCTGCAAAATACGAGGCACGGGATCTTGCTGGAGATCAGCTTGTCATACATCGCAATCCTGCGCTCTCTGGAAAGTCCGGAGAGATATGCGATTTCCACATTTCCGATCATCTGCACGCGCTCGTTGTCAAAATGCGCGTAAAATCCGGTGAGCTGAAGCGCCGGACGATTGACATCCGGGTGGGAAACGACGATCTTTTCGGAATCCAGCTCCGGTGTCAGGTTTTTGAAATCCATTTTTTCTATTAATTCGGCTATGGTAACTCCGTACATGATGAAGTTCTCCTTTCTGTATCTGTCTGCTGACATACATAACCTGCGATTGTTCTTTTTGTTCCTGTTTTAACTCCAAACCGGCAGTCCCGCAGAGTCTGACGACTTCGCATCGTGCTGACTTTGAACACTTCTCTTCAGTCTTTTTCTCTCTGCGCACAGTTATCTTCATCCTATCATATCACGGGCAGAATGTCACGAAATTGTTACTTCTCACGGGTAGGAATTTTCTGAACTGAAAATTCCGTATGATACAGTTTTGGGGGCACGAAATTTTCATCTACTCTGAGATCTGAGGCATACGGTCTTTTTCACGGAAATACGTATACACACTCTCCGCCGCGCGCTTATTCATTCCCTCTGTACTCTCAAGTTCCTCCAGGGAGGCGTCCCGCACCGCTTCCAGTGACTTAAATCTCCGCATCAGCGCCTTTCTTCTCGCCGGACCGATCCCTTCAATATCATCCAGGATCGAATGGACCTGCGCTTTGCTTCGCAGACTCCTGTGATATTCGATCGCAAACCGGTGGGCCTCATCCTGGATCCTCGTCACAAGCTTGAATCCCTCGGAATGGCGGTCGATTGGGATCTCCACATTATTATAGTAGAGACCTCTCGTCCGGTGGTTGTCGTCCTTTACCATGCCGCAGACCGGGATATCGAGCCGCAGCTCATCGAGGACCTTCAGTGCGATATTCACCTGTCCGCGTCCGCCGTCCATGAGGATCAGATCCGGGAATCTCGTAAAGCTTCCGAATCTTCCGTCCAGTGCTTCCTCTCCGTCTTCCCGGTTCTTCCTTTCTTCTTCCAGCTCCTCCATCCCGTGGGTAAACCGGCGCGTCAGGACCTCCTCCATGGACGCGTAATCGTTCGGGCCCTGGACCGTCCTGATCTTAAATTTCCGGTAGTCATTCCTCTTCGGTCTTCCATCCTCAAACACCACCATGGAGCCGACCGACTCAAACCCGCTGATGTTGGAGATATCGTAGGCCTCCATCCGGCGGACTTTTCCAAGTCCCAGCCACTCGCCCACCTGGTTCATGGCGCCGATGGTCCGGAGCTCCTCCCGCTTGATCTTATCTTTATCCTGATCGAGCACAAGCTTCGCGTTCTTCTCTGCAAGCTCCACCAGGCGCTCTTTCTGCCCTTTTTTCGGGACCAGGAATTTTACCGCCTGTCCGCGGCGCTTCGTGAGCCATTCCGCGATCAGGTCCATCTCCGGGAACTTTTCCTGAACCCAGATTTCTCTCGGGATAAACGGAGTTCCCGCGTAGAACTGCTTTACGAAGCTTCCGATGATCTGATAATTATTGTCCGCCGTAGACGCGGAGACACGGAAATGTTCCCGTCCGATCATCTTTCCGTCGCGGACAAAGAATACCTGGACCACCGCATCCGCCTCATCCCGCGCCATGGCGATCACATCGCGGTCCTCCATGCTCTGGCTCGTGATCTTCTGCTTCTGGGCGACCTGCTTCACACTGTTTAAGAGTTCCCGGTACTCGATGGCCTGCTCATACTCCATCGCATCGGAGGACGCCATCATCTTCTCCTCCAGCATCGTCAAGACCGGCGTATATTTTCCGTCCAGGAACTCGATGACCTCGGAGACGGACTTTTTATATTCTGCCTCGGAGATATAGCCCTGGCAGGGTGCCGAGCACTGTTTAATGTGGTAATTCAGACACGGGCGGTCCTTTCCGATATCTTTCGGAAGGTTCCTGCTACATGTCCGGATCTTCCAGAGCTTGTGGATCAGATCGATCGTGTCCTTTACCGCCCCGGCGCTGGTGTACGGTCCGAAATACCGGCATTTGTCCTTCTTCATCGTTCTGGAGAACAGGACTCTCGGGAACGGCTCGTCCGTCGTGACCTTGATATAAGGATACGTCTTGTCATCCTTTAACATCGTATTATAACGAGGTCTGTGTTCCTTGATCAGGTTGCACTCCAGAACGAGTGCCTCCAGCTCCGAATCTGTGATGATGTACTCAAACCGGGCGATCCTCGAGACCATCTTTTCGATCTTCGCAGTCTTGTTGCGGCTGCTCTGGAAATACTGGCGCACACGGTTCTTTAAGCTGATCGCTTTTCCTACATATATGATCTCATCGTGCTTATCATGCATGAGATAAACTCCCGGCGATGCTGGGAGTTTTTTCAGCTCTTCTTCTATATTAAAGGTCGGGCGCTCATAAGAATTTTCCTTTTCTGTCAACGCAATCTCTCCCCGTCAAACTTTCTGATCATCGCCAGGTGGCGCTTGATGAACATGATCTGAGACAAGCTATCATCACAGCCAGCCGGCGGATTGATGTCCAGGACCAGACAGATGTCATCGAGTTCCTTCCGGGTCGCATGCGCGGAAAGCTTCGTCAGACATTCCAGCATCCGGTCGTAATTCTTCTCGTCCATCGCATCAAAGAAGTCCAGAAGATCCTGGCTGACCGTCGGTTCTTCCTCCGGCGCCTGTCCGGCTGTCATCTGCACGTTCCTGCTTTCGCTGGCCGCTGCTGACTGTTTCGCTGCCGGATTTTTTGCGTCCTGATCAATGGTTTTCGCATCATTTTTTTCCGGCTGGGCATTTTCAGGAGCTGATTTCGTTCCGGACTGACCTGCATCTTTCGGTTTCACGAGACGTACTCTCTCAAACCTGTATTTCTGGGCCGCATCCGGGTATTTCTCCCGGTCGACCTCCTCTAAAAACATCGATAACGGGCGCACCCACACCTTGAAATCCCCGTACAGAGCCTGGTAGACGACCATCTCCTCCCCGGTCTCCGAGTGGGTTGCGACCGCAATGATCTGGTATAACTTATTTTTAAAGTGCCGGTAGAATTCTCCCGGCACTGGTGTTTTACGAATCTGTTCCATTTTTTGTTCTCCATTCTGCCGGGTCCGGCCGCCCCTTTCAGGACGGTGTCTCCTTTGGCATAAGGTTCTATGACTTTACTCTCTGCTCTGTCAGGCCGACAGGCGTTTTTCAGACGCCGGCCGGTCCAGACATAAAGTTTTGTGACTATATTTTTCGATTTCTGCTGTATGTTGCAGAATTTTCAGTTTAGGAAATTTCTGCCCGCGTACAATAACATACTTTTCTATTGCTGCGCGGTTTCTGCCGCGGACTCAGCCTCAGAAGTCCCGTCTGCATCTTCACCCGCTGTCTCGCCTTCTTCAGAAGTTTCTGTCGAAACTTCCGCCGCAGCCGCGCTGCTTCCGTCCGCAGAAAGTCCCTCTAAGTGGTATTTATTCGCAGCGCTCCACAGCATCCATTCCTCATATCCGGCATCCTGCACGGCGCGGACTTCCTCTGCGACCTCAGCGGCCCCGTAGGTGATATAATTGCCCTCTCCGAGGTATGTCGCCGTAAAGTCCTGAAGCCACGGGCGCACAATCGCCTGGCGGCTCTCATGGTTATCGGCTCTCGACGCGTCCAGCAGGACTTTTCCGGACTTCTGGAGCGCTCCGAAGATCGTCTTATAAGGTTCCATGTCCGGATGCTCCAGCCCGAAGTTTCCGGAGCTGTAGTGGGACGGATAGATCATCGGACAGATATAATCGAGGATCTTCGCCATCTCCGTATAATCCTGGCCGACAGCGCTGGAATCCACTCCGCTCCCGATGATCGTGCCGAACACATCTGCCGACACGAAAAGTCCCTGGGATGCGAGATTTTCATATAAATAATTGGCACACTCCAGGATCGTATCCGTCTTGGAACGTCCCCGGATCACCGCATCATCGTAGACGACCTGTCCGGCCGATGCCTCATTCGGGAATCTCAGATAATCGAACTGGACCTCATCAAAGCCAAGTTCCTTCGCCTCATTCCCAACTTCCAGAAGATAATCCCAGACTTCGTGGCGATACGGATCCACCCAGGCCATCCCCTGGCGATCCCGGTACAGACTTCCGTCCGGCAGTGTCAGACTCCACTCCGGCTTCTTCTCCGCAAGGTAAGAATCCCGGAAAGCCGCAACTCTCGCGATCACATAGAGATCCCGTTCCTTCAGGCTTTCGATCAGGCTTTTCATATCACGGACGTAAGGAATGCTGGCACCGATCTCATTCACGGTCGCAGCGCTCACCGGGCATGTGATCCTCCCCTGGTCCTCCTTAAAGTCGATGACCACCGCGTTGATCCCAGCCGCCAGGGCGCCGTCCAGAACTCCGTTTAAGACTTCCTCATTTCCGGCCACAGGACCTGTGATGTAGATGCCGCGGACTTTCTTCGCCTCACGCCCGGGAAGCGCCGGGTTCGAGGAATCCACGATCCGCACGGAGATTGTTTTGTTCTTATCTTCTCCGGCATCCTCGATCACCAGGACACCGCTGGTCTCCTGCGCACGCTCCGCTTCCGCTGTTGTCTCTGCCGCCTCTGTCTCCTCCGCTGCCGGTCTTCCGCATGCTGATAACAGCAGGATCCCCGCCATGGAGAACGCAAATAGCATTTTTTTCATATTTGTCCTTCCTGTTCTTCTCCCATAGTTATCATCATCATAGCATAAGTATATGGATTTTGGAAAGAAAAATTAAAAAACTACTGTTCAAAATGATGTTTTTGGTGGATAATAGATAGACGGGTACAATAAAACAATATGAAACCGATCCAGACGTCCACCCCATGACGGCTTTGTCCGCCCGGATGTCTTTCAGGAATGCCCTGAACCGGATCTTTTCATTTATCATGATTAAGAGGAGAAGAGAACAAATGATTAAGCAGGGTTTCGACAACGATAAATACCTCGCCATGCAGTCTGACCATATCCGTGAGAGAATCAGCAAATTCGGCGATAAATTATATCTGGAGTTCGGCGGCAAGCTGTATGATGATTACCATGCATCCCGCGTGCTTCCGGGTTTTGAACCGGACAGCAAACTCCGCATGCTGATGCAGCTCGCTGACCAGGCGGAGATCGTCATCGCGATCAACGCCGCTGATATCACAAAGAACAAAGTGCGCTACGATCTGGGCATTACATACGACCTCGACGTGCTGCGCCTGATCCGAGTATTCACCGACCGCGGACTCTATGTCAGCAGCGTCGTGATCACCCGCTACGTTGACACACCGGCGATCCAGCAGTTCAAACACAAACTGGAAAAGCTCGGTCTTAAAGTTTACCGCCACTACGAGATTGACGGCTACCCGAGCAATATCCCGCTCATCGTCAGCGATGAAGGTTACGGAAAGAACGATTATGTCGAGACAACACGTCCGCTCGTCGTTGTCACAGCTCCGGGACCGGGAAGCGGAAAGATGGCAACCTGCCTTTCCCAGCTCTACCATGAAAACAAACGCGGCGTAAAGGCCGGATACGCAAAATTCGAGACTTTCCCGATCTGGAACCTCCCGTTAAAGCATCCGGTAAACTTAGCTTACGAGGCCGCTACCGCTGACTTAAACGACGTAAACATGATCGATCCGTTCCATCTGGAAGCTTACGGAAAGACTACCGTCAACTACAACCGTGACGTTGAGATCTATCCGGTGCTGAGCGCGATCTTTGAAGGGATCTTCGGCGAATGCCCGTACAAGTCCCCGACCGATATGGGCGTCAACATGGCTGGACTCTGCATCTTTGATGATGATGCGTGCCGGGAAGCTTCCTGCCAGGAGATCATCCGCCGCTACTACCAGGCGCTTGAAAAAGTCGTAAAAGACGATTCCTGCCAGAACGAAGCATACAAGATCGAGCTCATCATGAAGCAGGCAAAGATCTCCCCGAATGACCGCCCGGTTGTTCCGGCTGCCATCGAACTTGCGAAGGAAACCGGCGCTCCGGCAGCTGCAATGGAGCTTCCGAACGGAAAGATCGTTCTTGGAAAGACAAAGGAACTCCTCGGTGCTTCCGCAGCTGTTCTCTTAAACGCTGTGAAAGAACTCGGCGGGATCGACCACTCCATCGACCTGATCTCCCCGGAATCCATCGCTCCGATCCAGGAGTTAAAGGTCCGCTATCTCGGCGGCGTCAACCCGAGACTGCACACTGACGAGGTGCTGATCGCACTCTCCACCTGTGCCGCTACTGATGACAACGCCCGGATCGCGTTAGAGCAGCTCCCGAAACTCCGCGGCTGCCAGGTCCACACGACCGTTATGCTCTCCAATGTTGATAAAAATATCTTTAAGAAACTCGGCATCGATGTTACATGCGAGCCGGTTCAGGAAGATAAGAAGATCGGGTAAAAGAATTACATTCCAATGATAAATCCATTGTTCCGGGGGACGAGCATCCGCACAGACCATTTATCACATTCATAAATTACATCTGAGATGCGCTTGCAGCTACTCCCACAAAAAGTTTATCTGGCTGAGACAAAATCCGCCATTCTGCCATGAAATTAGTTTTCATGACGGAATGACGGATTTTTTACTCTTTTTCCTTACTTCGCAGCCTGGCACTTCTCGTACGCAAACAATGCCGCACCGAGTGCTCCGCAGAGCTGCGCCTCATCGCAGATATAGAGTTTCGCGCCGAGTTTCTCCTCCAGCGCCTCAACGATTCCCTGGTTCTGCGCAACGCCGCCGGTCATCATGTACTCGCCAGGATTGTTCTGTCCGAGGCGGGCCGCCAGCGCGCCGACCTTGGAAGCAACGGACACATTCAGACCGTGAATGATATCTGCCACATCTTTATTCTGTGCCACGAGCGATACGACCTCCGACTCTGCGAACACGGTACACATACTGGAGATCACCACATTGTTCTTCCATTTCAGACCTCTCGTGCTCATCTCCTCCAGGGAAAGTCCCAGTGTTCTCGCCATCATCTCCAGGAAACGTCCCGTTCCGGCCGCACATTTATCGTTCATCAGGAAGTTCTTGACCGCGCCGTTCTCATCGATGCTGATCGCCTTGATGTCCTGTCCGCCGATGTCGATGACAGTGCGGACATTCGGATTCAGATAATGGGCGCCTTTCGCATGGCAGGTGATCTCCGTGATGCTGTCGTCACCACTGTCGATGTAGGCACGTCCGTATCCTGTCGTATCAATGCGGACGATCTCTTCCTTTTTAATTCCCGCTTTCTCCACGGCCAGCTCCAGGCTCTTCTCCGCGCTCATGGTCGCTCCGCCGCCGGTCGGGATGATCATCGTGGACTTGATCTTTCCGTCCTGATCCAGGATCACAACATCGGTACTTGTGGATCCGCTGTCAATTCCCGCTACATAATAAACTCCTGATGCCATCTTCTCTCTTGCCTCCTCGCTGATTCCTTTTCCCGGGTCCATGTCCTCCGAACCTTCGATCGTCTCCGAGAATGCCTGGATCCTCGTCAGAAGCTGTCCGGCACTCTGGCTCGTAAAGTCCGTCTCGATCTTCAAAAGCGGGACTTTGATGTTTTTCTTGATGCTCGCGTACTCAAATCCATAGTAATCGCAGAATTTGATCGTGTGATAAATGATCCCCTTTAAATTTGGGTCCAGATAGAGAGCTGTTCTCCTTGAACTCTGGTTCATGCGGAAGCACGGCATCTGCCCCAAAAGTCCGTCCGCATAGGCGAGGAACATCGCGTCCTCATCCATCTTTTCCAGTTCCTCCGGAGTCACTGTCAACCGTCTTCCTCCGGTACAGGTGAGGTTATCCACATCCATCCGGATGTTTTCCCGGATCATGTCTTCCAGGACACCGCTGACACGCACGCCGAGAACGCCAATATATGGTTTCGTCTCTGTGCGAAGTTTCGCGAAAGAATGGAAAAATGCAGCTTTATCAAATGTTTTCCCGGAATACTTCTCATACGCCTCTTTCAGGCGGCGGATCGCTGCCGCAAACTTTTCCTTCTCGCACTCATTGTCGTCATGCGGGAGATCCAGCATATACAGAAATTTGCATTTTCCTGTGCTCGCAGCGATATCGTACACGCGGCGCATGGAGTCACAGCAGTTCACCATGACAAGCTCATCCGCTTTTCCCTGCAGAACTGCCTGGATCACGGATTTTCCGAATCCGCAGAGATTTGCATGGGCGATCTGGTCCGACATCTCGAAGTTCTCCGGCATCTCCTCCAGGACCGCGCATGTTTCCCCGAAGCCCGCAAACAGCTCGATCGGGGTGTATTTACAGACATAATGTATCATGAAATTTTCTCCTTTTTGTAATCAATTCGTTTTTTGCAAGTCAAAGGATGTTCGCAATCCTCTTTCGCTGCTTGTCTGATCTTGTCAAATGTGTGTTTCATTCAGAATCGATTACTCACTTTTCGCCTTCTCCAACATTTCAATGAATGCCTGAAGTCTCGTTGAAACCTGACCGTCGCTGGTGTTGGCCGGATTGCATCCGTCCCCGTCGAGGATCATGGTCGGCAGTCCGTCTTTCTCCAGGGAGCTCTTGATCAGGCTCGACGCGCCGATCGTTCCCTTGCATCCCCAGTGGGCAAACAGGATCGCGCCGTCCACATCCGTCTCCTTTGCGAGGTTCTTTGCGGCCTCGATCCTCTGGTTCACATTCCCGTTATAGATGCAGTTTACCATCTTCTCCGCCATCGCCTCGTACGGATCCTCATGATGCATCTCCTGGAATCCATCGGCGATGAAATCGCAGGCGCGGATGTGCATCTTCTGATTGTAGTTGAATACTTCCTTCACCGGCTCCTGCAAAAACGGCATGATGTGCATCCAGAGAACATGGAGTCCTTCGCCCTTCGGGGCTTTCTTCACATCCTCAAGGAGAAGTTTCGTGTATTTCACTGCCTCTTCCGATCCGGCCATCAGATGGCACATGAAGAGTGCATACAATTCATTCGTCAGGGATGTGACAGGATCGTGGACCTTTCTCAGGGCAAGCTGCGCCCGATAGTTTTCAGATGCCTTCCTGCTGTTCGCGACCGCCTTTGCGACTGCTTCCTCCGTGATCTTCTTTCCTGTCACTTCCTCCAGGAATCCCTTCAGCTTTCTCAGCTGGTCCGCAACATATTTTACGGAGTCCTCATTTTTCTCATACGGAACATCGATATAAAAGCCCTCGCATCCGAAATTATCTTTCAGATACGGAAATGTCATCATGTTGCCGTCACACGCAAGGTTCGTGTAGACCGTGCATTTCGGTTTCGGGAGAAGTCCGCTGAGCGCCGCTCCGAGGAACACCCTATGGTACGAGCACATGGTCTCGGGGAATCCCTCTTCCTCCGTTCTTCTCAAAAATGCCTGCTCACATTTCGTTCCGGCGATAAAGCAGGACAGCGCCTCCACCGAGTACGGGGTAAGGCCTGCTGCCGCCACGAGCTCGCCCGGGACAAAAATGCTGACCATCGCCGCCTGCTCCGGTTTTGCAAGCGCTTCAATGATGTTCTTCATGACAATCTTCGCCACATACTGTCCGGATTCCGGCAGTGCGCGGTCCGGGAAAAGCTGCAGCTTTTTCTCCTGCATGCGGTAACCGGTGAGGAGGAGTCGCCGTGCTTTCTCCGGATCCTTCATGGCCTCTGTTCCCACGATATTTCCGAATTTGTCTACGATATTCATTGTAGTTCACTTCCTTTGATGTCTTGTTGTGCGGGTCCTGAATCTTACCCGCTGTCTTTTATCTGATGAACTGCATTTTGCAGAACATTCATAATCCGCTCACTTTGCGTAACTGTTACCATTTTGTTAATAAAAATGACTGCTTATTCATGTTTTATCGAGGCTGGGAATTCAGGGATCCGGCATCTGTAAACCGATATCGGATCCCCGGATTTTGAGCCCTGATATTTTATTATAGTCATTTTTTTCGAAAAGTAAAGATTTTCGAACGATTGGGGACTGCGTGAAGTCCATGTAGCAGGATTTTCAGAAAAAGGATTGATTTTTTCCAGTGATATACTTAGAATAAAAAGCGAAGCTGTTTCGGTTCCTCTGTGTGGAACGCGAGGCAGCTATATTCATGTGAAAAAGAATTTTATTTTTACCTTCAGGAGAACCTCATTATGAATCAGAAAACAAAATATACACTCCGCACCTGCCTCGGCGCAGCCTTCGCAGCACTGCTCATCAACCCGTTGGCCTCCTATGCAGGAACATGGTCCAATCAGGGAGGACCGAACCAGTGGAAATACGATCTCGGAGACGGCTCCTACGCCGCAGACGGCTGGTACTGGATCGATTCCGACCAGGACGGCATGGAAGAATGCTACTACTTTGATAAAAAAGGCCAGCTGCTGGCCGGAACAAGAACTCCGGACGGCTTCCAGGTCGATTCCGATGGCCGCTGGACTGTAAACGGCATGGTGAAACAGCGGGAGACTCCGCCGGAGGACCTTACGACCGGGATTCATGAGACGGCTGACGGTCTGATCTACCGGAATGAGAGCGGTGAGCTCACGAAAAATGGCTGGCAGAATGCAAACAACAACTGGTACTACTTTGATTCCGACGGATATGCCGTCAAGAGCTGGCAGTATATCGATGGATACAAATTTTATTTTGACGAAACTTCCTGCTCACTGATCCAGGATCTTGAAGGAATTCTCGCCGCACCGTCCTTCCGGATCACTGTTGACCGTTCCCGCTGCCAGGTTACCGTATATGCACCGGATGGAGACAACGGTTACATTATCCCGTACCGCACCTTTATCTGCTCCCCGGGAAAATCGAGCACTCCGACTCCGGTCGGAACCTTTAAACTCACGAACAAGTACCGCTGGCATGCTCTGGTAGAATCCACTTACGGACAGTACTGCTCAAGACTCGGAAATACCAGCATTCTTTTCCACAGCGTTCCTGGAAAGACCACCAGCATCTATAATATTCCGGCAGAGGAATACAACAAACTCGGGGAACCTGCATCCCACGGCTGCATCCGCATGACCGTAGCTGACTGCAAATGGATCTACGATCACTGCGCATCCGGAACAGTCGTCACCGTTGGCGACAACCTCGCCGCCCCGTTTGAGCGCCCGGCGGCAGAAAAGATCCCGGCTGAGCAGAACTGGGATCCGACGGATCCGGATGTTGAGAAGTAAGTGAGGGAAAACAAGAACCTGGCAGCCGCCAGGTTCTTTCTCGATTATATGTTTATATGAGGATTCCATTGCAGTGGTCGATCTCATGCTGAATGATCTGCGCTGTCCACTCGGAATATTTTCCATGCCTCTTGACGAAATTCTGGTCCAGATAATCCACCTCGATCTCCTGGTACCTCGTGCATGGTCTCACACCGCTCAGCGAAAGACATCCCTCTTCCGTCTCATACGGTCCACTCTTCTTCGTGATCACCGGATTGATCATTGCAAACTGAAACGGTCCCACTGCCACAACAATAATATTCTTCTTCACCCCGATCATATTCGCCGCCATCCCGACACACCGGTCCAGATTCGCCCGCAGGGTGTCTAAAAGGTCTGTCACCACCTGCTTATCGGCTTCGGTCGCGTCCACAGACTTCTGCCTGAGGAACATGGGGTCATGAATGATCTTTTTTACCATATGTTTTTCCTTTCTTATTACGATTCACGATTAGCTGTTCCGCAGAGTCTGATCTACATACTAACAGCTGGCTACACTATACCATCCTTTATCGTTTTCCATATCGAGTATACCATTCTGCCTCTCATCGAGTTACAGTACATGGTCACTCCTTTCCCATGCACCACAACAGGATTTTGCAGATGAAAACCCGTTTCAATAACTAATCCAAAAACTTTAATAATCCCTCACACCCGGCCGTCACATCCCGCCAGGTATCATCAAAATTCCCCGTATACCACGGGTCCGCCACATCCGGCACCTTGTCCAGGTTCCGCTTTCCTGCTTTAAGCTCCTTCCAGCCGTCCCCGGCAAATTCCAGCATCTTATAGATCTTCTTCTCCGGATCACCGCCCGCGATCTGTGTTATATTCCGGATATTTGCCTGATCCATCCCGATCAGATAATCGAATTTCCGGTAATCCTCCCTCTCCATACATCTCGCAGTCTTCCCCGCGCAGGAGATGCCTGCCGCTGCCAGCTTCTTTCTCGTTCCGGGATGTACCGGGTTTCCGGTCTCCTCATAGGAGGTCGCCGCGGATTCGATATAAAATTCAGCGGAAAGGTTGTGTTTTGCCACGAGGTCTTTAAAGTAGAACTCGGCGAGTGGGCTTCGGCAGATGTTGCCGAGGCAGATAAATAATACTTTTATCATAGTTTTGTTTCTCCTTGATTTACCCCGGGATGCCCTGTTTTGTGAGGGATTTCGGGGATTATGGTGATATGCTCTGAAATTACAGATTGTGGCAAATCAGAGCAAGATTGAGCAAGTTGTTACTACCTGTTAGTAGTAAATTTGGTAGTAAAATGGGGTTATATTACTACTAAGGATATTTAATTTTCATTTGTGGCTTACGCTCTTTATCTTGAATTTTTTGATGTGTTCCATCAATTATAATCGCAAATTCTTCTGTCTGATTATAAGCCCTACATAATTTGTGCAAGAGCCTATTGCTCAATTAACTGCATTTAATGCGAATGAACCTGTTGCTTTCTTTGAATTTCCGAAACACTGTTTCAGGAACCCATGTCTTAACTAATAATATATTTTGTACCCTTGCCTTTTCCTTCCACTGTGATCACACCTTTTTGACACATTTCTTTCAGCAGCTTTGTTGTCTTTGATTTACCAAAAGGTACATACGGTGCAACTTCGCTGATCGGCTTCAGCATCGTCTTGCTCAAAAGCTTATAAACTACAATTTCATCTTCTGTCAGATCAGCATTTTTTTCAAATATCGGAAGCACAATTTTTATAGCATTTTCCGAAACTTCAAAATCCGGTTTTATCAAAGCTTCCGCATAGAGTTGTTTTATTCTTGTACTTCCCGTTCCAAATATCTCTACAAATCCTAATCTATAAAATACATTGGCAAGATTTCTATTTCTTAAAACATAAAGCTTTCCAGACAGATATTCTTCCTCTGTGATTCCGGACGGTAATCCACCAGGAGAAACAATATCGATTCGATCATCAAACATCGAAACTCTGATTTGTGAATCCACATCCCATACTCTATGAATCAGAGCATTGGCGATTGCTTCTCGAAAAGCAGCTTCCGGTATTTTCTCCATTTTCTTTCGATCAGCACCTTGTATTACTTCGTATTGATAATAGTCTCTGAATACCTCGATTGCCTTTTCATATACCTCTAAAACCGATATATTTTCAAAGGTTGATCTCTTTTGAATGATACTGATGTTTTCTCCGAATTTGACAATATCAATTCCGGGGAAATGATTTTTATCTGCCAAAAGTCCTGCCGCATTATTGAATCCATTTACATCGTCATATAAGTTCAATGTTTTCAGCGTATCCTTATCAAAATTTTCAATCCGGACAGTTTCTTTCAGTTTACGATGTAAAATTTCAAAGGACAGTTCCTGATCTTTGCAAGGCAATTCTTCAAATCGAATGTTCTTTCCATCCAGTACCAGCCTTGAAAACTCCAGAGTGTCTACTTCTATCGTTGCTGTATCATTCCGCTTGTAGGCTTTCGATTTATATAGATACGGCTTCTGAAGTCCACTTTTCACAGTAAGTTTTATCGTCTGGTCATTATTCTGTATTTCAAGCGTATAGTCCGGCTGCGGTGTAATGTTGTCATTGATTTTATTTTCAATATCCAGACAAGCTTGCTTGACATCCGGCAAACCTTTTATATTTCCATCATCATCTACACCAAAAAGAATAGTTCCGCCATCATAATTTGAAAAGGCACTGACTGTTTTTAAAAACGTGTTCGTAATCGTTTCCTTGAACTCCAATATTCTTGTTTCACGCATATCAATCGCCTCCATTTTGCTCTTATTGAATATATTATATGCAGAAATACGCAAAAAAGCAATCGTATTTTTTTACGATTGCTTTTTTGATTGTCTTGTATTCACCCTTACTTTTATTTTGCCGTTTTTTTGTCATCCTTGTAGATTGATGTCATTAAATCACTAATTTCCCCCCATCCTGTTTTTATTTCTCAAAAACTATGATACAATCATTAGAAATAGCCGACAAAATCCAAGGAGGAAATCAACGTGGAGAAAAAACGGATTCGGGACTTCGGAATTGTACCCGGAAGAGTGAAAACAGGAAAAAGAAATGCGATTACGGATGTACCTGGTGTACTGGTAGGACACTGTACTGTGAACACGGAAGAAAATCATACCGGTGTGACTGTGATCGTCCCTGGACCGGATAATGCATTTGCAAATCACTATACGGCGGCAGCCTATGTCCACAATGGCTTTGGGAAAAGTGCCGGTCTGGTACAGGTAGAAGAGCTTGGGACTCTTGAAACACCGATTGCCCTTACAAATACGTTAAATGTCGGAAAGGTTTGGGATGCACTTGCCGGTATCGTGATCGAACAGTGTCAGAACGATGGGCTGGAACCCATGAGCATCAATCCGGTCGTTGGCGAGTGTAATGACTGCCGGATCAACCAGATCCAGAAACGTGCAGTTGGTGAAAAAGAAGTGCGGCAGGCTTTTGAGGCTGCTGCCGAGGAATTCGAAGAAGGGGATGTCGGTGCCGGTGCCGGTACCATCTGCTACGGCATGAAGGGTGGAATCGGCTCTGCATCCCGCGTGATCTGTATTGGCGAAAAGGAATACACCATCGGCGTTCTGGTTCAGTCAAACTTTGGTGCAACCGAAGATTTTGTACTGAACGGAGAGGCTGTTGGTCCAAAAATCCTGGAATGGAAGCAGGAAAAGAATGATATGGCTGCATCCGAAGAAGATAAAGGTTCGATCATGAGTATTCTGGCTACCGATCTCCCATTGACAAGCCGTCAGCTCAAACGGATTCTGAAAAGAACAGGAGTTGGCATCGCACGAACCGGCGGTTATACGGGACATGGAAGCGGAGAAGTCATGATCGGCTTTACAACCGCAAACCGGATCCCGTCCGGTCGTGAGGAGGAACTGCTCCAGATATCAGCAATTCCGGAGCATGTGATCAACCGGGCTTTTCTTGCTGCGGCGGAAGCTGAACAGGAAGCGATCCTAAATTCCATGACGGCTGCAAAACAGACACGCGGAAGAGAGGGGGAGCTGTATTACAGCCTTGCAGAATATCTTAACGACAGGGAAGTCGAAACCTCAAAATAGACTTGAAGCACCATTTCCGGCATATCACCGGTTCTGGTGCTTCTTTCTTTTGACATGCTTTGCATAAGAAAGCTATCTATGCTTCCAACATCTTGTCTCCATTTCGTGCACCTCCGTTACCAGTATCATAACAGAAAACCGATACTACGGAAAGCAACGCGCTGTTTCCTACTCCTCAGCCTCCACATCAAACATACTTATCTGTTCCATCTTGAAGTCCGATAATACCATCCTTTTGGGATCATCGCCTTTCACGTGGGTCACGTCAACTCTCTGCACTCCATTTCGGATGCTGGATTCGATGAGTTTCAGTACATAGATGTTGTCAAACCGGTTATAGATGGAATCGCCTCCGAGCCCAGAAAGGCAGATCAGCTGCGTATTCGTCTTTTTCGCCATCTCGATCAACGGTTTCAGAAGATGTTCCGCGTTTGTCTGCGCAAACGGGTTGTCCATGATTAGGACCTTTCCTTCCTCGCCGGAATTAAAGATGTCGGTCTCATCCCGCCTCATATAGCTTAAGAGACAGGTCAGGATCACAAATGCGGACAGGAAACCTTCGCCGCCGGAGTTTGCCGATACCTCGGACCAGGAGATCGCAACCTCCCGTTCCGCCTCGATTTTATACAACCGGATCTTCACATTCTGGATTCCTACGATGTCATCATACAGCTTTTTCGTCGTGATCACCCGTCCCAGGAACTCCGTCAGATTTTCATTCTTCTCGATCGTCTCGATTCCCATTTTCACCACATGTTCAAAATAATCATGCAGCTTCAGGCGGAAATGCTCTTTTTCCGTCTCCCAGTCCGGTACCTGGATTCGCAGCATTTTGAGGCTTCTGCCGCGCACAGAGATCGTAGAATTTTTGTCAATCATGCCGATATTCGCATTGATCTGCTCAATGTATTCCAGGAACATCATTTCCAGATTTTTCTGCTCATCATCGATATGCGCAAGGTCGATCTTCAGTTTTTCCAGCTGATTTTCGTATGCCTGGCGGTTCAGCTCAAACTGACAGGACAGATTCTGCGGACTGGCAGTCTGCGAGAGCAGGCTGTCAAACGTTTTCCTGAAATAATCATCCGCGTACTCTTTACCGGACGCAATCTCGCGGATCATTTCTGACATGCTGAGTCTGCATTGATCCAGAGCTTTGGAAATCTCCGCCATTTTTCTGCGAATCTCTTTCTGATACGTTTTAACAGCCTCGATCTCCGCATTTCGGATATCCGGAATCTGTGCCTGGATGGCAGTCAAGGCATCCTCTTGCCCCTCTTCTGTCTGCGTGAGCATTTTAGCTTCCGGAAGCATCTCATCCTCATATTCCGCTACAACCGCAACCTGTGCAGACAGCTGGATATTTCTCTCCTGAAGACGCGACTGCTTCTGCAGCTCTGTCCTGAGATCATATTCTTGTAAATTCCAGCGTTCTTCAAAGTTTATGTCTGTAATCGTCTTTCGATCGACCGGCTGATCAAATCCCGTTTCCTTTTTCAGGTTTTTCATATTGGTCTCGATCTGATGTTTCAAAACACCCAGTTGTTCTCCCAGACTGACATTCTTTTCAACTGCCTGATTCAGCTCTTTTTCTGTCTGCTTTTTCTGACATTTCCAGCTGTCATACTGTTCTTCCGGGCAGATCAGTTCCCGGTACTCCTCCTCCGGAATCCGGCTGTCCTCATTTTTCTTTTGAATATCTTTCTTTTTCCCCTGGATTCTTCCGATCCAGTCATTCTGCGCTTTTCGAAGTTCATCGACACTATCCGATATTTCTTTCGTCAGTGCATAATATCTCGCTTCCAGTTCTGCCGGATCCGCAGATTCCTGACCGGTACGTTCATGATTTCCGGCTGTTTCAGCAAAAGTTTCAAATTTTTCTTTTTGTTTCTGCACACGGTCGATCTGCTCCGAAATTTCCTTCACCAGCGCCCGGAGTCCAATCTCCTGTTCCTGAAGCTCTATCATTCTGATCTTAAGAGCACTTTCTTTCGCCGTCAATTCTGTATTTTCCTTGTTCAGGCGTTCCAGACTCGTCCGCTCTGTCTCGTACTGCTCATATTTTTTGCAGAGAATATCAAACTGGTGCTTCTCCCTGTTCAGCTTATCGATCTGCCGTTTCACCGTCTCCGCAAGCTTTTTCGTCTCTTCTTTTTCTTCATCCAGTCTGCCCTGCTCCCGCCGGATCTCCTGGAGACGTTCTTTCACTGATTCACTCTCTTTTTTCTGATCCGTAATCTCTTTTTCTGTCTGCTGATACAAAGTGGTACTGAACGTCTGACTTTCAATTTTACTCCTGTAGTTTCGGTAAGTTTCCAGGTCCGATTCCTTGTCCCCGATTGACTTTTTCAGACTTTCAATCTTCCTCCTGATCGTCTCCAGAATCTTTTCCAGCTCCTCCCGATCAAGAAGATGTGTATTGAACATGACATAAAAATGCACATTTCCATAGACTGCAAATCTCGCATCCACAGATTGCCGCTCCTGTTCCAGTTCGTCTTTTATGATGATCGGGATCGGAAAGCTCGTATACAGTTCCTCCTCATTCTTTCTGAACCGTTCAAAATCCGCCCGCTCCATCACAACAGAATACGGAATAAACGGATTTTTCTTTACAAGCTCCGCATTCTCTGCCGCCGTCCGTCCGTTTTTCGTGAGCCATTCCATTCCGTATACCGGGTCGATTCCGTTCTGTTCCAGGTAGGTCCTGATATTTTCCGGAAGCTCTGTCGTTTTTCCTTCCTTCAGCTGCCGGAGCTGTTTCTCCTGAGCGGCTTTTTTCTGGATCAGACTGTCTCTTTCCATGTCCAGCTCTTTCATCTTTCCGTCCAGCTGATCCAGAATCAGATTTTTCTGATCCATATGGGCTTCATCCATGCCGACATACTTCATGATTCTCAGGCGTTCATTCTTCTGTTTCTCCAGATCCAGAAGTTTCTTAGAAAGACTGTCCAGCTGATGTGCGAGATCGTTGGCTTTTAAATTTCCATCCACTATTTCCCGGGAAAGTCTTTTTTGTGTCTGTTCCTGCTCGAGAAGTTTTCCGGCATATTTTGCCGATTCATTTTTCTTTTCCTGATGCCCTGCTTCCATTTCTTTCCGAAAAATCTCCAGTGCACCATCCACATAAAGACCTACGATATTTCGTCTCAGATCTGCACTGAATTCTCTGTTAAAGGTGTCTTCCACCTCATCAAAGCTTTTCACTCTTGAAGTCAATGCACCGATATCTACGCCTAATTTTCGGATCTTCTGCTCATTTTCACCGAATTCCTTCTCTACTTCCTTTTTCGTATTTTCAGTCTCGACACGATTTTCTTCTTCCCGCTTCTTCTGTTTCTCCAGCTTCTCTGCCTTCCCGGAATACAGCGCATACAGCTGACTTCCGATCTTTCCGATCTCATCCTTTGATTCTTCCGTCTTCTGTAAAAGCACCTGCAGCTTTGCATCTACCTCGGCCTTCTGACGTTCAAAATCCTTTAATTCCTGATAGAGCTTATGAAGATCATACCGGTCGATCTCCCGTGTCAACTGATTTTTCCGATAGGTCAGCTCTGTGATCGCCGTCTCCTGCTGCGTTCTCTTCGCAAGGAGTGCTGTCTTCCGGTCCTCATCAATGTAAATTCCATATGAGAGCTTCTCATAAACGATCCGTCTCTGTTCCCTTTTGATCTGGTCTATTTTCTCCTGTCCGGCAGCAATTTCCGTCTCCAGCCGCTTCAATTCTCTCTGCAGCGCCTTCACATAAAGGATCATCTCTGTTCTGAGAGCCGCTGCATCATGATCTTTCTGAACATAATCATCGATCTGGACTTTCAATGGCTTCGTGTCCTCAAAATACTGTTCAATGATCCCTTTCCGCTGAATTTTCGACTGATTACTCTTGTATTGTTCAATAAACTGGAACGCAAGTTTCCGGAACTCATCCGTCTTATTCTTTTCCTGGTTTAATTTATCTTCAATAGGGCGAAGGAACCAGTTTTCCACCAGATTCTTCTCATCTTTGGCATTCTGGAAAAGCTCTGAAAGTCCCGACTCCTTCTGGTTGACCTTTCGGATGATGCTCTCCCATTCTTTATTGTTGACCTGATACTCGCGAAGTTTATTAAAATACTGGCCTCTTCCATAGGAGCTGGTCATGTCATACAGCCGAAAGTTTCTCGACTCACTTTTACTGATCTCCTCCAACAGGTTTTTGCATTCAGAAAATCCCCTCAGGATCTTTTTGCTACCTTCCTGTCTGATGACCGGAAGATTCTCAATATCATAGCTGCAGGCTTTTGAATAATTGCCGGTAAAAGTGTACATTTCCAGCTCTTCCGCGTCATTGTCTTCCCGCTGGCTTTTCCTGACCATCATACCTGCCAGGAAACGATCGGCTTTATTATCCAGGATCCATTCTGTCATGATAAATGTCGGCCGGTTCGTCGTAAAATAGCTCTTAAACGGCCGGTCTCCGAAATCACGATATGAGCGGTTGACAAAAAGGCTCACAATCATCTGTACCAGCACGCTTTTTCCGCCGCCGTTTCTCAGGGAGATGAGTGTGTTCTGACCATTGAAGTCAAACATCTCGTCATCAATTTTGATGGTGTTATTGTTATAGTTCAGGTTTAAAATACGGATCCTCGCTATCTTACTCATATGTTTCCCCCAATGCCTCCATGATCCTTGCATAGTTTTCTTTATTCAGGATCTTATACTCCATCACGTTGTCCAGCTTTGCCGTCGTCTTGATCATCTCATCTTCCCGGACGAAAACGATCAACCCTTGCCGATCGAGAAACTCACAGATAATGCTCACATAGCCTTCCTTTGTATATTTTGACCGGCTTCCCGTTTCCGCGCTTTTTAAGGACTCATAGGCCTCGCTCATACTCTTGTAATCCAGGACATTTTCATACATTTCTGTGTAAAGATTTGTTCCATCCTGTTCCCGCTCCTGTTCAAGCGCAAGTCCTGCTTTCAGACGCTCCGATACGAGATTCTGCAGCTCCCCGAGTTTTAAAAATTCCCTGGATTTACTGGTACTTCCCTGTCCGTCATAAAATTCCACCAACAGCGTCAGGATTACGAACTGTGCCAGATAATAATCCCGGTCTGTGGCATTCGGTTTACATAATTCTTTTTTCAGGTCTGCCTTCGTAAAACCGAGGTATTTATTGTCGATATCCGGCATCAGATAGATCGTCGTCCCGTACCGCTCGATTCTGCAGTCTGCAATTTCCGCCTGATTTTTCACGAGATTCATGATCTCTTCATGTTCCACATACGCGCGGTACAGATCATTGACTCCCACATCCAGGTCACTCAGTGCCCCGTGGCACAAAAGATAATAAAATATTTTCTGGCTGTATGTGATCATCTCTGCTTCGTATGCCATCTTCTATCTCTCCTCATACCGGAATCCCACGTTGGAACATCTGAAATTTCTTCTGTTTCCGTTTTCATCCATTACATTCTTAAAGTACACATGCGCACTGTCTTCCATCGGGAAAATAAACATCTTTCCGATTTTCCGGAATTCCCGGTCTTCCATCAGACCAAGTAACATCTCATTCAGTACAAACCCATCTGACGCATCCATGAGATAATCCGATTGTTCATTTTGAAGTGCTCCGATATCGATTGTGCCCGCTGTCAGGAATTCGATGATCACCTCGCGAAAAATCTCTGCAGTCGGAAGAAGCTGTGTCCGTTCTTCTTCTGTACACACCGTATTTAAGATTTCCAGCGTCATTTCTTTATATTTGAGAAGCTGTTCCAGGATTCCCTTCACACAGCCCTCATATTTTTTCATCCGTTCTTTCCTGCGCTCTTCTTTCTCCCGGTTGTACTCCTCTTCATCAAAATCCAGCTCCACGGTCTCGTCTTCCACATCCGCTTTTTTTAACTTTTTCTGATATTCCAGCATTTTCTCCGGATTAAAGATCTTCCCCACCCGTCCGGTAAATAACGGACTAAAAATTTTATCAACATTTTTCAGGAGCGAGACATCTTTTAATACCTTATCATACACATCACTCCGGAACGGAAATCGCTGGACCAGTGTCATGTTCGAGTAATTTTCCAGCTCTTCATCATATAATTTCTTCAGATCAAAATGCTGACCGAGGATTCTCTGGTGTTCATCCAGAGTCTGCGTCAGATATCTTCCGATCACACGAAGATTGTTCAGGTTGCCCTTTTCTTTTTCCGTGAATGTTTCCGCATTCATCTGTTTTTCTTCAAATTCTTCAATTTTCTCGTCGATAAACTGCCTGTGAAGATTGAATTTTTCTCTTGTCTCGACTACAGTGTTGATGTTGTCCTCCACCAGCTGCCCATATTCTTCTACTGAATAAGCCAACGCATTTCTCCGAACCGACAGGATTGCCTCCTCGATCTTCTGGCTCTGTTTTCTAAGCTGACTGAAGATATTTTTGATATCTTCCACAGCCCTGTTATAATCTGCCTTTTCCAGATGCAGCTTAAAGAGCATTTCATGGACCGAAAGTTTCAGATTATTTTCCATTTCCATCGTGGAGAGCATCATATTGTAACCCTCGTCCGTCAGGTAATAGGATGTTCTTCTGACGCCACTCTCCAGATACACGACCTTGTTGTCGATATAACGGATGTTGATTTCCTTATATGTCCGTTTTTCATAGTCAAAAGCCTTAAAATACATGGAAGAACCGCTGTTTCCAAGGATATCCTCCACCATAAACCTCGCAAAGTCCCGACTCTGCTCAAAGCTCAGCTTTTTCGCATGGTACTCGTAACTGATGTCCTCCACGAACGCCGCAATATCGTCCATCGTGCAGTTTTCTTCCCGCAAAGAATACTCCATGATAAAAAGCAGCAGTGTAAACAACATATTCATCTGCTCATCCCGCGTCTCTATGCCGTAATCCTTCCACTGCTGCTTTCCAAAGCTATTGCTGCAGAGCAACGCATACCTCCCGACAAATTTCATTCGCTGCTCAAAATTCTTTAAAAAATCTTTCTCGATCATCTTTTATCACCAGTTTTGTTCATTTATCATAACCTTTCCGTATCTCTTCTGTCGGTTGGCTACCAGTCATGCTCATTTAGAATTTCCTGTGGAATATATTTTCCTGCTGACAGGATTTCATGGATCTGTCTCCTTCTCTCCTCATCAAACACATCCAGAAATACCGTTCCAATATTCGAATTCTGCTTTTCCTTCATGTCAGGAAGAGCTGAAAAACCAATCTGAAGCTCCTTATCCAGCATCGCCTCGTATGCTTTCCGGAAAAGTTGGATCATTCTGGCACTGCCATTTCCCTGCCTGTCCCATTGGTACTCTTTCTGCTCCAGAAGATGTTCATAGATCAGAATCCCCTCATAATCAAGATCTCCGAAATAGAACAATTCATTATCCCCAAGGAAATAGGATTCTGCCCCATTCACATAATCCGCAAACGTCTTCCAGATTCCTTTTCCTGCCCCGTAGATCACAGTACCAAACTGTTTTCCAAGGATCCGGTCATGCCCCGCATTCATACAGCGCCGGATATCAAAAAATGTGTCTTTATTCTCCACGATCAGAATGTTCTGAGGGGTCTGTTTGGACCGGGAATAATAAGAGAGCGGCTCAGAAGTCTCATAAAATGCCAGCTGTTCCCGACTGATCCCAATTTTCCTGCAAAATTCGAGACCGCCCTCTCTCTGGAAAAACTTTTCCCGACGGAAGATCTCGAAGCTCCGCTCATTCATCGTCTCCTCGGTATCAAGCAGTTTGGAATGATCTTTCAGATAATCACTCAGAATCTGAAGTTTCTCCTTGTCCGTCTCATAGCATTCCGGATGGTTCCTGTAATAGGAAGTATTGATCAGAGGATGATACTTATACTTCAGTTCCTCATAGATATCCGTATAATCCGGTTTGTCTTCATATTTCCAGAAGCTGAGCGGAAGCGCCGGTCTCCGGCCGTTGCTCTTCGCATTTTTCATCGGAACAAGCTCGTCTCTCCTAATCAGCTCCATCACATATGTATAGAATTTCTGATAGTCTTCCGACTCCGGATACTCATTGAGCAGGTCCTGCAGGTATACTTTGTGTTTCTTCATTCAGAGATTCCTTTGCATTTTTCTTTCCATATTTTCTGAATCCATCACCATCTGCCCGATCGGGTTATCCGCAGATTCGCAGGATCCTATGGATATTTTCCATATGTTTGACTTTCTGTACCTCTTTGAGACACAGTATATCACATTAGGTGTCCTATAATTTGGTCTTGCATATCGAAAGCAAAAAAATTTATCAGATTTCTTTCTCCATCCACTTCTCAATCTTCCCCACAACTCCAAGATCCGCCGGCAGCCAATCCACGCTGTATGGCTGCCCTGCAGCATTCTTCTCTAGTCCCTACAACTGATCATACTTCGCAGACTTCCCCCGCGCCTTTTCCACCGGATACTTTTTCTCATTCATCCCCATTTTCATATTCACGATCTCATCTGCATCCAGCCCCAGCTTGTCTAAAAGGTTCTGTGAGTAGACGATCACATCTGCCAGCTCTTCTTTCACATGCTGAAGATCATACTCCTCATCACTCCACTGAAAGCATTCCAGAAGTTCTGCTGCCTCAATGACAATGGATTTTGCCAGATTGGCAGCAGAATGGAACTGGTTCCAGTCGCGGTCATCGGTGAATTTTCGGATCCTGTCTATGGTTTCCTGTCTCATTGTATTGCTCCTCTATTTTCGATTGTGCACGCAGCTCCCTTAATCCTCCAGCCTCGGTCCGATCTCCTTCGGGATCGGGCATTCGTAGATGCCGTTTGTCTCGGCCAGCCATTCGTCGTGGGCTTTCTTTAAGATTTCCGGGCTTTCCATGGTCTTTAAGGCAGCCAATGCTATGGCCTCACCCGCATTTAACATTGCCTTGTGGGCGATCTCCGTGTTGCCGTGTGCGGTCATCTGCCAGGTGTGGGCGGCAGTGCCGAGAGTCGCTGTCGCCGTGGTACACATCGCCGTTGGGATCACATAGCTGGCATCGCCGACGTCGGTGGAACCCGCCTGGACCTTTCCAGTCCATACAAGCGGAGAGATCCGGGTGTGGAGCGGGCGGGCTTCGATC
The DNA here is from genome assembly GCF_045062245.2 of Pilosibacter rotomagensis. Lineage (NCBI taxonomy): Bacteria > Bacillati > Bacillota > Clostridia > Eubacteriales > Clostridiaceae > Pilosibacter > Pilosibacter rotomagensis. The sequence continues at coordinate 927,414 of NZ_CM170323.1, read as the reverse complement.
TCATCCAGATGATCTGCACCGAAGAGTTTCCGCAGGGACGCTCGCTTTGCCTCCAGTTCCTCCAGCGTCGCGGTCTCATGGAAGAATCTGGATGCCAGCGCAAAATCCGCCTCATCGTAAGCCGGAGCGCCGATCTCCTCCATGGACTCATGAAGAACTTCCGAGAGTACATGGTTCGGGATGTAATCGGAAAGACCTGCATAGAGCTCATATGTCATCTCAGTCCCTGTCATCTTTGCGGCGCCTTCTGCCACATCAACCACACGCCTGTAGATTTCCTTTACCTGCCAGGACTTTGGCGCGCGGATGAAATAGTGGACGCGGCTGTGTCCCTGGACAACATTCGGGGCGATTCCTCCGACATCACGGTACGCGTAGTGGATCCTCGCGTCAGAGATGATATGTTCCCGAAGATAATTGACGCCGACGCTCATGAGTTCCGCCGCATCCAGCGCAGATCTTCCGAGTTCCGGAGCTGCCGCTGCATGGGAGGTCACACCTTTGAAGTTAAAGAAGACGCTGACATTCGCCAGAGTGGACTCCGACCAGATTTCGTTCTTATCGCCCGGATGCCAGGTGAACGCCGCATCCACGCCGTCAAAGATTCCCTCTCTTGCCATGATCGCCTTGCCGTCGCCTTTTTCCTCGCTCGGGCATCCAAAAAGGACCACGCTTCCCGCTTCCGGATGCTCCTCAAGATACGCTTTCACTGCAAGCGCTGCCGCCATGGCTCCCGCACCGAGCAGGTTGTGGCCGCAGCCATGTCCGTCCGGGTTCTCCCCTTCGGCTTTCTTTCTCATCGTGCAGCCGCCTTCCTGGGACAGCTCCGGAAGAGCGTCATATTCCGCTAAAAATCCGATCACCGGCTTTTCTGTTCCATATGTAGCTTTAAATGCCGTCGGCATGCCGCCGACTCCCATTTCCACCTGGAATCCTTCTTTTTTCAGAACATCCTCGTAGAGTTTTGCGGTCTTAAATTCATGAAAGCCTGTCTCCGCATAATCAAAAATTTTGTCACTCACCTCGACGATCAGGTCTTTTTTGTCCGCAACTGCTTTTAAAACAAATTCTTTTTTATCCATCGCTTCTGTCCGGAATCCGGATCTTCCTTTCATTATTTTTTTGTCTGACTGCTCTTCACGAGCAAAAATTTTTCAAGTCGTATTTCCATCTGTTGCAGCGGTAGCAGCAGACTTTACTGCTGACTTTCCACATCTCTCCTGTTTGACAGATTCATTGTTTTCGTATAGACTTAATTATACTATTTTTATGATTTTTTTACAACAAAGGAGCTACCTCCAAATGAACCTTCAAAACATGCAATATCTCCTCGAGATCTCCGACTCCGGCTCTCTATCGGCGGCCGCAAAGCGGCTGTCTGTGACCCAGCCGTACCTGAGTAAAGTTCTCCGTGAGACAGAAAAAGAATACGGGATCACGATCTTTACCCGCGGAAAAACAGGGATCATCCCGACGGAATCCGGACGTCTGTTTCTCGATATGAGCCGGGATCTCCTTGAACATGCAGAGCAGTTCCGCCAGACATTCCGGGAGCACCTGGACTCCTGCCGTCTTCGGATTGCTGCAGACTGCTGTTTTCCCGAGAATGATGCCCTGAGTAAGACGATCCATGCCTTTTCTGATCAGCACGATCGGACATTCCGCCTTTTTTACCGCGAGCTGGCAGGACACGAAGTCATCCGGGAACTCGATGCCGGACATGCAGATATCGGTTTCATCGTGTATCCGGAATCCCAAAACGAAAAGGTACAGGAGCTTCTGGCTCTTCACAGTCTGGAAGAACAGATCCTGTTTCACTCTTCCCTTCAGCTTTTCTGCCGGAATGCCCATCCGGTTCTGAAGGATCCAAATGCACTGACTCCGGAGCTTTTCGATCAATACAGTTTTGTTCTGCATTCCGCCGAAGCGGCATCCCAGATTTCTGCAGAAAGCAGCATTCTGAACGGAATCCAGTCTCTTATCCGTCAGGATCAGCTCTCCGGGATTACCTTTGTGAACAGCCGTGCTTCTTTTTACAGCATCATCGAGCAGACGGATTCTATCGGGATCGGCATTGCTCCGCTTCATGACCGTGAAAATTCCCCTGAGATCACCGCGCTTCCGGTTCCGAAGTGGTTGTGGCCCGAGAGCGGGCACGATCGTGAGCTTGTTGCTTCCTGCATCTTCCGCAATCGTGTACGCCTCTCCCCGGCAGCCCAGATGTACCTTGCTGAACTCTCCCGCCTGTAAAGGAAACAAAGCCTGGCACCTTCGCGTACCGGGTGCAGTCGTTTGCGATAAAAAAGCTCCCGAAAGAACCACATCATATCTATAACATGCGGTTCCCATCCGGGAGCTTTTCCTTTCTGCCCAAGTCTCACTGCTTTTCACAGCCAGATCCTCAGGCACTCGATCTTAATTGTTTCGCAGCATCTTCCCTGCGCTTATCCCCACACTATGGGATCTTACATCATCTTATCCACCATGCCCATCAGCTCATCACCGACGGCTTTGGACTTCGCCTCAGCATCATCAAGGGAGGTTCCCTTAACGCCATAGTAGAATTTGATCTTCGGCTCGGTTCCGGACGGACGGATGCAGAGCCATGCGCCGTCATTCATATCATAGTAGAGAACATTGGACTCCGGAAGACCAGTCTCTTTTACTTCGCCCGTCGCAACCTCTGTGATCGTGTTCTTCTTGTAATCACGGATAGAAGTTACCTCGTAACCGCCAAGTGCCTTCGGCGGGTTCTTGCGGAAGTTCTCCATAATTTCCTGGATCTTCGCAAGTCCCTCAATTCCTTTTAAGCCGATGGATTTTACGGTATCCTTATAGTAACCATACTTCTCGTACATTGCGACCATTGCATCCCATAAGGTCATGCCCTTTTCCTTGTAGTAAGCGGCAGCCTCACAGAGAGCGGCAGTTGCGGAGATCGCGTCCTTATCACGGGCATATGTGCCGATCAGGCAGCCATAGCTCTCCTCCATACCGAACATATAGGTTCCCTTGCCGGTTGTCTCTTCTTTTAAGATCTGCTGACCGATATACTTGAAGCCGGTCAGAACCTCGACAAGCTTGCAGCCATAGTGTTTCGCAACGGCGTCAACCAGATTTGTGGTAACGATGGACTTTACGACCTCGCCGTCAGATGGGATCTTTCCTGCTGCCTGTTTCTGGCTTAACACATAGTCACATAACAGGGAGCCGGACATATTTCCGGTAAGCGGGATATATTCACCGGACTTTGTATCTTTTACATAAACACCGAGACGGTCTGCATCCGGGTCCGTTGCAAGAACAAGGTCCGCGTTCTTCTCTTTTGCAAGCTTCAATCCGAGTTCAAATGCCTCGGCAGCTTCCGGATTCGGGTAGCTGACGGTCGGGAAATCTCCGTTCGGAAGTTCCTGCTCCGGCACAACATAGACATTCTCGAAGCCGATCTCTTTCATAACGCGGCGGGCCGGGATATTTCCGGTTCCGTGAAGCGGTGTGTAGACGATCGTGATGTCTTTCTGCATGCGGTTGATCGCTTCCTGATTTACGACCTGGGCTTTTACCTGGGCGATATATTTGTCATCGATCTCTTTTCCGATCACCTGGAATTTTCCGCTCTTTAACGCCTCTTCCTCGGTCGTCGTTTTCACGGTGGAGAGATCCTCGATCGCAAGAACTTCAGCCGTTACCCCTTTATCATGCGGCGGTGTGAACTGTGCGCCGTCCTCCCAGTATACCTTATATCCATTGTATTCCGGCGGGTTATGGCTCGCGGTGATGTTGATGCCGGCAATGCAGCCTAACTCACGGACTGCGAAGGACAGTTCCGGTGTCGGGCGCAGGGATTCGAATTTATACGCCTTGATGCCGTTTGCGGCGAGTGTCATTGCAGCCTCCATGGCAAATTCCGGGGACATATGACGGGAGTCAAACGCGATCGCAACGCCCTTGTCTGCTCCGCCCTGTTTGATAATATAGTTGGCAAGTCCCTGAGTCGCGCGGCGGACTGTATAGATATTCATACGGTTGATTCCGGCACCGATGATTCCGCGAAGTCCTGCGGTACCAAACTCCAGATCCATATAGAAACGTTCCTTGATTTCGTTTTCATCGTTCGCGATTGCGCGAAGCTCTTCTTTCGTCTTTTCGTCAAAGTACGGATTGGCAAGCCATTCCTGGTAGATCTTCATGTAATCCTTCATGTTTTGACTCCCCTCATGCATTATTTTCTTTTGGCAGAAACGGTAATTTCTGCCGCCTGCAATATAAATTTATTATATTACATCTTGGACGAAAAATAAAGTTGTTTCCGATCCGAAATGTGAAGGATCGGATCATGCATTCAGAATAAAATATATTTTTTTCTGATATGATCCATATCCATTCAATATCATAACTCTCAATAATCTACTTGTTTCATACCGAAAAAACTCCTATAATGAACATATATGGTATCGTTCATGTTTTACCGAAAATATTATATAGTGAGGGATTACATATGGAAAATTTTAAAAGTAAATTTGTGACTGCAGAAGCTGCCGTTGCGGCTGCTGTAAAAGACGGTGACTGGGTCGACTATGGATTCGGCGGCGGATATCCGGAGCTTCTTGACAAGGCGCTCGCCGCAAGAAAAGGTCATTTAAAAGATGTGAAAGTTCGCGGCGGTCTCGTGATCCGCCCGCGCATCGAAGTCGTTGAGGCTGATCCGGAACAGGAAAGCTTCTCCTACTACAGCTGGCATATCGGTGACTATGAACGGAAACTCCAGACCCGTGGTCTCGTAAAATTCATGCCTGTGGTACTCCGCCTTCTCCCGACGCTCTACCGCCAGCGCTATATCCGGACAGATGTTGCCTTCGTCCCGGTATCTGCCCCGGATGAGAACGGCTACTGCGGTCTCGGCATCTCAAACTTCGCATGGAGAACCATGTTTGAGAGTGCAAGAACTGTGATCTTTGAGATCAATGAACATTATCCGAAGCTTCAGGGTGTGGACGGTTCCCACCGTGTCCATCTCTCCGAGGCGGATTATATCGTAGAGGGCGAACATGAACCGCTTCCGGTAAGAACCTACAAAGCTCCGTCTGAGACAGATATCCAGATCGCAAAGCTCGTCGTAAACGAGATTCCGGACGGCGCGGTTCTATCTCTCGGCGTCGGCGGCGTTCCGTTCACTGTCGCGAACATGTTGGCGGAATCCGATCTCAGGGATCTCGGCTGCCATACCGGAACCATCAGTGATGCCTACTTAAACCTCTGGAAGGCGGGAAAGCTCACAAACGCAAAGAAAGAATTTGACACCGGTCTCTCCACATGGAACCTCGCAATGGGCTCCCAGGAGTTCTATGACTGGATCGCAGAAAATCCGAAGCTTTTCCATCCGGCTGACCTCGATTATGTCCATGATCCACAGCGCATCGGAACCATGAAGAACGTCATCAGCATCAACGGCGGCGTACAGCTTGACCTTATGGGACAGGAGAATGCAGAGTCCGCGGGAACCCGACAGCTCTCCGGCATCGGCGGTCAGATGGACTTCCTTGAGGGTGCCTACCGCTCCATCGGAGGAAAAGGATATATCTGCATCAACTCCGCGAGAAAGGCAAAGGACGGCACCTTAAAGTCCAACATCGTTCCGTTCATCCCGGGCGGCTCCACTGTCTCCGCACCGCGTACCATGATCCAGAGCGTTGCGACCGAGTATGGTATCGCAAATCTCTCCGGAAAGACCTTAAGAGAGCGCGCCGAGGCCATGATCGCGATCGCGCACCCGGATTTCAGGGATGAACTGGAGCAGTATGCGAAAGAGGCGTTTCACTAAAAAATAAAAAGTTCCATATTGAAAAAATCTGCGGCAGAATCCGATGATATTCCACTCACCGGATTTCTGCCGCAGATTTTATCTCATCCATATAAGACTCCTGCCTCATTGACAAGGATCTACCTAATCCATTACAGACGTTTTTTCTGTGTATCCTAAAACTTCTCATCCCTGCACAAGATGTCAAAATCCTGCATGAGTTGTACTTTCAGGACAGTAAAACTTTGTTATAATGGAACATATAGAAACGAGAGGAGGTTGTTGAGTATGAACATCCCATTCTGGTCCCTTGTCATGCGGTATTTTCTGGAATTTTTTTCAATGGTGCCCTGTGCGGTCCTCTGCTTTCTTCCGGTTCAGGACCGGCTCCGCATAAAACCGCTGAATATTTTTCTCACCGGTATCCCGCTCTCGATCCTCTGGGCTTTCGCCGGAGGCCTCGTCTGCGCAGACTTCGGGATTGCGAGAGACTTCTGGATCCTGCCGTCCTTTATCCTGTTTGCGGTATTCTTCCATCGGGTCTGTGATCTCGCCCTCTGGAAGCCGTTCAGTATCCTGATCGCCGTCTGCGCGGTCTTCTCCTGTATCACAAACCTGACACTCGTCGCAGATGCCCTCATTGACCGGACGAACACCTCCGGTCTGTTCACGCTTCCGGGCGCAGGGATCCACCTGCTGCTCTCCGTTCTCATCGTGGCCATCGTATGGTATCCGGCAACCCATGCCGCGAAATGGCTGGTGGACGATATCGAAATGGCGAAGACCTGGTATATATTCTGGGTATTCCCGGCGGCATTCTTCTTGCTGAACCGTCTGATCCGTCCGCGCTACTACGAGACGCTCTACACGAACCGGGTCATGAAGTTTTATCCGATTTTAATTCTGGCGCTTCTGACATTCCTCCTGCTCTTCTATTTTATGTTCTACCTGATGGCATCGGAGATGAACCAGAACACGAGACTTTTGAGGGAAAATGAGCTTTTGCAGCTCCAGAGCGCCCAGTACCGCAATCTCCAGCGCTCCATCGACGAGACGCGGATCGCCCGCCATGATCTCCGTCAGCATCTCACGGTGCTCTCGGGATACGCAGCGAACAAAGATCTTGACGCGATCTCAGACTATCTCGCGTCCTTCCGGAAACATATGATGCCGGAATGGCTGCCTGCTTACTGTGAAAATCAGGCTGTCAACGCGATCCTTAGCTACTACGCGCAGATTGCAGAAAACGCCGGAACTGCTCTGGAGATCCAGGCACAGATGGAAAAGGAAATACCGGTCCCGGAACCGGAATTCTGCGTGCTTTTGGGAAATTTACTGGAAAACGCGGTGGACGCATGTCGGGAAAACAATGAAAGCGGCGCGATCAAGGTCCACATCCGCCAGACCGGCACCTCCCTCATTGCCATCACAGTGGACAATCCTTGCCGGAAGCCGCCAGCTCTTGAAGGAAAGCGTTTTCTCTCCACAAAGCACAGTGGCCCCGGCATAGGCACCCAGTCTATCCGTCTCATCGCTGAACGGCACCATGGAGATGCACGTTTTGAATGGAAGAACGGGATGTTCTACGCATCGGTGATCTTAATTCCGTCTGCGGAGTCATGATAGAAATAGCAAAATGTTTCCGGGCAATTTCGATCGTTCACTGTAATTTTTCAAACTTTTTCTTGACTATCTTACATTAAAGCAGTAAAATGATATCGTAAAAAATCGAAATACGCGTAGACGAAGAATAGTAGGCTGCAGGATTCCCCACAGAGAGCCGTGGTTGCTGGGAGCACGGCGGGATGAAACAGTTCGAACTCGCTTCTGAGCGGTTCCGCTGAAATTGAACGGTAGGCGGAAACGGGTTCTCCCGTTACAGGGAAAGGGTATCCGGCCGGTACCCTGTAAAGCAGCGTCTTCTATGGACGAATCAGAGTGGTAACGCGGTGAAAATCATCGTCTCTTCATGCAGCAATGCATGGGGAGATTTTTTTTTCGCTTAAATATCGCATAAATGCCGGAAGTGAAGCGTATTATGGCTTCATTTCACACGAATTTCGATTGCAGAAAAAGGAGGTTCTAACATCATGATTGCAGTTGCATCTTTAATCGTTCTGATCGCGGTTATCGCCTTCAGCGCAGTCACAAAAAAGAATGCCGGCGTTGTCGGTCTTGTCGCGGCATACATTTTCTCCATCGCAGCGGCAAAATGCGGCACCGACATCAATGTCTCAAAAGTCGTGACCGGAAACTGGCCGACGAGCGTATTCTTTATCGTTCTCGCCACCACATTCCTCTTTGGTATCGCAACCTTAAACGGCACCACGCAGGCACTTTCCAGGAACATCGTATGCCTCGCAAGAGGAAACGCGAAGATTCTGCCGGTGATCTTCTTTCTCTTCGGCGCGATCATCTCCGCGGCAGGCGCAGGCGGACTGATCGTCGCAGTCATCATGCCGATTGCCCTGTTCGTCGCAGTTGAAAACGGAATCTCGGTTTTGATGATGAGTCTTGTCACCATGGGCGGTATTATGGTCGGAGGCCTGTCCCCCCTCGCCATCAACGGAATCGTGGCACAACAGCTCTCCGTGGAAAACAATATCATCGGTGAAAGCCTTTCCGGTTACCTTCCGCTCTGGGGCGCATACGCCACAACCATGACGCTCTTTTCCATCGGTGCCTACTTCCTGCTCGGAGGTCTTCACCCGAAAAAGATGGAAAACGCTGCGACACCGCACTTTACGGGATTTGATAAGAATCAGACTCTGACACTCGCCGCGATCCTCGTGGTCCTCATCGGCGTAATCTTTTTTGGACAGAATATCGGACTGATCTCCTTCGCGTGCGCGGGTGTTCTCTTAATGCTCGGCGCTGTCGACCAGAAAAAAGCCATCGCTGCTGTTCCGTGGAGCACGATCATCCTGATCTGCGGCATGTCCGTCCTGATCAGCGTTGTCAATACCTGCGGCGGCATCGCATTCTTATCTGACGGTCTTGAGAACATCATAGGCGAGAGAACTGCCCAGCCGATCATGATGGTACTCGGCGGACTTATGGGCGCTGTCTCCAGCGGTACCGGAGTCGTTATGCCGACCCTGATCCCGCTCTCCGCGGAGCTGAGCCAGACCTTAGGCATCTCCTCCATGAGCATCGTGATCGGTGTCATCGTCGGAACCAACGGCGTCGTCATCAGTCCGCTGTCCACGGTCGGCGGCATCTGTGTCGGCTGCGCGCCGGAGTCTGTTGATAAGGACAAGCTTTACAACCAGCTGCTGCTTGCAGCCATCAGCTTTATTGTGATGAGCGTTGTTCTTTCCTTTATCGGAGTGTTCCGGATCTTTGGTTAAAGCTTCCGCGTTCCGTTTTACGTATTATCCGTATAAACATGAAGATCCGCAGGTTCCCATTTTTAGGATCCTGCGGATCTTTTTTGTTCATGTCTTATTTTTCTTTTGTTTCAAGTCCATCCCATACACCGTCTTTGTCGACATAATATCCATCCGGTGTCCTGATTTCTCTGTACATGGAGCCAAGCGGCACAGCTCCGGATATCTTTGACAAGTAGTACCATTTTCCATTGATGAACTGCCATCCTGTGAGCATTGCTCCGCTCGCCGGATCGAGATAGTACCAATGCTGGTCTGACTCATCGTAATGCCAGCTTGTCTGCATTCCGGTGTTCTCGTCGATCAGATACCACTTTCCGCTGGCGTTATCCTGTGCCCATCCTCTCTTCAGATAGCCGTCAGAACCGAAAGCCCACCATTTTCCGTCTTTCTGAATCCAGCCCAGCTTTTCACCGTTCTGATCACTGGTCTTTTCTCCTGCCGGATAGGTGCCGTCCTTGAATTCGAACCACCAGCCCTTATTATCGCGTTTCCAAGTTCCCTGTGCATCGTTTTCGGAAGAGCTGCTGTTAGAAACATTCTTTCCGAAGTTCGTTGCCGCCGGATTCTTTGTGCTGCCGGAATTGTCGGAATCATCGGATCCGCTGCTTGCTCTGCGGACTGCATGAAGTGTTCCGTTCTCAAAGTGGATCTCGTAATTCTCAGATGTCAGGCCGGACGGCAGGATCGAGTAATCGCCCGCCGCGCTGTCTGGCGCGTATTCACAGGTAAACTTCAGGCTGCCGTTCAGCACATCCGCGGTATCTGTTCCTGCAAATCCTTCATAGAGGACTTTGTACTCCGGAATCGCATCTCCGACTGTGACATTCTGATCCACTGCTTTTACGCTGAGCGGTGCTTTTTTGATCTCAAAGGAGAATGTCTGGTTTCCAGCCTCATAGTTCTTTCCGGCTTCCGTATGAACTTCCACCGTGTACGTTCCGGCATTCATCGGCGCTTCCGTTAAGATCTCGCTGCCCTTTTTGATCGTCACGGTCATGTTTCCATCGCTGTCCGTCCATGCCTCCGGCGCGGTGTTTTTCGCGTCATAGACACGGTTTAACTGATCCAGATTCCGAAGTTCGAACTCCGGCTTCGCCTGGGATACGGTCAGTTTTCCTGGCTGATATGTGATCACATAGTTTCCATTTTCCGCTGTGAGGCCCGACGGAATAATCTCGTACTCATCCACATCGCTGCCGACCGCATACGCGCACTCGTAGGAAAGTGTTCCGCCGAGGACTTCTGTGTTTTCTCCGTTTACGAAACCTTCGAACGTGCTGCTGTATACCGGCGGTTCGTCCTTATAGGTCACGTTTCTTGATTCTGCCGTCACAGTGAGCTGTGCCGGGGTGATCGCAACGGTTGCGGAGCCGCTTATGGTGTCAAAGTTTTTCTTTGTCACAGTGTAGTATACGGTATAGCTGCCTGTGTTCTTGTATACAGGGCTTTCTGTGAGCGTGCAGTTATCTTCGGACTCACCGTAAAGGATCTCACCGTCTCCAGCGTTTCCGTTAAGAGTGATTTTGATTCCGTGGGACTGTCCGTCGTAGATTCCTGTATATCCGGCTGCGTCAACGCCTGTGATCGAGGCATTTTTGATCTTGATTTCAAAGCTGCCGGATACGGAATCATGGTTTGCTGCGGATGCAGTGTAGTATACCGTATAGGTGCCGGCATCGGTGAAGGCAGGAGCATTTTTTAATGCCTGCGTTTCGTCCGCGGCCTGTTCTGCTGTGAGACCATAGCGGAAGGTGATAGCCGTGCCACCGATCGTACTTCCTGTTGCCTCGACTTCTGGCTTCTGTTCCCTTCCATTGTAGGTCAATTCCATCATCTGCCGTACAGAAACGTTCTGAATTTTGGCATTTTCGATCTTTGCACCGCTGCAGGAGACATTGAAAAGCTCACTCGTTGTAAGTTCATAGCGATCCTCAAATTTGGAATCCAACGCAATGCTTGTAACATTCACAGTGTTTGTTCCAGCGTTCTCGGATGTCCATGTAAAGGTTCCCTTTGCCTCTAATGCCGCCGCATCCTCTGAGAGAATCGGTTTTCCGTCAGCAGAACTGAGCGTGAGCGTTCCCTCAGCCTTTGTATCTCCATCATAGGTCTTTGACTGAAGAGTGTTTACAGAAGGAACGAGCTGCGCTTTGGAGACTGTAAATGCGACCGGGGTGCTTTCCGCTTTCTTGTAATTCCGGCTCTGGCTTACGGTTGCCTTTACATACCAGAGTCCAGGTTTATTCTCTGCATTCCATTCCTTATATTCACCGTTTTCGGTACTACTGTAGGTGTATTTAATTTCTCCTGTGGTGTCCGCTGCCGTGAGCTCCGGCTTCGGTGTTTCTCCGTAGCGGATATCCGGGCATGTTACTGTGGAGATTGTGTTTGAAGCGCGATAGATCTTTAAATCTGTCCCTATGCGTACGGGATTTTCCTGCACTTCCACATTCTTTCCACCGCTACTGGTAATTCCCATATAATAAGTTACATATTCTTGATCCGGATCTGCATTGACCTCATAATGTCCTTCTGCATTTCTCGAAACCTTCTGGGTCAACTCTGCGTCACGATACAGTTCAAACCGGATTTCTCCATAACCTGTCACCGTATGTCCGCCAACGGAATAAGCATCCTTTATTCCCGGTTTAAGATAGTCCTCTTTATCGTTGCCATAGTTGATGCTTGTTACAGTCTGAAACCAGTCAGGATTGAACGTGGCTTTCTTGATCGTTATCTCTCCAATTCGTAAATTTGTAACACGTTCAACTCCATTTTCACTATTGGTGCTTACATAGATTCCATAGGTTCCTGCTGCCGCTGGGGCACCGATGAAATTATCCGCATCCTCTGCACCAACTTTTTCTTTATATCGAACTGCGTCAATGCCAAACATTCCGCCTTTTCCCTCTACCGGCTGTACCTTCACGTTATGCACGTCACCATTATTTGTATAGGTAAATTCGGTGTCTCCAACTATCTTGAAATCATCCTTTGTCAATGTACGCTTAAGAGTCATAAATTTGACTGTCTGCATTTCCGACACATCATTATTATCATTCTCTGCTACAAGATAATATGTATATGACGTATCAACAGAGAGATTATTCAATTCAATAGAAAATTTACCATTTTCTACATCTACTGTTGCAAAGCTCGCCTTACTATCCTCTTTCTTTGCTTCTGCTCTGAGCGCTTCTCCAGTGTATCCTTGATAATAAGGGTTGTTTGTATAGTATACTTTTGTTCCATCTGAAGTTCCCTTTATAGTCGCAGAATTCTCTTTGATATCATCAGATGATATTGCTGCGGCAAACTTAACCTGATATCCTGCGTAAAGTTCAATTTCAGGTATTTGACCTTGTGGATTTAACATATCTTCGACAAGTTGATTCACTGTTGCGCTTGTATCTGTCGCAGTACCATTTCTGTTTGACTTTTCTTTATATCTCCATACTGAAAAAGCTGCGCCTCCCGGTAACCCGATATTGCTTAAATAGCTTCGATGACTATTGTCAAGATTAAGAAGATATTCCTCGTAAAATGGATTACTTTCATCTTTTCCACTATAATATTTCACATGAACTGTATAAGGATTCGGTGCGCTGAATGCATAAATCTCAGTGGTTGTCGGATCTGCAGAGACCGGATTTGCGTTATAAACTACGCAGATTGGATTAGATCCGCCAGTCAGCTCAATATGTTTGATGAGATTCTGATAATTTGAGGTCGATGCCTTAAAAAGCTTCGCATTCGACTCTGTATCACCTCCGACCCACGGGAGATTGATTTGGATCTTTTCTTCTCCTGTTACCGTTGCCTCTGTAAAATTGATTTCATTTTTCACAGATACATTTTCAATCAACATGGAGGAAAATGGGAAATCTCCGATAACCGTGAAGTCTGCAGTTCCGCTGGTTCCTGTTTTTCCATTCGCCATATAAACATCCGGCTGATTCTCACCACCGGAAATTGTTCCGCCTGACAAGGTAATTTCATTAAGTTGGGTATGCTTTAAGCCATACTCTCCGCCTTTGATCGTTCCCCCTGTCATCTCGAACTTAGCATGGTCTTCCTGTAATCCGCTGCTTCCAAGTCTGTTTATATAAACAGCTGTGTTATTTGTTGACTCAATCCGTCCATTTTTAATTGTTACTGATACTCCACCAATTGCACTGATCGCATATCGATTTTGCGAAGAATAAGCTGACTGATCTACAATATGCGCATTACCATCTACAATCAGATCTGCAGAGGTCAATGTGATAACAGACTCATTCGCATTATCTGCATTCACAGTTCCAATAATCTCCCCACCTGTAATATGGATCGTACTTTTTGTCTCTCCATTGAAACCGCTGCAGTTAATTTCAGATTCCAAAGTTCCCGTTCCAACAACATTTACTTTTCCAGTGATCTTTCCCTTAAGCAGAACCGGTTTATCGTCAGCGTTGCCTGAATCTACTGTAATATCTCCATCAATTGGATTTTCTGTTCTTCCCACACTGATTTCTAACCCATCCGTTCCAGTGTTTCTTAATAGAATTTCATCTATAATTCCGGATACTGTAACTTGGGCTTTAGTGTACTTGACCGTCTCTACTTTCTCAGTCCCATCCTCAGTTTTGTCATACGTAATCGTAACCTGATACTTTTCCGGATCGGAAGGTAACTGGATTTCCGCACTTTTAATATTTCCTTCCGGAATCAAACTGGATTCAGCCTTTGGATCCATAATACGGATATAGTTGCCCACCGCTCTCGCTTCGTAACTCTGATACTTGTCCGCATATCCTACATTAGAATTATGATTGACAATGCTTAAATGAATCCCTTCGACTAACGTCTCCATGTTCCCGGATGAACCTTTGATCCAGTTTTTCAATGATGAACTGGCCTCCATTGCAAGGTCACTTACCACAAATTTGAATGAGTCATTTATCGTTTTTAAATCCACTGCGACAATAGTAGCACAAGATTTAGCACTGTAACCATAATATATCGATCCATGCGTATTTCCACCTGCAGCAGATATATCAATATTATCTGATAATGATAATTTTGTCTTATCTGACATTAAAATCGCAAAAGCTCTTCCCGATGAATTAGTGTTCTTGGCATAAATTTCTCCACCTCTGATAGAAACTTCTTCGCTTTCGCTAATTGCAGTAATCGTACTCGTATCATCTTTTATATTATTGAGTTGTCCCCCACATATATCTATATCTTTTATATGTGCCAGTTGTCCATTCCATGTACCGTCTTTTATTTTAATACTGCCTGTTCCACCGTTTCCTCTGGCATTTCCATTAATTGTTCCTTCTTTTAGAGAAATCACATCATTTTCATACATATAAAAGCCACCTACTGACTCAACAGTACCGCCACTTTGTTCAAAAATAACTGTAGACTCCGGAGCACTTGACCTGCCAATAACATACGACTTTGTTGTTATATCAGCCTCATTGTGTATAATAAATGTGTCATTTGAGCCAATAATAAATGCTTCAGCTGCACTCGTATATGTGCCTTTCAAAGTCAATTCGCAGCTTTCCGTAAGTGTCGGCGCTCCGCTACTAATATTGACATTATCAAAATTAATATTTATGTTCGTATCTGTACCGAAACTCAAAATCTTGTTGAACGCATCTGTCAGACTATTTAAGTTTTCTCCATCTTCTGTCAAGCTTCCGCCAACAACCTTAAACTTCCCATCTGTCTGGCTGATCGAATACGTCTCTTCCGTAACTGTCTCCGCATTCATCACACGCTTAGCCATTTTTCTCTTCGTCTCCGGGGTCTCTTTCCCATTCGATGCTGTCGCGGTCTCCTTCTCAAGGTCGGACTCGGTCGTCTCGTTTGAATCCACAGTTGTATCCCGCTTCTCGTCCGCATTGGACGCGCTGGCTGTCTCGGCCTCGATTTTTTTATTCTCTTCTTCCAGATTTTCTTCCAGCGCAGTTATTGTCTCCGCTTTCGCCATAATTCCCATATCACCATGATTGACCAGAAGGACTGCAATCAGGACTGCTGCTGACATACGTTCATACCATTTTCTCTTTCTCATATTCATTTCCCCCTTTATGACAGGTTCTTTCGGATTATACTTGCAAAATTTCAGATCATTCCACAGTTCGTAGTTGATTTTATTATACGTTTTTTCTGTTCCACCCGCAATTCTTTCTGCACAAGATGTCAAATTTCCGCATAAGATGTCGAAATCAGGAATGATTCTCAGGAAATAACTCCCGTTTTTTTCATGTATAAACTGTCCTGTTTTCGTGAATCATTTTTCTATGAAAACAAATTGCGGAGGTTTTTATCATGGCAGGATATAAGGTTGAGATCTGCGGGGTGAACACTTCGAAGCTCCCGCTTCTGACGAATGAGGAAAAAACAGATCTTTTCAGGCGGATCCAGAATGGTGATACAGACGCAAGAGAAACTTATATCAAGGGAAATTTAAGACTCGTCTTAAGCGTGATCCAGCGCTTTTCGAGCAGCAGTGAGAACGTGGATGACCTGTTCCAGATCGGGTGCATCGGCCTGATCAAAGCGATCGACAATTTCGATCTGTCGCAGAATGTAAAATTTTCCACGTATGCGGTTCCAATGATACTCGGCGAGGTAAGACGATACCTCAGGGACAACAATTCCATCCGGGTCAGCCGCTCACTCCGGGATACCGCCTACAAAGCGTTGTCAGCAAGAGAACTTCTCACAAAGAAAAATTTACGGGAACCGACGATCATGGAGATCGCCGATGAGGTCGGGATCAGCAAAGAAGAGATCACTTACGCAATGGACGCGATCCAGAGCCCTGTGAGCCTCTATGAACCTGTCTACACCGACGGCGGCGACCCGCTCTGCGTCATGGACCAGATCAGTGATAAAAAAAACAGGGAGGAAAACTGGGTCGAACAGCTCTCGCTGAGCGAGGCGATGAAACATCTTCCGACCAGAGAACGCCACATTATCGATATGCGCTTTTTTGAGGGGAAAACCCAGACCGAAGTTGCCTGCGAGATCGGGATCAGCCAGGCACAGGTGTCGAGACTTGAGAAGAATGCGCTGAAGTCTATGAGAAATTATCTGTGTTGAAATTCAGTTGGTATCATCTTTTTGCTTACCAGGAAGTTTCTTAGAAATTTCCTGGTAACTGAACAAGTGAAAAAACGCTTCTGAGAAGATTCCAACATGAGAATCTCCCTCAGAAGCGTTTTTTGCAATCTTCGCCTTTATTTCGCAGTCTCCCCGTATCTTGTCAGAAGTTCCATGTAAAAATCGATGCTGTCCGCCAACTCTTCTACTCCCGTAAACTCATTGGCTGCATGGACATGGTGGTCTTCTCTCGCATAGATTGTGGAAAAACGATAAACGCGGTCACTCATATCATAGACGAAGCGCGCATCCGTTCCTCCGAGCATCATCTCCGGGCACGGGATCACATCCCCATAGATCTTACCGCCGATCTCGACAAGCAGATCCTTCATTGCGCCGTCATACAGAGATGTCGGTGACGCATCGCTGCCCTTCAGTACACGAACCTCCACCTCATCCGGCACGATCTCTTCCAGATGTTTCTTTACGCTCTCAACCGTATCTCCTTCAAGGACACGGCTGTTCACAACAGCAGTCACCTTTGCAGGAAGAATATTCGCCTGGGCAGATCCGGAAAGCATCGTCGGAACAACCGTCGTGTGGAACATGGCATCCAGCGCCGGATCCTTTTTCAGATACGGAACCAGCTTTTCCAGATTCTCATCCGGGTTCTTTAACAGCTCCGCAAGTTCCGGATTCTCCTTCGCCATGTACGGGGCAAGAACTTCGAACCGGCGTCGGATCGTATCGGTCACACGGTACGGCATCGGATGTTCCTGGATCGCGATCAGTGCCTTCGCGATCATGGTCGTCGCGAAATTCTCACCCGGACGGCTGGAATGACCGCCCTTTGCTGTGTAGGAAAGTTCAAAATCGACGTAACCTTTTTCGCAGAGTCCGATCGTGCAGAGTGCCTTGTCATCGATCCCGTAGTCGCTTCCCGGGCGGACTCCGCCGCCTTCATCGAGAACAGCACCGAAGCGGACCCCGGCCCCTCTGAGGGTCTCCGCAGGGATCTTTCCGCCTGCGACCTCTTCCATATATCCGTAAGAAAGATACAGATCATAATCCGGCTCATAGCCTTTTTCCAGAAGTGCCTCAACAGCCTCCAGCTGCCCGATCAGATTGCTCTTACAGTCGCTGGAACCGCGTCCCCAGATCTTTCCATCTGCAATAGTTCCAGAATACGGCGGATATGTCCACTTTTCAGGGTCACCTTCCGGGACAACGTCCTGATGTGCCATAAGGAGAAGTGGAGCCGCTCCTGATTTCCCGGTTCCTTTCCAGTGGAAAAGAAGTCCTGCCTGATCCGTATGTTCCAGTGTCAGGTGTTTATGTACCAGCGGATATGTCTCCTTTAAATACTCATGAAATGCGTCAAATTTTGTATAATCTGTCAGTGAATTGTCTGCGTTGGATACCGTCGCAAAGCGCACCGCTCCTGCGAGATGCTCCGCACTGACCATTGGATCAAGCGTGTGTTTTTCCATGTGTCTCTTCTCCTTTTGCTGTCATTCGGGCTGTATGATGTTTCATGCAGCAGCCTGCTGTGTCTGTCAGCATTTATGCTGATCCGGGCTGTTTTCTTCACATCCCGCCGCTTTATTCTGCCTTTTTCTCCGCTTTCTCACTCATCGCTTTCGAATTTACGATCACGCGAAGGTGGGAACCTTCTCCGCATTTGCCCTTTTCATCGTTCACTTCGATGTCAAACCAGAGTTTTCTTCTCTCGATGCTGCGGAGTTTTGCAGTTGCTGTCACTTTCATACCGACCGGTGTCGGTGCAAGGTGGCGGCAGCGGATCTCCGCGCCGACGGTTGTCTGTCCTTCTTCAAGGTAAGACTTTGCGAGTTCCAGAGCCGCATCCTCCATCAGAGCTACCATATTCGGGGTGGAAAGGATCTTCGAACCGGCGCTGCCGATACGCTTTGCAGTCATATCATCAGTGACTGTCCATGTCAGGCTGTAGGTCGGAGCGTATAAATCTTCCTTATCCGCTAAGATCGCTGCAACTGCTGTGCATGCCGGGCAGTCACAGTACTTTGCGCCTTCTGACTTGATCTTTTTCGCGTGATCCTCAATCCCGGCTGCCTTCTCTGCACCGAAGACCTTCTGTCCGTCCTCAGATCCTGCGAATTTGATCAGCCAGTCGATCGGAATGATATCTGCCTCGATCTCAGCGATCAGCTTCTCTGCAGCCTCGTCCCGCTTCTCGGTATTGACTGCCTCCAGCCAGTTATTTCCTGCTTCTTTTGCCTCCGCACAGCAGGACGGCGCATTTACAAGCGCTTTTACTTTTTCGATCATTGCATCTGTCTTGCTCATCATTCTTTCCTCCGTTCGTTTTTAACTGTAAACCAGTCATGCCTTGAAATCAGCAATTCTGTTCCCATTTTATCGCAGGCTTTATAGAAATTCAATTATATTTTTTTGCATTTTCAGAATTTTCTTCATGAGTAAAAAAACTTTCGCAATTATTCAGTGGAATATAAACGAATGTATCCTGACAGATCCATATTATTCATCCGTCTGGCTGCATGCCTGAAGAAGATGTTCATGCTCGTACTTCTCTTTCGTCGCAAGTCCGCCGCGGATATGGCGCTCCGCCTTGTTGATATCCAGAACCACACGCGCCTGCGCCGCCAGAGACGGATCGATATGAATCAACCGGTCAGTCACGTCCTTATGCACCGTACTTTTCGAAATTCCAAACCGTTTTGCTGTCTGTCTCACCGTCGCATTCTCATCAATAATATAGTTCGCGATCTGAATCGCCCGCTCTTCAATATATTCCTTCATAGGGGTTGCCCCTCGATGATATTTTTACCATCTTATTACAGGAGATGAAAATTTATACGCGCGGATGTGTATCATTCCCCGGAATCTCCTGTTTCGAAAAAAACAAATGTGCAGACCCGAGAACTTTCCGTAAAGAACTCAGATCTGCACATACCTTTTCCGTCTGTATTATTCTTTCTTCTTACTTCACAACGATCTGGCAGCTTCTCATAGTCTCCAGAGCCGCCTCATGTCTTTCCCTCGTAACGCCTGCCGCACATGCGGAATCCACAAAGACCGGTGTCTCCGGAAGGAACGCTTTGATCAGGAGCGCGTTTGAAACCACACAGATATCCGTGCAGAGTCCCACAAGCTCGATGGACTCGATCGGTGTCTTCTTATTTCTCTCAAGAAGATCTTCCGCCAGCTCCGGACATCCGAAGGTAATTTTCTCGTAAGTCGCCGCGTCACGCTCTATGGCGATCTTCTCAAGCTCCGGGATCAGGTCCCAGCCGTCTGTCCCCTTAATACAGTGAGGAACCGGAAGAAAATGTCCCTCCTGAGTATCCATATAGTTCTCGAAATGTGTGTCCTTCGTAAAGATCACTTCCCCGTCAAACGTTTCCGCCTTTTTGACAACAGCCGGAACGATTGCCTCCGCATCCTTACTGCCGAGACTTCCATTCACAAAATCCTTCTGCATGTCCACAACAATCAAAATTTTTTCTGCCATAACTCCCTTTCCTTTCTCCGAATCCGGATCTATCTGATTCCGAGGATACCCCAGATCACCCGGCATGTCAAGCCATTTTCTCCCGACGATCCCCTGATCAAAAAATGCTTTCCGGGCATTCTCCCAAAAAGCATTTTCTTTCTTCCAATCTACTATTATGGAGATTTCTCACGGTTCACTGATTCTCCTGGCTGCCACCACAAACCGACCATCCTTCGTGTGATAACTGCATGTGGACAACATCAGGATCTGCTCCCCGTATTCCGGGATGATCCCCGTTTCATAGTCAGAATTTTCCTGAAGCCATGTGATCAGCTTCCCGTATTCCTCCTCTGAAAGATCCCCTCCGGACCGGTAATAGCGGAATCCTTCCTCATCTTCGTAGAGGACTCTGCTCTCCGCAGCTGCAAACACCTCATACTCCCGCACTTCACCATCCACAAAAAACTCAATGACCGGATGTTCCGTCTGCCATTTCTCCGACTTGTAGTCATCCAGGGTCCCAAACATGGAACCATTTTTCATGTTGTGTCCATACACGATCATACAGGTGCTGTCCTTATCCGACAACTGCCCAAGGAACGGGGTTCCACCCGACGAGCGGGATCCGTCAAACGCTCTATGCAGGTAATATTCCGGATCGGATGCTCTGCTCATTACCGGATAATCGATCCGCGTTCCCGGGATTTTCAGCCATCCGACATAGTCCGGGTTCTGCTCCGCCAGAGACGCATAACCGGCAGCCTCCCTCAGGAGTTCCTGTTTTTCTTCTGCCTCCGCCGGATTTTCCACTTCTGTCGTGTGATCATCCGCCGGATCCACGATGGAGTCCTCCTGTTCCGCAGTCTCCATATAGTCAGAAGCGGCTTCACTCAGTTTCCTGAATGCCGCCGCCTCCTTTCGTGCCTCGAAGATATCACGACCTGCCATATAGGCGGAGAAACAGAAGATCCCGCCGAAAATAAGGACTCCGATCCGATACCACAACGGATTTTTCTTTCTTTTCATTTCTTAGCTCCTCATGTTCTGATCCGCCTGCAGTCCTGGATATCCACGGCCCTGCAGACTCCTCACTCCTGTTCTTTTTTCCTGGTCATAAAGAGGATTCCCGCAGCCGAGATCCCCATCATCAGGAACCAGAAATTCCGGTGTGTTTCATCTCCCGTCTTTGGAGCATCCGGATCCGGTCTTCTTAATTTCTTCAAAACTGTAGCTGTCACGAAAGTTCTTTTTCGATCTTCTTTATAACAAATAAATAAGAAATTCCTGTAAATAAAGCTGCTGCGATCCATGCCGCCGGATCTGCGAAGCACGCCAGCGGATAACTCAGAAGCTGGATCGCCGCCATTGAGACCAGCAGTCTCGCGATCAGTTCCGACACACCGCCCATCATCGGGAGAAATCCGTAACCGCATCCCTGCATAATGTTGCGGAAAATAAAGATCGTGCAGAGCGGCAGGAAAAAGACCGCCGTCATGTAGCAGTATGTTTTTGCCCACGGCATCATAGCCCCAAGGTCTACGTCTCCTGTAAAGAAGAGCCCGAGACACGGCTTTAAGAGTGCGCACATCAGTGCCGCTGCGGCAACGGAGTAGACAAATTCCGCGAGGAGCGCAGATCGCACGCCTGACTTGATCCGCTTGACATCTCCGCTTCCATAATTCTGACCACCGTAGGTCGCCATCGTCTGTCCCATGGCGATCATGCCCTGGATCACAAGACTCTGGAGCTTCGCCGCAGCCGTATAGGCCGCAACCGCCACGGAGCCGAAGAGGTTGATGGCGGACTGCATGATCATAGTCCCCGATGCAGTGATCGCGAACTGAAACGCCATCGGGATCCCGGCCGCAAGCTGGTTTCTCGTGTCATTTCCGTGGATCTTCCAGTGTTCCCTATCAGGCTTTAAGGATGGAACCTTAACCCAGATATATCCCACGCAGAGCACCGCCGAGATCGCCTGGGACAGATTCGTCGCCCAGGCAGCCCCCGCTACGCCCATACCGCCTCGGATGATAAAAAGCAGATCCAGTCCCACGTTCAGACAGGCGGAAAATATCAGGAAAAACAGCGGGACCTGACTGTTTCCGACCGCACGCAGGTACGAAGAAAACAGGTTATAGAAAATATTCGCCGTAAGTCCAATGCTGATCCCCATAATATAGGTATAGGCATCACGAAAAATATCTGCCGGTGTGTTCATCAGATGGAGCAGCGGATTCATAATGCACACGCAGAACACCGTCATGATGATCGCTGCGATCACAGACAGGAGAATTCCGTTTGCCACACTGCGTTTCACGCCTCTGGCATCATTGGCACCATATCTCTGCGCAGTCAGGATCGAGAATCCTGCCGTGATCCCCTGTGCAAATCCCGTTGTCAGGAACATGATCGTTCCGGTTGAGCCGACCGCCGCCAGCGCTCCCGCGCCGACATATCTGCCCACGATGATCGTGTCCGCCATATTGTAAA
This sequence comes from Pilosibacter rotomagensis, assembly GCF_045062245.2. NCBI lineage: Bacteria > Bacillati > Bacillota > Clostridia > Eubacteriales > Clostridiaceae > Pilosibacter > Pilosibacter rotomagensis. The sequence continues at coordinate 905,138 of NZ_CM170323.1, read as the reverse complement.
GCTGCTGGAAAACATTTCCGATGACCAGCGGGATCGTAAACCGCAGGATCACCGGCAATGGTCTTCCCTTTGTCATATCAAGCTGCATGGTTGTTGGTCCTTTCCTCTTAATCATAGTTACATTTCCGGTTTTATCTGATACTATTTCCGCCAGATCATGCCTACGCATACAGTTGGAAATTTCTGCAGGCGACAGTCGCCAAGTTCTCGCGTAAGCGCGGACTTTGGCTCGTTGTTCGCGTAAAAAGAATATGCCTGGCTCTGTGAAAGCCAGGCATGGAACCTGTATTTTCCGCCTCCGGTCGATTCACCGGCGGTGTTTTGCTCAGGTCACTATTCTGATTTCTTATCGTTCTTTTTTTCATGGTCACGCCCGATCATTCGCAGAATGAAATCAACGGTACCGTCGATTCCATAGCTTGCGCTGTTGATACAGAGATCGTAGTTGTTCGCGTTTCCCCAGCTTCTTCCGGTATAGAAATTGTAATAATGCGCGTGTTTTTTGTCAAGTTTTTTCAGTAAATGGCGCGCTTTTTTCCGGTCTAATCCGGAGTTTACCTCGATCGCGCGGTGGATCCTCTGTTCGATCGGTGCAGTGATATAGATACTGATATGCGGAATGCCGTTGTTCGTTAAGATCGCATCGGCACAGCGGCCCATGATAATAAAGTCTTCCTTTTTCGCCATATCACAGATCAGGTCGCTCTGGTTGAAGAAGACGGCATCCTGACGGTTCAGGCCGTGGTAACGGCTGAAATATTTGATATGATCCTTCAGGGACATATGGGTCACTGCCTCAAACTCGCTCGCCGGGCTCTGCTGCAGTTCCTCAGAGACGTGGGCATATCCCGCCGCGTCACGGATCGTCTTATCTTTCTCCGCGTCGAGGCGTTTTAATACTGCCTCGAAAATATCGGCATCGTAATAGTTAATATGAAGCTTATCCGCAAGTTTGAAGCCGACATCGATTCCACCGCTTCCGTATGTCCAGCTGATGCAGATAATCAGGTGGTCGTCGTTGGAGAAACGGTTCGCTACGTTGAAACTGTTTAATTTCGCGAGGATCGGGTCGATCACATCGCCGCTGGCGAAGCTTGTCGGAAGACTCATGACCTCATTGAGGATGCGGTTGTACTCGGTCATACACATCGCGCGTTCTTCTTTATCCTCGATGGTGCGGGCCATGTTCGCGATCAGTCCAAGCTCGCTGCGGACCAAATGTCCCTGCGGTCTTGTTGTGAGGAGCTCCGTAAGTTCGTTGACGCAGCGCTCTCTGTCACGGTTGAATACACGTCCCAGGGAGGAACCAAGGTGGACATAGACCTCCGCGTCCAGATCGTAGATATGTTCTGCCAGTTCTTTGATTTCTTCTTTCGTTGCAGCCATATTTCCTCCCCCTTCCTATAAAAAGAATACCAGAGTATCCACAATGAATACCGGAACAAGAATTCCAAAGGACCAGATCAGATATCCGAAGAACGAAGGCATCCGGATACCGTTCTCATCCGCAATGGATTTGACCATAAAGTTCGGCGCGTTGCCGATATATGTATTCGCGCCCATAAATACGGCACCGCAGGAGATCGCTTCCAGCATCTTGACCGGAACGGTTCCGAGGGCCGTCACCATACCCTGTGTAAGTCCCAGAGCACCGGCTGTCGTGAGGAATACCAGGTAAGTCGGTGTATTGTCGAGGAAGCTCGATAACAGACCGGTTGCCCAGAACATTTCAAACGGTTTCGTGATTCCGAGCTCCGCACCGTTTGCTTTTAAGATCATAAGAGCCGGCTGCATCGTGATAAAGATACCAACGAACAGAACAGCAACCTCATGGATCGCTCCCCAGGTAAAGTGGTTCTCACGGCGGATGGAAACATTCGTCGTCTTAAAGGACAGGAATGCGGATACAAGGATGATCACGCACTCAATAATCGCCGGATAGGATAATGTAACTTCTCCGAATACATGGATCCCGAGAACATTTCCTGCGGCATCCTGAAACATCGGCATGGACGGCAGAGTACCGCTTAAGATAACGGCGATCACGATCATAATGATAAAGATCAGGTTGTGGCCGCCGCGGATCTTCACTTCAGTACCCGGTTTGCTGATATCCGGTTTTAAGCCTGCCGCGATATCTTTTCTGTATGCCTTCATATCAAAATGATAGAAGATGAACAGCAAGATGATCATATTGAAGATCAGGATCGGTAAAAGCTTTAAGCTCCAGAAAAACGGGACACCCCGCATGAATCCCATGAGCAGAGGCGGATCTCCGATCGGAGTCAGGCAGCCGCCCATATTGGACACCATAAAGATAAAGAAGATCACGATGTGGCGTCTTCTCTTTCTCCACGCGTTCATCTTGATGATCGGACGGATCATTAACATACTGGCTCCGGTGGTTCCGATCCAGCTGGATAACAGGGTTCCGAGTGCCAGAAGTCCCACATTGATCCTCGGGGAACCAGCGAGATCACCTGACAGGGTAATATTACCGGACACACAGAACAATCCGAAAAGAAGGACGATGAATGTCAGGTAGTCGTTTATGATACATTCCAGTGTCGTCTCCGCCGCCTTCGGCACACCGTACTTCACGGCGAACGGGATCAGGAACAGCAGGGACCAGAACACGACCGCGTGCGGCTGGTGCGCCTCCCACCACTCTGCTTTCACAAGCGGAAGGACCGCAATGCAGAGCAGGAGTCCTGCAAATGGAATACAAAGCCATAACGGCGTCTGTGCTGCCGCCCCGGCAGCCTCTGGTTCTGCCGCAAGCGCTGTAACTGCAGTCTGGTTTAAGACCGCCAGAAGTCCTGCGCAGAATGCAAATAATTTCTTCATGGGTAAACCTCCATGTAATCAGCTTTTATGAGCCATTACTCTTTTTTTCGCTCAACACGGCTACTGATTATAACAACTTTCCCGCACAAATACAAGTACGATTCTTCCAAATAATTGCCAAATTTCCGCTTAGAAAATCAGCATTTTTGCTAAAATGGAATATATTTCGTATTGTGAAATTTCAGACAATGGGATTTTATCTCATTTATTTTACAACGTTAAAGCATTGGCCTGGCAGACCGCCGCATTCCGTTATTCTGCGCCATGTACTGCTTTTTTCGCGGGTTTTCATGCCCTGCAAGAATGCCGTAAATGGTATTCTAAAAAAAGCAGCACGATTCTTTGATGGATGATCAGGTACCGAAGCTGCTTTTGTTTTATTAAATATATGTGTTTTATATATTTTTACTACACTAAGAAAAATTCCGTAATGAATACCATCGCGCAGCAGATCACCGCAACGGACAGGAGACTTCTTCCGCACCACGCCGCGATGATTCCGATGACCAGCGCCAGCGCCGCCGACACCGTACTGTTTGTGGCGGAGAGGATCGCCGGGAACGTCATAACAGCTAACGTCACATATGGGACGTAATATAAGAATGACTGGATAAACTGATTTTTGATCGGTTTCCGGATCAATGTGAGCGGCAGGACACGGATCAGATATGAAACGCCCGCCATCACCGCAATATAGAGATAAATATTCTTTTCCATGTTTTTTATGTATTTCCTCTTAATTTAACGATACAGTTTTCGTAAATACTTCTTTTTCTTACAAATAGAACTGCTTTCTACTATATATACAGTTAAGCTCCCTGTTTTGCTGCACCTGCAGAAGAATTATTTTTTCCTTCCTGGTTTTCTTCTTGAACCTCGATCTCACTGTCCTCTGCCGGATGCGGGAAGAGAATCGCTGCTGCGGATGAGAGCACAACAGTCAGAATGATCGTTCTCGTGCCGCTGGAGATCGATGAGATCCCCGGCAGATGCTCCGCAAGGTAGCTCGCCGCAAAACTGATGGCGATAAGCCCCGCAAGGATCCGGCTCTTTCGCGCCGGCGGAATAATAATTGCCAGGAACATTCCATAAAGTGCCACACTGAAGGCGCTCACGAGACGCCACGGCATCAGGTTTCCTGCCAGTGCTCCAAGTGCTGTTCCCACTGCCCAGCCCGGAAGTGCTAATGCGATTGCCCCGTACATATACCAGGGATTTAAGCAGCCCGGTCTTGCGATCGTAATTCCAAACAGCTCATCGGTAATATCAAAGGCCATGAGAAGCCTGTGGAAAAACGGCATATCCGGATCCATTCTCTGACTCATGGCACAGCTCATCAGTAAATATCTCGCGTTCGCGATCAGTGTCACGATCGCCATCTCAATATACGCTGCCCCCGCGGCGATCATCGTAAAGCCCGCGTATTCCCCTGCGGACGCGTTGCAGAGTGCGCTTGTGATCATTCCCTGAATCGGTGTCATCCCGACATTCCGCGCCACGATTCCCAGTGAAAAAGATACCGCAAAATACCCGAGCGCGATCGGCACCCCGTCCCGAGCTCCATCCCGGAATGCCCGCCGGTTTCCAACACTGGCGATTGAAAACTTGTTGTTCCCCATAATATTCCTCCCTCGTATAATAAGTTCGTAGGCAAGAAATATCGCTTATGAACTTATTCTTTTTATGGGTATAGATGGTAAGGACATCCAAGAGGAACTCCCCTCATCCTGAATCCCATCCATACGGTCAACAGTTACTTTTTATATGATTCATCCTGTGTTATGATATCAGGCAGAGTCTGATGTCCGAAGGCACTGCTTTTCCTCCTTTCAGCCGGCTTTGGCCGTGACTGCTTTTTTAGCATTCAGCCTGGCACATATGGCACATTCCGCTAACACAGAATTTTCGTCCCCCGCCGTAGCTCCAGCAAGAAAGGCTGGCCGGGTGCATGCTCATTGCGCGAGGCTTCGGTCACCATATGCAGCACAGGATAAACCTTTTACTTCAGGCTCCACAAATCCAGATCGGAAAGGATGTGATATCTTGTTAAAGATCAACTATATGTCCACCTTGTTTGTAGGTATTGATGTAAGCTCAAAATCCAATGCGGTCTATGCCATGGATTTTGAAGAAAACAAGTACATCTCATCCTCATTTGGCAACAATCAGCCCGGCGCTGATGAACTTGCCGATATGATCGCTAAATGCATGCAGAAACATAAAAACCTTGATACAATCATCGTTGCTTTAGAGTCTACCTCTGTTTACAGCGTCCATATCGCAAATTTTCTTTCTACATGTGAGACGCTTATGCCGTACAAGCCCTATGTTTTCTGTGTCAACCCCAAGGCTACATCCAATTACCGTAAATCCTATATCGGAATGGAAAAGACGGATCCTATCGATGCTTTTCTCATTGCTGACTTCGCAAGGGTCGGCAGGACGAAAAAGCTTGAGCCTTGGCGCGGCGGCCAGTTTATCGCCCTGAAGCGTCTTACCAGGCATCGCATGCACCTGTCAGAATGCATTACCAGGGAAAAGACCTACATGGTTTCAAACCTGTATCTGAAGTTCAGCGAACTGCAGCTTCTTGAGGGTGATAACAAGCCGTTCAGCAATATTTACGGCGCAACATCTTCTGCCATACTGACGGAGTTCCTGTCCCCCCAGGAGATCATCGACCTCTCAGAGGAAGAACTCCTTTCGTTCCTCGCTGAAAAAAGCAGGAACCGTATTTCTGACATATCCAGGACATCCGAGCTTTTGCGGAAAGCCGCAAGGGACTCGTACCGTTTGGATCAATGCATGTATGAACCACTGAATATTTCACTTGCAAGCTCATTTAACTGCATCCAGGCCTATCAAAAAGAAATAAAACTGATAGAGCAGGCAATTGAAAAGTGCATCAATGGGATGAACCCGAATGCGTTTCTTATCCTGAAGTCCATTCCCGGTATCGGACCGGTATGGGCCTCCGGCATGCTGTCCGAAATAGGCGACATAACTGCGTTCCACTCATCCGATGCACTTGCAAAGTATGCCGGTTTGTACTGGCTGAAAAACGATTCCGGCGATTTTATTTCCGAGGACAATCAAGTCTCAAAAGTCGGGAATCCGTATCTGCGCTATTATCTGGGAGAAGCGGCTAACAGCGTCAGGAAGCATGTGCCAGAATACACTGAGTATTATGCAAAAAAATATGCTGAAGTTACCAAGCATCAGCACAAAAGAGCACTCGCGCTTACATCTCGTAAACTTGTACGGCTTGTTTTTGGATTGCTGGTCAAAAACCAACTGTACACCGGCGAAAAGCTGGACACTCAATCAAATATCAACAAGAACTGATGTTCGCCTTTGGATTTTCCGCCGAAGGTCTATTAAAGTTACCCTTTTTCCTGAAAAATATATCAAAATCTTTTTTAAAAACTCTTGACATATCACCAGAATGCTCAAACAGAAACAGCAGACATCCTGTCCTGTTTATGCGCTGCTGTTCCGCGTAAATTAGCGGCACCCAGGAATTTTCATCCAGAGCTGCCGCTTTCCATTATTCTGACATCATTGTCTATACAGGCATAAAAGAAGCCCAAACAGTAACTGATTTTGCCGATGCTTCGCATTCCAAATCGGCAAAATCCACTGCCACCACTGTATTGTACGGAATTTTCAGGTCAGAAAATTCCTACCCATTTGCAGTGACCAAACATGTACAGTATACTCTTCTTCTTTACATTCGTAAAGTCACTGTTTATAATAATTACAGAAGTTTTGCAGTTGTTCCCATCCCGCAGGATAGGCAGTGACTCTGATCGGATTTGTCAGCTTCGCTGACCAGAATCACGCACCAAGTCTCTCGGATATTCGACTTGAATTGCAGGGCGGCACTTTGTATACAGTTTTTTCTGTCTTTTGCCGCATGCATGATATTTATATAAGGAAGGAAATTGATCCATGTCATTCATAAAAAAAGAACCAGTCCTTTCCGCGGCAGCGGTTCTGGCGGTCCTCTCCATGTTTTTTGTCGCTCCGTCACCGGAGTATCTGTCTTACATTGACTTCCGCACTCTGGCACTCCTCTTCTCCCTGATGACAGTGGTCGCCGGGCTGAAGGAGATCGGTCTGTTCCGTTATCTCGGATCATCCCTGCTCGCCGGAATGCATTCCACACGCCAGCTTGCCTTCACCCTGACAGCACTCTGCTTTTTCTCCAGCATGCTGATCACGAACGACGTGTCCCTGATCACATTTGTCCCGTTTTCCATACTGATCTTACATATGGCAGGACTTCCGGAGCTCATGATCCCCGTGATCGTCCTGCAGACCATCGCCGCGAACCTCGGCAGCATGGCAACACCCATTGGGAATCCACAGAACCTGTATCTCTACTCTTCCTTTGGCCTCTCTGCCGGTGAGCTTGTGGGATACATGCTGCCATTAACGGTACTCTCAGCCCTGCTGCTTGTAGCTGCCGTTTTTCTGCTGAAAAATAAAGTAATCACCCTCAGCCGGACCTCCCTTAAACAGGACGATTGTCCCACGAAGACTTCTCTGATCTTCTATCTGGCGCTTTTTCTCGTCTGTCTGGGCTGCGTCGTTCGGATCTATTCCTGGCCGGTCATGTTTTTCATCATCCTGGCCGCTGTTCTCATAAAGGACCGCTCGTTGTTTATCCGGGTCGACTACTTTCTGCTCCTGACATTCGTCTGCTTCTTTATCTTTATCGGCAATATGGAACGGATCCCTGCGATCTCCGGACTCCTCACGAAGCTGATCTCCGGTCATGAATTTCCGGCAGGTGTTCTCTTAAGTCAGTGCATCAGCAATGTCCCCGCGGCGATCCTGCTCTCCGGCTTTACCGACGCAGTGCGTCCTCTGCTTTTTGGTGTGAATGTCGGCGGTCTTGGGACCCTGATCGCATCCATGGCAAGTGTGATCTCCTACCGGGCCTACGCTGAGATTCCGGAAGCAAAGTCCGGAACGTACATGATGGTATTCACCCTTTACAATCTCATATTTCTCATAATTATGTGCGCGGCGGGGTGGATGCTGCTCTCTCTGTAAATCAAGTGTGCAGATGGTTAAATCATTACGTCTGTAACAGAATTTCATATTGTGATATAGAATGCAATACTTTTTCGCTTTGTGATATTGTCCAGGATTTTTCGATTCTGGACAATATTTTTTTGCAAATTTTACGTTAAAACCAGTTTCAAGGGCTTGACATTCTGTGTGAAATTCCATATAATGAAATCAGTTCCACAATATGGTATATTGAGAGAGTAAATAAGGGAGGAGATATTCTATGGCAGACTTGATCTACGAAGTACACAACCACCTTGCACGCATCACACTGAATCGTCCGAAGCAGCTCAACTGTTTCAGCGAGGAGATGATCCGTCTCTGGACAGAAGCGTTGGAAGATGTCCGTGACAACGATGATGTATATGCACTTCTGCTTTCCGGAAACGGAAAAGCGTTCTGCGCAGGCGGTGACGTCAAGGCAATGGCAGCCGGTGACGGATTCTTCGAAAGTCATGAAGATATCTCCTCCACAGCCCTCGCAAGAAAGAATTCACTCTGGAAGGGAATCCAAAGAATTCCGCTTCTTTTAGAAGAAATCGATAAACCGGTGGTTGCCAAGATCCATGGTGCCGCAGTCGGTGCCGGTCTTGACATGGCTCTCATGTGCGATGTGCGGATCGCCGGGGAGAGTGCTTCCATGTCGGAAAGCTATTTTAATGCCGGAATTGTACCTGGTGACGGCGGAGCATATTTTCTGCCCCGTCTCGTCGGCCGGGACAAAGCTTTAGACCTGTTCTGGACAGCCCGGACCTTAAAGGGAAAAGAAGCCGCAGATATGGGTCTCGTTACCCACTGCGTCCCGGATGCAGAGCTTGACGCGTTTGTGGAGCAGTATATGGAGAAGCTTCTGGCCGCGCCGCAGCAGGCTATGCGCCTCACAAAACGCGCAGTCGTACAGGGTGAGCAGAGTTCTCTGCGCGCCTCCTTAGATCTTATCTCCTCTTTCATGGGAATCGTCACCGAACTCGACGACTACCGTCAGAGGACCAGCGCCCTCGTTGCGAAAATGCAGCGGAAAGCTCAGTAAAACAGCCCATCAACAATCCTTAATTTCAGATAGAAACCCATCACACAAAAAGCGGCTCGTCCCATTGCGGGAAGAACCGCTTTTTGTATTTATGTATTAACTACTTCTCTTCTCCATGATACTTCTCTGTATGTTTCGTATTGACTGCCTCGCAGATCCTCTTTAAACCTTCCTCAAGAGTTGCGCGTGGGCATGCAAGGTTCAGGCGGATAAATCCATCTGAATGCTGTACAAACATATTTCCGCCTTCGAGAAGAACGCCTGCCTTGTATGCAAAGAACAGCGGAAGAACTTCATCCGGTTCAAAATATTTGCTGAGATCTACCCAGGCAAGATACGTTGCCTCAGAAATACGGAAGGTTGCTTTTGGAAGATGCTCTTTTAAGTATTCCTGAGTAAATTCAAAGTTTCCATCAAGATAAGCACGTAACTCCTGAAGCCATGCATCTCCGCCCTCGTATGCGGCCTGGGCAGCTGCAATGCTCAATGGGTTATCAAAGTTATAATGTTTGGAAAGCCAAATGTTTTTTAATCCCTCATCACGGATCATGACATTGGAGATCATGAGACCTGCAAGGTTGAATGTCTTACTCGGCGCCATGCATGTTACAAGCTTTTTATAGTCCGGCATAACCTTTCCCAGCGGAATATGCTTCTGATCAAGCCGGAGCAGATCACAGTGGATCTCATCAGAAATCACCCACATATCGTTCTTTTCAATGATCTCACCGATTTTCTTTAACTCCTCTTCCTTCCATACACGTCCACTTGGGTTGTGAGGATTGCAGAGGATAAAGAGCGTTGTTTTCTCATCTGCCGCTTTCTTTTCAAGATCCTCATAGTCAATGGTATAGTATCCATCTGTGTTGATCAGATCGGAGCAAACAGACTCGCGGTGGCTGGCATCTGCCGCATATTTAAAATATGCATAGGATGGGGTCAGGAAAAGAACCTTTTCATCCGGTTTGCAGATATACTCAACCATCTCAAACAGAGCCGGGATAATACCGTTGGACATTACCAGTTCTTTGCGGTCGAATGTCCAGTCGTATTTGCTCTTGCACCATGCCGCGAATGCGTCATAATAGCTCTTCTCAAAAACTCTTGTGTAACCGAAAATACGCTTTTCCAGTCTCTTTTTAATTCCGTCGATGACAACATCAGGTGTGGCAAACTCCATATCCGCCACCCACATACGGATAAACTCTTCATCCTGATACGGAAATTTCATGGTCTCATCCGCATGGAAGATATAGTCACGGAAACCATCCGTGTTCATTGCATTCGTATGACGTCTGTCAATGATCTCATCAAAATTATACATATCGTTTTCCTCGCAATTTCATTATTTTTACTGTAATGATTCCTATTTATCTACTGGATTGTTACAGCCTGTCTGATATTTTTATACTCTTCAAACTCACTGTCTGAGCAGTAGATCATGTGACCCGGGCTTACTTCGTGGTAAGATGGTCTGTTCTCATCACTGTAATTGTGAATCGACGGGTCATAATGGATTTTTACCCTTTTCTTCTCCTTGATCGGATCCGGTTCCGGAATCGCCTATAAAAGCGACCGGGTATACGGATGCAGCGGGTAGCGGAACAGCTCATCCGCATCTGCCATCTCTACAAGCTTTCCAAAGTACATAACTCCGATCCGGTCGTGGGAAAATATCATCCAGATCATACCAATACAGACTCCTGTGATCATATGGAAACGTATCGTTTTCATGGAAAGCTTTGTCATTCGTTTTCTCCTTTCCTCTTGTCGTTTTTTGCACAAAAAAGAGGGGATGCTGATCTCTTTTTGTGCAATATGCTTTGCTATGAACACATTGTACCAATCAGCATCCCCTCTGTCAAAACGCCTATTGTTTCCTCAGAGTGGATTTTTTATATTTATTTTTGAATGAAAATAAACTTTTTTGACCGATCCTCCAAAATTATATCCTTCTCACCAAAAAATCCCCTAATTCTTTTTAGAATATGATTTTTAGGAAACCTGCCAGTTACATTTTTCATACTATCCGGCATTGTTTTTTCCGTCAGGTGATCGCCATCATATTGTAAAGTTTCATCACCCGGATGTCCTCTTTTGATATTTTTAAAGAGGATAAAAGTGCATCATCCTCTTTCAGTTTTTCTTTTGAGAACAGCATCTTTGCTGCGATCGGCATCATAGGTCTGGATGAAAACCCATTAAACAGTCCCCATTTTGTATCTGAATCAAGATATGACGCCAGTAACTGGGCGCTTGCCTTCTCCATCGGAGAGTCCTGATTTACAAGGTGGATATTAGTAACTGCGTTATAATGTTCCATGTATCCCCAGTATGTATTTTCACATTTCTGGTAGTGCGCGTAATCCTTAAAATTCATATACATCATAACTTTATCACGGTTTCTTTCGTCTTTTGAGAGAAGGTCAAATACACAGCGTATTAACTGATTGCTCCTTCCATCAAATATATATCCATAAAAACGGTTTCTTCCCCGAAAGAATGCCGGACAAAACTCGTTCTGCATTTCCTTTCGTTCAAATGATCGCTGTGAGAGAAGCTGCTCTACATGGACACCGATCGCGTCCGCGATCTCGTAGAGCGTTTCAACGTCCACGGCAATCTCTCCTTTTTCATATTTCGAGATCGTTGATTTACTTTTGCAGATCTTTTCCGAAAGTTCGTCCTGCGTAAGATTCTTCGCTTTTCTGTAGTTTCTTATAAGTCCTCCGATCTCCCGGTTTAATTCCGACATTGTCTTCCCTTCCTTTCCCGTAATAGTACCGCCAGCGGTCCCTGCTCTTCATCTCTTTCTGTGTTATTGCAAGTGTCGTTAAAATCCAGATTTTGATAAAATATGACTGTTTTCTTTCCTTTTCCCTTTATTTTAGCACAATACTACTTTAAATTCTATTTCAAATGTAAAATTTTTGCAAAAAGTTTCTTTTAAAGAAACTATTGGGATTTTGACTTTCTTCTCTGAAATCATTAAACTGGAGATATCTTAAACGAAAAGGAGATTCGCCATGCTGTGTATTAAAAATGGTACCCTTCATACCGCAGTTTCAAAAGAACTGGTTTTGGCTGATATTCTTATTGATGCCGGTCCTTGAACATAAAATCCCATTAAAGGCTCATGCACACCAGGCAAACGATATTTTCAATGCGATCCGTGTCGCAAAAGAGTTTGGTCTTGATATCACTCTGGAGCATGTCACTGAAGGTCATCTCATTGTAGATGAGCTTGTAAAAGAAAACTTTCTTTATAATTTTGCTTCCTCAATATTCATTATATAGCCCCCTCCCTGGTCTTTCCAAGGCGGGGGGCTGGTTTATCGTATTTAGCGAGTCCGCTCCTCTTCCATCACCTCATGGACCTTCTTGCGGATCATCGCCGCCTGATGCGGCGTAAGTGTTCCGCCTCCCATTCCCCAGGTGTGGGAGACAGGCACAAAGTCTGCTTTCGGCATCTCTCCGAAAACAATTTCAAAGCAGACGCAGGCAGAAATATAATTTCCAAGATTATTCTGGTGTCCAAAATCTCCTGTTTTCTCTTCTGCGAGATATGGATCTCCGATTCCACACTTCACGACTTCATGATATGCTCTCACCACCGGTGCCAGCAGGATTCCCTTATTTTCCGGTTCTTCACAGAGATGTCGGTACCACTCCATATTTCTCTCCACCATCTCCTGCTCCGACAGGGTCAGCTGATATCTCCATCCATCCCGTTCATACCAGTCTCCCACATTTCCTATTTTCCATGGTTTCGCTGTCTTATCCCGGAAAAATCCATACTGATAAGCATGAGGTGCCCACAGAACCATCTTCGCGTGTTTTTCTTCTGCCCTTTTCTTCAGGATTCTGACTGCCTTCTCCATATTTTCCCGCAGAGAATAGTCCTCTGCTCCCGGCTTTCCGCTATGGGTTGACAAAGCCTCATCACTGTTTCCCGCAAAAAAGCAAAAATCATATTCCTCATTCGCGTCTAATACCTTTTGGCACTGCTCAGCACGTTCCATGCTCTCCGGGATCAGTCCCGCATACTGGGCAAGTCCCGTTCCTCCCCAGTAGCTGTATGCCACCTGCGCATGGTATCCGTCCGCCTCCGCCATCTGACGAAAATATTCATATGTACTGTCCCAGAGTCCCGTAAAGCTGTTTCCGGTGAAAGCCACTCTCGGTCCGTCCGCAATATAACTTAATGTTACTTCTGCTGCCGGATCCTCAGACACCCAGGTATGGGACCGCTGCCATGTTTTCCTTTTTTCTTCATCTCTCCATACAAGCGCATGAAAGGGTTCTCCACAATAAATTCCCGATTTTTCATCATACAGTCCCGGATCTATGATCTGTTCTTTTCCTTCATAAAAGGAAGCCGCATGAAACGGAGGGATATTTTCTGTACGATCTCCGCTCTTCCATGTTTCATGCGCCTCGATTCTCCCGATAAACTCTGTCCGTTTTTTTCCAGCGTATTCTGTTGTTACCGTAATATTCCCGACACGGAACGTGTTATGATTTGCGACCTGGATTTCTATTTCTTTATCTTTCTATATGTTACTGTCATTTCCAGATTATCATAACTATATCTCATAGATGATCTCCTTCCTGCAATTGCCCTTTGTGGCTGATTGATTCCCCGCTTACCCTGTCTCTGTGTCTTAGAATAAGACAACAGCCGCCTCTGAGATCAGGGGCGGCCGTCGATCGCAACCGCCTACAATTCTAAGCAGTTACTGAACATAAGGGGTATATGAAAAATTATATAATGAGGGGGCTAAATCACATATCCTTAACAGAACCGTCAAAGTACCGTTTTGCGGAGTTGCTTCCACGCTCATGAAGCGGATAAAGCTCTGATGCGTTCTCCGAAAGTTCCACACCGATACCAGGTTTGGATGGAATTTCCAGATAACCGTCCTTGAATTTTAACGGTTCCTTCACCATTGCATCTTCCTGACCATTCAGGCAGAATCCCGGAAGCTCCTGAATTCCAAGGTTTGGAATACTTGCACAGATCTGCAGGCATGCTGCTGTCGATACCGGTCCTAACGGATTGTGCGGGATCACGAGAACATCGTGTGCCTCCGCGATCGCAGCTACCTTCTTCGCGGTAGTGATTCCACCGATGGCACATACATCCGGGCGGACATACTGGGCAGCATGGCGGCTCATCAGGACTTCAAACTCCCTGAGGCTTGTGAAACGCTCACCGGTAGCAATCGGTACGCCGATTTTCGAAGCAACCTCTGCCATGGTATCGTAATTGTCCGGTGTCACCGGATCTTCCAGAACCATCGGGCGGTATGGCTCGACTGCGCGTCCGAACGCAACTGCCTCCGGAAGTGTCATTCCGCGGTGTGCCTCTAATATGAAATCGAAATCATATCCCACGGCTTCTCTGCAGATCTTCACTTTTTCAAGTTCCATCTCGATACGACCGGAGAAATATTCGTCATGGCCTTCTTTTAAGGACTTGTCATTTCCGTTGACAAAAATCTTCGCTGCTGTAAATCCCTGTTTCTTCAGGTCAATATAGCGCTTCGCCAACTGTTCCGGATCCTTATCCCGCACCATCGGAGATGCGTAAACACGGACCTTATCTCTCGTGAGACCGCCAAGCAGCTCGTAAACCGGTACGCCGAGAGCTTTTCCCTTGATATCCCAGAGTGCAATGTCGATCGCTGAGATCGCACTCATCACGACAGATCCCCGGAAATAAACAGACCGGTAAAAATTCTGATTGAAATCTTCGATCCGGAATGGATCTTTTCCTATTAAATATTCTTTGAACTTTTCGATCGCCGCAGCTGTCGCCATCAGGTAACCCCAGTTGCCCGCCTCACCGAGCCCGACGATCCCTTCATCCGTGTAAACCTGGACGAAAAGATAATGCTTCGCAAAAATCAGTTTCACATCTGTGATCTTCATTGTTTTTCCTCCTGACAGACTTAGAACGCCGGATATACCGTCATTGTGTAGAAAATGTTCACGACTGCGAGCAAAATACAGATCAGCCAGCCGCTCTTAAAGAGTGCCTTCAGGTCATATCCGCCTTCTCCCATGCACATGGCAACAGCCGGAGTCGCCATCGGAGTCATGAAAGCAGTCTGACAAGCGGATGCCACGCACATGACGAGTCCCATCGGCGCAGCCCCCAGGGACTGGCAGGTCAGAAGACAGATCGGGATAAATACTGCCTGGACAGAACGGTTTAACATAAACTGGGTCATCAGGAACGGAATTACAAAGAACAGTGCTCCGAGAAGGTAATTGTTGTGGGTTCCTCCGACTGCTGCAGCAAGCCATCCCCCGATCGCCTCGCCTGCTCCGGTGTTCACAAGACCATTTCCCAGGGCGAGCGCTCCTGCGTAGAGGATCAGCATTTCCCACGGGATCTCTGACAGTGCTTTTTTCTGATCTACAACTCCGAACATTGCCATGAGGATGCTTCCCGCGAGTGCGATCCACCAGGACGCAATGTGAAGCTGTGTGGAGAAGATCAGACCGAGCATGGTGACGATGAAGATCACGATTCCGATCCTGTCAACGGTCGGCGATAATTTGCTGGAGATATCTTTCTGCTCCTCGATCTCGGCCAGATCGGAGACCGCCTGCTGCGGACACATCTTCGGTCCGATCGTCATCGCCCAGATCAGGCAGAGGATGATCACCGGGAATCTCGCGAAGAAAAAGCTGATCGGGGTAAATTCCAGCCCGGTGAACTGATATGTCTCGAGATATCCGTTAAACTCTCCCGCTTTCTGGATCGAAGTCGGAAGCGGAAGTGCAAAACAGCAGGCAACCACGATCACCATCAGCGGGAAAATGTATTTTGAACGGCTGTATCCCGTCCTGTCACATAATGCGCAGAGGAGCGGACCAATGATCGCGTAGACCACCATCGGGCTGTTCATAAAGTTTGTCAGGAGCACTCCCAGCAGGAGATATCCGAAATATACCTTCATAAAAGAACCATTTGTCAGCTTCAGGAGCCAGTCACACATCAGTTTTACAAGAGATGTGCGGCGGAATCCCGACGCCACCATGAAACAGGCGCCCATCAGGATCGTGTTGACATTTGCGAATCCCCCAAGTGCTCCGTTCGCATCCACACACCCGGTAATGTAAAGTGCGCTGAGTGATAAAAGTGCCGTGACCCACATCGGGATCGTGTTGATGATATAGCTCAAAAGTGTCAGTGCAAAAATGACCATACAGATGACCAGTTTGTTATCCATCTTGTACTCCCCCGTATTATCTGAACCTGCAGCGATCTATGGAAGCATCTCTTTGATCTGCTGCTTTCTTCCAGTTATTTGATGAAACTTACCTGCGGATAGATCTCCTCTAACGCTTTATCTTTTCTCTCGTTAAATGTGACCTTGTTTTCCTCAAAGAGATTTCTTCCGTCCGGATCAATGGAGACAATTAACGGTCCAAGTTCCTTCACATCACAGTGCCATAAGGTCTCTGGCATTCCGAGGTCTCTCCACTGTGCTTCCACGATCTGCTCAACATGGGTTGCGGCAACAACAGCACATCCGGCCGGGAATACGCAGTGAATCGCCTTGAAATTCTTGCATGCGTACTCTGTATTCGGGCCCATGCCGCCTTTTCCGATGATCACGCGGACGCCGGTCTGCTCCACAAATTCCTTCTCGAACTTTTCCATTCTCATGCTCGTTGTCGGTCCAATGGAGACCATCTCAAATTTGTCATCCGGAAGCGGCCGGATGATCGGTCCGGCATGGAAGATCGCTGCATCCTTTACATCGACCGGGAGTTCCCTGTGCTCTTCCACGAGACGGCGGTGTGCCACATCACGGCAGGTCGTCATGCTTCCGTTTAAATATACGATATCACCGACATGGATTCCTTCCAGATCCTCAGCGCTGATCGGTGTTGTCAGAATTTTTTTTCCGTTCTTTACCTCAACCATTATAAAGTCACCTCCGAATGTGTTGTGATCGTGTAATTTAAGTCTTTATCAAAGATAATGTGTCCGCGGCGGTGGGACCAGCATCCAACATTTACTGCTACACCGATGGCAGATGGATGTCTTGCGGTATTCTCGATATTAACACCCATAACAGATGCTTTTCCGCCCATTCCCTGCGGTCCGAGACCGATATCATTGATACCTTTTTCAAGAAGTGCTTCCATCTTTGCGGCGCGCTCATTCTCATTGTGGCTTCCTATCGGACGCATCAGTGCTTTCTTGGAAAGAAGTGCTGCGGTCTCGACAGATGTTGCGACGCCGACGCCAACAAGAAGCGGAGGACATGCGTTTAAGCCATAGCTTGTCATAACGTCAAGGACGAATTTCGCGACGCCCTCATATCCGGCACCTGGCATTAAAACCATCGCCTTTCCAGGAAGTGTGCATCCGCCGCCTGCCATGTAGACATAGATCTCACACTGGTCGCTGTTCGGGACGATATCCCAGAATACGGTCGGTGTTCCTTTTCCGACGTTCTTTCCGGTGTTGTACTCATCAAAAGTCTCAACACTGTTGTGGCGGAGCGGGGCATCCACAGTCGCACGGACAACCGCTTCCTTTAAAAGAACTTCCAGATCATCGATCAGCGGGAACTTTGTTCCGCATTTTACCCAGAACTGGATCACACCGGTATCCTGACAGCTCGGTCTGTTTAACTCAGAGGCTAATCTCTGGTTTAAGTTCATTGTCTCATAGATGGACTTTGCAAGCGGGTTTGTCTCCGCCTCTGCTAATTCTGAAATTTTTGCCTTTACATCGTCCGGGAGATGCTTTCCGATATAGTCCGTAAAATGGGCGATATATGTGGTAAGCTTCTCCACCTGCTCCTCTCTGTTCATCATATAACCTCCTTAAAATTTTTGACTGTTCGTGCTTTAATTTTGACTTCCGGCAGCCATTTGCTTTTCGTCTGCATGTTGATTTCTTGCATTTGATATTTTATTTTTTATCATGTATACAATTTATGTATTTAAAATAAAACAGTATGATGAAAAAGTCAATACCAATTTTACTTTTTCATCATACTGTCTAATTTGTAGCTTATGTTTTTGTGCATTATAGATAAATTGTATTTATTTTCTGTACCGCGTCAGCATATCCTCCAGGCTTCTCCTGATATGTTTCTCCATCTGCGCTCTCGCGGTCTCTGCGTCCTTCGCCGCAATCGCCTCATAAATTTTCTTATGTTCCGCAAACGATTTCTTCGCGTACTCCATCTCCGTCGTCTGGACTCCCATGGAAAGTCCGTTCCAGAGTTCTGAGAGCATTGTCACAAGCTTCTCATTCCCCGACGCATTCCAGATCTCGTAATGGAACGACTGGTTCATATCCGAATATCTGCTGCTGTCTCCGGAAGCGAGCATCTCCTCCGATGCCTTCAGACAGTTTTGCAGGGCAGAGAGATCTGCCCCGGTTTCCACGCAGAGCACACAGGCGTACCCTTCAAGCACTGCCCGGATCTGATAGTGATCCCGCAGCGTCTTTTCCGTAACCCCTAAAACGGTGGCTCCTTTATTCTGTTTCAGCTCTAAAAGCCCATCCCTCGCGAGGATCTGAAACGCCTCCCGCACCGGAGTGATCGACACCCCAAGCTCCTGAGCCGTCGCCTCGAGCGCCAGCGTCTCGCCTTCCTTAATCTGTCTCGATATAATTGCCTTTCTGAGCGCCGAAGCAACCCGCTCCCTCGCAGGCATCAGTTTTACCGGTTTTAATCCAAGCATATGATTCCATCCATTTCAAATATTATGGCATAAGTATACTTCCGAAATCCGGACAGCGCAAGTAGCTTCACGCTAATTTCCAGCACTTAGGCAGTGGCATATTTCCCATTTACTGTCTCACAGGCCCATTTAAGTTTTTCCGGAAGTATCGCTCCCTGACACACAAGTTTCAGACGGATAAAACCTTCGGAATCCCCATCAGACCACGACAATACTAAAACGATTCACATAACCTATAACCACAAACTCTTTATTGTCACATTTCAAAAACCGATATATAATGGATATAGGGTCAAAGCACGCACAATTTTCTTATTATCATTTTCACAGGAGGATTTACCCATGAGCGACAAGACCGTTGTATTAAACGCAAAAAAAATGAACTTTGACGGAAATCTCGACTTTTCTGTTCTCTCTTCCGACGTGACCGTCTACGATGATACCACACCGGAACAGCTCTTAGAGCGCATTGAGGGAGCTGATATTATCGTCACAAAGGAGATGCCGGTGAACAGTGACCTGATCCGCAGATTTCCAGCTTCCGTAAAGCTGATCTGTGAGGCCGGTACCGGATACAACAATCTGGATCTTGATGCCGCAAGGGAGAAGGGGATTACCGTCTGCAATATCCCGGCATACAGCTCCGAGCGCGTAGCCCACACGGCGGTCATGATGATCTTAAATTTAAGTTCCACCATGCAGGTCCAGATGAAAATGCTGGCAAACGGAAACCATGATAACTTTACGAAAAATCTCCAGGTTCCGCACGTTGAGGTAAACGGAAAGACTTTAGGAATCATCGGTGCCGGACATATCGGAAAGACTGTAATGAAGATTGCAAAAGCTCTTAATATGAACATTCTCGTGTATACAAGAACACCGAGAGCCGACGAAGACGGCATCCGCTATGTGGATCTTGAGACAGTCTTAAAGAACAGTGACTATGTTTCCCTGCACTGCCCGTTAACTCCGCAGACAAAGCATATGATCAATAAAGAGACTCTTGCGCTCATGAAGCCGACCGCATTCCTGATCAATACCTCCCGCGGTGCTCTCATCGATGAACCGGCTCTGATCGAAGCGCTTGAAAAGCACCAGATCGCAGGCGCAGGCCTCGACGTCCAGGAAACTGAGCCGCCGAAAGCCGACAACCCGCTCTACACCCTCGACAACGTGATCCTCACCCCGCATATGGGCTGGAAGGGACTTGAGACAAGACAGCGTCTCGTTTCCATCCTTGCCGGAAATGTAAAGGGATTCCTTGAAGGGAAACCGGTGAATGTAGTTTCATAACTCAAATATAAGGAACTTTTCATCTTTTAAGATGATATAGTTCCTTTTTTATTACTGTTTGCGCAAAGCGTGAATCGTAACTTTTTTTAACTACTGTACAGAAAGAATCCTTGAAATATTCTCGCAATTCATGTATGATGGAGTTATGATTTGAAAAGAGGAGGAATTCCCATGATTTGTATCAAGAATGGAACACTTCACACAGCGGTATCAAAGGAAACTTTTATCGCTGACATCCTGATCGACGGCGGAAAGATCGTAAAGATCGGAAAAGGTCTCTCTGCTGACGGTGCTGAGGTTATCGACGCCACCGGACTCCAGGTTTATCCGGGATTTGTTGAGGCCCACTGCCATATCGGTCTTGACGGCTACGGGATCGGCTACGAGGGACATGACTACAATGAACTGAATGACCCGGTAACTCCACAGGTACAGGCGATCGACGGAATCAACCCGTTTGACCCGTGTATGAAGATGGCCGCGAAAGCCGGTGTTACCTGCTTCGCAACCGGTCCAGGCAGTTCCAACTCCATTGGCGGAACCTTCGCTGCTATCAAACCGGTTGGAACCCGTGTTGACAATATGATCGTAAAATTCCCGGTCGCTATGAAATGCGCTTTCGGTGAAAACCCGAAACGCTGCTACCAGAAACAGGGAATCTCCAGCCGTATGACAAATGCCGCAAAGATCCGCGAGGCTTTAAATAAAGCGAAGGTTTACAAGGCAAAGATCGAGGCGGCCGGTGATGATGCTTCCAAGCTTCCGGCTTACGACCAGAAGTCCGAAGCTCTGATCCCGGTATTAAACCATGAGATCCCGTTAAAAGCCCATGCCCATCAGGCAAACGATATCTTCACTGCGATCCGTATCGCGAAAGAATTCGGTGTCGGCCTGACTCTGGAGCACGTGACAGAGGGCCATATGATCGTGGATGAACTCGCGAAGGAAAATCTCCCGCTCGCGGTAGGTCCGACCTTCGGACATGCCTCCAAATTTGAGCTTCAGAATAAGACCTGGGAGACACCTGGCATTCTCGCGAAAGCCGGATGTCATGTTTCCATCATCACAGATGCGCCGGTAACTCCGCTCCACTACCTGCCGCTCTGCGCAGGGCTCGCTATCAAAGCCGGTATGGACGAGTATGAGGCACTCCGCGCCGTAACCATCAACCCGGCCGAGCATATCGGCATCGCTGACCGCGTCGGTTCTCTGGAAGAAGGAAAAGACGCCGATGTTGTCATTGTTGACGGCTGTCCGTTTGATGTGACAGGTGTGATCCAGCACGTTTTGATCAATGGTAAAGAAGTTTAATGAGACTGCCTTTCATTGATTATTTCTCTGAATTTTTAGGTTCATAAATGATAAAAACTCCCTCTCTGTGCGTTTATCCCATAAACTGCAAAGAGGGAGTTTTCTCACCTGGCTGTTCTCTTATTTATTATTTTGTCTTTCCGTCCCAGCTGCCATCTTCCGTCACAAAATACTCATCCGGCGTTTTTCTTCCGATAAACATCATTCCTCTTGTTCCATCAGAAACCGGATTGAAGAAATACCATCTTTCATTGATGAGTACCCAGCCAGTCTGCATTCCGGAATTTTCGTCCATATAGAACCAGCCCCTATAACCGGCATCATAGAAAAGTCCAACACGCAGATATCCCTGCTCATCAAATGTATACCAGCTTCCGTTGATCAGTTCCCACTGATGCTCAACCGTCTGCATATTATCGTGCTCTCCCACGATCATCTTTCCTGCCGCATAACTGCCATCGCTGTATCTCAGCCACCAGCCATTCTTATCCTTCATCCAATGGCTGTGTCCATCGTTTACCGCTTTGTTCGCAGCGCCCGGGATAATTCCCTTTACAGGATCAATATATCCCTTTTTACTGTCACGGCTGATATCCGGCTTTCTTTCACTGATCTCCGGTTTGGAAGAGTCTGAACTGGATGAACCAGTTCCACTTCCTGGTCTTGAGCCATTGTTTTCTCCGGAATTTCCACCATCTCCAGGCTTTGTGCCGTTATCTTCTCCAGCATTTCCGCCATCTCCAGGCTTTGTGCCGTTGTCTCCTCCAGTATTCCCGCCATCTCCGGGCTTCTCCGGTCCGTCCACAGGCGGCTTTTCTGCCAGTTTCGGAGTTCTTCCGGAAACCTCCGCCGCAGGTCCCGCATTTTCTGTCTCCGTCTCCTTCAGACGGATCCATCCGTGATACAGGGTATCCGGCTGGCAGTCATCTTTCCGGTTGTTGTCTGACCAGGTGGTACCGTCAAAACTGTACTCTGCGCCCTCGACAGCCCCGATCTCAGCTGTGAATGTTTTTTCATCACCATTCAGCTGGAACGTAATCGTTCCCGCAATCGGATGCTGCTCATTCTTGTCATTCAGAGAGATTACGACCTGAATATCCGGTATCTCATAGTTTTCCGTAAGAACGCCACTGACCCGGATCACTGCTGATGCTCCGATCTGTGATCTGTCATTCTTCTTCAGCGCGAATTTTAACTGCGTCCCCTCTACGGCAATTTTCTCTTCCAGAATGCCGGACTTATCCGATATGATATCGGCATTTCCGCCAGAAATCTCTCCACAGTCTTCCGAGAATCCGGAAAGAACGATCTCCTGCTCTCCGCTTATTCCATAGCTGTACGCCTCAGAGATCTCCGGAACAGAGGGCGCTTCGGCTTTTTTGATGCTCTGTCCATCAAGAATGAACTTTCCTGCTTGATCCAGAACGTAATTCTTTGCATTTTCCGTATCGGATAAGGAAACCTCTACAAAAGCTTTTTTATCTGTTCCCGCATTTGCATCTTCAAATTCTGCTGCTGCAGAATAATCCTTTGACTCCAGAGTATCTCCGTTTGCAAGACCGCCAAAGCTTACTGATCTCACATTCACGTCAGTTCTTCCGTCATAGATTTTTTCCTCCAGTACAATGCCCGCCACAATCACCGTTTTGGGAATAATCTTCCAGGAAGAAATATTCTCTCCTTTCTGTGAGTCATCCTCATAAAAAGCTTTTACAAGATAACTTCCCACTGTTTTCGGTGCTTCCGTACCCCATGTATTTCCACCATCCACACTGTACGTGTAAGCCCATGTCTCATCTCCATCCACATTTCCCGCAAATGTTCCCTTCGGAACTGGTGAGCTGCCATATTCCACATCAGGTACCGTCACAGATATCTGCTTATCCACGATCGTTTTGTCTGCCACTGTCACCGTTTTTGTCTCGGAAGTTTCAATATATCTGCCATCAACAGCAGCTGTTTTCGCCGTGATCGTGATGATCGTCCCGACAGCGGTACCAATAGGGATCTGGATCTCATTTCCTGAAGCAGTCTGCTCAGCTCCATCCCCGATCTGATAAGAAATTCGGATCTCCGGTACATCCTCAAGTGCAGAAGAAAACGCATTTTTCGCTTTTGCCGAAACAGTTATCCGCTTTCCTGCAACCTGCGTCTCCCGGTCAAGTTCCATAGTGAGATCTGGTTTTGCCGCCGAAACAGTAACCGAAACTTCTTTTTCAGTCGCTCCCGTGTAGTTTTTCGTATCCTCCGGGGTAAATACTACTGCGCAGGATGTATCTGGATAAAGTACAGAATCTGGATCCTTAAAGCTCCATTTTCCATCCACAATCATCTGCTTCTGCTCTATATATTTTGGATTGATCACCTTTCCTCCAGAGATCACCGCATCTTTCAGGGACTGTCCATACTGAATATTTACCGCAGGATTCTCCTCGACTTTCGGAGTTGACGGTAAAACTTTAATCTTAACTTCATGGTAGATCGTCTCATACGTATCGCGGTACGCTGGCTTTGGCGTAAAGTGGCACAGAGCTTCATCTGTTCCCACTTCCGGCCATGCGACATCAAAACCAAAGTCGCCAGGTATAGTTCCAGATTGTCCGCCCTGCAGTCCGGCATTTGATGCCCGTTGACCATAATAAATCTCCCTTATAGCTTCCGGCCATTTTACAATCTGTGGATTACGTTTTTTTACAGTCACTGAGATCTGTCCACTCTTGACCCGGAATCCGTTTCCGTAATATTCCGCATAGATCTCATGTGTTCCCAGCGGGAGAAGTTCTTTTCCGATCGGAAACGATGTTTCGCCTCCCGTTGATGTGATCGGACTTCCCACCGCGGCTTTATCTACATAAAACCGGATCTGTCCACTCATTCCTTCCGGAACCGTCATCACAGCCGAAACAGAATCTCCAACTTCAATTTCTTTTGAACCAACCGCAAGACCTGTCTGGATCTGTTTCACTGTTACCTTGGCGGATGCAGTTTTATTATATGACCTTAAGCCCGCTGTCACGCTGAGCGTTTCCGCTTTCTCATCCGCACCTACCGTCAGAATTCCCAGCGAACTGATCTTTGTATCGCTGCTGGTATTTCCGGATACCCGCCAGTCCACCGTCGGATCCTTTGCTCCTTTAACAGCTGCGGTAAACTGTTTTGAACTTCCAGGATACATTACCTCCGTCTTCGGCGTCAGTGAGATCGAAGCGGCCTCTCCGCTCTCATCGGCCTGAAAATAAATGACCGCGCAGCGTCCCATCCTTGTGGTCTTCTGATTGATCTCCTTCGCTGTAACCTTCTCATCTGCGGAACTCGGTCCGTGCATGATCAGCGCTCTCTCGTTAATATAAAACTCCACATCATCATTTTTTGATCCTGCGCCGACACCGCTGGTCGTTTTTTCGCCAGCGTACCTGTCTCCTCCCTTTCCTTCTGTCCTTCCTCCGGTAATCGTTATCCTGCTCTTCGCCCAGCTATTATATCCGATTCCGATACCAGCAGAGCCCTGGCCTCCGACAGCCTTTACGGTTCCGCCGGAAATATTGATATTGACATTTCCGCCTGCCTGACTTGCGCTTCCGATGCCGGCACCTCCCCAGCCGCCGTCAGCTTCCACGGTACCTCCTTCGATCGAAATGGAGAAATTATTATTTGTTACCCGTGCGTCTCCGCCGATTCCCGCCGCTTCATATTCACCTTTAGCAATAACTGTTCCGCCTTTTACAGTAATGGAACCGCCTCTGATTCCGGCATAATTGATCTGGCCAGACTTATTTCCTTCCGCACGCAGTGTTCCCGCAGAGCTTCCATCACCCTGAATACTCGTGATCGTGAGATAAGAATTGTCCTGCACATACACACAGTTCCATTGTTTGGAACACATGGAGTTTTCCCCATCCAGGATCAACGTCACATTTGCTTTATTCCCGATCCTGAGCGCTTTGTTTCCATTCACTTTTACGCTATGGAGCGTAATTACAGATGTTCCGCCCTGAACCGTGATCTGGTTTCCAGTCGTCTCAATGCCCTCTTTCAGGGAGATCTCGTATTTTCCGCTGCCCGTTATGGTCAGTGTTTCGTTCTCATATTTATAATCTGTTCCCAGGATTCCGCCGCTCACGATGAAGTCACCGGTGAGTCCTTCGCCCTTATACTGGGCTGTGACCACAGCATCTTCTGATCCGATCGTGAATTTTGTCGTGCTGCTGTAGCAGTTTTCAAAGGTTCCTGAGCCAGAATCCAGCGTCCATGATGAAAATTCTGATCCCGCCGGTAGAAATGCCGTGATCTCGATTACATCTCCAGTTCTATATGCTCCGCTTCCAGTTCCATTATTTACCGTGAGGCTGTGCCCGGAAACATAGACCGCCTTTACGGACAGGCTGCTGTTTACTTTAAGCTGTGCCGTTTTCTGACTGGCCGTTCCGTTTAAGAATTCTCCGTTTCCGTTCGTGATCTCCCAGCGATCGAAACATAATTTATCCGAAGATTTATCTTTCGCTGTGATCGTGACAGTACTTCCCGGCGCATAGTTTGCCTGTTCCGGGGTGATGGTTCCGTCAGCAACTGTAACAGAATATCCACCTGTATAGTTCGCCTTGATCTCTGTATCCACATCGGACATCGTAAATGTTGTTCCGGAAGACAAAGGATCCGCGAACGTTCCGCTTCCGTTTTCAACCGTCCATCCTGCAAAATACAAGGTTCCTCCGGCTCCATCCGTGATCTCGGCACTCGCGCTGACCGGCACTTTCTCACCCTCCGCAAATTCGGACTCTGTTGAGGTGATCGTTCCTCCCGTAACAGTAAGGTTATGCGGTGTTCCAAACTTTACACGCATATACTTCTCTGACACGGGCTCATATTTTTCTTCCCCGCGCAGCCCGAGAACCGCGCTTCCCGGAGCTGAGTTTCCTGTATACAGTGTCGCTGTTTTTCCATTTTCAGGCGCTATCGTGATAGGACTCTGACAGATTTTTCCTGTGTCTCCGGACACCGTCGCTGTGACATTTCCTCCTGTGATCCGAATATTCGGTACCGAACTAACATAAACGTCTGTCGAGCCAATACAATAACCGCCCCCGCTCTTGATCAGGTTTACATTTCCACCGGAAATGACCAGATTATCTGCACTCCCCGTACTTGTGCTGCCGGCAGCACCAGCTCCCAGACAGGTTCCTTCTCCATTTGACCGCAGGGTCAGATCACCGCCGGAGATCGTAATATTTTTGCCTACCGGCACAGAATATACATAGCAGCTGCCACCGATCGCCGCAGACCCGGAGCCGGCTGTGGCATCCAGACTTCCGCTTCCTGTTATCTCCAGCGGAGTCCCATGATTATCGATCGCCGCCGCAAGCTCAGCGCCCTTAAGAATATTTCTGCCTTCCAGATTTAAGGTCACCTTTTTAAGTCCCGCATCGATATCAATTGCGGGAACCTTCTGTACATTCGGATAAATATTGAGCTGTTTCAAAGTAACGGTACAGCTGCTCTTGATCTCAATAAATTCCCATGTCGCTGTCCCAGAATCTGCCATTGTAACTGTATATGGACCAGCTCCGGCGATCTCAACTCTTCCGTTTCCAGAATAGGTAACACCTTCTTTTGGAGTAACGGTAAGCTTCCCATTTCGTGTCTGTTCTCCATACTTGATCACCACACGGCTTCCCGGATACTCGATGGTCTGCTCCTTTCCAATATTGACCGTGTATGTTTTGGTTTGATCAACTCCACGGAATTCTGCCGTTGCTTTTTCTATTTCACTGGCTTTCAATGTAAAACTATTATTCTTACCATCGACCATCTTTGGACCGATTGCAACAGCATTCACGCTACGGTTATACTCTCCGCCCCGTGCCTCTACATCTCCGCCGGAAATCACAACAGTTCCCGATGTTCCCTTATATCCACCACCGATTCCAGCTCCAACAGATGCTGCTGCATAAACAGATCCACCAGCGATTGTAATCATACCACCGCCAATTCCCGCCGAACCAGATCCGATTCCGGCTCCACTGTCCGATTCCGTTCCTTTTTCCAGTCCTTTATCTGTCAGACTCATTCCAGAACAAGCTGCCACCGTTCCGCTTTCGATCGTGATCTCGCCATGTCCCTCTCCGCTGTTTCCTCCGATTCCCGCTCCATAAGCGCGCGCAAACGCATACAGGGTAGCCTGATCAGATCCTGCCTTGATCGTCAGGCTGCTTCCTTCCGGCACATGGATCGCCGCGCCGGAATCGCTGACTGTATACAGGTTGTTCATTCCGGAGA
Organism: Pilosibacter rotomagensis; assembly: GCF_045062245.2. Classification (NCBI taxonomy): domain Bacteria; kingdom Bacillati; phylum Bacillota; class Clostridia; order Eubacteriales; family Clostridiaceae; genus Pilosibacter; species Pilosibacter rotomagensis. The sequence continues at coordinate 877,579 of NZ_CM170323.1, read as the reverse complement.
GAACCAGCGTCACATCCGCTCCCTCTTCAAGTTCAATACAGGACATTTTAACTGTATTCGCATTTGCGGTTTCAATTGACACACCCTTTAAAGTGATCGTCGCAGAAACATCCTTCTTCACCGTGATCACATGATCCGTTATATGGGCCGTTCCAGTCGTCTTTTTATATGTGCCGCTGATCGTGTAATCGCCATCCCGATCAATGATCACTTCCCCATTCTTCAGATCATACTCCTTTGCGGCACTCAATGTCCTGAGAAGCGCATTGGAGTCCGATGCCTTAAGCTTCAATAATTCATCTTTTTTCGCCCTCTGCGGTTTTCTCACCGTGTCTGACTGTGTCGCTTTCTCCTTCACTGCATCACTCGCCGTATATACTTCAAAATCAGTATCCGGTCGAATCATAGCTGATTCCGCATACACTGGTGATATGATCGTGGATCCCACCATCACTGCCGTCAATAATCCTGCCATCCATCTTCTAAAATTATATCTCATGCGATCCGCCTCCCTCTTATCGTCAAGTCTCTGTCGCCAGAATATCATTAGAAAACAAGGCGTATCAATCGGTTCGACACAAGATGTCAAAATTCTGCACGAAATGCAAAAGAAAAGACCAGGAACATCTCTGCCCCTGGTCCTTCAAAAAATCCTTTATCGTTTATCCTGGATCCATATCAGTCATTCTCAAATACCGGCTCAGTCGGCTCACCGTAATCTTCCGTGGAGCTTGCTGCCTCGTCATTGATATGCGTCAGAATCCCGCTGGAATTCACTTTATATTTGTTTCCATCGCGGTCCTTTACCGTCGTATTCTTGGAGATACGTCCGGAGCTGTTTACCACATACGTCTGATAACTGCCGTTTCCATTCGGAATGCTGATCAGCGCATAGCGGCTGGAGCTGTCTGCCTGCTGAAGTTTTCCCATATAATAAAGGTATCCGTTCTTCACGCCGTTTGTTCCGCGGCCTGCATAGGTCCCTTCATTGAAATAAAACGTGGTCTTATTTCCATCGCCTTCCTCGACGGTCATTTTTCCTTTTACTGAGGTTCTGGATGACTTATCAAAGTAGTAGGACGTATATTCGCTGGTCGATCCGATCCGTACCTTCTTTAATCCTTTGACCGGATTTCCTTTCTGATCGAAGAGATACGTCTTTCCATTGATGCGGACAAAATCGCTCGTGGACGCTTTTCCGTCTTCCGGTCCGGTCTTTGGCTCACCGTTTTTATCAAAATAATACCATACCACCGGCTCATCCACATTGTCCTGAAGCTGTTCCGGCGGGTTTAAGGAAAGCCAGCCTGAGATCGCCGCGCCGACTGTAGCGTTCTGGATCCCGCTCTCCGCGAAATATCTCCAATCCGCAATCGAACTCTTACTTGAATTTTCCGGATCACCTTCTAAATACACCCAGCCGGTGCGCATCCGTCCGTCTGCGTCAAAGCAATAGTATTTTCCATCGATCTTTGTTACCTTATACTCTCCGCCGTCATCGCTGGTCGACGGGCTCTGCTTCTTTCCGCTTGCGGAAAAATAGAACCAGTACTTTCCATCATCGCTTTCCGTTCCGTAAAGGCTGCTGTCCTCATCCTTCGGCTCCAGATATCTCCATCCTGTCACCATCGCTCCGCTGGAGCTTAAATAGTAATCCCCATCTTCGGTCCAGCCGGTCTGCATGATTCCGTCAGCGTCAAAGTAATAACTTTTTCCATCGATCTTCTTCCAGGTGTCCTTTGTGACTTTTCCGCTGGAACCGAAGTAGAACCAGTAGGTCTGACTGTCTCTGCTGTACGGGGACGCGATCTGCATCCACTTATTCGCCACCATGATTCCGTTAGCATCCACATAGTAATCGTTGTCGGCCCAGCTGTTGACCGCCATTTCACCGCTGTTGTTTAAATATCTCCAGAGATTGTCCGCGCCCTTTTTCCACTCATTCGTCACGCGGTTTCCGTTCTTATCAAGATACGTCCATATATTATTGGAAAGCGCCCAGCCTTCCGCTGCGTAGGCGTTCATCGTCAGACATCCGAAAGTCAGGACCGCCGCTGCTGCCAGTATTCTTAACCCTTTTTTCTTCACTCGCTCCGTCTCCTTCCTGTACCCCAAAAGGCGTATAACTATCGCCAACATCCATTCCGGATCAGCTCCGCCGATGGGATTTCTGCCTTCCGGCCGTATTTTTCATTTCGCAATACATCTGATTTTATTTTACCAGTAACTCCCTGATTATTCAACAGAAAATACCTGTCAATTCTCTTAAGTCCCCACCACAGTTCTGCCGCATTCCCGCCACAGAAAGACACATTTTCCGTTCATGTTCCCCATATTTCCGCCAACATCCCGCATTCCATCCCCACTCCTATTTGACAGTATCCCCCGAATCTATTATACTGGTATATCATAGGCATTTTATGCCCCTGATCCGTTTTTACGCAAAAAAAGTCTAAAGAAAGAGATGGAATACAATTATGTGGATAGCAGATGGATGGAAGGACTATGAAGTCATCGACTGTTCCGGCGGTGAAAAGCTGGAACGTTGGGGAAAATATATTCTGGTCCGTCCGGATCCCCAGGTTATCTGGGATACCGATAAAAAGGCACCACAGTGGAGAAAGATGAACGGCCACTACCACAGAAGCTCAAAAGGCGGCGGCGAGTGGGAATTCTTCAGTCTCCCGGAGCAGTGGAGCATCAACTACAAAGGCCTGACCTTCCAGTTAAAGCCCTTCAGCTTTAAGCACACCGGTCTTTTCCCGGAACAGGCGGCAAACTGGGACTGGTTTGGCGAAAAGATCAAAAACGCGGGACGCCCGGTCAAGGTCTTAAACCTCTTCGCCTACACCGGCGGAGCAACTCTGGCAGCCGCGAAAGCCGGAGCTTCCGTGACCCATGTTGACGCCTCAAAGGGCATGGTCGCCTGGGCAAAGGAGAACGCGAAGTCCAGCGGCCTTGAGGACGCGCCGATCCGCTGGATCGTGGATGATTGCGTAAAATTCGTAGAGCGTGAGATCCGCCGTGGAAACCACTACGACGCGATCATCATGGATCCGCCTTCCTATGGAAGAGGCCCGAAGGGCGAGATCTGGAAGATCGAGGACGCAATCTACCCGTTAGTAAAGCTGTGTGCAAAGCTCCTCTCCGACAAGCCGTTATTCTACCTGATCAACTCCTACACAACCGGACTAGCTCCGGCCGTTCTGACTTATATGCTCGGAACAGCCGTTGTTCCGCAGTTCGGCGGAACTGTAAGCTCCGAGGAGATCGGACTTCCGGTTACAAGTTCCAAACTTGTACTCCCGTGCGGCGCTTCCGGACGCTGGGAAGCGTAATTAATTGAAAGGACCGGTAAACATATGAAGATCATCATTGTCGGCTGCGGAAAAGTCGGCGTGAGCCTTGCGGAGCGCTTAAGCGCCGAGGGCCACGATCTCGTTATGGTCGATATGAATCCGCAGAAAGTGGAACATCTTTCCAACCAGTTTGACGCCCTGGGAATCGTTGGAAACGGCGCCAGCTTCAATATCCAGCAGGAGGCCGGAGTTGAAAGCGCGGACCTCTTTATCGCTGTCACCGGCGAGGACGAATTAAACCTCCTCTGCTGCCTGATGGCGAAGAAGACCGGACACTGTGACACCATCGCCCGCGTAAGAAACCCGCTCTATAATAAGGAGATCCGCTTCATTCAGGAAAAGCTCGGACTCTCCATGATCATCAACCCGGAGCTGACGGCGGCCAGAGAGATCTTAAAGCTCTTAAAATTCCCGTCCGCCATCAAGATCGACACCTTCGCAAAGGGACGTGTCGAGCTTCTCCGTTTCCGCTTAAAACCTGAGATCGGGTTCGGCGGAAAAACTATCATGGATATCATGAGACAGTTAAAATGCGATGTCCTGATCTGTGCCGTTGAGCGCGGATCCGAGGTCGTGATCCCGAACGGAAGCTTTGTCCTTCAGGATACGGATATCCTCTCTATCGTGGGATCTCTTGAAAATACGGCTCAGTTTTTTGAAAAGATCGGTCTCCGCTCAAAATCCGTAAAAAATTCCCTGATCATCGGCGGCGGCACCATCGCCCACTATCTGGCCCAGGACCTCTTAAAGATCGGGTTCCGTGTCCGGATCATCGAGCAGCGAAAAGAGCGCTGTGATTACTTAAGCGAAGTGATTCCCGGCGCTGACATCATAAACGGGGACGGAAGTGATCGGGATCTTCTTCTGGAAGAAGGCCTGACCTACGCTGATTCCCTTGTGGCCCTCACCGGACTTGACGAGGAGAATATCTTCCTCGCCCTCTACGGAAAGCTCCACTCCAACGCAAAGCTCATCGCAAAGGTCAATAAGATCGCCTTCGATGACGTGATCGACAGCTTCGGTATCGACAGCATCATCTACCCGAAGTACCTGACGGCAGATTATATCCTACAGTACGTCCGTGCCCGCCAGAACACCATCGGCTGCAACGTGGAAACACTGTATAAGATCCTGGACGGCCGTGCCGAAGCACTGGAGTTCTCCATCAAAGAGGATTCCGCTGTCACGAATGTGCCGCTTATGGACTTAAACTTAAAGGACAACCTTCTGATCTGCTGCATCAACCGAAACGGTCAGATCCTCACCCCCCGCGGTCAGAATATAATCAAGGTCGGGGATACCGTGATTCTCGTGACCACAAACCGCGGTCTCGGTGATATCCGGGATATCTTAAAATCATAAAGGAGCGATTCCATGAATTATTCGATGATCTTTTATATTATCGGCTGGATTCTGGACGTGGAGGCGGCGCTTCTTGTGCCATCCCTGGCAGTCTCCCTGATCTACCATGAAAGCTGCGCACTGGCATTCTTCATCACGATCGTCCTCTGCCTGATTCCGGGTGTGATCCTTGTCCGCAAGCAGCCGAAAAACAAGGTATTCTACGCAAGGGAAGGTTCCGTGACGGTTGCCTTAAGCTGGATCGTCATGAGTATCATGGGTTCCATCCCGTTCCTCTTAAGCGGATCCATCACAAATCCGGTGGATGCCCTGTTTGAGACTGTGTCCGGATTTACGACGACCGGTGCCAGTATTCTTCCCGCCGTGGAACCGCTTCAGCACGGCATCCTGTTCTGGAGGAGCTTTACACACTGGATCGGTGGTATGGGAGTTCTCGTGTTCCTTCTCTGCCTGCTTCCGCTTACCGGAAACGGCTATCATATGAACCTCATGAAGGCAGAAAGCCCGGGACCCTCTGTCACAAAGCTGGTCCCGAAGGTGCAGTCCACCGCAAAGATCCTCTATGGGCTCTATCTCTTCCTGACGGTTCTAGAGGTTATTCTCCTGCTTGTGGGACAGATGCCGGTGTTTGATTCCCTGTGTACCGCTTTCGGTACCGCGGGAACCGGAGGTTTCGGTATCAAGAACGACAGCTTCGGAAGCTATTCCACCTACCTTCAGGGCGTAGTTACCGTGTTTATGATCCTCTTTGGCATCAACTTTAACGTGTACTTCCTCTTCTATATGAAAAAGCCGAAGGAAGCGCTGCGCTGCGAGGAGGCGCGATGGTACCTCGGGATCATTGCCGCGTCGATCCTCGTCATCACGTTTTTTGTCCGGGATTTCTTCGACAGCCTGTTCCTCGCGTTCCACCATGTCGCGTTTCAGGTTGCTTCCATCATCACGACCACCGGCTTCGCCACCGTGGACTTTAACTCCTGGCCGACAATCCCGAAAACAATCCTGGTGCTCTTAATGTTTATCGGTGCCTGCGCGGGAAGTACCGGCGGCGGCATTAAGGTGTCCCGTATCGTGCTGTTATTCCGCTCCCTGACAAAGGAGCTCTCCCAGAGTCTCCATCCGAATCAGGTCCGCAAGATCCATTTTGAGGGACGCGCGGTGGAGCATGTGGTTCTCCGCTCCGTAAATGTCTTCATTGCGGCATACATCCTGATCTTCGCGATCTCCGTGCTGCTCATCGGCATCGACAACTACGATCTTGTGACAAACTTTACCGCCGTCGCGGCGACCTTAAACAACATCGGACCGGGATTGGAACTTGTAGGCCCGGCCCAGAACTTCGGGCTCTTCTCCAACTTCTCCAAGCTGGTTCTGACCTTTGATATGCTTGCCGGACGTCTGGAGCTCTTCCCGCTGCTGCTGCTTTTCTATCGGGGTACCTGGAAGAGATTCTAATTAAGCACACATTCCCAATAATAGATGTAATTTTGACAATTTGACTGATCCGTGTTGAAAAATCTGATTGCCGGAAATAAAAAGTGGATATCCCAGAGTCACATCATGGACTCTGGATATCCACTTTTCTTTTTGTTTTTCTGTCTTTTTTCCACCGAACAGCGGGCAGACAGATGACACTCAATCGTCCATATTGTATCACCCAAGTGCCACGTCAAGCATCATCATCAGGGCAAACCCGACCGCAAACCCGATGGTCCCGATATTCGAGTGTTCTCCCTCCGCGGTCTCCGGGATCAGCTCCTCCACGACCACGTACATCATCGCTCCTGCAGCGAAGGCGAGAAGATACGGCAGGACCGGAGCGAGGACCCTGTATAGCAGCACGGTCAAAAGCGCCGCGACAGGCTCTACAACGCCGGAAAGCGTTCCATACAAGAATGCCCGGTTGCTGCTCATTCCCTCACCCTTAAGCGGCAGGGAAATGATCGCGCCCTCCGGGAAGTTCTGGATCGCGATCCCGACGGCCAGGGCAAACGCACCGGCTAAGGTGATCCCGCTGTTTGCCGTAAGAAGTCCCGCGAACATGACACCGACCGCCATTCCTTCCGGAATATTATGAAGGGTCACCGCAAGGACAAGCATCGTATTTTTTTTTAACGTGCAGGACGGACCTTCCGGTTCATCGCACCCGATGTGAAGATGAGGCACATGCCCGTCAAGGAACAGCAGGAACAGAATGCCGCAGAAGAATCCGGTCACCGCAGGCAGAAACGCCAGACGTCCCAGATCCGCGGAAAGATTCATGGAAGGGATCAGAAGTGACCACACGGATGCCGCCACCATGACACCGGACGCAAAGCCCAGAAGACCTTTTTCCACATTCTGACGGATTCCCTTCTTCATAAAATATACACACGCAGCTCCAAGTGTCGTCCCCGCAAACGGGATCATGATCCCAAGAATAATATTTCCGATATTTTCCATCGTTTTTGTCTCCTTTGATCCGCGAAGGCCGTCCGGACCCCGGCGCGGCTCTCGCAATCTTCCTTCTATAAGCTATGCGGTTTCCAACTGAAAAGATCCAGGCCACGAAGCGACGTCCGCCTCTGACCTGGATCTTTTATAGAGTTTCTATGGAATAATGAAGTAATACTGCCAAAATTAAGCTGCTACAGAGCGGCGGGATGCCTTCTTCTGGTTCTTATAAGGATCCGGACGGAACAGCATATAGAGGAATCCGAGAAGAACAATAACGGCTGCTGCTGTGCCGATTCCGAAGGAACCGCCTTCCATAAGAAGACCGAACTGGTAGAACATCAGTGCTACACAGTAAGCGAACACGTTCTGGAAGATGATTGCAAACCAGAACCACTTTCTGGACTGCATCTGCTGGGCCATTGTGGAAATAGCCGCCAGACACGGGGAGTTTAACAGGTTGAATACAAGGAAGGAGAAGGCTGCTGCCATTGTCGGGAACCAGTCTCTGATCGCGGCTGCGACAACGTCTGTCTCCTCGGAGAGATCCTCGCTGACATTTGCAAGGACACCCATTGTGGAAACGATACCCTCTTTTGCGGAGAATCCGGAGATCGCCGCTGCAACACACTGCCATTTGCCCCATCCGAGCGGAGTGAAGATCCATGCAAGTGCACTTCCGAGGATTGCCATCAGGCAGTTCTCTGTATCTTCTACCATGCCAAAGGAACCATTCTCAAAGCCGAATGTGGAGAGGATCCACATGATCACGCATGCAAGGAACAGGATCGTTCCGGCTTTCTTAATGAAGCCCCACAGACGCTCCCAGGTGTGCATGAGAACGGTCTTGGCAGACGGGATGTGGTATGCCGGTAACTCCATAACGAACGGAGCTGCCTCGCCGGAGAACGGTTTTGTCTTCTTTAACATGATCGCTGCTACAAGAACGCAGACGATACCTAACGCATACATTAAGAATGCTGTATTTCCCGCATCGGAGTAATCTCCGGAGGTCCAGCCGACCATGATGCCGCCTAAAAGAGCGATAACCGGAAGCTTCGCACCGCACGGAATAAATGTGGCTGTCATAATGGTAAGACGTCTGTCGTTATCGTTTTCAATGGTCTTGGAGGCCATGATACCCGGGATACCGCAGCCGGATGCGATAAGGAGCGGAATGAAGCTCTTACCGGAAAGTCCGAAGTGACGGAACACACGGTCCATGACGAATGCGATACGTACCATGTATCCGCAGTCCTCAAGGATGGAAAGCATTAAGAATAAGAGTGCCATCTGCGGCAGGAATCCGAATACAGCGAAGAGTCCGCCGAGGATACCGTCTACAACAAGGCTCTGGATGAAGTCGCTTGCACCTGCCGCTGCGAGTGCTGCGCCTGCCCATTCCTGAATGCCGCCGCCGAATGTATCATTTGCCCAGTCTGTACCCATGGTACCAAGTGTACTTACGCAGATGTAGTAAACGAACCACATTACTGCCGCGAAGATCGGGATACCTAAGATACGGTTTGTAACGATCTTATCGATCTTATCGGAGGTGGAGAGCTTCTTGCCGGATTTCTTAACGGCCTTATCGATCACGCTTCCGATGTATGTATAACGCTCGTCTGTGATGATGCTCTCTGTATCGTCATCAGTCTCTTTCTCAAGACGGGTAACCTCCGTGTTGACCGCTGCCATAGCGGATGCCGGAAGATGTAACTGCTCGATGACCTTGCTGTCCTTCTCAAGAAGCTTGATCGCGAACCATCTCTTCTGGTCTGCGTCCACAGCGTCACCGACAGCCTCCTCAACCTTCTCAATCGCGTTTTCTACGCTTCCGGAGAAGATGCCGGCCGGGTTCTTCCACTCGTTCTTCTTCGCTGCCTCGATCGCTTTCTCGACAACTTCCTTAAGGCCTGTGCCCTTTAACGCGGAAGTCTCAACAACTTCACAGCCGAAGATCTCGGAAAGCTTCTTCACATCGATCTTATCCCCGCTCTTTGCAAGCAGATCAGCCATGTTTAACGCGATTACAACCGGAATACCGATCTCGAGGATCTGAGTCGTCAAATATAAGTTTCTCTCAATGTTTGTTGCGTCTACCAGATTGATGATCGCCTGCGGTTTCTCGTGAACGAGATAATCACGGCTTACAACTTCCTCCAGTGTGTACGGAGAAAGGGAGTAAACACCCGGAAGGTCTGTGATGATGATCTCTTCACCGCTCTTTGAAGATTTTAATTTACCTTCTTTTTTCTCTACTGTTACACCCGGCCAGTTTCCGACGTACTGGTTCGCGCCTGTGAGGGCATTGAACATGGTCGTCTTACCACAGTTCGGGTTGCCGGCTAATGCGATTTTAATAGCCATTTTTCATCCTCCTATTTTCCTGCACTTGTGTTGTCACTGTCCACACTCCGCGGGGACAGCAACCGTGTTTTGCCAATGTTTTGCATACACATCAGGTAAAACATTTATCCCGTCATCAGACTGTAACGACTTCGACACTTTCCGCATCGTCTCTTCTCAAAGACAGTTCATATCCACGGACCGTGATCTCGACCGGATCACCGAGCGGCGCTACTTTACGAACGTAGATCTCGCTGTTTTTGGTAATGCCCATGTCCATGATTCTGCGGCGGAATGCGCCCTCTCCGTTGATCTTTACAACTTTAACCGTTGTATGTACCGGAACTTCACGTAATGTCATGTCTTCTCCTTTCTATCCTTGTGAACCACTCCTGCGGTCCGGATCCATTCCCCCTGCCTTTTGTGAAATTTTTCCAAAAGTTTCCGATTAGTTGTTGCTAATTAGTGCATGCTAACCTATGGGGAAAAAGCAAAGTGGGAAAACTCCCACTTGAACTTTCATCATCCATAACTGCCCATTCTTCCCAGTCTGCACTTCCCTGCGGGATAATGCAAACTGCTGAACAGTTACCATCTTTTTTCACAGCTACTGCACCATAACGTGCTTTGCCATCTCCTTGTTGATCGCAACTCTGGAATCCTTGATGTTTACGATCAGATTTCCGTTGAGTTCAGAGATCACTGTCACTGCTGCGCCATCCACGAAGCCAAGATTCGCGAGGAATCTCTTTGTATCCTCCGCTCCGCCGACACGCTGGATCATGCCGGTCTCACCGGCACGTAAAAATGTCATTGGCATCATGTTTCCTCCTCTTTACACTCCCATCCGCTCAGGCTTTATGAGCTTTCGGAGCTGTATCGTAATGGACACTGCCGCATCCGCTGCAACCGGAACAGGAACCGCAGCAGCCCCCACAGGAACCGCTCTTCTTCTGTTTCCGGATACTCTTTATCACACCGATCACGGCCATGGCAACCAGCAACAAAACAATTACATCTGTAAGCATTTCCATCACCTCTCACCAAACCATTTGTGGGAACAGTTGTATTGATAACGAATATCAATTTCAAGTGAATTATATGACTTCATATCCCGCTTGTCAACTGGTATTTAATAATTTTTTAAGATTTTACAGGATGGTTTTACTTGCTTTCCGACGACTTTCCATTTAAAATGATAATATATCTGCGCTAATATTTCTGTCTTGTCTGAATTTATTTCTATAATTTCAAAATTCATCAACAATATAGATATATAGGTCCAGATGATTTTATTTTTCGACCTTTTGTGACTCTTTCAGAAGCCAGTACCTTTCCGGTATTTCACCGTTCCCGTTCTGACAGATTCCGAAAACGCCACAGCAATATTATTATCAGGAGGTTTCTAACATGAATAACATAAGAAAGCTTACAGATTCTCTCTTCTGGGTCGGCGTCAACGACCGCCGCATCGCTCTCTTTGAAAATGTTTATCCGGTTCCTACAGGAATGTCCTATAACTCTTACGTTCTTCTTGACGAGAAGACAGCGCTCTTCGATACCGTGGACGCGTCCTTCACCCATGATTTTCTCGAAAATGTGACCGCTGCCTTAAAGGGCCGCACTCTGGACTATCTCATCGTAAACCACATGGAGCCGGATCACTGCGCATCCATCGCCGATGTGATCGCCGCTTACCCGGAGGCAAAGATCGTATGCACCGCAAAGGCTGTGGGAATGATGAAACAGTTTTTTGATTTTGATGTGGACAGCCGCGCGATTCCGGTAAAAGAGGGCGATACCCTCTCTCTTGGCTCCCACGAACTCACCTTCGTGATGGCCCCGATGGTACACTGGCCGGAGGTCATGGTTACCTATGAAAAGACAGAAAAGATCCTGTTCTCCGCTGATGCCTTCGGTTCCTTCGGCGCTGTCGACGGAAATATCTTTGCTGATGAGATCGACTATAAGGGTGCCTGGCTCTCTGAGGCGAGACGTTATTATACAAATATCGTTGGAAAATTCGGCATGTCCGTACAGGGTCTCTTAAAGAAGGCTGCCGGGCTCGAGATCCGGATGATCTGCCCGCTCCACAGCGTGATCTGGAGAGAAGATCTCCCATGGCTCATCGATAAATACCTCAAATGGAGCTCCTATACGCCGGAAGAAAAATCTGTAACGATCGCCTACGGCTCTGTTTACGGCCATACGGAAAAGGCTGCCGATATCCTTGCCGGAAAGCTTGCCGACCGCGGCATCCGCCATATTTCCGTCTTTGACGTCTCCAAGACCCATCCGTCCTACATCATTGCAGACGCGTTCCGTACCTCCGCGATGGTCTTTGCATCTATCACCTATAATGGCGGTATCTTCTGCAATATGGATACGCTTCTCCACCAGCTTGCAGCCCACGGTCTTACAAACCGTACCGCGGCCCTGATCCAGAACGGAACCTGGGCGGCAACCACCTCAAAGCAGATGGGTGAAATCCTCGGTACAATGAAAAATATCCATGTGCTCGAGGCAGATGTAACCATTAAATCAGCCCTGAAAAATGATCAGGAAGCTGAGCTTGACGCACTTGCAGACGCAATTGCCGCATCATTACAGTAAATGGAGGAAATGCCAATGAAATATGCCATCGTTTATTCCAGTAAAACCGGAAATACTGCAGCACTCGCAGATCGTCTCCATGATATCCTTCCGCATGAGCACTGTGTTTATTTCGGTGATACGTCCCATTACTCCCCAGAGCTTGGCGCGGACCTTATCTTCGCCGGCTTCTGGACCGATAAAGGAAGCTGTGATGACAGGACACGGATCTTCTTAAAAAACCTTCAGAATACAAAGATCGCTCTTTTCGGCACAGCCGGATATGCCGCTCCTGATTACATCCACTCGATCTTAAAGCAGGCAGAGGCAAATATTCCCGTAAACAACACTGTTCTTACAGGCTTCGTCTGCCAGGGGAAAATGCAGCCGGCAGTCGCCGATAAATTTGCCGCAATGCTCGAAAAGGACCCGGAGGACGCAAAGGCAAAGCTTCTTCGCGACACATACAATGAAGGCCTCTCCCATCCGAACGAAGAGGACTTCGCAAACTTTAAGAAATGGGCAGAAGGCTTTATCCACTAATTGATCGTCATATAAAACACACTGTATGGATCCAGCATGGCAGTCAAATGCCGGACGATCAGTCTTCCCGATCGTCCGGCATTTTTTCATGCTCAAACTTTGATCCAATCAGTCTTTCACTCTCGGCAGCATTCTTCCACCGTATCCGATTGCAAAGATCTCACCATTCTCATTTTCGAAGAATCTCACGTAGCCATCCTTATCCGGGTTGCGCACAATCCCTAAAAATTCCTGCACCGGCACAAATCGAAGAAGCGTCTCTCCCTCTTTGACTGCCAGATTTCCATCTTTTTCAAAGATCGTGATATTGTTATCTTCATCTGAACGGAAGGTGCCGCATATCGCCTTTCTCTTTTCCGCATCCCACTCCGTCTCCTGATAAACAAATCGGTCCTCGATCGGATTTCTTCCATGATACATCCGCATTGCTGCATCCGCGATCGTGCTAACCGGCACGCCCGACGTGTTGCACAGTACCATAACGCCCACTCCGGCATCATACGACCAGGATAAATTTGACGAAACTCCCGGCAGGCTTCCGCCATGCTCCATAACCGTCAGGTCATCCAGCTTCTTCTGCGAAAGGCCAAAGCAATAATGGCTCTCCGGGCGATAGTCGATTCTTGGGCGGCACATCGTCCGGACACCCTCCTGGGAGAGGATCCTTGTTCCATCGATTCCTTTTCCGTAATTCAGATACATGCAGATGTATTTTTTCATGTCTGCAAGCGTAGATTTAAGGGAACCGGCTCCGCCAAGAGAAAATGCATTGTCATGGTAATCTCTGCCGGAAGTCATGACACCTTTTTGCATTTTGTAGAGAATTGCCGCATTCGCATCTGCTGCCGGTCTTACATACTCTCCGCTGCTCCGCTCCATGTGAAGAGGCTCAAGAATATGTTTTTTCACATATTCCGCAAAGCTGTTCTCTCCGCCGACACGACGTACGATCTCCGACAAAAGTCCAAAGCCATCATTGCAATAGCTCATGTAGTTTCCCGGATCTCCGATCAGACCGCCGTTTTCCTTTGTCTGGGCATCCAGCAGCTCAGCGACTGCCTTTGTTCCTTCCAATGCGATCTTCTCACAGAACGCAAAATCCCCTGTCTCATTCTCATCCAGTCCTGCCTTCTGCGCAATCTCATTGATGATTGTGCGGTGCATCGGATAAAAGCCCGCTGTGTGACATAAAAAGTGCCATACCTTTACCGGTTTCTGATTACGGTTTGTAAATTCCGGAATATATTTGCTCACCGGATCATCCAGATCTACTTTTCCGGCTTCGACTAACTGCATGATCGATAAAGCCACAAAGGATTTCGTGACGGACGCTAATCCGAAGATCGTATCCTCATCGATCGGCAATTTTCTCTCCTGATCCCGGTATCCAAAAAACTTTTCATACTGTGTATTTCCATTTCGGTCAACGATCGCAACCGCGATTCCCACTGCGTTGGAACGTTCCTGTATCCTGGATACAAGTTCCTCAAAAAGAAATCTTGACGCATTTGTGATTTTGTTCATGGGTACTCTCCTTTACTCTGCGCGCACCTGATGATCCGCTTCTCACACAGGTGCGCCGTCTTCATATTGATTATATCGATTCTGATCGATTTATTCAAATATTCTTTTTGAGTTTCCTATACAGATCACTGTATTTCTTAATTATGAGTAACTATTCAGTACCTTCATAGTTACGTGCAAAAATCCATTCCAGATCAGCTTCGCTGATGGGATTTTTGCCTTCCAGCCTATGTTTTCTTACGGTCAGCGCAGCAAGTGCGCAGACCTACTGAACAGTTACAATTATGATTTCTTCTCTTTATAAAAATCCGGGATCTGCTGTTCATGGAATCTACGGATCTCCGCCTGGAACTCATCGCTTGACAAAATATCATATCCTGTCATCGCAAGACCCTTCGCACCTTTCAGGCAGATTTCCTGAGCTTCTTCACTTTTTGCAGCATCCGCATACTCTTTCGTATGAGCCTGAATCGTTTTATCATCAGTGATCGACAGATAATCATGGATCGCCGGAATTTTTATAGAAACATTGCCGATATCCGATGATCCGTACTGTGCCTTCGGATCCGGCCACTTCATCTCAATTCCCAATATCTCCATGTTATCTTTAAATGCCTGACACATCGGCCGGTTCGGATAACGCTCCGCTGATATCTCACCCCAGCTGATATCCGCTTTTGCTCCGGTCAACTGTTCCGCGTTTCTGACACAGAGTTTTATTACATCGATCAGCCCTTCGATTCTCTTCATGGTATCCGCGCGGATACAGAATTCACAATCTGCTGATGCCGGAATCACATTGGCCGCACTTCCGCCATTCGAGATGATTCCATTGATGTTATCCTGCGGGTCAAAAGTCGGTCTCATCAGGTCGATCTGCTGGAAAACATGAATGACAGCGCTCAGGGCATTGATTCCATTTTTCGGTACGGAAGAATGCGCACCTTTTCCGGTAAAGTGTACTTTTACGGAGCAGGCGGCCCGGCCTCCGCGTCCTACAAGATTTGAACCACCTGATGACGGATGCATCATCAGGGCAAAGTCAACATCATCAAACGCCCCATTTTTCAGAAGCTTTACCTTTCCGGCACCGCCTTCTTCCGCAGGTGTTCCTATGATACATACTTTTCCCGGGAGATCTTCCATCACGGAAGCGAGTCCCAGAAAAGCCCCCGTTGAACACGTTGCGATTAAATTATGGCCGCATCCGTGTCCAACTCCTTTCAATGCATCATACTCTGCCAGAAAGGCTACGGTCGGACCCGGTTTTGATCCTTCTTTTTCAGCCCGGAACGACGTTTCCAGACCTCCGTATCCCTGTTCCACACGGTATCCGTGCTTTTTCAATACATCACTGATATAGCTAAGCGCATGAAATTCCTCAAATCCCAATTCAGGATCATCGTGGATCTTTCTGGATAATTCTTCAAGTTCTTCCCTGTCCCGGTCAATTTCGCTCAGGATTTTGCTCTTTCTATCTTCCATATCTGCTCACCTTCTATCTTCTTTAAAGTCTGATCGTTCCTACGCCGTCTTTAATTTCCATCTCAGTTCCGTAAGGTTTTGAAAGCTCTGCCAGGTATGACAGTACGTTCTCATCACCGGTCAACACCGGAACTCCTTTTTGCGGCCTTTTTTCTGTCATTCCAAGAGAAATCGGATACAGTTTGATTTCTGTCAAATGTCCATCTTCCATGGTCCAGCCTGCCATCACGGATAGCCAGATCTCCGGAAGCACTCCGTATCCGGCCGTGCCGTTTTTACTGCGGGCATCCATATAGGCACCCACCTTGGCATCCAGCGGCATTTTTTTATTTATGTATGCATCATAAGGCTGCTTTTCCACAGTTTCTGTCTCAAAAAGGAAATTTCCCAGACTGTAGAAGATAGGCGCTCCGTGATAGATCTCAATTCCACGAAGTTCATGCGGTCCGTGTCCGATTACCGCATCAGCTCCCGCATCCACACATCTTCTTGAAAATGTCTCAAGGAACATGGATGGAACCGTTGTGTCCTCCCCATCTGTCTCATGACCATGAAAGCTTACAAGAACGATATCTGCCTGTTTTTTTGCCTCAATGATCTCCTTCTCGACACGTTCCATATCAGCCGGGAATGGAACGCTCTCGATCCAGTCTTTTTCATCCAGAACAAATTTGTATGTTCCAAAGGGCAGTGTTCCGGAAGCCGGCGGATTCTGATATCCGTTTTTTACAGACCGCTCCATCGTTGCGTTGATCTTTGTAAGCGCCGCCAGTTCTTCTGCTTTCTTATAATTCTCTTTTGTGACATGGTAAATCGTTTCATAACGAAGAGGATTTAATCCCGGTCTTCCGATCAATTCCGCGCTCTGTCCACCAGCCATTCCTGACTCATGGAAGCTTGAAGAGACCGCAATCATTGCGACACGTCCGTTTTTCGTCTCCAGGTAGCATGGTTTTGATGCCTCGGAAAGATTTTTTCCTGTTCCGGCAAAGATCATGTCTCTCTCTTCAAGATTTCGGATAGTCGCAAGAACGCCTCCATGACTGTAGTCGCAGGAATGATTATTTGCCGTATTAAACAGATTAAAACCAAACGATCTCATATCATCAAGGGTTCTTGGATCTGCCATTGCCCAGGTTCCTCCGGAAAATGCCGCCGGATATCCTTCCTCATTATGGAATGTCATCTCCAGATTCGAAAATTTCACATCATACTGATTGATCACGTCTCTGACCTGCTCAAATCCCTCATAACCGCCTTCCGGAAATCTTCTTGTGATAAACGCATCTCCTGTAGCGATCAGTGTCATTTTCTTCATCATCTATTTTCCCTCCACAACAGAATTTGTCTCCCCGTCGATTCCTGCTGCCATCATCAATACCATAAATGCCTGCTGAACTGCCTTATATGAGTCGGTGATCGGAAACTTTTCATGAACACTATGATTCATTATATTCTTTCTATTTTCATCCGGTGCAAACGCGCGTCCAAGACAGATCGATGGAATTCCTTTCGAAACCGCTACGTTCGCATTTGTGCAGCCGCCTTTATGGAATACCGGTTCAATATCCAGAGACTTCAAACCAAGCCACGCGGATTCTACCAGTGGTGTATGGGAATCCTGAGTTCCGCCCGGAACCTGACTGATCAGGTTTTTATCCCAGGTGATCTCATCTTTTCCCCATTTTTCTGTTTCTTCCCGGCATGCTTCTTCGATCGCATCAAAGATTTTTGTGCGAAGCTTTGCAAGCTCCTCCGGTGAATTTGATCTGAAATTAAATTTGATGGTTGCCTGCGATGCGATCGCATGCACTCCGGCCGCAGTTCCAGCGTGGAAATTTGAGACACAGAAGCTTGTCTTCGGATCTGATGGAACTGTAAAATCAGCGATCTTCGCAACTGCTCTGGCTGCTGCATGGATCGGCTGTGCCATCTCGCCAAACGATCCAAACGCATGACCGCCGATACCATAAAAGTTGACCTCGTAGGTTTCTCCGCTTGTCGCCTCGAAGATCAGTGCGCTCATGTCATTGTTATCAATTGTGAGTGAAATATCAATGTCGTCATTATCATTCAGGAAATCTTTCATTCCGCCGAGACCGCCCATACCTTCCTCGCGGGTAGTTGCCACAAATACAATGTCTCCGAATGTCTTGATCTCGTTCTGATTCAATGCTCTTAAAAGTCCCAACAGCATTGCCAGTGCTCTTGTATCATCACCGATTCCCGGTGCGTAGAGGAATCCGTCTCTCTCCTCTACACCATGTACCGTTCCAAATGGAAAGACTGTATCCAGATGACCCTCGATCAATACCTTCGGTCCTTTGCCGCTTCCTCTTCGAAGGCCAACAACATTTCCACCGCGGTCAATGTGAACATTTTCAAGGCCAAGAGCTTTAAATTTTTCCATCATGACCGCAGCTCGTTTTTCTTCCTCTCTCGTCGGAGCCTCTATGAGAACCAGTTCTTTCTGTTCTTCAATCGTATTTCTCTCGTCATCCTGTATAAATTTCATAGCTTCCTTTACACACGGAATACTCATTGTATATTCAAACTGTTTTTTTACCCGCTCTGATACCTGATACATGCTTCATCCTCCTATATTCACTCACTCAAAAAATCCTTCCACAAATGACAGGAAACAAAATGACCCGGTCTGACTTCCATAAGCTTCGGACATGACTGATGACACTGGTCACAGGTATAAATACATCTCTTTGCAAATCTGCACTCATCCGGCGGATCGATCGGAGAACTAATCTCGCCTTTTAAGAGGATTCTTTCCGGACGGCTGATTCCAACTTCCGGGATCGGAATCGCGGAGAGAAGTGCCCGCGTATACGGATGGATCGGATGATCGAAAAGCTCCTCTGTCGGTGCCTTCTCGATCAGCTGACCAAGATACATAACTGCAATCTCATCTGCAAAGTGATTAACAACTGAGAGATCATGCGTGATAAAAATAAAGGTTAGTCCCATCTGCTCTTTCAGATCCTGAAGAAGATTCAGAATCTGTGCCTGAATGGACACATCCAGTGCGGATACCGGCTCATCGCAGACAATAAATTTCGGGTTCATCGCCAGCGCTCTGGCAATTCCGATTCTCTGTCTTCTTCCTCCGTCAAGCTCGTGCGGATATGTATTGACGAGCCGCTGCGCAAGACCTACCGTTTCCATCAGTTCCTTCACGCGTGCCTCAATTGCTTTTTTGTCCTTCAGGATCTTATTCTCTATAATCGGCTCTGCGATCGTCTGGCTGACCGTTTTTCTCGGATCCAACGAAGAAAAAGGATCCTGAAAGATGATCTGCATGTCACTTCTCATCTTTCTCATTTCAACTGCCTTCAAGGCAGTAATATCTTTTCCATCAAAGATCACCTGTCCGGAGGTCGGCTCTAATAATCTCAGGATCGCACGACCGGTTGTCGATTTGCCACAGCCGGATTCTCCTACAATTCCAAGCGTCTTCCCCCGCTCGATCGTAAAACTCACGTCATCGACCGCATGCAGGGTTCCTCTGGCTGTTTTAAAATACTTTTTCAAATTTTTGACTTCAAGAATCGTATCAGCCATTCTTTTTCCCCCTTTCAATATGGAATTTTTCATCTTCATACGCCAGACAGGCTGCCTTATGCGTTCCCTCGAATGTCATAAGCTCCGGTTTCCTTTTTTTACATGCTTCTGTTGCATAATTACATCTCGGTGCAAATGAGCATCCTTCCGGAAGATTCGTCGGATCCGGCATCAGACCATGAATCGGCCGAAGTCTTGCCGTTCTGTTCTTAATATTTGGCAGCGAATTGAACAAGCCCTCTGTGTATGGATGCAATGTATGGTTGAAAACCTCTTCCAGCGTTCCCTCCTCTACAATTTTTCCAGCATACATAACTGCTACCCGGTCACACGTCTCTGCCACAATTCCAAGATCATGGGTGATCATGATCACAGATGTATTCTTTTTCTCTTTCAGTTCTCTCATAAGATGAAGGATCTGTGCCTGGATCGTCACATCCAACGCTGTAGTCGGTTCATCCGCAATCAGCAATTTCGGACTGCAGGCAAGAGCGATTGCAATGATTACACGCTGTTTCATTCCTCCTGAAAACTGATGCGGATATTCAATCGCCCGTTCTCTCGGAATTCCAACAAGTTCCAGCATATCTTCTGCCTTTTTCCAGGCTTCCTCGTGATTCACTTTTTCATGGCGGAGAATGCTCTCTGCAATCTGCTGTCCCACAGTAAACACCGGATTTAAGGAAGTCATCGGATCCTGAAAGATCATAGACACCAATGTTCCTCTTATATGCTCCAGTTCTGATGCATTCATTGCCAAAACATCTTCCCCACAGATTTCCATCTTGTCACATTCCATAACTCCCGGAGGAGAATCGATCAGTCTTAAAAGAGACAATGCTGTTGTCGTTTTTCCTGCACCAGTCTCGCCAACAAGCCCCAACGTCTCTCCCTGATCCAGATGAATGCTGATACCATTCACAGCCTCTACCGTATCTTCTTCTAATTCAAATTTTACATTGAGATTTTTAAGTTCAAGAACATTTTCTGCCATATTCGCCCTCCTACTTCTTTAATTTTGGATCAAGGGCATCGCGAAGGCCATCACCCATCAGATTCAGTGCAAGTACCGTAATCATGATCGCAAGTCCCGGGAACAACGTCATATAAGAATAGTCACGGATATATTTTCTTCCGCCTGATAAAAGAGCTCCCCACTCCGGAGATGGAGCCGGAACACCAAGCCCCAGGAAACTAAGGCTTGATGCAGAAATGATCGCGGATGCTACCCGGAGAGTTGCCTGAACAATAATCGGAGACAGGCAGTTCGGAAGAATATGTTTAAATATGATCTTTCTGTTGTTGAGTCCAATTGCCTTCGATGCTTCCACGTATTCCTGGTTCCGGACAGTAAGGACAGCCGCTCTTGTAATCCGGACAAACTGGGGAACACTCGTAATTCCAACCGCAAGCATCAGATTCCAGATACTCTGTCCAAGTACGGAAACGATAACGATCGCCATAAGCATATTCGGAACCGCTCCGAGAATATCGGTACAGCGCATGATCAACTCTTCCAGCCAGCCTCCGAAGAAACCTGCGATAGCTCCCAGCGTTACGCCGATAACAAGACCGATCGTCACGGCAACCAGGCCTACTGAACATGAAAATCTTGTTCCGTACAGGATTCTGCAGAAAATATCACGCCCAAGCTCATCTGTTCCAAACCAGTGATTCGCATTTGGGCTCTGAAGACGTTCCGCAAGATTCTGACCAATTACCTGTGTATCATAATCCAGAAGGAAATCTGCAAAAACAGCTATAAATATAATAATAAGGACAACTGCACCTCCAAGCATCGCACCTTTATTTTTCCGAAACTGATGCATTACCTCTGACAATTGGCTTCGTGCTTTTTTGGAAGTGCCTTTCATTGCTTTAGCCATTCTTTTTCCTCCTTTTCGATGTCACATACTGTGCCTTGATCCGAGGATCTACTGCTGCATACAAAAGATCAACAATCAGAAGGACAATGCTGACCAGAATCGTCGTCATAATAATACTGCCGGTTACTAACGGAGTGTCCCGCATATTCAGTGAATCAACGATCAGACGTCCAACTCCCGGCCAGGCAAATACAGTTTCCGTCAAAACACTACCGCCCAGTACGCCGGCAAGCTGTGTTCCCATGATCGTGATAATCGGAATCAACGCATTCCGAAGCGCATGGGACATGACAACAGTTTTCTCCGGAATTCCTTTTGCGCGCGCTGTTCTTAAATACTCCTGTTTTAAGACATCCAGCATGGATGATCTTGTGGTTCTGGTAAGTGTTGCCATAAGTCCCGTGCCAATCGTAATAGCAGGAAGTACGATTGCTGACCAGGTCTGATCGCCTCCTGACGGGAACCAGTGAAGGTGAAGGGAAAACTCGATGATCAGCAAAAGTCCCAGCCAGAAGTTCGGCATAGACAAACCAATGATCGCCAAAACCATGCTGATATTATCCTGAATACTTCCCTGTTTTGTCGCTGAATAAATTCCAAGCGGCACTGATAAAATAATAGAAACAAAAATGGATGCAAAGGAAAGTATCAGTGTTGCCGGAAGTTTTTGCATATATGTAGAAAATACATCGGTCTTTGACACATAAGAAACGCCCATATCGCCTTGAAGCATCCCCAGCATATAATCAATATAGCGGAGTACAACCGGCTTATCAAGACCAAGATCATGACGGATCGCTGCGAGATCCTGCGCCGTTGCTCCCTCCGGTGCCATAAGGTCTACGGCATCTCCCGGCGCCATATCCATGATAAAAAACACAAGAAACGAAACGCCTATGATAACCGGAATCATCATTAATAATCGCTTTATAACGTAACGATGCATAGAATCCTCCTTTTCATTTTCACAATGTTCTGTATGATATCAATTGCGGACCGCTGGTGCGGTCCGCTGATGAAATTCTTATATTTAATTAGTTTACCGGAACGAAGATATTCGAATAGTCATGGTTAGAAGTTGGATAAATATCAATTCCGCCAGTTCCCTTCTTTACACCAATGAAGCCTTCTGCAAAATAAAGCGGAATATACGGAACATGTTCATAAACATTTTCCTGAATCTCTTTATAATACTCTTTTCTCTTCGTCTCGTCTGTTTCCGCAACAGCCTTGTCAAGAAGATCCACAACTTCCTGACTTTCATAATGTGCTTTGTTTACAGCGGAACCCGGCTGAAGGATTCTTCTCGCATCATCACCAAAGATATTGAATCCCATACCGTAAATACATGACTGATGCTCGCCATTCGTTGTGCTTGTACTGATTCCGGCTGAATCAAGCTCTGTGATATTTACTGTGATTCCTACGTCCTTAAGCTGGCTCTGTATCATCTCCGCAATTGTCTTTCTCTCTGCTTCACTTACAGAAATATCAAGTGTCGCGCCGCCATTCGGATATGCCTTTGCCAGATACTCCTTTGCCTTATCCTGACTGTATTCGTAACCACCGCAATCATAGTAGCCATACTCATCCCAGCCCCAGAAGGAAGTCGCTTTTTTTCCGTGTCCCTCTGCTGCTACAGCGATAATGCTGTCAATGTCAATTCCGTATGCCACTGCTTTTCTGAGATCTTCATTGTCTGCCGGCGATTTTTTCGTATTGAACGCAAGATAAGTAAGGGAGCCTCCATCATAGCTGATCAGATCCAGATTCGGATCATCTTCGACTGTTCCAAGTTCAATCGTCGCAGGATCAGCGCAAATATCAACTTCTCCATTCTGCAGCGCGATCAATCTCGCAGAATTCTCAGGAATATAGCGGAATGTAAATGTCTTCGCATTCGGAGCACCTCTCCAGCTGTCGGCGAATGCAGTAAGTTTTGTGTAGTTTCCAAACTCATAGGAATCAATCTGCCACGGTCCAGTTCCAACTCCAGGTCCTTTTTCCGGATCCTCTGTCACTGCTTTTTCACTGAGAATCGATGCTGTCGGTAATGTCATCATATATGGCCAGTCCAGATTCGGATCAACCAGAACCATTTTAACGGTCAGGTCGTCAACTGCCTCCACTGATTCTACTTTAGCATATAAACCATTAC
Organism: Pilosibacter rotomagensis; assembly: GCF_045062245.2. NCBI lineage: Bacteria > Bacillati > Bacillota > Clostridia > Eubacteriales > Clostridiaceae > Pilosibacter > Pilosibacter rotomagensis. The sequence continues at coordinate 854,315 of NZ_CM170323.1, read as the reverse complement.
ATGATGTCGTTCCCTGCATTCTATTAAATGTAAATACGACATCTGAAGCTTTCAAAGTTTCACCGTTATGGAATTTAACACCTTCGCGCAGCTTGAAGATGTAAGTTTTTCCTCCATCATCGGTTGACCATTCTGTCGCAAGCTGAGGCTCCAGTTCTTTTGTCTCATTATTAAAATGAATCGGTGTATCATGAACCATACGCCACATGTAGTTGTGCTGGGTATTGCTGGCTTCCATTGGATCAATTGTCGTGTGTTTAGATTTCATTCCGATCACAATATCATCCTTCAGCGCTACTCCTTCCGGGGGAGTTGAGGGATTTAATCCGGTTTCCGCTGCCTGCTTTCCCGAATCTGCCGTGCTTGTTTCCGCCGAAGAACCGGCCTCTCCAGATGACGACTTTGAACATCCGACGATACTTGCTGCAAGCATCGTCATCATAAGTGCCGCTGCCGTAATGCGATAAAGTCTTTTTTTCATAATCCTTCCTCCTTCTGTAGTCATGTCTTCCAGGTCTCAAAATGCCAAAAAAGCGCTACTTTTTAAGAAGGGGACATTCAGACCCCCGCCATAAGTTCTATGGTTTGATTCTTAAAAAGATGCGCTTTCTTTTATGAAACAATTATATATTTAAACTTTATATTATGCAAATATTTTCTGCGAATACTTCATATTCTGATTTCGAATAGATTTTTCTTACATTTTATTTACATATCTCTTACTAAACCAAAATATTCTTCCGTGTATTTGCAGAATTTCTCTAATTCCTCTGTCATCTTCAGATCTTTCTGAACAATCAAATAAAGAGATCTCCTAAACTCATTCTTATCAATCTCCCGGAAGCAGACGTCTGTCAGTTCGGTCTCATTTAACAGGTGACTTCTCCAGGAATACTTCGGCCAGATTGCAATACCCAGCCCCTCCTGGACCATCCGCTTCAAAATATGGACTGTATCGCATTCAAACGCAATATCCGGAATAAATCCCTCTTTTTCAAAAATCGCATCCGAAATCGTCCGGATGCTTCCTCCACTTCTAAGCATAACAAATCTTTCATTTTTTATATCTGAAAAGGTGATCTCCTTAAGCTCCTTTAACCTCGAACTTTTATGGAAAGCAAGATACAAAGGTTCTTCCATCAACTTTACCGCATTATTAAACACAAACTGCGGAAGAGTACTTCTGATACAGACATCCCAGTTTGTCACTTCTCTTCGATCCATCACCTTGAAAAAAACATCAGGATTTTTCTCCCGGAATTTTCGGATCAATTCCGGGACAAGCTGATCCCCTGTCAATGCATTGATACGGATTATCTTCTTTTTTTCGCTGTTTCGAAATTCCAATGGAATCCGTTCAAGTTCTTCCAACACTGGGCTTATCTTTTCCTGAAGCAGATACCCATCATGCGTCAGCACACATGATCTTCCATTTTTCCGCAGCAATTCTGTATTCAATTCTCGTTCCAACGCCTGAATCGCTTTACTGATAGAAGGCTGGGATACATGCAATTCCTGTGCAGCCATCGTAATATTCTCATATTTCGCAGCATATGCAAAATATCGAAGTTGATATATTTCCATTTCTAGCAAACCTCCTCCGTTCTAAAAAAGAAGTCATCCCACCATCTGCACTAATATTCCTCCAATCGTCAGCATCAGCGCTCCGCAGGATCTTGTAACGATCTGTGCAAACGGCAGAAGCTCCATTCTATGTGCACTGCTCAAAACAGCCACATTGCCGGAACCGCCCATATTTGTCGTACACATCCCCGCTGCGATGGCTGATTCCAGTGGGAAAAAGCCAACCAGCTTTCCAAGAACTGACGCCGTAAACGTAATGATCCCCACGATGAGCACCACCGTGATCAGATATAACGGTGTCAGAGTCTTTAAAATTGTATTCAGATCGATCAGCGTAAAACCGATCCCCGCAAGTGCCGCCGCCGTCCAGCTCTTAATGGCAAACTGCCCCCACTCTCTCGCCGCATCCTCCAGCTCTTCGGACATGATGCCGGTTCCCTTCACAAGCACGACCGCAATGATCATCCACGCATACGTCGGGATCACAGGAACAAACCTGTGCAAGATCGCGCCAAGCTGATAAAAGGCGAACGCAATGATCATCCCGGTACATAAAGACGCAAATGTCGGTTTCAATGGCGGTGTCTTTTTCACCGTTTTTCCATCATTCACCAATACACCGTTTCCGGTCGTCTCCGGGTGTTTTTTTCCGAAATTGTTTAAAAGACCGCCAAAAATAATCGCTACACAGTTTCCAAGCACTGTGGCCGGTGCCATCTTTGTCAGCACATCCGCCGCTTCCACGCCGAGCGCCTGGGAGTACATGGCAGAAAGAGGAACTGTACCCGCTGTCATTCCGCCGCTGGTCATAGGCACTCCGATATAGAGGATCCCGCCCCAGAAACCTTCCCCAAGGATGATCCCCATAATTCCTGAAAGCAGAATTCCCATAGAAAGAGAGATCACCGCCACCGGCAGAAGCTTCACTGTAGCCCTGAGCAGAAGATTCCGGTCGATATTAAAGAGACTGCCGCAGATCAGCGCCGCGATATAAAAGATCAGGAAGCCACTGTCATTGACAAAATAATCGAGCGTCTCAAGCGTCTGCTCAGGAATCAGTCCGCCTGCCGTGAGGATCGCAGAACCGAGAATACAGATCACAGATCCTCCGAGATACGTCTTCACCACCGGTACGTTATTTCCAATCGCATTTAAGCCCTCACCGAATACCATCAACACCAAAAACGCCGGAACCAGACTCTTCGGGACACAGCCCGTAAACATGCATGCCGCCGTCAGTGCCAGAATGAGGACATACAATGGCAGCGGAAAACCCGCCACTTTAAAATCCTTCATACTCAACCTCTCTCTGTCTTCTTTAAAAACTCCGGATCGCATCGCTTCCGTCATCCACGGTCTTCTCCAGACGCTTGATGATTACGTCATATCCGGCCCTGTCATTCACCTGCACATGTACCCGGTCGCCGACCTTATGCCCCAGAAGTGCCCTTCCAAGCGGGGACTCGGAACTGATCAGTCCCTTTAAGGAATTTCCGCGGATCGTCGTAACGATCTTATAGGTCTCCGTCTCATCGTCATCCTCAAAATACACGTCCACCGTGTTGTAGAGGCCGACCTCATCGTCTTTTGACTCATCAGAGACCACCTTCGCCGTCCGGATCATTTTCTCCAGATACCGGATCCGGCTCTCATTCTTGTTCTTGTCCTTCTTCGCTGCATAATATTCAAAATTTTCACTTAAGTCGCCCTGGGCTCTCGCCTCTTTTACCGCCTCGATCGCCTCTTTCCGGACCACAAGTTTCCGGTATTCGATCTCCTCTTCCATCTTCTTTATATCATTTTTTGTTAACTCATCATACATAGTTTTTCCACTTCTTTCCTGAATTCTTTTAACACTATCTTATCTCATTCCTGCCTTAAAAACAAGCCCTGAGGAATCCGGCCCCTGCAAATATACCGGCAGTCTTACCCTGTGCGCATCCTTGGCACGTTCGTGCCTTTTGTGTAACAGGGAATTCCCCGGAATTTCCTGTTACATAAAAAGAGCCGGTCCACAGTAGGACCAGCCCTTTTATATGGGTAAACAAAAACAGGTAAACCTTATTGAATTTTATGCCTTTAACCCCACAGATGATTCTGCCATGCAAATTTGATCACAGTGAGGATTACTACGACTAACATCACCGGTTTGATGATCTTCTCGCCCTTCCTGATCGCCAGATTAACGCCGACGAGGTTTCCTGCAATGGCACAGAGTGCTGCCGGACAAGCGATCTCATAAGCGACATTTCCCGTTTTCACATAGCTTACAAGGGCGATGGCGTTCGTAAGTACGATGAGGACCTTACCGTTACCGGACGCACATCTCGCATCATAGTGCATGATCATCGTAAATGCGATGATCGCTACGGTACCGATCCCCGGTCCGAAAAGACTGTTGTAAAATCCCATGATCACGCCGACGATCAGGGCCTGAACAACTGTTTTTTTTGATATCTCGCTTCTCATGATCACGTTTCTCGCGTCTGTCTTTCTGAGAACCATGATGAGGGCAATCACCGGAAGTGCCACCGTGATGGCCTTCTGAATGCTCTCCTCCGGAAGGAGAAAGATGATCTTTGTTCCGATCCATGCCCCCGTCATCGCCGTGATGGCTGAGACCAGTGCAATCCTCAGATCGACCATGTTGTTTTTAAAATACTTGATCGCTGAGACCAGATTTCCAAGACCTGCCTGCAGTTTGTTGCAGCCGTAAGCCGAGCGGACCGGCAATCCGATCATTAAGTATGTCGGCAGTGCGATCAAGCCTCCGCCTCCGCCTATGGAATCAATGATACCCGAAATAAAGAAGATCGGGCAGATGATAAGCAATGTTTTTAAGTAACTCATTTCCTTCTCCCTTTTTGCACAGCCCGCGTTCTTTCATCATCTCCGGGAAACTGTCTCCGCTGTGCTGCTGTTCGTATTTGCTGTTATTTTGATCCGTCAAAACCTCTCTTCCCGGCACATAAATCCTTTTATTCTCTCCCAGGATCATCTTGAATATATCATGGATCTCATATATAATCAAATTTATAATATTGATATTTTTCATTAATTATATTTATATAAGGAGAACAAAATGTTCCAGTCAAAAGACTACATCTACGAGATCTACCGCTGCGGCAGCTTCTCCGCCGCGGCCAAAAACCTCTACATCACCCAGCCCGCTATCAGCATCGCAGTAAAAAAAGAAGAACAGGAGTTAGGCCAGCCCATCTTTGAGCGTTCTTCCTCCCATCTTCTTTTAACTGACGCAGGCCGCGCCTACATCGATGCCGTGGAAAAGCTCCACCGCATCGAAGATGATCTGAAGATCTACTGCAACGACCTCTCGAACCTCAAAACAGGTGCTCTGAGGATCGGTGCCTCCAGTTTTTTTCTCTCCAGCATCGTTCTCCCGGTCGTTGCCGAATACAGCCGCCGCTATCCCGGAATCTCTCTGGACGTTCAGGAAGCGCCATCTCTTGAATTACAAAAGCGGCTCGCGAATGAAGCGCTCGACATCCTTGTGGATCCGGTGGACCAGCAGTGTGACACCTTCAACTCTGTTATCCTCTTCGAAGACCACTTTCTCCTCGCTGTCCCAAGTGCTCCAAATTTCTTTGCCTCTATGGGAATAAAAAAAGACTTTCTTCCTGCGGCATTCACCGCCGACGAGATCCGCCGCGGTATTCATTTAGATCCGGCTGCGCCTTCCGTCTCCCTCTCTTCCTTCGCAAAGGCTCCGTTCCTGCTGCTACGCCCGGAGACCATTGCCTACGAGCGCGCCGTGAAGCTCTGTTCCCAAAATGGCTTTGCCCCAAATATCCGCCTGCAGTTAGATCAGCTCGCCACCGCCTACCGCTCCTGCGGTGCCGGTCTCGGTGTCACACTCCTGTCTGACACCGTTGTCCGCATGTCTGACCACGATGAACCCGTCGTTTTTTACAAACTGGACTCCGATGATGTAAGCCGTGACATCGCTGTTATGTGGAAGAAAAAGAGATATGTATCAAAGGCTATGGAAGAATTTACGAAGCTGGCGGCAGAGATGTTTTCCGGCTAAATACTTATAACGTCCTCAACCGTCCGTATATATTCTTTACATTCCTTTTCAAACTGCTCAATCAGTTCCTTTTTCTTTAAAAATGCATGCAGGAATAATACTGAAAGAATTAGGAATCCGTAAAAGTTCCGGTATCAGCTCCGTTGTATCCGTCACCATAAGCGGCAGGTCTAACGGGTTCATCTGCTTCTCATGCCACTCCACAAACCCCGTTCCCCAATCAAAATAGATTTCATTGAAACGCTTTAACTGCTGTGCTTGCACAACCTCAGGGTAATCAGAAACACTTTTTGAGCTAAGCAGAAATAACGGTTCCTTAAAGATCGCTACTGCCTCCACCACCTTCGAATAAAAGACACGCGGGGTAATTCCGATGTCTGTCTCCCTGTTCTCCAACATCGAAATAATGCGGTCTGTCCAGTGTGTTGCTAATGTGATTGAAAGTTTTCCTTTCCCAAGAAGTTCTCTGTAAACAGTGTTTTTCTATATTTATTGTGAGATAAATTTTCTGTTAAAAAGCTGCTGCACAACTTTCTGGCAGCAGCTTTTCCTTCTTAATCTAATATTTTATACTTCCTACCCCCGCAATGACCGCAATCTCCACCGGCGCTTCTCCCGGAAGAACCGCAACACCGACAGCCGCACGGCTTCCAACACCAGATTCACCAAGCTCCTCGCAGAAATACTCAGACGCGAAATCCGCGATCTTCGGCTGCTTTGTAAAATCAGGCTCAGAGTTTACATAAACTGTAATCTGCATGATCTGTACGATCTTCTCGCCCTCTTCCAGCTTATTTTTTGCAGCTGTGAGCGCATTCATTTATATAGTTTTCCAAATTTGTCCATTCATTCAATCATCTATAAAATTAAAATCCATTTTCATCCAGTTTTAACACAGTCTGATACAGAACATCCGCCCCCATATCGATATGTTCCGGTTTTGTATATTCGTCACCCTGATGGCTGATACCCTTGACACTCGGGACAAAGATCATACCGATCGGAACTCCTTCGTGGGCCATCGAATTTGCGTCATGGCCTGCACCGCTGGGCATGATGATATGGCTGATTCCCTTTTCTGTGCAGACATCGTCGATCAGTTTGATCAATCTCGGATCACACGGTGTGGAATATTTGGCACCGGTATTTACAAATTCAAACTCACAGTTCGGAATCTCTTTTGCGAGTGCCTGAATATCTGCATAGAACTGATCTGTTACAGCTTTGTCCATATGACGCATCTCAAAGTTCGCCACAGCCTGTCCCGGAATTACATTTTCCTGTCCGGGTGATACAGAGATCTTTCCGACCGTAAATACAAGCGTGTCGTTCAGTTCTCTTGCCCGCTCTTCTGCTGCTACGATCAGCTTTGCCATTCCGACAAGCGCATCTTTTCTGTTAGCCATCATCGTTGTGCCCGCATGGTTGCTCATGCCTTTTGCCGTTACCTTATAGTCGATGATGCTGACGATTCCGCTGACAACGCCCACATCTATTCCTGTATGATCGAGTTTATCGCCCTGTTCGATATGATATTCCAGATAACACTCATACTTGCTGATATCTCTCTTGGCTGCTTTTGCTTTTTCCGGACTGCAGCCAAACTTTGCTAATTTTTCCGCATATCCGGGAATGTCTGGATCAAGCATCCCTGTCACGCATCTGCTTCCAAATGTACCGCCAAGAATACTGGACTCTTCCATATTAAAGCCCCAGATCTCCAATGGATGGCGCAGGGTACGTCCTTCTTCCTTTAAGCGGGCCGCAACTTCCAGGGCACCGGTCACACCCAGCATTCCATCATAAACACCGCCCTGCATAACTGTATCCATGTGGGAACCGAGCACGATGGATTTTGCTTCCGGGTCACTCCCCTGCAATACGCCATGAAGATTTCCCACCGGGTCAGTCTCCACCTGCATTCCCAGCTCCTGCATGCGTCCTTTTAAAAACTCAAGCACTTGGAAATATTTTTCTGAAAATCCCAGCCGTGTGATCGAACCGTCTTCATTCCGCCCAATATTGCCCGCCTGTTGGAGCAATTCGTTTAATCTGCTCATATTTGTAAATTACCTCCTCAATTAAATTTCCACGTATCGTCCTCAGATTTCTCCTGACGAAACACGGAAGTATCTCTTATCAGCCAATTCCCCCAAGCAGTGCCCCCGCCACAAGAGCGATAAAAGCCGCCGGCACCAGTACAAATCTCCCCAACGGGATAAACCAGCCGCCGATCGGTTTATTGGTTCCTTTATTGACCGCGGTAAGCGCAAAGTCCTCTCCGGCAACCCAGAAGAACATGATCGCCGCCAGCATGGCACCGAGCGGGCAAATATAGATCGACACTGCATCCATCCAGCCGGAAACGATTCCCTGGATCATGAGCGCGATCGCGCCTCCGAACACGGCGATCACGATCACGGCACTTCTTCTGTTCAATCCAAAACGCTCCTGCATCATCTCCACCGGTGCCTCATAGAGGTTTACCAGAGAGCTTAAACCGGCAAACAGGACGCAGATATAAAATACCAGCTCCACGATGCGTCCGCCCGGCATCCCGTTAAATACATTTAAAAGATAGATAAACATGAGACCCGGTCCGCCGGAAGAAAGCTCTGCCCCGCCGGCTGCCATTCCCGGAATGATCACGAGAGCCGCAAGCAGCGCCGCCAGGGTATCGAAAACTGCCACATTTCTCGCGGAACTCACTACATTTTCCTCGTCACTCAGATAGGAGCCGTAGATAACGGTTCCGTTTCCGGCGATGGACAGGGAGAAAAATGCCTGTCCGAAAGCATAGATCCACAATCTCGGATTCAACAGCCCCTGTGGATTCAATGTAAAAATATACCGGTATCCATGTCCGGAACCCGGCAGTGTGAAAATGTAGGCGCCAAGTCCCAGAAACAATACAAACAGTAGGGGCATCATGACCTTATTCGCTTTTTCGATTCCGCCTGCGATTCCATAAGCCATGATCACGCCCGTCACGATCATAGCGATCACCTGCCAAAGGTTATTTCCGAAGGACGATGCCGTTCCATCGAAGAGTCCGCCGATTGCGTCCATATCCTGTCCCATCCGGAACAGCCCGCCAGTGATCGCAAGAAACGCGTATTTAAAGATCCATCCTACGACCACCGTATATCCGATCGCCAACGCCAGAGAGCCAAGAACCGGAATCACACCGATCACCTCACCCGTCCGCTTATTTCCGGTGCGGATCTCCGTACATTTGCCAAATGCCCTGATCGGTCCGCTCTTTGCCGCGCGGCCAAGCGCCATTTCCTCGATCACGCCGGTAGACGCAATTAGAACTACAAATAGAACATATGGAAGTAAAAATGTCATTCCACCCCAATCCGATACCATATATGGGAACCTCCAGATATTCCCCATACCGACTGCCGACCCAATGCAGGCCAGCACAAATCCTGTCCGGCTCTTAAAGCCATCCCTATGTTTTCCCATACGCTTACAACTGCCTTAAAACAGCTATGCCCCTTTCTCATGATTCATATTAAAAGCTTCTTTTTTTTTAAACTTCTCCAGTTCTGTGATCGTCAGCGGCTGCGCAAACAGATATCCCTGATACATCCCCGGATCCGCCTCACGGATAAACCGAAAAATTTCTTCGCTTTCGATTCCCTCTACACAAACCGATACGCCAAGTGCCTTTGCAAAATTAATGATCGACTGGACCATGATCTGATCGGCAGGCTGCACCAGAATATTTCGGATAAAGCTTTGATCGATCTTGATGCAGTCAAAATCCAGAGTTTTCATCAGATTGAAAGAAGAATATCCGCTTCCAAAATCATCTGCCGAAATCCCAACTCCATATTTGTGAAATTCCGCAATATGCCATTTCAGGATCTGTTCATCCAACGCCTGACAATGCTCCGTCAATTCCAGGATCAGATTGGAGGCAGAAAAATATTCTTCCTCCAGAATATCACACACATCCTGCACGAACTTTTCCTGTGCAAACTGCCGCCAGGAGACATTGACACTCACCTTGAAATTCCATGAAAATCGATAGTGACTTTCCGGATCCGTCTCAAATATATTCTTCATGTCTGTTTTTCCTTTAATCAGCTCGTAAGCAATGATCCAACCTTCCTGCGTGTCATTAACAGAATTGGATTTATGCCATCAACCAGCATTTCCGAACATATTTTATCATACCATGCAATCTTATGTTTTACAAGTATTTGAACTTGTTGCGACGACCGCAGCGGAGCGTAGACTTCGAACCGCTCGACCCCGGCAAGGCTCGAACATGCGAAAAAAGAGGAGGTATCCATCGGATATCTCCTCTTTTTCACATCTTATTGAGAGCACGAGACGTCGCAGAACGTCCGGGGGACGTTCGACTGCGACGACCGGAGTGGAACGTAGACATTCGAACCGTTCGAACCCGGCAGGGCTCGAACATACAAAAAAGGAGATATCCAACGGATATCTCCTTTTTTGTATCATTGAGAGCACGAGACGGGATTCGAACCCGCGACCCTCGCCTTGGCAAGGCGATACTCCACCACTGAGCCACTCGTGCATAGGTAACATACCTTCAAAACCACATATTGAAATCATCTTCACCGTTTCATCAACCAACCAGACCTTCCTGGATAAGCCCTCGACCGATTAGTAACAGTCAGCTCCATGCATTACTGCACTTCCACCTCTGCCCTATCTACCTCGTCGTCTTCAAGGGGTCTTACTTCTTTCGAATGGGATATCTCATCTTGAGGGGGGCTTCACGCTTAGATGCCTTCAGCGTTTATCCCTGCCAGACTTGGCTACCCGGCCATGAGCTTAGCAGCTCAACCGGTACACCAGCGGTCCGTCCATCCCGGTCCTCTCGTACTAAGGACAGCTCCTCTCAAATATCCTCCGCCTGCGCCGGATAGGGACCGAACTGTCTCACGACGTTCTGAACCCAGCTCGCGTACCGCTTTAATGGGCGAACAGCCCAACCCTTGGGACCTACTTCAGCCCCAGGATGCGATGAGCCGACATCGAGGTGCCAAACCACTCCGTCGATGTGAACTCTTGGGAGTGATAAGCCTGTTATCCCCAGGGTAGCTTTTATCCGTTGAGCGATGGCAATCCCACTTTCATACCACCGGATCACTAAGTCCTAGTTTCCTACCTGCTCGACCCGTCGGTCTCGCAGTCAAGCTCCCTTCTGCCTTTGCACTCTTCGAATGGTTTCCAACCATTCTGAGGGAACCTTTGAGCGCCTCCGATACCCTTTCGGAGGCGACCGCCCCAGTCAAACTCCCCACCTGACATTGTCCCCGATCCAGATCATGGACCATGGTTAGAAACCCAGTAACGCAAGGGTGGTATCCCAACAGCGGCTCATATGAAACCGGAGTTCCATACTCATAGCCTCCCACCTATCCTGTGCATGCATTACCGAATCCCAGTATCAAGCTGGAGTAAAGCTCCATGGGGTCTTTCCGTCCTGGCGCAGGTAACCAGCATCTTCACTGGTATTTCAATTTCACCGGGTGCATTGTCGAGACAGCGCTCAAATCATTACGCCTTTCGTGCGGGTCGGAACTTACCCGACAAGGAATTTCGCTACCTTAGGACCGTTATAGTTACGGCCGCCGTTTACTGGGGCTTCAATTCAAAGCTTCGATTGCTCTAACCTCTCCTCTTAACCTTCCAGCACCGGGCAGGCGTCAGCCCATATACATCACCTTACGGTTTCGCATAGACCTGTGTTTTTGCTAAACAGTTGCTTGAGCCTATTCTCTGCGGCCAGATCTCTCTGGCACCCCTTATCCCGAAGTTACGGGGTCATTTTGCCGAGTTCCTTAACAATGCTTCTCCCGCCGGCCTTAGGATTCTCTCCTCATCCACCTGTGTCGGTTTACGGTACGGGCACATGATACACAATAGCGGCTTTTCTCGGCAGCTGGAATCAGATGCTTCCCTACTTTAGTTCGGTCCGCGTCACGTCTTTGGCTTATCAGGCGGATTTGCCTGCCTGACACCTCCTACGCTTGCCCGGGAATCTGTTCCCCGGTCATCTTATCCCTCTGCGTCCCCACAGTTCTGATATCATGTGGTACAGGAATCTAAACCTGTTGTCCATCAGCTACGCTTCTCAGCCTTGCCTTAGGCCCCGACTTACCCAGGGCAGATCAGCTTTACCCTGGAAACCTT
>NZ_CM170323.1:197500-837500 GCF_045062245.2 Pilosibacter rotomagensis | reverse complement strand
CATTTCATATTCCGCGGCACGCTCATAGTCCATCCTGTTCATCTGTTCCACAATCTTCTCAAGAATTTCCTGTTTACTGGAATAGTACTTATACAGGGCCGCTTTTGTAAATCCCAACTGCCCCGCAATATCATTCATAGATGTCCCTAAGTAACCGTTCTGTGCAAAAACCTCCAGAGCAATCCTCAAAATCCGTTCCTTCAGTCATAATGTTCTCCTCAGCAAAGTAACCGTTCGGTTACTCCAACATAGTTATCGATCGATTACTTATCAAGAGCCAATGTAGACATTGTACTTTTCGATCACGGTTGGGCAAAAGAAAACTGGAAACAAATTGAACCCGAAACAGTGTTTTATTATTTTTACACTGATAAGATACACAAAACAAAATAGTTCCCAAAAATCCTATTCCATGTATCAATAAAAAGCGCATTTACATTATTCCCCCTCACAATCTGATTCCCAATTCATTACATATTCCGTTTCGCCGGTGAATTCATCCATCCTTTCCGACTGGATCGTAAATCCTTCTCTTTGGTAGAAAGACATTGCCCTGACATTCTTCTGATATACGTTTAACTGCAATCTGACTTTTTTATCCTTGATATAATCCAGCAAACTTTTGCCTATACCATGTGACTGCATTTTATCCGAAACAAAAATACCTTCAATGTATTCATCCCTTACGCCTAAAAATCCATGAATCATTTTATCATCTTCATACACGTATACTTCTGCCTGTGGCAGCATTTCTTTCACTCGTTCATAATTACTTGTCCAGTATTGTTCTGAAATAAAAGAATGTGCTTTCAGATTGGTCTTTAACCATATGTCAGCGACTCTATTTATATCTGTCTTCCGTAACTTTCTAATCATAGCAATCCTTCATTTCCTACATATTCAAAAATCTTGAGGTATCTTCGGTTACACCCGTGATCTTTATACTGTCAGCTTCCACATGGCAACTGTAACAGACGATCTGAACACCTGCCTTTGCAGCCTCCACAAGCGCCTTCTTAAACTCCGGCTGTGCCGCCTCATTCGGCAGCACCCGATGAATTCCATTCATCTGAATTACGAAGGCGATTGCTGTATGGCAGCCTTCCTTTGCAGCCTTTGTCAGCTCGTGTAAATGTTTTACCCCCCGCTCCGTTGGTGCGTCCGGAAACAATCCGATGCCCGGATGCAGATCATCCGCCAGCGTACAGCCCTTCACTTCCGTCAGAAATTTTTCTCCATTTTTTTCCATGTAAAAATCAATTCTGGAGTCTCCGTAAGTATATTCTGCCTTCACAAGATCATAATTCAGGCTCATGTACAGCTGCTTCATCAGAGCATTCGGTGCCAGACTGTCAATATTCACCCATTTTAGCTTTGGCTTGTATACAGAGATCAGATCGTATGCCGTTTTTCGATTCATATTCAACGTCTTCTGCAGCGTCACCTTCGCTTTCGGCACCAGAAGCTCCCGCAAACGCCCCGTATTTTTCACATGAACCAGCTTTGTCTCCCCATCGATCAAAACCTCCGCTGTGAAACGATTGATCCTGCGGACGAAGCTGCCTGCAACGGTATTCTCATAAATGCAAGAAAGCGGCAATGCTTTCTGAACTGTCCTCATTTTCCATACTGTTCGTTCCAACCTTTTCAATGTTCTGCATTATCTGATTCGTTCAAAAAACACCCCCGTTAATTTTCCAACAAAGCATGTGATCGTTGCAGATCGACAAATCATTGTTTAATTATATCTTCATCATACTTAGTTAAACTGACTTCGTCAACGCTTTGGAAGCACACTGCCATTTGGATAAAATGTCCTGCTGCTTGGGAAATATAGCCTTTATCGGCACATTCCAGTGCCTTGATAAGAGCAACCGGAACACTTTCCGCGATTTTCTTTTGTCACTGAGAATGAACTGCCGGGAGACTGTTTCCTCCATGGTGTAAGAAGTCAGGATAAGAAAACTTCTGAATGGGTAAACAGTGCTAAAAAGGTTCTGACATTGAAGCACAGCTCCATGTCAGAACCCTTTTATTTCACAAATTATTTTTTGGGGTTGCGTCGCCCGGTGTTTTCCGAGCCACGCACTTCCTCATGGTAAAAGTAATCCACAATGACCGGGTGTCCAGACTCTGCCCGGTCGTAGGGCAGCTCGTTGTCCACGAAGGGACAGCTGTTTTCTTTCGCCAGCCGTTCCGCTTGATCCTCCAAACCACGGAAGTAGCTTCTGTCTCCCTTGTTGTAGATAGCGTCGTACAGCGGAACCAAGTCAGGAAATTTTTTACGTATATAGTCAAGGATGTCTTTTTTGAATCCGCCTCGCAGGTTTAGATTTTCCAGCCATACCAGGTCGCACTGATTTCTGACCTGATGGAAGATAGCCTCAAAATCCGTGATACCGGGAAAAACCGGAGCAATAAAGCATACGGTGCGGATACCTGCGTCATAAACCTGCTTCATGGCATCCAGCCGTCGCTTAATGCTGACGGCATTGTCCATATCGTTTTTGAAATCCTCGTCCAGCGTATTGATCGACCAGGAAACTGTGACCTTTCCCAGTTCTTTCAGGAGGTCGATGTCGCGGATTACCAAGTCTGACTTGGTACAGATGAGAATTTCTGCCTCGCTGCCCCGGAGCTGCTCAAGAAGCTTTCGGGTGTTCTGAAACTGAGCCTCCTGGGGCAGATAGCCATCGGTCACTGAACCGATGACTACGCGCTGCCCTTTGTACTTTTGCGGATTTTTGATTGCCGGCCAATGTTTCACATCCAGGAATGTACCCCACGGTTCGGTGTGCCCGGTAAATCGCTTCATAAACGAGGCGTAGCAGTATTTGCAGCCATGGGTACAGCCTACATAAGGATTGACGGAATAGCCTCCCACCGGCAGGGTGGATTTTGTCATAATATTTTTTGTTTCTACATCCTGAATCAGAATGCTGCTCTCTTTTACTTCCGCCATGTCTTCTGTTCCTCCAATACCCGGTAAAACGCCGGGGAAAATTCTTGTACCATCTGTGCCTCTCCCATGATAGGAAGCAGATCTTCCTTCATGAATACAAGGAAGCAGTCTTTAATACAAACAGCCACCGCTAATGCCTCCTTACCGTTTTAAGATTTAGCCTTCTGCCGCAGGTGCAACTTTCCCGAAGCCGTTCCAGGCATACAGCCCCTTCTTGTCCTCATCGCCCAGGAACTTGTCCACCTGACAGATGTGCAGGATATGGTCGCCCACCTCCACCGACTGCTGCAAGGTAGCCACCATCGCCAGCCGGGTGTCCGCCGGAATCTGGATGTCGCTGCCTTCCACTGCTTTCATTTCAATATGGTTCGCTGCCACCTTGTTGACCTGTGCACCGGTAGAACCGCCGCAAGCCATTGCCGCGCCAGCCAGACTCGCACCGGGAACAGTGACGATGACTTTGCCGGTCTCACGCACACGCTTGCCAGTGTGGGACTGCTTCCCAGCGGCAAATCCAATCATCGGCGGATTGAAGGAGAGATAGGAAACAAAGCAAATAGGAGCCAGATTGGTGGTGCCATCCTCATTCAGAGAACAGATTAAAGTCAGCGGGTTGGGAGAGGTATAAACAGTTGCCTCCATAATGTTCAGTTCTTTCATGTCATTCAGACCTTTCTAAGAAATTTCAGTTGTTGACTGCATAGCCAACCAGTGATATATTTATTATATCTGATAGCAATTTTTGTTCAAGTACGCAAATTATTTATACCTGGTATCAAAAAGTATACTGTAAAAGACGAGGAAAGATTCAATTATGACTTATGAAGAATTCAAAGAAAAGGTTGGCAGTGTCATCCTAACCGATGATGGAAACTGCCCGGTCACGCCGGTGGTTCAAATGCTGCAGGGCAAATGGAAACTCCAGATTCTCTATGAACTGTGTATCAAGTGCCCCATGCGGTTTGGGGAACTAAAAAAAGTTCTCAAACCCATTACCAACACAGCTCTGACCAACGCCCTGAAGGAGCTGGATGCGGACGAATTGGTTCAGCGTATCCAATATAATGAAATGCCTCTGCGAGTGGAGTACTCCCTCACCGAGAAAGGACGGGATCTCCTGCCTGTTTTTTATGCTATCTCTCAGTGGGGTATGAAGTATATCCCTTGAATAAATTATCCTTGAGGATTCCATCCAAATATAAGAGTTGCCGGAATGGTTTGATGATCTGTCAAATAATTCCGGCTTTTTTTAAGAAACCGTACTCAAATCTATCTTATCGGCTTCCTTAACAGGTCTTAATGGGCGGCAAGGTGTTCCCGCGGCAACACCCCCCGATTAGGAATTGCATACTGTTCTGCCAGTTCCTGATAGTATTCCGTCCGCAGCACGGTGATTTTAACCTTTTTATGCATTCGTATAGTCATTTTGAACCTGCTCCGAAATCGTCATGCCTCGCACGCCTCCCGGAGAGCAGGCAGCAGCTCATCCAGCCGCCCGTCCAGTCCAAAGGACTTCTCTTTGATATTGTCCGCAACGTAGATCTCACCCAGATTGATGGTCACATAAGTGGCGTTTGGCTCGCTGGCCACCAGGCGCATCATCGGGGCCTTGATCAGCTGATTGCGCCAGCCAATGCCCAGCTCCAAAACCACCAGTTTCTTCCCGTGGTAGGTTTTCAGAAAGTTTTGGAACCGTGCCTGGGCTGCGGTATCCGGAATCATTCTCTGACCCGCGCCCATGTGGATGTCCATGGGACCTCCGCACTTGGGACAACGCGGCACCAACTCTGCGGGCACATGGCCGCCCTGTTCGGCAGCCGATAATTTTTCGGCCACCTCTAAACTTGAATAGAGGGTGTCGTGGCAGGGGCGGGCACACTGCATCGTAAACCAGTTGCCCTCAATCTCATAGATTTTCGTCGAATCGAAACCACACCGTTCAAAGTGACCTTCTCCGTTTGATGTGACGACAAAGTAATCTTTTTCTCCCACAACGGCCTTCAAATCGTTCATCATCGGCGTAGGCTGGTACTGCCCGCAGTAATGATGGATGAGCCGTGCCCAGAAGGCCCACTTTTCCTCCTCGTTGGGCCATCCGGCCATCATGCCCTGCAAAATGCACCCAAGGCCGTACTTCCATTTAAAATCCCCAAACAGTTTTTCAAAGGCCGCATTGTCCGCAAACAAATGCAGGCCTTCGGTGATGGACAGGCCGTTACTGGCCCCGATCAGGATAGCGTCCGCTTCTCTGAATTTTTCGGCAATGGGTTTCCAATCAATCATATTCGTTCGCTCCTTTTCTATTTTATGGTTGCTGCAATGGATCGCACCTGCCGGAGGGCAGCTAGAGTTTCCGTGCATCCCGTAGCACTTGAGCAATGTCGGCCACAATGGTCATGCCCTTGTCCTCCAACTGCTTGGGAAGGAAGTCATACTTATCGTTGACGCCGATATATCGGGCATGAGGAAAGCTGAGGGTCATGTTCCAGAAAGGTTCTTGGATAAACATGGGAGTCATCCGGCCAACGCCCAGCTCCAGAAACAGAATCTTACTGTCTTTGTGTTCCAGCACATAGCGAGAAATTTTTTCGTACTGTTCTTCGTATTTTTTTCCTTGCAGGAAATTCCCATATCCCCGCACCCAGGGGAATGCCTCACCGCCGCAGTGGGGGCACCGTGGAATAAGATCCGTGGGAATCTTCGTGCCATCCCCCATAGCGGCTACCATATCAGCCACCGGCTTTACCGCATCCCAGGTGTCATCGGTACAGCAGGCGGCACACTGGAAGAAGCGGTGATCCCCCTGGATTTCTGCCACCTTCTCCTCCGGGTAGAGTTTGACAAACTGGGTATCCTGGTTGGTGGTGAGGATGAAGAAGTCCTTGCCTTTCAGCAAAGCGTCTAAATCCAGATAGGGATGACGCACAGGTGCGGTCTGGGTGGTGTGAAGGAAGGTGGCGAGATACCCCCAATACTCTTCCCTTGTCTTCCAGGGGTGCATCATCCCTGCAAAAGCACCTTTGAAGTGGTACTTCTCAGCAAAAGGCCGGAAGTATTTCCGGTAGGAGTCGTTGTCCTCGTAGTAAAAATTTCCGCCACCGGCAGCGGACAGGCCGGAGGCCCCGCCCACTACCACACAGTCAGCTTCCTTTACCTCCTGTACCAACCGATCGATCTGTTCGCTATACGGCAGCGGCTTTTTGTCAGTCAGCTGATAAGGCGTACTGCCGGAAGCATAGATATGATAGTGCCTGGAATAATTCATCTGGGTCTGCATGACCAAATCATCATAGAAGTTCATTGTCACCATTCCTTTCGAGTTGGTGTTATTTTTATTTTTACTTCAAACCATCTTAGCATCCTCTTGCGTTACTGTCAATATGCTGTTATAATAAAAATAACATCAAGTAAAAAAGGAGATCAGACCATGAAATATCCCACCCGCCTTAGCGATGCTGTTCATATTCTGGCTTTTATCGCTCTGTACCCAGACTGTGACCTGACCAGTAACAAGCTGGCAGAGAGCATTCAGACGAATCCTGCCTATGTGCGTCAGCTCATGTCCGCCCTGCGGAAGGGTGGACTGCTGGTCAGCGTGAAGGGACATCCCCGACCTGCTCTGGCTCGTGAGCCGGAGAAAATCACTCTGCTGGATGCCTATCGGGCAGTAGAGGGCAACAAGCCCCTGCTCCATCAGGACATCCACACCAATCCTGCCTGTGGCGTGGGTGTAAATATCCAACTGGTGCTGCGGGATTTTTACTTGGACATTCAAAAAACAGCGGAACAAAGAATGCAAGAAATCACGCTGAAAGATGTGCTGGAACAATATCACATGAAACTCTTCCATTTGGGACAAAAATTCTTCTGAACGGGAAATACGGAACCTCCTTGCGGGACTATACTGAGAACCGGAGAGGCCTATACCCCGTATTTTGCGAATGATTGAAGAGGATCGCTACTGCAAGAAGCCATCCGCAATCCTGTCCTGTTCCGATTTAGAGCATATTTTTGCCCCACTCTTGTCTGCTCCTGTGTCCGTTCGAATCCCCCTCTTGAAATTGAAGGTGCTGGAAATTTTGATTTATTTGAGCAACATGAAATCGGAGCATAAAGAACTGACTCAATACTTCTCCCAGCAAACCGAATTGATAAAAGAAATTCATCAACAGTTGACAGAGCACTTGGATCAACGATTTACGATTGCAGAACTTTCCAAACAGTATTTGATAAACACCTCTACTCTAAAGGAGATATTCAAGGCAGTCTACGGCCAGCCTATCGCCACCTATATGAAGGAATTTCGGGTGCGTCAGGCTATGAAATTATTACGGGAAACAAATGCCACTATTGCGGATATTGCTTCCCAGGCAGGCTACCAAACCCAGGGAAAGTTTTCAAGCGCTTTTCAGTCTATAGTCAAAATGTCACCCAGAGAATACAGGAAAATCCAGAGTATGGCTCCATCTGATTCCTTTAGCAAAACACTGTAATGAGAAATTCTGGTAGACTACTGCCAGCAAAGCCTAACACAAACATAAAAAGCAGAACATTGCAGCATTAGCAATGCTCTGCCTTTTTATGTTCCCTTTTTCTTGATGTTGGCTGCCCTAATGGTCTCAATTCCTTCTGCTGTACCACTGGACAGTATCTCCCGATTCAGCAGTTTACCTTCCTGTATGATGATTTCCGTTCCACCGCGCCGAATAATAAAGGTATCCTTCAATTGAGCCTTTTATTTGACTCAGTTTTTCATAGATTATTTGACACTACCATCACACACGCTCAAATGATAGATATCTCGTCCCCTGAAAAGTAAGTTTCCCAATGTCTCCTTCTGCCAGCATTCCATATTCCCTACCAGAAACCTGCAATTCCATCCGATCACCGCTCTCCACCTGAAATGTTACATAGTAACTGGTACTCGAGGTCGTATGATACCCATGCGCACCAGATGGATCACCTCCATTTGGGTGGCTGTGATGCGATACGTTTTCTCGCTTTGCAACTACAGTTGCGCTCACCGACAAACGCGGTGACTGATTGTTTTTATGCCATGTTCCGATTCCTGCTACAAACTGGAGGATGATCATGCCGAAAACCATTACGAAGATAATTGGAAACATAAACTCAAACAGCATAAACATATGACTCACCCCTTCTTCATCTTTCGCTTTATGATTACTCTAAGCGCGAAACATACGATGATCACCGCAAAAGAAGCGACGCAATACAGTAACGCTTCCGTATACCACGGTGCAGAATTCGATTCGTATAGTTTCGGAAAGCGCTTATACTCATAGAAATCCATACCCGTTTTAATCACAATCACGTAGAAACTCGCATAGATAATATATTTTAATAAATCATAGAATTTATTCATGCCATTGCCTCCGCGATATACTGTTTTGTCCTTTTGGCATCGACAAATCGGAATTTGTGGAGAGATTTCCTGAACTTTCATTATTTTACAGGTTTTTCAGCCAATTAGATAGTGAAATGATATGTATTTTCCCTTATTTTTGCCCTTGTGAGGAATCCGCAAGGGAAATAAGGGGATTTTTTATTAAGCGTTGCTCGCTACTTTATCAAGAAGTCTTGCGGAATCCCGCTTTGCTTTTCTTGTTGAGTGAGCGTAAATGTTCATTGTGGTACTGACATCGGAATGTCCTAACAGTTCCTGTACATCTTTGGGAGCTGCCCCGTTTGAGAGCAGGTTGCTGGTGTAGGTGTGCCGTAACTGGTGAAAGTGAAAATCTTCAAATCTTTCCAGCTTCTTTGACACTGACCTACATACAATGCCGAGTGTACTCGGCAGTTCCAGACTGCCATCCGGTCTGAGGCAGACAAAGGATATTTCTTTATAATCTGCTGGGACTTCCTGCGTTCCGTCAAGGTGATAGTATTCATAATACACCCTGTTTTTTACATGAACTTCTTTGTAGTAGTTGCGGTGGTAAAGTTCTCCGTACTGCATCCGGCTTTTCAGTTGTTCCCGTCTGGCTGTTTTCAATATTTCAGTCAGCGTATCTCCAAAATCAACAATCCTTACTTTTTTTCGCTTGGTTGTTCCAATCACATTTTTATGCTTTGCACCGTCGTAACGGATACTGCGTTTTATGGTCAGACATTGTTCTTCAAGGTTGATGTCCTGCCATGTAAGACCACAGGTTTCCCCGATACGAAGTCCTGCATAGTATGCAATCTGGATTGGAAGGATCGCAGGTGGATTTTTCTTTTCCAGGTACTTGATAAGCCGTTCATAATCTTCATGTGAGATCGGCTGTGTGCCTTCTTCGACTTCATCATCGGAAAAGAGATCAACTTCCTCTGCCTGCCTTTTCAGCTTAATATACTGCATCGGATTGAAACTGATTAACTGTTTTGGAAGGCCTCCTATGATTTATATTTTACCATAGAAGACCTTGCTGTTATTAGCTATTTACAGAAAAAGTTCTACTCAAATAACAAATTATTCTATTTTTCTCATTTAGCAAATCTGTTTTAATAGCGTTGACAAATGTGTAAAATGGAACGCTACATTGAATGCTGTGCAAAAGTCACCTCGAAAATCGTTCCCCCAGTCTTGCCTGATTTGATACAAATACTGCCATCATGTACTCTAACGATTTCACGGACAAAAGCAAGACCTAGCCCTACGCCACCCAGCTCCCGGCTTCTGGATTTATCCACACGGAAGAATGGCTCGAACACTCTCTCCCTAAGCTCCTTTGGTATTCCGCTTCCCGTATCTTCTACAGACAGATAAACATGCTTGTTTCTCTGATATGCGGTTACTGTAACCTGTCCGAGCGGATGATTATATTTGATGGCATTCTCAACCAGATTGTATACAAGCCTGTAAATAAGGATATCACTGCCTATCATAGTGGCATCCTCACATTTTCCAATCAGCTTTATATTCTTTTCCACGGCAAGAGGCTCAAGGTCTGCCAAAACCTCTTCAACAATAGCATCCAATATAATTTTATCATCCCTCCCCACCGTCTGAAGCTCACTCATGTCAAGAAGAGTCTTTACCATCCTGTTTAATTTATCAGTTTGTTCCGTAACCATTTTTATGGTCTGCAAAGTGTCTGCATCATTTCCCGGGTGAGAGGCAGAATTATATAAATCAAGCTGTACCTGCATTAACGCTAATGGAGTACGCAGCTCATGTGCTGCATTTGCAGTAAACTGTCTCTGTATCTCAAATGCTTCCGACAGACGCTCAAGCATCTTATTATAAGAAATACCCAGCTGGTTCAGTTCCTTAACATTGTTTTCCTCTATTCTTGAATCAGACAGATTCTGAGCCTGTACCTCTTCAATTTTATCTGAAAACTCCCTGATTGGTCTGAGTGCATGCCCGCTTATAAAATAAGTGACGACACCTCCCAAAAGCGCCAGCAAAACCGTGATTATCAGACTGTTTCTTTTATAGTCGGCCTTATTATTGTACACCTGAACCGAAAATTTATCCGCAAACTCATCCCACTTATCGTCCGGTATGCTGATATATATTTCATCTGATTTGTTTCCTTTTTCATCCCCCTGTGACTCTACCGCATCCTGCAGAGAATCGATGTAATGCACACCATTTTTATAGACAAACATAGTCAGGCAGCCACATATAATAGCAATACACAATGTAGTAATGCACGTAAGTCTCCACTGTAGCGACATTCTTTTCATCTATCAGACTTCTCCCGTATTTTATAGCCTTCACCTACCTTGTTCTGAATGGGATCATATCCCAGCTTCGCCTTAAGCTTTTTTCTAAGTGAAGACATATGTACCCTGATTGCTCCGCTAAAGCTGTCTGCCGCGGCATCCCACACATGCTCTATCAGCTCCTCCTGACTCACCGGTCTGCCTATATTGATAAGTAAATATTCCAAAATACCATTCTCTTTTCTTGTCAGTGGAACCGGCTCTTCCTTTGCATATGCCTCGCGTTTAATCGTATCAAACTTTATTTCTCCGCATTTAAGACATATATCATTCTGTACAAATTTCCTTCTTGTCAGGCTTCTGATACGTGCCTCAAGCTCCTGCAGATGGAATGGTTTTTCCATGTAATCATTTGCTCCTGCATCCAGTCCCTCTACCTTATCAGCAATTTGACCTCTTGCAGATAATATCAAAACCTTAGTTTCATCATTGTATTTTCTAAGCTCCTTAAGAAGCTCCATGCCATCCATCCCCGGCAGATTCAAATCCAAAACTATCAGATCATAATTCTCCGACAGTATACATTCAAGAGCCTCTTTCCCATCATAACAGGTATCCACCTCATAACCGGCAGCATACAGACTCTTTGCAACCATATCACATATTTGTTTCTCATCCTCAACAATTAATAATCTCAAAATGTTCTCCTGCTTCTTAACAATAATTTTACAACCTATATTGTATAATACCAAAGTCAGCTGGTCAACAATACAACAAAAAGGAGCAACATTATGTTGAAATACCAAAAAACATGTCAAATCATTCTGCTTATCCTTGGTGTATCCATGATAAGCTATGGTGCAGTCAGAGGTGAGGCGGCTACAGTGCTTGGTAAAGCAATAAAACTATGTCTGGAGTGTGTCGGAATTGGATAAGGAAAAGAAATTACTATCAAGAAAACTGGCAAAAATACGTGGCTGGATACAGGCCGCAGCAACGCTGCTGACCAATATTCATATTCCAAATTTATTTAAGGGTAAAATATATCAGGGCAATGCAAAAACAGTATGCGTACCCGGATTAAACTGCTACTCCTGCCCTGCCGCGACAGGAGCCTGTCCAATAGGGGCATTTCAGGCAGTTGTCGGATCATCAAAATTTAAGTTTTCATACTACATAACCGGATTTTTTATTTTACTCGGTGTAACTCTCGGCAGATTTATATGTGGTTTTTTGTGCCCATTTGGATGGTTTCAGGATTTACTTCATAAAATCCCCGGAAAGAAATTATCCACAGCCAAACTAAAGCCTCTTAGGTACCTAAAATATGTCATTCTTATTGTTTTCGTTATACTTCTTCCGATGCTTGTAACGAACTCTATAGGAATGGGAGACCCGTTCTTCTGCAAATATATCTGTCCTCAGGGTGTTTTAGAGGGTGCTATACCGTTATCTATTGGAAATGCTGCTATCCGTTCTGCGCTGGGAAAGCTTTTTTCTTTCAAGTGTATGATTTTAATTGCAGTGATTGTACTAAGTATCTTATTTTACAGGCCCTTCTGTAAATGGATTTGTCCGCTTGGAGCAATCTACTCATTATTTAATAAGGTCAGCCTGCTCAAAATCACCGTTGATAGCAGCAAATGTGTCGGATGCGGTCAATGCTCAAAGGCATGTAAGATGGATGTGGATGTGTGTAAGACACCGGATCACCTCGAGTGCATACGCTGCGGTGCCTGCATAAAGGCCTGTCCGAAGGACGCCATCTGCTACCGGTTTATGGGAAAATCATGTCAAAAAAATGACAACAGATAGCTATTAAACATTTTACGTAACTATTCAGTACCTTCATAGTTACGAGCAAAAATCCATTCCAGATCAGCTTCGCTGATGGGATTTTTGCTTTCTAGCCTATGTGTTCTTACGGTCAGCGCAGCATGTGCGCAGACCTACTGAAAAGTTACCATTTTACTATTATTTTAAAGGAGAAATTACTCATGAAAAACAAATTATCATTTATTTCTATTTTTACACTCTGCATAGCATTATCACTTACAGCATGTGGCATAAAGCAAGCTTCCACAACAGATTCTAAGAACACTCAGACTGAAGCCGGCTCAGAAGCATCTGGCAAATCAGATTCCAGGCTTGATGATTTATATCAGCAGGAAAATCAACTTTTTGCAGATCACGCTGATGTGTGGAACAAGGCATTTGGCATGATGAACAAAAGTGACGCCGATCCAAACGGAAATTATGCTGATTATCTTGTCGGTACCGTAGAATCAAACAAGAATTCATTCACAGACGATGAGCTTAAAACACTTAATGAGGATATTGAAACCATACGAAAAATCGAGGAACAGATAGCAGAGCTTGAAAACAAAAATACATCATCAGACGATAACAAGAAGGACAGCTCTAAAGCCTCATCTGTATTCAGTGATTTTTCCGGTGAGGATTTTGATGGCAATAAGGTTGATGACAGCCTGTTTTCCGGTAATGCAGTAACAGTCGTCAATTTCTGGTTTACCGGCTGCAAACCATGTGTCGCTGAATTATCCAAGCTTAACGAATTAAATGATGCTATCAAATCAATGGGCGGAGAAGTTGTTGGCATCAACACTGAGACCTTCGATGGCAATAAAACAGCTATCAAAGAGGCTGCCTCTGTTCTTGAAAGCCAGGGTGTCAAATATCGTAATCTGTCAATTGACTCCTCTAGTGCTGCCGGTAAATATGCCTCAGAAATCATGGCCTTTCCAACAACTATACTTGTTGACAGAAATGGCAATATTGTAGGCGAACCAATGCTCGGCGGAATTGATAACAAGGACAACTATGATGCCCTTATGAAGCAGCTTCAGTCTGTAATTGATGCAGACAGCACAAATAAATAGAGGTCTACATATAAAAATTTATTTTGGCAAATCATCTTCCGCTTTAAAATTCACATTACTGTCATCGATCGAGATTGTGATCGTGTAGTTATAGATTATACCATCTTCTGTTTCCAGCTTAAATGTTACCGCACCACCTCCGAGATACTGAAAATCAGGTTCGTCAGACATTCTTGCATATGTGCCATACTGTTGAAAGTATCCGTCTGCATCAAAGAACGCAACATTGCTTGTTTGCTCCTTATCGTTCCGGAAGAGTACTGCACCAACACGGTCACTAGCATGATCTGGAATTAAAACACAGTCTATGTATTCCCAATCTGTTTCTTGCACAAGAGAGAACATCGACACAATATCTTGTTCAGACCAGATTTTTCCTCCATTCAGATTACTGATATCTGTATTCTGAACCGGATTGCTGGCAGAATCTGATGTTTCTGGCATGGCGTCTTTGCTGCTGCAGGCGGACATTCCTAATACACAAACCGTCATGAAAATAAAAAGCAATGCTCTCTTCATATGAACACCTCCTCAAATTCCGAATTGTCGTTCCCAGTATACCATGCCTTCTCCCCGCAGAAAAGCATGGCGAAAAACAAAAAATGTCCCCGGAGAGCTTGTGCGTATGTTTTTTCAGCGTTTCCGATCTGAATTTCTCAGAACAGAATATCCTCCGGCTTGAACTTATCTTTTTCGGTAATGGGGCGGATCACCTTGCAGGGCACCCCTGCAGCGATGACACCGGCGGGAATGTCATGGGTGACGACGCTTCCCGCCCCGATAACCGAGCCTGCCCCGATGGTAACGCCGCCGCAGACGGTGGAATTTGCACCGATCCAGACGTTTTCCTCCAGCGTAATAGGTGCTGAGGTGCCAATGCCGTGGCTGCGCTGCTCCGGGTCGATGGCATGACCGGAGCAGGCAAGGCATACGCCGGGGGCAATAAAGGCACCTGCTCCGATGTTTACCGGAGAGGTATCCAGAATGACACAGTTATAGTTGATGACCGCCAAGCCGTGAGTATGGATGTTGAAACCATAGTCACAGTGGAAGTCCGGCTGAATGCCGGTCATGGGAGAGCAGGTGCCCAGCAGGGTCTGCAGGATGCTGCGCCGCTTTTCCTGTTCGTTGGGAGCGGTGCGGTTGTACTCCCAGCACAGTTGCCTTGCACGGTTCTGTTCCTCCGTGGGGGTGTTTTCATAGCCGCTGACGTAGGAGGCAGGGCGTTTCATAATATCCAGAGCGTTCATCGTGTTTGTCCTTTCCATACAGTGTTTTCTCAAGGATTATACCACATTCTCTGTCGGTGTGTAATAGGCTGCTTTTCCCGCCCTCATTTGTTTGTCCGCTTGTAGGACTACCTACTGTTCGCTTTGGTTTTTTCAGTGCTCTGTGCAGCCGGATTGGGGCAAAAAAATACCCCGTTGGTTTCCCAACGAGGCATCAAAGACGATCATCTCAGCAAATCAGACAAGCTGTATTCTCCTTTGGGGATATTTGCTGTTCTGCGATACTCTTTTATGGCTTTCACCAAGAGCTGTGGGTTACTGAAATACTGCTTCACAAAATCATACGACTTCACATCATGCATCCGAAGATTTGTTTTACAAAATTCGCTTGGTTTTTTTCCAGATCGCTTAAATTGATCATATGCTCATCGAATCCTTTCCGTAAGTATCGCTCCTCGAATCGTTTAGCACTTCTGCAACGGATAACACGTTCTTCCAACATTTCTTCTCTGTTGAAAATCAGAAGATCATTATTTTGCTAGGGTTGCTCCATCTTCTTCCCATTCTCACATATTTTTCTTGAGCAGGAAATCTGCCACGGCAAGATCCAAAAGTGCCATGCCAGTAGAATCAAACACCGTGATGTCGGTATCGCTTTTACGACCCGCAGCCTTTCCAAGAATGAGATCACCAAGCTCTCCACAGATTCGATCTTCAGACAATGTGCCCTGCTTCAAGGGAATCTCAATTTCTCCGGCGTTCCTGCAGTGTTCGAGGTCGTCCACAAAAACAATGGCATCCTCAAAAATTTGGGAATCAATTTCTTCTTTGCCCGCCATATCAGCACCAATGCAGGAAAAATGTGTGCCGGGTTTGACCCATTCTTTTTGAATCAGCGGGGTGTGGGAAGGCGTGATTGTGATGATAATGTCGCTGTCGGATACGGCTTCTTTCAAATCAGAAACTCCTTCGAAGGTTACCGGGGCTGCCTCAATTGCAAAGTCGGTTTGCAGCATTGCGCGAATCTTCGACGCAAATGCAGCAGCATGTCCTGCGTTATGCGGATTGGCGATCCGGATCGTTTCCAGCGTGGGAAACACCTTCAGCAACGCAGCAATCTGGAAAGGTGCCTGATTGCCGGTGCCGACGATCAAAGCGTTCTGGGAATTCTTTCTTGCCAGATATTTTGCACCAATAGCTCCTGCCGCACCAGTGCGCATTCCGGTCACAGAGGAACCGTCCACAAGGCCAAGCGGCATACCGGTTTCCGAGCTGAACACGGCAATCAGACCCACAAGATCCGGCAGGCCTTTTTGCACATTTGCTTCCATGAACGCAACCGTCTTGTGGCCGAAAATATGCTGTTCCGGCAGATAACCGGATTTAATATCCATATCTGCATGGCCAGGGTCGAATTCATAGAAAATGGTAGGCCATACAACGGTTTTATCTTGACTTTTCAGCTTATAAACATTCTCTGTGCATTGGATCGCATCTTCCATCGAAAGATTTTTTCGAACTTCTTCTGCGGAAATATAGGGAATATTCATCGGGGTTCTCCTTTCTTTTACCGGGTTTTCATTGCAATATACTCGCTGATGGCCTTGAGGCCATCGATCAGATCCTGCTTTCCGTAGGCATAACCGATGCGCATACTGTGCGGCACTTCAAAGCAGTCACCGGGAGTCACAAACGCGCCGGTCTTCTTGTACATTTCTTCGCAGAATTCGTAGGAAGAAATGTCCAGATCATAATAAACCAATGCCGTAGTGCCGGCTTTCGGCTTTACATAGCTGACGTGCGGTTCGCTGCCGACCCAATCGTCCAGAATCTGCAAATTCTCCCGGACGATCTTTCGGCTGCGTTCCAGCAGCTTATCGCGGTGCTTCAGCGCAGCTGCTGCCAGCATTTCATCGAATACACCGCAGCTCACAAGATTATAATCCCGATGAGAAAGGCAGCTCTTTACAACGCTCATATCGTGCGTTGCAATCCAGCCAAGCCGAAGACCAGCCAGAGAAAAAACCTTTGACATACTGCTCACCGAAATGCCCTTTTCATACAGATCCACAATGGAAGAACACCAGCCATCTTCCTGTGAAAGGTGACGATAGACTTCATCGCACAAAATCCAGGCATCTGCGGAACGCGCAATCTCCACAATCTCCCGGAGCATCTGCTCAGACATCAGCGCACCCGTAGGATTGTTAGGGTTATTGATGCAGATCATTTTTGTTTTAGGTGTCACCAAACGGCGCAGTTTTTCTAAGTCCGGCAAATAATTGTTTTCCTTACTCAGATGAAGGATCTGAACATCTGCTCCATAGGATTCCGGGATGGAATAAAGCTGCTGATATGTCGGCATGATGCTCACTACACGATCACCGGGAGAGATCAGCGAATAGAATACATGATGGTTTGCTCCGGATGCCCCATGGGTCGGCACAATATTTTCAATGTTCAGCGTTTTGTAAAGGCCGCAGACACCTTTACGGAATTCTGGCAAACCCTCAATATCGCCATAGCTCAGACGGCGTGCGCACAAGCGATTCAAAAATTCCGTCTTATCTTCCCCTGTCAGCTCGAATAGCTCGTTCATACTGATGGAGTCCACACATGTTTCAGCGATGTTATACTTTGCACCGACCTCCCAGGCGTTCATCCATTCTTCTACGGCAAACGGCTTGATTTTCATTGCTTTTTCCTCCTTGTAATGGTACATGATAAAAAAGAAAAGGGCACACAGAGCTTTTCCTTATAACATGGTGAACCATGCCGTACCTACGGAAAAACTCTGTGTGCCCTTTGGCCTCCACCCGGTGGTGGAGAGGGTTTCAATATTCAAACACCTTTATAATACTATGCAAGCTGCACATCGTCAAGACGATTTCCCGAACTTTGGTACTAAAAAGTTCCAAGCCAACGCTCTTAGAAAACAGCTTAGAGCAGCTTAATATTCGTTACAAGCTGATCAAGCCCTACACACCAAGGCACAAGACTTCAATGGCTTAAATATTTCGTTTCAGTACATCCGATGCAGAAACAGCAGAAACCTGATATACACCTTCCTCCAGATGCTTACGCAAAAACACATAATATGCCGCTTTATCTCAAATACTCCGTAAAGAATGCGTTGAGCTTTTCAAACGGAATGATGTCCATCTGATCGTAAAGGTCAGTGTGGTTTGCACCGGGTATGATGAGCAATTCCTTGTTATCGCCGGTCAGCTTGCTGTATGCTGTTTCGCTGAAATAGCGGGAGTGCGCCTTTTCCCCGTGTACCAGCAGCACGGCAGAGCGGATTTCGCTGCTGTATTGCAAGATCGGCATATTCAGGAACGACAGCGAGGAAGTCACATTCCAACCGCCGTTGGAGTTTAGGCTGCGGGAGTGATAGCCACGTGGCGTTTTGTAGTAGGCATAATAGTCCTTTACAAACTGCGGTGCGTCCTCCGGCAGCGGATCGACCACACCGCCTGCCAGCGCATAGCTTCCGCTTTTATAATCCTCGATGCGCTGTGCATTCATGGCTTTTTTCTTCTCAAAGCGTGCCTGCTCAGAATCCTCCGCATCAAAATATCCGTTGGCCGTTACACGGGTCATGTCGTACATGGTCATAGCCGCGGTAGCTTTGATGCGGGTGTCAATGGCTGCGGCATTGAGCGCCATGCCGCCCCAGCCGCAGATACCGATGATACCGATGCGCTCCGGGTCAACATTTTCCTGCACGGAAAGGAAGTCTACCGCTGCGCAGAAATCCTCGGTGTTGATGTCCGGCGAAGCGACATAGCGGGGTGTACCGCTGCTCTCGCCGGTGTAGGACGGATCGAAGGCAATCGTCAAGAAGCCAAGCTCTGCCATTTTCTGCGCATACAGACCGGAGGACTGCTCCTTTACCGCACCGAACGGACCGCTGACGGCAATGGCGGGCAGCTTGCCCTCTGCGCCTCTCGGCGTGTACATATCCGCCGCCAGGGTGATGCCGTAGCGGTTATGAAAGGTTACTTTCTTGTGATCCACCTTGTCGCTTTTCGGGAACACCTTGTCCCATTCCTGTGTCAGATTCAGTTTTTCCATATTCAGACCTCCTTGCCTGTTGCCTTAAAATATGCTGTGTTGTCCACGGCTTCCAACCATTCATTGGAGGTTTCATCCCCCGGAACCTCTACCGCCAGATGAGAGAACCAGCTATCCGGCGCAGCACCGTGCCAGTGCTTGACTCCCACAGGGATATTTACTACATCGCCAGGGTGCAGCTCCTGTGCCGGTTTGCCCCATTCCTGATAGTAACCATGCCCGGCTACGCAGACGAGAATCTGTCCGCCGCCGCTTTTGGCGTGATGAATGTGCCAATTGTTACGGCAGCCGGGTTCAAAGGTCACATTGTAAATACCGACCTGCTGCGTAGAAAGAGGTGCGAGATAGCTTTGTCCAATAAAATATTTCGCAAAGTCATCATTGGATGCGCCGATGGGAAAGACCATTTCATTCTGATGCTTGGCTTTTGCGTCGGCAGCATCGTCCTCCGCCCATACCTCCTTTGCCATACGG
The DNA here is from genome assembly GCF_045062245.2 of Pilosibacter rotomagensis. NCBI lineage: Bacteria > Bacillati > Bacillota > Clostridia > Eubacteriales > Clostridiaceae > Pilosibacter > Pilosibacter rotomagensis. The sequence goes on along the minus strand of NZ_CM170323.1, from coordinate 818,184 downwards.
AAGGCAGCCCATGCCTTGGGCCAGCCTGCATAAAATGCCGCATGAGTCAGGATCTCCGCAATTTCCGTTTTCGTCACGCCGTTATTCTTTGCAGTTGTCAGATGGTACTGAAAGGACGAATCCGTCAGCCCCTGCGCCAGCAGCGCCACCACTGTTACAATGCTGCGGTCCCGCAGGGAAAGCTTGTCTTCCCGGTTCCACACCTGCCCGAACAGCACATCATCATTCAATTCCGCAAATTTGGGAGCGAATTCCCCCAGAGCCTCTCTGCCTGCCGTTTGTTTAACTGCCATGGCTCACACCTCCTTGCCCATCTGATAAGCTTGCTCCAGTGCAGGATGTCCGGCGATCTCACCCGCGCCGTTCACACCGCCTGCAAACACTGTGCCCACCAGCGCACAGCGTGGGAAGCAGTCTACCCAGCCCTGCACGGCTTTCTCTGTGCCCGCAAAAGTCTCCTGTGCGTCCTCTGCCGCTGTTGCCAGCAAGTAGGTTTTCGTAAAGGCGTAGTCCGTATCGAACAATGGGTTGGCACGGTCCAGCATAGTCTTGAGCTGACCGCTGACGCAGTAATAGTAGACGGGCGTTGCGAACACCAGCACATTTGCATCGTGCATTTTGGCGGCAATTTCCACGGCATCGTCCTGGATGACGCAGTGCCCCAACTTCAGACAAGCAAGACAGCCCTTGCAGAAGCCAACCTGCTTTTCTCGCAGATACACAGTTTCTACCTGATGGCCCGCCTCCCGTGCGCCCTTGGCAAACGCTGCCGCCAGCGTTTCGGAGTTGCCGCCCTTACGGGGACTTGAGGAAATGATTAGTACCTTTTTATTCATCGTAGAACACTCCTTGCGTTTTGATATTCTCTGTGGTATTCTCATGGTATCACCTAAACCTAACTTTAGGTCAAGATATTTTTGAAGATTTTTGGAGGGAGATTTATGTATTCAATTGGACAGGTGGCAGAGATGTTCGGATTGCCTATCTCCACGCTGCGCTATTATGATAGGCAGGGGCTGTTTCCGAACATGGAACGAGTATCCGGCATCCGCAAATTCGGTGACACGGAGATTGAAGCACTCCGGGTCATTGAATGTCTGAAAAAGGCCGGCATGGAGATCAAGGACATCCGGCAATTCATGGATTGGTGTGTAGAAGGGCCGTCCACCTACTCGCAACGAAAGGCGATGTTTGAGGCGCAACGGGTGCACATGGAAGCAGAGCTTGAGCAGATGAACCGGACGCTGGATATGCTGAAATTCAAGTGCTGGTATTATGAGCAGGCAATCCAAGACGGCAGCGAGGACAGACTAAAGGCACTGATTCCCGACCACTTGCCGGAGGGAATCCAAAAAGCATATGAAAACGCGCATAGCTAACCCTTCCCGTGCTATGTATCGTCTGATTCAGAGCAAAAAATACCCCGTTGGTTTCCCAACGAGGCATCGAAGACGATTCTATTCTGTTTTCTGTAAACTGGTAGTCAGAAAAACTTAGTCAGTGACCAAGTTAGTGAGCAAGATAAATCGCCGGACATCCCACACGCAGTTTTGAATCCTTGTATGGCTTTTGCAGTGTCTGCATCATAGCCCAGCACCGCGGTCAGCTGCTTTTGAAAGGAACCGGCAAACAGCGCCCACATTCCAAAGGGCATTCCAGCGTATTTCATTGCAGATACCTCCCGGCTTCCGCTTCCAGTGCCTGCCACACCGGGTAGGCTGCGCTGTTCGCATCGAAAAATTTCTTGAGATCCCGGTTCAGCGCACTCATTTCATCGATGGCGTTCATTGCGTGGTCGGAGGCGCAGAGCTTGCCCAGCGAGGTGGCACACATCAGCTTGAAAAAGCGCAGGCAGGTCTTGCGGTATTTCTCCCCTTCAAAGTCTGCATCCTCCTTGGGCAGAATGGTGTGCCCGGCATCTCGGATGGCGCGGTATCCCTCGATGTTGGCATCCAGCACACGGTTCAGGTACGCGGTATCTCCCCTGAGCTTTTTCAGGTCGCCGTCCGTCTTATAGCAGGCGAAGGCCGCCGGCATCACGAACGCAGCATGGCAGAGCAGATAATCCTCCATGTTCGGCTCGTAAACGACCTTATATTTTGTGCCGTGGAAGATGCGCCCGATCGACTGTTTATTGGAGGTTGCACCCGTCAGCTGCCCGATGGTGATCTTCTTCAGGTCGATGGAGACCACCCGGTCAGCCTCCCGATGCCCGGCAGAAAGCGCAAAGGCAAACAGGATGTTCTTTTCCGGCAGCGCCGCCGCCAGCGCCCTCGCCTGCACATTGTTCCCCACAAAAACGATGTTCTTCGTCCGGTTCGCCCACAGCGTGTCCAGAACGGAATCCAGCTGTGTATAGCGCAGGACCACAAAGATCACATCGTACATTGCATCCGGTGCAAGTTCAGTCACCACCGGAATGCGGCTGACCGAAGTGCAAAGCGAAAACTTATCCTTGATCCGCAGGCCGTTCCGCCTGATCTCCGCAGCCCAGTTTCCCCGCGCAAGCAGAGTGACATCCTTTCCGGCGCGCAGCAGATTTCTTGCCAGATTGCACCCCAGAACGCCTGCACCATATACCAGAATTTTCATAGCTTGCCTCCAAATCCGATCTTCACGATCTGCATTTTCATCCCGTTGTCCCCGACCCTTGCAAGAAACCGAAAAAAGCCGCTGACAGAAGGATCTTTCAAATCGTTGTACCCCAGCATATAGCCCCGGCTGGACACTTGCAAACGGCTATCCCATGGGGAAAGCTCGCTTTTCGCATCCGAAATCGCGAAATATGCTCCCACATCCTTGATTTTCGCCGTCCTGAGCCACGTTTTGGCGATCATCTTCACCGCCGTACGGTTGGCAGCATCAAAGACCAGCACTCCGCCGGGGAAAACGTCCGCCATCCCCTGCACCAGTTCCCGAACCTGCTCCGTCAGGAAGTAATAGAACATCCCGGAGGCAAAGAACACCGCCCCGCCGGAGGCATCGATCTTGTCAAACCATGCGGGGTCTTTCAGGTCGCAGGGGATGTTTTGCTCCCGCTCCCCGGCGGGCAGAAGCTGCTGCCGCAAGGCAATCACATCCGGGAAATCCAGATTGTAGATCTTGCATCTGCCATTGTCGCAGGCTCTACCGGTGTTATCCAGCCCGCAGCCCAGATTGACCACTGCCGCGCAGGGGTGGTTTTTCAGGTACGCCTGCACTTCAAAGGCAAGGTCATTCTGCCGCATGGCGACCTCCAGCGCACCGAAACGCTGCATCAGGCTGCGGGAATTTTTCTCTGCCTCTGAAAAGTCGTAGTCGATCTGGTCGATCAGACGCACCGCCGTTTCGTCCCGGTAAAGGTTCGGATACAACTCCGTACACAGCTTCCGTGAATATAGCGGGAGGATCAACGTCTCCTGCACGGTGTTTTTCTCGATTTTGTATTTCATATCGGGTTCTCTCACTTTCTGATAAATGGCAGTTTCGGCATACCGTTATGCTCGGCGATAGATGTCAGCATTTCAGCGAAGCCCCTCGGATCGCGTATCTGATATTGCATATGATTGTATCCCTCAAACACGGGATAATGGCCGCAGGGGTAGGCTTCCATCACTGCCTGACGGTATTTGAAATGATCTTCTATGCTGCCAAACTCAAAATAGATCTGCTTTTGCAGTTCTTCGGGAAGTGACGGAAAGGGTTTATCCTCCAGGCTGTCCGAAAGCTGCCGCCGCAAATTTGTGTAGGTCAGATTTTCCCCTGCGGCTATAAAATACGGCTTTATGGAATCATCATCACACCACAGGATCTTTTTCAGTGTGCCGCCCTTTGACCAATACAGGCTCTTGATGGCCAGATACAAAAACGGTGCCATCACGCGGCGCGTTCCTTTCCCGATTTGCGCAAACTGCCCGCCGTCGAAGAAAACGTATCCAATGGGCAGCTTCGTACTTGTCAAAAACGCCATGGCAAGATCGGCACCGATCGAAGAAGCCACAACCAGTTCAAGGTGTTCCACTCCCTGCGATTTCAGATATGCTTCCACTTGACGAACCTCGTCCGCCTTGCTGACATATTTCTGCCCTTTGCAGTACACGGTGGAGGTAGGCAGAATGCAGAAATACCGATCTTGTAAATATTTCGCAACCGGTTCGCTGCTCTCCCCCGTCACGCCCATTGCATGAAAAAACAAAACAGCAGGATGATTCCTGTCGCCGTATGTTTGAAACAGCATTACCTGTTCCTCCTGTATCCGTTTTCGTCCCGGTATTCGGGATGTTCCTTTAAGTATGGGTCCTGATCGCCGCAGATGGTGTAGTCGCACTTACAGCCATTCGCGCAGGTGGTCGTCCGCACCAGCCTTGCGTGAAGCAACTCCATCGCTGCAAAATCCACATTGCACAGGGCGGGCATGATCTCTGTAAGGCCGTTTCTGATAGCAAATTCCGCTGCGGGACAGGCGGTAAATTCATAATAGATCGGCTTGTTCTTTTCGTAAGGAGCCACCGTCATTTCATAATCGTGCCACTTGTCACAGCCCGCTTTTGCCCGTAGAAACGCCATGTGCATCAGTTTTTTCCAGAACGGCTTATTACAGTTCACGAATTTCAGTTTGCGGAAGGACGGCAGGATCAGATTTTCCTCAATTTTCTCGATCTCACGGAAGGATGTAACCGGTTTGCAGACTACATAGTAGCTCATGATAGCGATGCAGTCATAGGTGCCGCCTGCGCCGTTGTGAAAGTTCCGTTTCCCGCCCAGATTTTTGCGCCAGTCCGAAAGGAAATCTACATACTGCCGCTGCACCTTTTCCCATATCATCTCCCGCTCCGCTTCCGGGTAATGCAGGGCGATTTTCGACTGTATCTCCTTCTTGCAGGTTTTGGAGTATAGCACATGGCAGCTATGGTCAATTTGTAATTCGCTGTCCTTCATCTTCCCACGCCTTTCAGAAAACCGCTCTTTGCATTTTCTTCGGTGTCGTCCGATTCGTCGTAGGCATCATAGGGCGACGATGGGTCGTGTACTCGTTTTTTGAATGGTGAACAGCGCTTGTCTTTGTGGGCAAACGCAAAGGCGAAATTGTCCGTCCATCCCGTGTGACCGGTGATGAAATATGGATGTAGCCCACGTGCGCGCAGTTTCCGCTCCAGCTCCGCCAGTGACTGCACAGCCAGCTTATTGTCCTCCGCCAACGAGGAAATGAAGCTGTAGCCGCCGTCCGCGCCGAACCAGATAGTATCGCCGGTAAAGAGATATCTCCCGTCCACAAGGTATACCATGTGTCCCCATGTATGACCGGGAACGAGAAAGCACTCGATTCTGATCCCGTCGATGTCGATTACCTCATCGTCGTGCAGCAGCACTTTTTCATTGTTGATCGTCACCTGCGGCAGCTTGTAAAGGTGGTAAATGACCCTGCGGCGCACCTCGCCGGTCAGATAGCAGTTCTCGATCTCGCCAATATACAGCGCAGCATCCCGAAACAGTCCCGGACTGTCCGCCTCCACCGCACCTACATGGTCGGTGTCCTGATGAGTGATGAGGATGTGCCGGATGGAATGCGGGTCGATACCGAGCCAGCTCATTTTCTCCGCCAGACGGTCATAGTTGTATCCGGCATCAATCATAATGGTGGTATCGCCCTTGCGGTAGAAGAAGATATTTGCCACCCACTCTCGCACACAAGCGACATTTTCATCGATCCAGCCGGTGTTCAAAGGCTTAAAGATCTCCTTGCCCCGGTACATCCGGCTCATTGCTTTTCTTTGAAATTCCGTTGCTTTTTTCGACATGATCGCACCTCATTTCTGTGCTGTGACGCACAGCCATCCCTTTTTATTTTTGTGACTCTGAACCCTGCCAAAGCCTGTTTGCTCCAGATACACTTTCAGATCAGCATCCGTATAGATGGTCATACCGTTAATGATTCGCGTCCATTTGTCGTCTTTTGCTGTTTCGCCGTTTGCTTCGTTACAAATGAAAAAGATTCCGCCGGGCTTCAGCACTCGATAAACCTCTCTGAAATTCTGCGCAAGTTCCGGCCAGAAGTAGACCGTTTCAAATGCGGTCACTACATCAAACTGCTCCGCTTCAAACGGCAACTCTGCTACACTTGCCTGCTGCACAGTACACTGCCCTGCTGCAATAGCACCTGCATTGACCTTTCGTGCTTTTTCTACACTGACTGCCGAATAGTCGATGCCCTGCACCTTGCCCTTGGGACACAGCTTCAGCAGCTTTTTGATGTTCGCTCCACCGCCGCAGCCGCAGTCCAGCACCATGGCATCCGGGGCAGGCTGCAAAAAATGCAATCCCCACACTGCCATTGCGCTGTGCCCAAAGTTCATCATAGCAACCATGATCTTCCCGCTAAAACCTACGGGCTTGCGGGTGTTTTCAAAGAAGGTCATATCACACCTCCGATTTCACACATTCCGTATAGGTCAGCGGAAAAGAGGCCTTTAGAACAACACTTTTTCGCACTGTCCAATCATTCTGTTGCAGAAATTTTAGGTATTCTTCACTCGTCCACTTGCTGTGGAGAGGAAAGCCTGCCAGATTCATGAAAAAGGCTTTGACCTTGCCGGAAAACGAGTTCCCCGCGTGGGTGAAGGTCGGCGCGATGAGCACGCCATCGTCCTTCAGCACCCGATGAATCTCGGCAAGGGCTTTCTCCGGCTGCGGCACGATGTGCAGCGCGTTGGACACGATCACCACGTCGAAGGACTTGTCTGCATAGGGCAGGCGGAATATATCCTGCACCGAAAAGTGCAGCTTTGTAGATTGATTATCCCGCTTTGCCTCGGCGATCATCTCCACGGAGGCATCCGTCGCCTCGATGTGTGCCGCTGTTTTTACGATGTGCTTGGCGATCAGTCCCGTTCCGGTAGCCACCTCCAGCACTGTTTTGTCTTTCACGACCGGACAGATCAGCTCATACATTTTCTCGTATACTGCCCTGTCTTTTCGCATAAAGCAGTCATACAGACCTGCATTTTTGTCCCAGAAATTCTTGTGTTCTCGCATTGCTGTCTCTCCTTTTTGTGGTTAGATTTATCTAAGCAGCACGCGCGCTTTGACAAGTTAGGTTTGGCTAACTCATGTATTTAGGAAAAGCCGCATTTCTGCGGCCTTTCGGCTTATACAAATAGCTTGCTGCAAGCATCACACATCTGTATTTTCAGCCACTGAGGATAACGCCTCTCGATCTACTTCCTTATGGAAACAGCCAAAATCTATTTTCACACCATTGCGGTGACTTTTGCCTTCTTATCCATATTATATCGTGCTCACTTCTTTTTTGCAATGGGATAGTATCTCTATTTTGTCATTTCCAAACGCAGAGCACGATTAGATTTTCTTCGCAATCGTAGACAGCTCCGAAATAATGCTCAAAAGATCATTTTTGACTTCCTCTTTGCTTGGCTCGCTGCCCATCAGAGGATAATCCGTGCTGACATGGAGGATGCAGGATAGTTCGAGATTGAATTGTGTCGGCGATAAGGGCACCTGACAGTCCTGGGCTTTTGCGAAGCAACCGCATCCTTTGCCCGGATGATTTTAATCTGCATTTCCGCAGATGGTTCCGATACTCTGATATTCCTACTCATGGCCACACCTCCAATGGATCACGATATTCATAATCCTTTTTCCGGTTCAGATAGCCCAGTTGTTCCAATCGGATAGCAGCTGCTGATCTCGAAACATCAAAGACACCACAGAAAGTGTCTATTTTTACCTGATCCTTGTCATAAAAACGCCATCCGTAACATGTCAGAGGCTCCGAGTACCTGCTGAGAAGCAGCGGCACCTATGTCGTAGAAGCTCATGAAAAAGGCGGCGCAAAAGCAGCGAAAGATATTGAAGAACTGGTCAGCGAAGTGACCGGTATGTTCGCTGGCGGCGAATTAAGCGAAGATGTCATCGAAGGAGCTTATAAAGCTCTGACCGATGCCTACTGGATTGCCAAAGAGAACAATAAAAAATACGCCCCGAAAACGAGGCGTAAAAAATCCGATCAGTGATATTTATCGTACACACTTTTCGCCATACTGTAAACTGGAGGTGGTATGATGAATGCGGAACAGCTTTCACGGGTCGGTGAGAAACTGGTAAAACGCTGCGGTTCCAGAGACCCTTTTGAAATTGCAAGGCAGCTTGGTATCAATGTCATGCTTTGCGAAAATTTCGGTTCCCTGAAGGGAATGTACCGGGTGATTAAACGAAATCGCTTTATTTTTCTGAATAACAGTCTGGATGAAAATATGCTGCGCATCGTATGCGCACATGAATTAGGGCATGACCAGCTTCACCGGAATATGGCGAAACCACCCCGATTCATGAGTTCATGCTCTACGATATGAAATCCAAACCGGAATATGAAGCCAACATCGTAGCAGCGGAGATCTTGATGGACAGCGATGAAGTCCTTCGCTACATCTATGAATATGGATACACAGCCGAGCAGATTGCCAGTGCGATGTCCACCGACATCAATCTGGTTGCGCTGAAGGTAGCACACCTGGCCACACTTGGCTATAATCTGCACGCACTGGAACATAAAAGTAACTTTTGGAAATAACGTATCTTCGAGGAGCCTTGACCGGCTCCTCTTTTTTGTTGCAAATTGTGCAGATGCCGTCTGCACAATTATCAGCCTAACATCTGCATGTGATAGAGCTTCACTTTTTCCTCAAACGGCAGTCCAAGATCAGTGCCGACTTCTTACCACATCACACCATACGGTGCGCCGCCATCTGTATATCCTGCGATAAAAGCAAAACGACCATCGCAATCTTCATACAGTTCTACCAGCCGTTCCCTCTCTTTCGCTTCCCGCTCCATTCTCCGCTGCCGGAGTCGCTGTTCTTCAGCCTGTTTAATCTGGTCGAGCTGCTCCTGTGTATAGTTGACCCCCAGCTCCTGCAAATCTTTAGCAGCCGTCACAGCATCCACATGAAAGCGTTCCTGGTAATGCTTGTTCATCTTTTTCGGTGAGCCGGTATAGGTGAGCAGCCACTGCTTACCTTTTCGGAGGCGTGTTTCCTTTCGCTCAACCTTCGTCAGTTTCTTTTTCTTTGCCATTTGCGGAATCTCCCGGATTTTTTGCTGATGATTTTGGGTTGCGCTTTTTCGGTGCTGTCAGCTCATAGCTCAAAGAAAGCAGGTCTTTGATGGCATCATCCAGCTCCGGTTTGCCGAGCTGAATACTGAGCCATTTTTCCTTGTTCATGTGATAGGCCGGAAAATAGCCGTCCTGCCCGCGAAGAGATCCAATCAGCAGCGGATCACTTTTCACATTGAGAACATCAATGATGCCTGCCTCTGGCAGTCCCAACTTATCAGCCGATACCTCCAGAACTACACCATACCATTTATTATTGTCGTTGTGCCGCAGCACAGCATTCCAGTCATGCCAGGGGTATTCCGGCTCTGTGCCGTACTGCTGGCGTATCCATGTAAATAATTCTTGTCGTATCACTCCATCGCTTCCCCGCTGTTTTATGTGTGACCTTGTGCAACAACCTGTTGCACAAAGCTTTGCCTCAGATACCTCTCCGCACTGCATTGATATCAGAAATCATCAAGCGCAGCATCTATCTCTTCCAGCCGATCAATCCAGCCTAGGTCGGATTTCTTCTTGGTTGCTGATCTTTTCTTATCACCACCAACCACTTCAAACCGTTTCTCTTCTGTCCCGAACAGACCTTTCACCTGAATTCTAAAATCCGGCTTGTTGTTGGTCAGTCCTTGCATGAGCTGCACATTCTTGTATCTATGCAGAAGGATTTGACAGATAGCCTGAATGTCTTGCTCCTTAATACACGGTGCCGCCATGAACTTTTTCGTTATGTAAGGCTTTATATCTGCCAGCACCTGTAACATAGAGGCTTGCGCTGCCGGTTTCGCAGCCATGCAGCGTACTGCATTCTGCAAGCAGCTCCGGTCCAGCGGCACGATGAATGCAGCCGTCCACACCGCCGCCGCCCAAAAGAGAAGTATTGGCAGCATTGACGATTGCGTCAACGCTCATTTTTGTAATATCGTTCCTGATAATCTGTAAGGGCATTGCTTATTTCTCCCCCTTCTGCCACCTCGTTAGATATGCTTCTTTTTCAGTTCACGAATCAACATCTCAACCTGTACTCCTGTAAGGAATGGTGTTTTGATTGTCGATGCCCAATAAAAATTCCGCTTCAAAATTGTTTTAATCTCATTCGGAGAAAGAGCAGGCAATGCTTTAACATCTCCATTGAAATTTTCCGGCACAATCATTCTGACACTATGATATTTTTCATCAGCCACTTCCGTTGGCATGTCTGTGATAATCTGTCCGACCGCAATAATTCCTCTTCCTTTGGAATAAAAAAGAGCATAATCCCCTTTGCGGAAGCTGTCGATATACCGTTTTGCATCTCCATATGCCGCTATTTTGTTTCCAAGAATCATCTCGGATTCATTTGTGTCTGAATACGAGATATTCGTATCAAACATGATTCCCTTACACGCAGAGAACTTCAATCGATTATTTTCTATTTCTGTCAGAAACTTCACCCAGTATAAAACATTCTCCGGAATGATATGAGACTTATCCGGATTGATCGCAAATTCATAGATAACCGTTGGATCTGCTGCTTTCACATTTGAATATTTCTGTGCATTCTGAACGTTTCCTTCTGTTGTAAGCAAATACACTTCACCATTCAGGCTGGAATAGTCATCTGTATTGAGATCAACATCACCCTTCTTTACCTGAATGTAAATATGCTTTCGGTTCAGGTCATTTGGGTCAACCAATACACACTCATACTTTGGCGTAGCAATTTTATTTGTCGATGGAATGCAAACGTAGCCTTTCGTATCATACAGCCACAGCGCAAGTAAATCCTCAACATCTTCCGGCTGAAGCAGGCTGTAAAAATGCTTCTCACATAACGAGAGGGCTGGATCGGGATAATTGAATAGATCCAGTGCTGAATCGTGGACACGGTTATACAACATCTGACTGTATTCTTCCACTCCATTTTTCTTAATTCTCTGGATGGTTGAACCCATAATAAATGATGTTGCCACAGCACCAGGAACGGATTCTTCATCTGCCTTATCTGTAGCTGGATACCAGTCTATATTGGTCAACTGATTCGCTGCATCCATCTGTACTGCATCTTCGCGAAACACCCAGGTACTGTTCGCCTTAACTCTCGCAATATAGTATTTCCCTTCATTTTTTGAGCGCATCCATAGGAGGTCTCCTTCTTTCACATCCTCTACCATGCGGCATACACTGTCGAATGATTTATACTGAGTTCTTGCCAGATTACAGTAATCCAAAAACGTATGTATCCCAGAACGTTCTGCCTGGGTTAATTCACGAAGACTCCATCCCATTGCTGCGACATGATTTTTCAAGCAATAGTCGGCAACATTTGTGCCTCCTGTATTCACCTGTAATCTCCATACTGCCATCTTGTCTTCCTCTTTCTTTTTGCATTTAGAACTTTCTCATCATTCGCTTCGATATTATTATATATCTTCCACACATAGAGTGACAGATGCAATGTACATTATTTTGCACATTTCCGATTTGGTCTTGCGGTATTCTGCATAGGAGCTTTTCTTTCGTTCCAGGAGCATCGCAAACTCTGCGTTCAGCTCGCTGATGCGTGGAAGCTTTTTGTCAGAGCCGTTCTCTTTCTTATAAGCATCGAACGCCTTTTTCACTGCGCTGTTGAAAAATGCCATAAATGTGTACCGCGGCAAAGGAAGGCTACCATTGCACAATTGCCTTTGTGATTCAGATGAATGGAATTCATCGGGTGTTTCCAAATGAGGCGACTGTCGGCAAGGAGGATCTGGAAGAGATGGGAACTGCCATGACTCTGGATCTCCTGGAGGACGGTACCGGAACCATGGATTATGACGGGACGGTCTATGATCTGACCTGGGATGACAGCAGTATTACCATGGAGGATGTGGCAGATTTCTATACGCTGGAGGATGGTGTGCTGATGCTGGCAAATGCCGATACAGAGATGGTATTTGAACGGCCAGGAAGCGTAGCAGCTGTGACTGCACCGGATGAAGAAGAGGGTGAGCAAACAGCCTCCAGCACAGCAGCATCGATAGAGGACAGCTGGACAGTCGTTCCGCTGGCGTCTGCTCAGGAGCTGGTGCCTTATAGCTGTACAGAATTCAGTATGAATATTCCGGAAGGCTGGAGCGTGAAATCTTCTGCCATGTACACCGGTATGTTTCATGCAATTCATGTTTTTGATCCGGAGAATCCGGTAAATCAGATTTTCTTTATGCTAAAAATGGAACCATTATTTTCAGATGAAAATTCCCGGGCGATGATGGCGCTTTCCAGTGATTTGTTTGGAAAATGTCCCATTCTTACGAATGTATCGACACAGGGAGTCTTTGAAATATTCCCACAGTTTGCAGACGCAATGAATGCAACTGCTGACTATGCGGATATTCAGACACCGTACATTGCAGATTTTTCTGTGACAGAGAGCTTTGAAAGTACTCAGGGAATGAGCAGCGTTGCTATTTCCCCCTCCATTCTTCGGGCGGATTTTACACAGAATGGCACAACGGGAGAAGGAATGTTCACGGCGGATGTGGTTCCCTTTGCCATGGGCACGGGAATGGGATATTATTCTGTCTATAATCTGACAGTCCTCAGTGCAGAAAAGGGAACATTTCAGGACTGGCAGCCTACTTTGAATAAAGTTCTCAGCAGTCTTAATTATACGCCGGAGTTCCAGAGCTTTGCCATGTCCCAGAGCAATCAGGCGGCCTCTACCTCCCAGTCTCTCAGCCAGTCAGCCAGTGAGATGTCCGACAGCATCATGTCTTCCTGGGAAAACCGGAACCGGAGCCAGGATATCATGAGCCAGAAGCAGAGTGACGCTACCCTGGGTTACGAGCGCATCGTGGACACTGAAACTGGAAATATTTACAAAATTGACAACGGTTTCACCGACTGGTATGACGGCTCCCGTTACAAGTCCATCACTGATGATCAGTATACGGATTCGGTGGAAGCAGTGATTCACTGGAAGTAGGGTCATTGATTTTTTAAGGCATTTGCGGTATCATGGCATGGTATAGTTTGGGATAAATAAAAGGGGTAGAGAGGGATTAAGAAATGGAAAAAAGAAACGCAAAAGCCTTATTGCCTATCGCGGTGTTTGTGATTTTATATCTGGGACTGGGGATTCTGTTTGAATATGGCCTGAATATCGAGATGGGATTTTACAAAATTCCTGTTGTGATTATATTTTTGCTTGCACTGCTTGTTGCATGTCTGCAAAACCGGAAATTAAGCCTGAATGATAAACTGAAAATAATGGGAGTTGGAATCAGCGATCCGAACATTATTACCATGATCATCATATTTATGCTGGCTGGAATTTTTGTGGGTGTTGTTGGAAGAACATCAGCAAACAGTGTGGCATATTTTATTCTGTCACTGATACCGCCTCAGTTCGCGGTTGTGGTGCTTTTTGTAGTAAGTTGTTTTGTATCACTTGCAATGGGGACTTCCGTAGGAACCATTACTTTAATTACCCCGATTGGAATAGCCGTGTCGCGAGCATCGGGGTTTGACCTGCCGCTTTGTATTGCGACAGTCATGGGTGGTGCAATGTTTGGGGATAATCTGTCCTTTATCTCTGATACGACAATTGCCGCATGTAATGGACAGGGTTGTAAGATGACAGATAAATTTAAGGAAAATTTCTTCATTGCACTTCCGGCAGCAATTGTCAGTCTGGTGATTATTTACAGTCTGTCTGTGAAAAATTACAGTGGCGGAGTTGTGCAGGAAGAATATCATCTGATACAGACCATTCCTTATATACTGGTACTGGCGGGAGGCATTCTTGGCTTAAATGTGTTCCTGGTACTGATTACAGGAATCATAAGTGGCTCCATCATCATGATTGCGACAGGGATGATCGTGCCGACGGATTTGCTTGGAAATATGGGAGACGGGGCAGCAGGCATGTTTGAAACCAGCATGGTTGCCATTCTGGTAGCGTCTATCTGTGCACTGATCAAAGAATATGGTGGATTTGCTGCTCTGCTATATTGGATAAAAAAAGTGTTTAAAGGGAGAAAAGGCGGACTCCTTGGCATGGGTCTGTTGGTAGGTCTGATGGATATTGCAACGGCGAATAATACAGTCGCAATTGTTATGGCAAATCCAATTGCAAAAGAAATGTCAGGAAACTACGGAATCAGCAATAAGAAAGCAGCATCTATTCTGGATACATTTTCCTGTATCTTTCAGGGAATTCTTCCTTATGGAGCACAGATGCTGGTTGCCATCTCAGCGGCTTCCGGCCTGGGTGAGACAGTCAGTGCATTTGATATTCTGCCAAGGTTGTTTTACCCGTATATGTTGTTCATCAGTTCCCTTGTCTTTATTTCTTTTGAAAAAAATGCATAACTGGAAAAACAGATAGAAAAAGAAGGCGAAAGCAATGTTCGGAGAATGTCATGCCCATGTAATCATGGACGGAATCAATTATAAAGCAGCAGTGGCACTTCATAAAGATGGTGTCTGCGAGGCAGCAGTCCGCGCCCATCTTAAGGAATGGAAAGACGCTGGAATAACCTTTGTGCGGGATTGAAATGGAGTTAGCAAAGGTCTCCTCCGATGCCGCAAGGTTCAAAAAAGACAGCTGGAAATGAATCGAGCTGTCAAAATAATTGAGGAAATCCACCAACCCTCAAAGATTGCCGTCTTATCTTCGTTTTGGGAAAGCTGATAGTTGATGTCCTGAAACTGGATGGTCTTTGTGTAGTGGCTGTCCGATACGCGGCAGGCTCAGATGGAGGGTTGCTGGTATAGCTATAAGTAATAGAATTTGACGCTACATAGGAATTATGGCTTTCTGTATTACTCGCCCATGTAGATACTCCTTCTGCTTTCGTCTGTAACTTTGATTTTTTGATTTTTATTTGTCCCACTGCCTCCATTGTTACAGTATATTGAGGCTCATCATTGCTATTAATCCCATCATAGTAGTAATTAAAAGTTGCAACGACAGGATCATCAATTCGAGCCTATTTAGCATTGACTTCTTTTACAGAACTATCTGCAGAAATACTTACCGTCCATGTATCCAGCAATATCCGATCATTGTTCGCCATACGAATATCAGCTGTATTTTTGTCATAAACACGAATTGTAGCCGTTTCAGAAGTATCAGCGTCACTTGCGTAACTCGATACACAATTTGCGCCTACCAGCAGACACACGGACATCAATAAACTCACTACTCTTCTTAATTTCATAACATCTTCCTCCTTTTCCTTGGCACACCCTTTTTATTTTTAAGTAACGTGAATATCCGAACAATTCGTGATAACACAAAAATAAGTATAATTATTTGTATAATTAATCCACCAATCAATTCTTTTGCAGACCATTTGTATGCGATAAAAACAGCGGTACTTCCGTTGGCTCCACCTATTATAGTGGGAAGAATAAACTGAGGATAAATGATAACTATTGCTGAATATATGATAAGTGCAGAAATACCAAAAGCAATTATGGAATAAATAGTTAATTTTAAAATGTTTCCTTTTTTAAACTGTACATATTCATGTTCATAATTTGCTTCCAATTCTTCAACCAATTCTTGAGGAGTACCAATAGATGTTAGAACGGAATTTAGCTCCTCTCCATCATCTATCCTGCCGTAAATCTCTGACAATAATTCCGTTGTTATGCGTTTTTTCATTTTATGAGGTAGGTGCAACCCCTTATTAATTTCCTTAATGTAGTGTTTTAATTCATTCTTCATACTCATTATCCTCTAACAAAAAATCTTGTACTTTTGTAGAAAGTAAATTCCAAAACACTATTAGTTCTTTGAGTTCATCTTTTCCTTTCTGCGTTATAGAATAATATTTTTTGACCCTCATTTTATCATGTGGAATTTCCCATTCACTTATTACTAAACCATCTTCTTCTAGCTTATATAGAATCGGATACAATGTTCCTTCTTTAACTTTAAAAAAGCCTTTACTTTTTTGGGACATTTCCACTAATAGTTCGTATCCATACTTTTTTTCTTGTTGTAATAATTTAAGTATGAGAATTTTTAATATCCCTTTTTTTATTTGCTTAACATCGCTTTCTGTCAATTTCTATCTCCATAATATTTAGTATATCTAAATATATACCATAATAAGGCATTTCTGTCAAGGTATATCACATCAAAAGTCATAAATAACTATTCAGATAAATTTTCTACACTTTTTAAAGAAATTTTTATGTTGAAGCATAAAAACTGCTTCCCTTAGATGAATGTGACAATGCCACAGAACCATTTAAATACAGTACTGTGGCATCACAAGAATAAATTTAAACCTTGAATTTTTTTGAATTCTCTAATACTTACTAAATTTATTGTTACATTAAGTTCTTTTTGATGACACCCCAGATACCAAGACCAGCGCCCAGAGCGATAACGAGAGTCTGAAGAACGGTAATTGCCTGTTCAAAAAATGCCATATAGTTTGTTAGCCGGAATCTGATTAAAAAATAGGTTTGTCATGTTTCATAGGCATACAAAAGCCGGAACAATCTGCCGCCCGGTTTCCGGGGGCATGATTCCGGCTGTCCTCCTTTTTCATTATTTTTCTTGCGATTGTCCGCTTTGTACGCCAATGGCCTCAACTGAGGCAGTTGCGGCAAATAGATACGATCACTCCTTTCTCAGCGGAACCGTATTACACGCCCTCCGTGTCTACTTCATATACATCGCAGACCTCATCAGGCTTGAGTTTTAGTCTGGCAGACAAAAATGCTTCAATATCAAAGGTATTTCGCTTGTCTGCATCAGCTATGTATTTGAAATTAAGGTGTCTGGTAATGTCATACTTGTCTGAAAGAAACGGACGCACACCGCGCAACTGCAAGATGCACTTGCCGCCATCCATAACTGCCAGCTCGTCCTGGCTCATCAGCTCTTTTCCCAATTTCTGATAGTTGAGCGAGTGGGAGGTCTCCCGTCCCCGGCTCTCTCCGGTGTTGTAAGTGTCTATGGTCTCCTTTCCCAGAACAGCCGCCAGCTCTTTCAGCGTTGTTGGCTCTTTGCCACCCAGGAAGATGGAAGTATCCATATTGCCGATGATGGTATCGGCATTATCTTTGTAAATTGCCTTGAGCTGGCTCTGTGCCTGCAACACCAGACAGGCAGAGATTTCACGGCTTCGGATGGTGGCCACCAGCTTTTCCAGCTTCGGAATCTGCCCGATGTTAGCACACTCATCAATCAAACAGCGCACATGAACCGGAAGCCTGCCGCCATACACATCATCGGCCTTTTCACAAAGCAGGTTGAATAACTGGGTGTAGCACATGGAAATGAGAAAGTTAAAACTGTCATCCGTATCACTCATAATGAGGAACAGGGCCGTTTTTCTGTCTCCCAGCGTATCCAGTTCCAACTCATCGTAGGATGTAACCTCGAGCAGCTCCGCAATATCAAATACGGCCAGACGCGCACCGCAGGAAATCAAAATCGACTTAGTGGTCTTGCCAGAGACGAAAAGTCAAGGACTTTTTCATCAAATTCAAAAAGAAGTCACATTTTGCGGACTTCCTCACGGAGCAGACGCTTGATTTTGTCCTCCATCGTTTCTTTTGCGGTCTGGCTGAAATGCACACGGACGATATAGGTGGTCTTGCCGATCTGCTTTCTGACAGTCGGGCAAGTGGCGGTGTTGGTTGCGGTATTGTTCATTCAAAATCCTCCTGTAAATGAAAAATACCCGGTGACTGTTCATCATCGGGCGGTGTCGGTATGAGGGAACAAGGCAAGGCGGCAACATTAAGGTATCTATAAAAACCTTGCCGTCTTTGCCATGCTTGCCGTGTTCCTGTTGTCAGTCTCGGAGATAGCAGACCCATACTGTGCCGTCTTTCTCGGTCACAAGTCTGTCCCCGATACGGCTCTTTGCCGTTCTCATGGTGCGTGAGGAAATCCCACGCTCATTGACTGCCTTTTCCAGTTCTGCGCTCGGCATACGCTTTCCGTCCGCAAGCAGTTCCAGAATGAGCATTTGCGCCTGTGCGGTCTTGCTCTCGGTCTTGGCGGTGTCCGTCCCGGCAAGAAGCTCGTCAGCGGTAATGTCATAAGCCCCTATCCACTCAAAGCCTTTCTCGTCTCCCAGAGAAAAGGCAAGGGACTGTCCGGGCGGTGCAAGGGAGCTTTTCTCATGGATAAGCACCCTCGTTGTGGGGCTGTCCTTCAGCTTGCCGATAAAAAGCAGACTGCGGACTGCCGCCGTAATGTCGATAGACCCTAATCCCCGATAGGTGCTTTGCGTTCCTGCGGCTTTGTTCAGGTGTCCGATCAGCACGATAGCGCATCCGGTAGCCTGTGCAATGTCTCCCAGACTACGGAAGATGGGACGGACTTCATTTGCCCGGTTCATGTCCACATCTGCGCCCAGAAACGCCTGCATCGGGTCAATGATAACCAGCCTTGCGTTGTTCTCTCGGATTGCTCTTGCGATGCGCTCATCAGCAAGGGTCAGCGGCGTGTCTCTATCGTCAATAACAAGCACTCGTTCAAGGTCTGCGTCAGCTTCCATCAGCCGGGGCTTAACGGTATCGCCCAGACCGTCCTCGGCGGTCTGATAGATGATATTGAAAGGCTCAAGTGTCTCCATACCGGGTAAGGGCTTTCGGTTGGTGCAAGCCGCCGCAAGACGCATGGCAAAGTAGGTCTTGCCCTCGCCGGGGTTGCCCTGTATGATCGTCAGCTTTCCAAAGGGGATATAGGGAAACCATAGCCATTCCACGCTCGTCAGCTCCACATCTGCCATGCGGAGCATGGGGACAGGCTGGGCGGTAGGCAACTCTCGCAGCGTGATTGTTTCGGCTATGAATTTGTGACTCGGAATGTCCTTTTGCTGACGGAGAACATCGTTCCAGTCTTTCCTTGCCGGGACAAGGCGAATGACGGCGATCTCGCTGGGAATGGACTGTGCCAGTCGGGTACAGGCTTCGCTTCCTGCGGTGTCGCTGTCAAGGCAGAGGAACACTTTTTGGGTGTCCTTGCGCTCAGAAAGAAAACGGTCAAGGGCTTTGCCAGAAACGCCGCCCAGGGCAAGATAGCTTCTTGTCTGCCAGTCCTGCGGATAAAGGCAGATGAATGATAACAGGTCAATCGGTGCTTCAAAGACAAAGAGCTGATTGCCGTTTCCCTCATAGCGGAACGGATAGGACTTGTCAGCCCCGGCAATGTCCTGTCTGAATGGGTCTGCCGTTCCTCGCACATGGGCGTATCTCGGCGTACCACTTCGGTCTCTGCCGACAAACACAACATTGTGCCGCTTTGCGTCCTCGTAAATATCCCCGGAAAGAAGAAAAGTCTCAACAAGCGTTTTGTTGAGACCTCGGCTTTCGCAAAGATATTGAATTGCTCTGTCGGCTGTTCTGTTGTGCAAGGGCAAGTGGAACGCTGTGGGCGGTGCTGTGGTGGCTTCGGTCTGTCCTCGCCGTTTTCGCCTGTCAACATCTGGACAGCTTCGGGAAAGGACTTGCCGTAAAACTCCATGACGAAATCAATGGGATAGCCGCCCTTGCTCTGGCTGTGGCGAAACCACTTGTTTCCCCGGACGGTCAGACTGTCATGTTCTTTCCAGCGGTATTCTCGTCCGCTTTTTATCAGTGTCTCTCCCTGTGTGCGGAGAAAATCTTCCAGACTGACGGCATTTGCCCGGTCAATCTGTGCTTGGGTGTAATTCATCGGGATAGTTCCTCCTTTTTCTGTCGTGTTTGGGGTCGATTTTGGAGCTTTTGTTCCTCTGTACGCTCGTTAAATCGGGCGGCAGTATCTACGCATGACTTGACCTTCCAAAGGCGGTGTAAATCGTCTCTGACAGCCTTAAACTCGCCATAGGTGGTTTCGTGCGCCTGTTCCAGCTCGTCATACTCGTCGGACAGCTTTTTCATATCCACCTTGCCGTCCGGGAACTCCCCGGTCAGCTTTCGTCTGGCGGCGTAGAACTGTATCAGTTCCGCTTCATGCTCTGCCTTGTACTTGGCTCTGGGCTTCTCAAACTTGATTTTCTGCAAGCCGTCATAGACAGGCTTCAAGTTCTGGAAAGCAGCAGAGCTGTCATAGAGCTGCTTGATTTCTTTCATTCGTGCGGTCTGCCCGTCCAGCGTTTTCTTCAAGCTCTCTGTGGTGGAGCTGTGTTCATTGACACGGCTTTCCAAATCTTCAAGGTTGTAAATGCCGTTTGCCCGGAGATAATTGAAAGTCTCGTTCATCTCCTTTAGGTTGCTGATTTTGCCTTTCTGGGAATAAGCCCCGGCTTTGCGCTGGGTGTAGTAGGCGTTCAGCAGAGAAACAAGGTTGGGTGCCTGCGGCTTGGCAAGCTCCGCTTTTGCTTCGGCAATCCAATCAAACAGGAGAGCGATTTTCTTCTTGATGTCCCGGATAACGGCATTGGTTGCTCTGATCCAGCGGTTGAACTCGCCTTTCTCGGTGCGTATGCCTTTCTTCTCCATTGCCCGGACGGTTGCGCCCTCATGGACGGTGGGAAGAAGCTCCACGCCCTGACGCTCATAGCTTCGGTGGTCGATACGAACATCAAGCCCTTTCTCCGCAAACTTGGCGTTGCATAGTTCCGCCCATGTCTGCCGCCAATGTTCCAGCGTTTCGGGACTGCCCCAGTCGGTAGTGGGAACGGCGTTGAACACAAACTTTCCGTCTGCGTCTCGGATACGGTTGCCGTCCTCGTCCAGCTCATACACCCGGCGTTGCTTTAGTCCCCATTTGCCGTTCTGCTCGATGGGGCGGATGGGGCAAAGCACATGAAAATGCGGGTTTGGTATGCCGCCGTCCTCTCTGTCTGGCTGGTGTACGGCGAAGTCAACCACCATGCCACGGCTCACAAAGTTCTCCAACAAAAATTGCCTTGCAAGAGCGATGTTTTCCTCAAGGGAAAATTCATTCTGCAAGGCAATGTCAAAGCTGTATGCAAGCTGGGCGTTCTTTCCACGCTCGGCTTTTTCCACAGCGTTCCATAGGGTCTGGCGGTCTGCGTATTCTGGCGGTGCATGGGACGGCAGGAGAATATCGGAGCAGATCACGCCGCCCTTGCGGGTGTAGTCGCTGTATTCGCCGTAATACTCGCTATACAATCGTTCCCCTGCACGGTAGGCGGCAGAAGCAATAGCGGACTGTCCTGCGCTTCGCTTAGTCTGCGTGACGCTCAGATGAAATAGTGCCATCGGCTTTCAACTCCTTTTCTCTGTTTGCTTGGCTGATGTGGGTAATCGTCATGTGACGGACGGCTCGCTGGACTTCGGACAGAGAAAAGATGTGTTCCATCAGCTCTGTCATTTCGGTGCGTGTGAGATCTTTGACCTCCGGGGCAAGGCTCTCAACCGTGCCGCCCAGATTGCAAAGACGATGGGTGCGCTTGGTGCGTTCGCCTTTCTCCAGATATTTCTTTCTGTTCTCCAAACGCTCCAGCTTGTGCTGTTCCTGTAAAAGCTGCGTCTCGGCTCGCTCCTTTTCGGCTCGAAGCTGTTCAAGGGTTTTCGGTTTTGCCATTGTGCTTGACCTCCTTTTTTGATTTTGGGGATAAAAAAAGACCGCCGACTTTTCGCATAGTGCGACCAGTCAACGGTCTGATTTTCGGTATTCGGTTTTTGTGTTCAGTTAGACAAACTGGAAGTTGTCAAAGAGAATTGTTCCAGTATTCCACAGTATTGCCATTCACATCATAGAATGTAATGGTTCCCGCATTTATAGGCAAAACAATCGCAAAAGGTTTATTGCTGTCAATGTCAAGCGCTTGAATTGTGTTGCCGTCATCTATTTCAAGCTGTGTTACCTGTTGCTGATTCATAGAAATAAATGCTCGCTCATTATATCCTTCTACAGTGTACTCGGCAATTCCTCTTTGAACCCCCGAAAGTTTTCCACCCCCACGGAAAAAGTATCCAAAGGAAAGACCAGGGCGGTTGACATAGACGGAAAAAGAATGGTCACTCAAATCCTGAGGGTAAGAAATATATGCAGCCATCGTGCTGGAAACGCTTCCATCGACCGTCCAATCATCCTTAATCTTCTGCGACGAACGAATATCTGTCTCCAGCTTAGATGAAGTCACGCCGATCTCATTGTTCGTATAAAGAAAACAAACAAATAAAATACAAACAAGAACAACCCCTATCACAATTTTAAGAAATATTTTTTTCATGCTATCAAAACTCCTTGTCAACTACCGATTTTCTTAATTCGACAAACCGGTATTTAACTGTCTTTGCTAAAAAACCCTATAACAGCCATAATAAATCCTACAGGTATTAAAAGAAAAGACGCCCACACAATACCAATGTATATCAGCTCTAAACCTGCAAGAATCATTATTGCAATACCTAAGAGCATTAAACTGTTACCAAACATAATTTTTTTCATAATGCTTTTCCTCCACAACTTCAAATTGTCGCTCGTCTACCTATCCAACTTAAACGGCACAACATTTCCAACAACGCGTCCAACAAAATATACAATCACGCTCCTTTGCAAATCCCGATTTGCTTGTTCCATAAAATTCATTTTATTCGCCTTCAAACTTGCTGGCGGCGAACAGCATTTTATGCTGTTTGCGGACGGCAAGTCCACAAGGGATAGCCGCTTTAGCGGCGCAAGGGGGTGTAGCCACCTTGACGGAACGAAGTGACGCAACATTCTCGGTCAAGCAGTTTTCTTCTGCTGACGGAGAATGAAGCTCCGCAGGACGCACGATACTCCCGATAGGAGAGTATAGAAGTGCGCCCTTAGAGTTCTAAGGGTATTTTTAGATAATTGGGAATGTTTCTTTGTCAAACTGCGTAACATTGAACACGATACGCCACTCGACATCATCACCAACCGGTTCAAAGTGCAGAGCAGAACAAGCAGCATGAAGTTTTTCTTGTGAATTTGTTCCATATATAACTGCTGTCGGACCATCTGCACCACCAATAACACCAACAACAAAACAGGAACTACTGCCAACTGGACGGAACGAATGATCGTCTGGTGTAACTTCTATCGGTCTATCGCCTTCATCACAGTCAAAAACCGAAATGTTCTCCATCGGTTCAGGGGTAAGTGTATAACTCATGGCAATATAATGTGTCGGATAAATCCAGCGATCAGAACCAAAACTATTTTGAGGAACTGTCTGCTGTTCTATTTCCTGCACGGTCAGTGTATGGGTTATTCCGCTAACAGGATGGGAAAACATAAATGAATCTCCGGGTGCGTGAACTTTGAAATGTGAGCCTGGAACTTGTCCTGGTTGCTGCTCCATTGTAAGAAAAAGTTTATTGATTTCAGGGTGATGCTTGGTCCCCCAAGGAAATACGTCTCTGCATATGACCCAGCCATAAGTACTATCCAGCCCATAATGGTCGATTGCCCATTTTGCTTCCAACTCATTGATAACGCCATCTGGCAGACAAGGATTAAAGCTCACAGCGCAGCCATGGGTTGTCTGTAATATTTTCTCGTTTAACTTCAAGCAAGGTTTGAAGTTAAAACAAAGTGGGTTTTCCCATTCCATCTGCATCTGTTGCTCACGGGTAAAATTTTCACATGAGTCATTTTCCCAGTCCAGATTCCATTTTTTCATGAAGTCACGGATGCTTTCTGAATCAACTCGCATACAAAAATCAACGACAAGTCCTTTGCTACATGAATAAGCTGCCGGAATTACCCAATGATATCCAGCCCAATCGAATTGTTTATCCAGCTTGATCTCTTTTCCGGCACGGTCTTTACCTCGATGTCCCCAGAAATCTCCATCAAAGTAGACCTTCCATTCAGGGGCAACCAATTCTGCCTCTGAAGTCATATCATTATCGTAATAATCTTCTGTGTATTTAATCTGACTGTAATCAAAGGAAGATTGCAGGTTTTTGATATATGTCCACGGTTGTTCCATAGGCAACAAATTCATCTTCTCTGAAATTTCCGATAAAGTTTGCTGTTGTTCCTGGGTTGTAGGGTTTTCATTGAGAAAGGCTTCAAACTGTGCTTCGTTCCACATCCACGCTTGTTCCACTGCCGCCACATCACCACAAGCCAGTATAAGCCGCAGAAAGTCGGTAAAATTTTCAGCTACTGGATGAACATAATCAGGAGAAGTATTCATGGGGCTGACAGAGAAAACCATCTCTCCAAATCCACGAATGAAACAGAAGTGGATACCATCTATCCCTGCCCATCCAAAAACCGATGCCCCTTTTGGGGTACAAAAATAATTTGTATTATCCTCACGGAGTTCAACTCCCACAGGACTTAAATCGACACCCCGCTGTAAAAATTTTTTCAAAATTCTATTCATTAAGCATCCCCCCATAAAATTAGTGCTATCACGCTCTTTATTGTAGTAAATTTTATCACAAGAGTGTGAATAAATCTACTGGCGAATGCTGAAACCGCCCGAACAGTTTCTTTCTGCTCAGGCGGCTTTCTTCATCTATTTTTCTTTCTTCTGCTGCACTTGTTCATGGGCTTCCTGCTGAACATCAGCCCAGCGGAAAAGCCATACTTGAAGTGACTTTCACTTTCTTCACATTGGGCGATTGCTGTCTGCGCCCGGAGTTCCTGCACCAGCTCATAGTCCTCTTTGCTGAGCCGCTGGGACAACTGCTCCATGAGCTTTTCACAGGCTATGACTGCCTTTCGGTATTCCGGTGATGTAGGTACAACTGTCTCGCAGGGATAAAACTCCCCATTATACATGGCTTTCAAAATCATAGCTTTACCTCTCTCAACAGTAGATTAGTTCCGTCTTGATGATTTCCTCTGCCCGGCAGCGGATGGAGTTCATTGACTGCACCCATAACATCTGATTTTCCGCTTTCATGGCTTCGGTCACGCCCTCGGCTTTCATCATCTGCCGGATAATCAAGTCCAGCCTGTCTGCCGCCTGCTCGTTCAGATCGGCAACGACGGTGTGGAGCCTGCCGGACAAAATTAGCTCGTTGTAAAGCATGGGACGGTGCAATTTCAGATAGGACTGGTGCAAGCGTCCCCAATGCCCAATAGGTCGGCGTTCCTCCGGCAGCTTCAAGTCCGGCACATAGTAGTCGCCCACCAACACATAGTCCATACCGTTCTCATGGATTCTCGGTTTCAACTCTTTCATAAAATCACGCTCCCTTTCTCGGTCCCAGCTGCGGCAAACTGCTCACCGGGATAAATACCCCTCTGGCAATATCCTCGGTGCGGATTGCCTGTTTTCTGGCTTCAATCTCCGCTTTTTTCTTGGCTTTCGTGCGCTCCTCATACTCTTTCTGTTTACCATTGGCTTTCCGCTTCAAGTAGTTCTGGTGGAGCCTGTCCTTGCGTTCCTCACGCTTGCGGATTTCCTCTAATTCCTCCGGGGTAAGCTCCACTTCGCCAAACGCAGGGGGAACGAAACGACCCACGAAATTGAAGTAAATCTCGACCTCCTGTGTGGTCTGAATACTGCCCTTGCGGTCACGCTCATGCACAAGGATTTTCTCAATAAACTCATTGAGCATGGCAATCGTCAGCTTGTCGAAGTTCTCATACTTGTCAATCAGAGCGATAAAACGGTCAGCGTCCTTTTCGTGCTTCTCGTAGCTCTTGATAGCCTTTTCCAGATCGGAGATTTCAACGGTAAGCTCGGACTGTTCCTTTTCGTATTGAGCGTCCAGAGTGGTGTATCTGCTGTCGGACAGCTTTCCTAAAATGTTGTCCTCATAGATTTTGCAGAGCAGGACTTCCAGCTCGGAAACTCTCTGACTTCAGGCACCATGTCGCTCATAGGCTGTCTCCTTCCTCAAATGTGTAGTCTGCCGGGTTATACTTCGGCTTTTCTCTCTTTGCCCAGCTCCGGATTGTGGCAAGGTGATTTTTGTAGCTCCTGCCGGTGGAAGCCATATACTCAGAGAGCCGTTCCACCCGCATCTGATAATCTCCTGGGAACTCCTGCCGGAGCTTGCCGTATTCCGTGTCAGAGAGAAGGACATTTTCGTATGAGCCATACCGGTGCTGGATTTCCTTCTTCTCTCTTTTATTGATTGTTTCAGTACTTGTTCTATTAGTACTTAATTGCGCGGGATTTTCCGTAACCGGTGTGTCCGTATCCGGATTTACCGTATACGGCTTTTCCGTACACGGTGATTCCGAACACGGCTTTTTCCTTGGCATCTCATAGATCACATACTCCGCTCTGCCCATCCGACCGTTACTCTCACGCTGCTGGTTCCTTTCCAGATATCCAAGACGTTCCAGTTCTTTCAGAGCTGTAAGCACCCCATCTACGCCATCCGGTGTAATCGAAGATAATCCCCGTACCGAATAGTTCCATGTGTCCGGTAAACTAAGCAGCATAGAGAGAAGTCCTTTTCCTTTCAGGCTGAGACCCTGATCCCGCAGGTGGTAATTGCACATCGTTGTGTAATTGCTGTTTTTCTCAACCCTGAATACCGGCATGGTGCTCACCATCCTTTTTCGCAGGCTCCGTTTTTTTCTTCGGACATTTGCGCGAACGATCTTCGCTGTCCTCCCGTCGATGGTATTTGCCGGTATCCTGCATCATGCGTTCAAACGCCTGAAGGCGTCCCTCTGTAAAAAGCGTCATTCGATCACACCCCATTTCTTAAACAACTTGAAGAGATGATTCTTTCCCTTGCAGGTCACTCTCGTCTGCTGCACCAGTTTTCCGCTTCTGCCGTAGCAATCCCGGACAATAAAATAGCCCCTTGCAGATTTGTCTGCAAAAGGCATCAGCCAGCCGCTTGGACTGCGGTACAGATAGCGGTGATCCAGTAAGAGAGCTACTGCCGTCTTCTCTGGGATTCCGATTTCCTTACAGAAATTCCGGATGCAGGTGCAATCTTCCGAATTTACAAAGGTGTCGAAGTAGTCTGCCTTGGGCTGTGCCGCATCCAGCTGTTTGCAGATACCCTCAAGCTGCTCTCTCTCGGCTACAAGCTCCTGTGCCAGTGTGTAGATGACCTCCGGATGCTGAATCACCTGATCCAAAATGGAATCGCTCATATACACACCATGCTTGCGAATGGACGGGAGAACTTCATCAAACACCCAGTGTTCAAATCGTTCTGCCGATGGCAGCTTACTGTGAACGATCAGCCGGTAAACATCGCCTTCTGTGATAAAGGAGATTTCAACGACCTGCTCTCCAGCATCTCCATACTGATTCACCTTCTGAACGACCCCCTCGCGTTTCGTTAGGGGGCCTCTGCAATGGCGTTTCACTGCGGCGTAGGGATTCACATACCCCAAGGCTTTCGCCACATCGCTTGCACAGAAAAAGGTCTTGCCCGCCTCTTGCAACACGCGGATCGAACCAAACTCCTGGTTCTCAAACACCTCCATCATCTGCCTTGACTGTCCGCCATGACTGCCCACATCGGTGTCATGGGTCTTCTGATTGAAATCCGTCATACCTGTTACCTCCTGCTCAAATTTGTCTCGCCGGATTTCGGGCGAAAAAAATAGAACCTCGACCCATTCTCGTTTTCAAAGAATGAGCCAAGGCTCTATGTAACAGGATACCTGATATTAAATTTTTGCAGAATTCGTCAGAACTCGCCAAACGAACCTGACACTGTTTTTCATTCCGTTTCAGCCGGATTTTTGCCGAAAATCTGTCAAGGATATGGGGCTAATTTCCCCTCCAAAATGGCCTTCTGTAAACCCATTTTCCCACCCATTAGGCTCAAAAATAGGCCGTAAACCCATGGTAAACCCATCAAAATGGGTTAATTTGAAGTCAAATTTCCTCAAATTTCACCATCGGAATCAGGCGATTTCAGGCATAGAAAAAGCCCGGAAAATGGCGTATTTCCGGGCTTTTTTAGCATTATTAAGCTGTAGATTATCGCTTGCTGAACTGCGGAGCGCGACGAGCGGCTTTGAGGCCGTACTCACCTGACCTTGATCCAAAAAGACCAGTATTCATGCGGTTTTTCGGGCTTTCCTCTCTCAGTAAACCCATAGGTAAACCCACGAAATCGCGAAATTTTTGGTGCAGTTTAACGCAGCCCGAATGCAGCATTCACAACGCTGCTTAATTCCTCAGGTTTATTATACTTGACTTTCGCATAGATGTCCATAGTCGTTTTGCTGTTCTCATGGCCTGCCAGATACTGCACCGTCTTAGGATCAACACCTTTGTAAATCAGATTGGTGATGTAGGTGTGCCGCAGCATGTGCGGAGTCACCTTGAAGTCCATCGTATACACCAGTTTGGGATTATTCGGCTGATGCTCACCAAGCCTTGGCTTTATTCTATGCTTGATGGACTGTCCATTTACATAAGTGTAATAACAGCGTTCTGCAGTAGAACGGACTGTTATGTACTTCCAGACTCTCACAAACTGTGTTTCCGTCAAAACAGTTCCCTTCGAATTCGAGATCACATATTCCGATTCTGATTTTTCCCTTTCTTCCTTGAGACAGGCTACCAGGCATTTTGGAATCGGAACATCTCGTTTTGCTGCCGGTGTCTTCAATAGCGTGTTGACTACCGGCTCACCGCCTTCCACATGCCATGCACGCCTTACCGAAATGTACGGCGTTTTTTCATCCAGGAATACGCAGTCCCATTTTAATCCAAGGATCTCTTCTCTACGCAATCCCGCGTACAAACCGATCATCACGAAGACATACGGTGGAAGCTCACGAATGCTATCCAGCAAAATGGCAGTCTGTTCATCCGTCAAAGCCTCGCGCCGTTTCGCTGGCTTTCCGCCTCTTGCGCAAATCGTTTTGGATGGATTCTCTTTAATCACCTTGCTCTCTTCTGCTGAATTAAAAATGTTCTTAATCAGCATATTGAGCTGACCATACATTCCGGAAGAACCTTTTGATAACGGAACCATCAGCAGCCGCAGGTCATCTGTGGTCACCTCGTCCATATACATCTGTCCAATCGGACCCACGATGTACCGATTCACCATCCGTGCGTATCCTTCCAACGTATTAGTTCTTACCGTTCCAGACCGCATCAGCAACCATTTTTCACAGTACTCTTCCACGGTCGGATTCTCTCTATGGAAAACCACTTCCGCGATTTTCTTCTGGGCATCTTCCACCCGGTCATACAATTCTTCGCGTGTCAGCCCGTAAATCGCCACTCTCTTTCCGTCTGCATCTGTAATCCGGGTGCGGTAATACTGTACCCCTTTCATCATCACTGTTCCGTATTCCGGAAGTTCAGCAGGACGCTTTTTCCCTTTAGCCATGTGTTCTCCTCCTATCTATCTTCATACATTGCGTGTTGTCACTTTTATTATCATGGCGTACAGCACTTCCTTCAAGGATGTCGAATGTATGTAAAAAGGCAGGGATTTTTGACCATCCCTGCCCTAATTTCTTTCTGATTTACTCTTAATCCCACGATGCAAAAGCATCTTCCAGCACTCCTGCGAGCTGCTCTGGGCGATTATATTTCACCTTGGCGTAAATATCCATGGTGATCTTGCTGCTTTCATGACCGGCAAGATACTGAACCGTCTTCGGATCAACCGAAGCATGAATCAGATTCGTAATGTAGGTGTGCCGCAGCTGATGCGGAGTCACCTCAAAGTCCAGACTGTAAACCACATTTCCATTGTGTGCTGCCTTTTGCCCCAGAACCGGCTTCACCGTATGCTTCACCCTCTTGCCATCTTCATAGCGGTAATAGCAGCGTTCCTTGGTGGTACGGGTTACGATATACTGCCATAATCTCTTGAACTGCGTATAGGACAACGGGTCTCCATCCCGGTTTGCAACCACAAAATCCGATGTCGATGTCTTCTTCGCCTCTTTCAGACATTCCAGAAGATTGTCCGGCAGAGGGACATTCCGATGCGCTGCCTTTGTTTTCAGCTCTGTCAGAATCACCGGACGATTATGCTCCGTATGCCAGGCTCTCCGAACGGTAAGGTACGGAGCCTCGCAATCAAGATACACCGAATCCCATTGAAGTCCGAGGATTTCTTCTCTCCGCAATCCTGCGTACAGCCCCAGCATCACGAACACATACGGCGGTAAGCCGTAAATGGCATCCAGCAGCTTATCCACCTGCTCATCCGTAAGCGGGAGGCGGTCCTTCTGGGGAATCCCGCCCACATTCTTCTTCAGATAGATGGTCGGATTCTCATCAATGATCTTACTCTCCATTGCTGCCGTGAAAATACACTTATATAGAACGTTCACTGATTTGTACACGGATGCCGACTTTTTCGATGCCGCCAACAGTGCCAGGCGAATGTCATCTGCTGTTACATCTCCCATATGCATATCGCCCAATGGCTTGATGATGTAGTTCTTCACTTTCGATGTATAGTCAATCAGCGTTGTCATCCTGATCTGTGCCGACTGCATCAGCAGCCATTTCTCGCAATACTCCTCCACTGTAGGTGTACTGCGGCAATACGTCTTGTTCTCAATCTGCTGGATCGCTTCCTGTTCCTTCTGGTACAGTTCCTCTCTCGTTCTTGCATATAAGGAAACCCGCCGTCCCTGCTGATCTGTTACACGGGTTCGATAATATTGCGTTCCCTTCATACTCACCGTACCATAATCGGGAAGCATCATTCTTCTTGCCGCCATATCATTACCTCCAATCCTGTTGATGCTTTCATTATTGCGGATTCATCGTCCATACTCAACGATGTCGATTTTCACCGCCGAAAGCTTCGAGGTTTGCGATATGTCGCAGCATGTTCCATCGGTTTTGCACGGTGCGTACATTTTGCAATGTACTCCTGAATCCCCACTTCCGTGAAATAAACGCAGCCGTTTTCCACATACTGAACATAGGAGATCAAACCGTCTGTTCTTGCAGCATCCAGTGTTTTTACGCTGATTCCCAGTATACTGGCTGCTTCTTTCCTTGTAATCAGTTTATCCATCGCCTTCTTCGCCATCCTTTCGGCATTTGCCCTGTCTTTTTTTCTCTGCTTGTTCCGGAATGTAATATCCAAGTTGAATCCTTACAGCTTCATCAATCCCACGCATCTGCCCCTTACTTACCCGCCCAAGATAGCGAATCACGCATATCTTGTCGCAGGTGTCGAGCTGTTCTGCCAATACCATAGACGGTTTTGCCAGTCCCTTTGCTTTACGGAGAAAGAAATGCGTTGGCTGTTTTCGCTTCTTCTCAATTTTCGATGTCAGCGGAGCAATCGTGATCGTCGGCGCATAATAATTGCCGACATCATTCTGAAGAACCACAACAGGACGAACACCGCCCTGCTTTGATCCGACCGGAACACCGAGATTGGCGAGATATAAATCACCTCGCCGATAAACCCAGTTTTCTTTCATATGCTGTTGTCTCCAATCTCCATACACTGATATGGATAAAGCCTGCCAGGTATCATGCTGATACAGCACCCGGCAGCGCTTTCTGAAAATATGGTTTCTCTGTACTTTTTCTTATCACCCCAGAGATGTAGGATTTCTCACAGGCGGCAGTGTGCTTCACTGCTCCATTGGAATTTAACCATCCCGCCTTCCTTATGGCCGGACCGCGAATTACGGAAGTATCATTGTCCCTGTCCGGCTTTAACACCGCCGCCGGTTGCAATCCGGCATTTGCTTCTGCGAAACCGCTATCGCCCCGATGGGCTTCATGGCGTGCAGTCGAAGGCTCGACCAAACAGGAATGTACCTGAAGAATGAGTATTCAGTTTTCAAGGGACATCCGGACTTTCGTCCTTACAAAGTAAGTTTAACAAGAATCCTCCGGTTTCGCGTTGGCCTCGTAGGCGCACTTTGGTTGTCCTTGCAGGACTACATACGGTTCGTTTTGACTTTTTCAGTGTTCTATACAGCCGGATTGAGGCAAAAAAATACCCCGTTGGTTTCCCAACGAGGCATCAAAGACGATTCTATTCTGTTTTCTATAAACTGGTACCCGTTTATCTCCTGGTGACCATTTGAGTCACGGCCAATGTATCAAAAAAGCAACGCTCATCTCAGCAAATCAGACAAGCTGTATTCTCCTTTGGGGATATTTGCTGTTCTGCGATACTCTTTTATGGCTTTCACCAAGAGCTGAGGATTACTGAAATACTGCTTCACAAAATCATACGACTTCACATCATGCATCCGAAGATTTATTTTACAAAATTCGCTTGGTTTTTTTCCAGAACGCTTAAACTGATCATATGCTCCTTCCGCATGAATAATCAGCATTTCAATTTCTGGAGCAGTAATGACATTTACCACGTCAATTTTCTGCTCATATGCTTTACTCAATCGAAATTCCTCTCTGCGAGAATCCAAAATCCGTATCACAGAAATCTGCTCATCGAATCCTTTCCGTAAGTATCGCTCCTCGAATCGTTTAGCACTTCTGCAACGGATGACACGTTCTTCCAACATTTCTTCTCTGTTGAAAATCAGAAGATCATTATCAACCAGTATGTCGATAATAGCTTCTTCGGCAGAGCCTTCACATATACACGCCTTGTATTTTGCTAATTCCATTCTGCCGCCTCCTTAATTGATTGAAGCAGCCAGGCTTTTCTTCAAGCGCATATACGCTTCATATGCTGGCGTTGTTCCCTCAAGGAAGCCGCTCTGGTAAGCATCACTCTTTTTAATATCATTACGTTTCAATATATAGCTCAGATTTTCTGCTGTAATGCCATTACGGTTTCTAACGATACAAATTCCGTCATTTCGGTCATATTCGTCCAGCAGTTCCGGATAATGCGTAGTGAAAATAAGCGTTCCGCCATTTTTGTTCAGTCGGCTGTCCATAAAGAAGCGCATTAAGGTCGTTACAATTTCCTTGTTGAAATGATTCTCTATTTCATCTACCAGAAGATAACCACCTGAATGAAGAACTTCCTTTACCATCGAGAATGTAATAATACCTTTAATCGTACCAGAGGACAGATACTGCTCAAGGTCTGCCGCATTATTCAGGATAATCTCTTCTTCATCCTTAAACTTCAAGTGGATAAATGTTTTTCCCTCTGTCTGCTCAAAACACAATTTCTCAATAGTCGGATCGAGAAATGCAATTACCTCCAATGGAATATCTTCGGTAAATGGAAGCACATTCACATTCGTATAGGAAAGCAGGCTGAATATTTCCACTGTATCATTCGCTTTTTTATTATGTGCAATGACAAAGCTGACATCATCAGAAAGGTATGCTTCATCGCTATTGCGCTGCTCTACAGGCTTCATTCCTGTAAAATCTGTCAGATACTTTTTCGACTTAACGGTTGCAATCGGTTTTTCCCAAAGGCTTTCAGACAGAATCGAATACACATATTCCCCTGTTTTCGACTTCTTTGCCGCAATTACAGTTTCCAAGCAGCAGACGTAGCTACGCTTATCATAAAAATATGTGCGGATTGTAACATTCTTCGCTCCGCCAAGAATGCTTTTTGCCTCCACATGATTGATGGGCTCATTTTTCACAATATTTAAGGCCAAGCTAATGACCTTTAATACCGAGGTCTTGCCAGATGCGTTAATTCCAATGAAAGCACAGGCAGAGTGGAGATAGTAGTTATCCGTCAAACGGTAAAGACTATCTTTGTCCTCTTCGCAAACACGTTGCTGCGTATAAAAGCAAATATCCAAGTCTTTTTTGAATAATGGGAGTCCTTGTGCGGTGATGCGGAGTATTTTCATAGGTAGTCCTCCTCTAAAAACAGTTTTTTTGTTTTTATTTTCTTATAATCTTATTATACGCCGCAAATCAGAAAATATCAACGGATTTTCCGTTTTTATTTTCTGATTTGCTTTTGACACTAAAAAGTATCCGTTCAATATGGCAAGCCCTGTGATTGCTGACCCGTTCCACCGCATGAAATACATGGAGCGTCATGGAAGCGGCCTACGCAAAATCGTCAGGGAAACCGAAAAGCCGCCTGGATATACAGCGGCATATAATCCGAAAATTTTCTCAACGGCAACAGATTTCAGAGTCATCTTGAAAAATGTAAATTACCAACTTAGTCAGAAAAACTTAGTCAATGACCAAGTTAGTGAGCAAGATAAATCGCCGGACATCCCACACACAGTTTTGAATCTTTGTATCCACCTTATTGCCCACGGCAGTGAGGGTGCTCAAATCACTCATGTTCACTCTATCATGGGTATAGCCAATGATAAGTCCTATGACGCAACCCATGATAACTTAGAGGATGACACCCATCAAGGTATCCACCAAGATAGCCACCATGATTCTACGCCGTCAGCAGTTATATTGCGCCTAATGCTTTTTAGATTTTCTTCGCAATCGTAGACAGCTCCGAAATAATACTAAGAAGATCATTTTTGACTTCCTCCTTGCTTGGCTCGCTGCCCATCAGAAGATAATCCGTGCTGACATGGAGGATGCAGGACAGTTCAATCAGCAAGTCAATAGAGCAGCTGCGTTCACCGTTCTCCATGCGGCTGACATGCTGCTTGCTTGCCAGGCCCAGGCGAACCGCCAGTTCCTCCTGCGTAATGCCACGGGAAGTGCGAACATCGTGAAGTCTCTTACCAAACTCTTTTGCGTCAAAATACATACGTTTCTCCTTCCGCACAGCCGGTACAGAACCGGATCGACGGAAGGTCAAAAAAAGAGCCGCATGACGGTGAAGAAGAAATCCTGTGCCGATAAAACAGAACATGGGTATCCCATAATTCTGTCTCATGCGGCATTCGGAAGACTTCGCCTGTCAGCGGCTCCACAGCACAGCTATGACTTATAAAATTGTGTTAATAGGGTTATTTATTGTCATCTCAACCATTCAAAGACGAATAGTAGAGCTGCAATCTCCGTAATCTTCTCATCTCCAAAACATTGAAGACGGTCTCGCGTCCGCAGGCCTTACATTTGGTCTGCACATGTCCTCTGGTATCCTCAAAGACGATGATTGAATTGTGTCGGCAATAAGGGCACCTGACAATCCTGGGCTTTTGCGAAGCAATCGCATCCTTTGCCCGGATGATTTTAATCTGCATTTCCGCAGATGGTTCCGATACTCTGATATTCCTGCTCATGGCCACACCTCCAATGGATCACGATATTCATAATCCTTTTTCCGGTTCAGATAGCCCAGTTGTTCCAATCGGATAGCTGCTGCTGATCTCGAAACACCAAAGACACCACAGAAGGTATCTATCTTCACCTGGTCTTTGTCATAA
Source organism: Pilosibacter rotomagensis (assembly GCF_045062245.2). NCBI lineage: Bacteria > Bacillati > Bacillota > Clostridia > Eubacteriales > Clostridiaceae > Pilosibacter > Pilosibacter rotomagensis. The sequence goes on along the minus strand of NZ_CM170323.1, from coordinate 783,007 downwards.
AAATGCCATCCATAACAGGTCAGAGGCTTTCTGCTGTTGATGAACCACATCGCCCGATCCACTTCTGACTGAGGCATCAGAATGGCAGCTCCCAGCGTATTGGCCTGCCATTCGTTCCAATCTTCCTGCGTTCTCAAGACGCGCGAGCCATTTCCTCGCACTTCCGGTCTCTTATGGCAGGCTATCTTTCGGTCATCGGAATCCAGCTGAAACAGTATCTGGTGAGCGCACTCATGTGCCAGCGTAAATCTGCGTTTTCCGCAGAGTTTCCGAATATTCTCCGGTTCAATGAAGCTCTTATCCAGAACCACATCATTGGTTTTCAGGAAGATGCTCCTCTGACTTCCATCAACCTCTATCTGATATTCTGTATCCACATACGCGGTCAGACCATAGATGCTTCCGTCCGAGGACAACTTTTGAAATGACACCTTCAGGTTCAGATAATCGGATGCAAACTGGTCAATGGGTGTCGGAAGTGCGAATCTTGCCGGATCATCTGCTTCGCTGCCGAAAAAGGACTTTTGAAAATCTCTTATCACTGCAACAGCGATTTCTTCTATGTTTTTCTGCGAAAGGATCATAGGCACGGCTCCTTTGCTTCAACGAACCATTTTTCATCTTCGTTGTACAGGAAACTCTCATGCCCACCGATCATGACCGTATAGCGGATTCCGCAGCCACCTACCTTCGTGGAAGCAGCCCGGCACTTATGCTTCAATCGGTCGATCTCATACACCCGTCCGTCAATCCACCGAATCAGACGCGGACGGATATTTCCCTCCGCATCCACATCCAAATTCACAGGTACATATACTTTTCTACATTTCTGTTCCGACATATTCTACGCTCCTCCTCTGTAAACCGGCGAATGTGTTGACTTCTTTTAGCAAAGAACTCACCAGATTCTGCCAGTGCTGTATTAACCAATCATTCCTGTCGGCATAACCAAATCCACTTTTCGCTCTGTCGGCATCTTGCTTTTCTGAAAAAGTACCCCATTTTTAATCGCATCTTTCCCGAATCGTAATCGAATCTGCTCAATCGCTGCGTCCAGCCGTTCCTGGCGATCCAATGATTTCATATCAGTGAATAGGTCGTATTGTATCGGACAATCCTCTTCAAACAGGTTGATTGCCCGAACCGTCACTGAACGAATCGGATGCTCCCATTGATAATTCTTAGCAAACAAAGCAAATGCGGTTTTCGCCAGATAGGTGGGGCTTTGTGTCGGAATGCTAATCCGGCACTGCCACTCCTTCGTGAAAAGCTCATTGTTGCGGATGGAAATTGCAATTCCGCCTGCTTTCTTTTTATGCGTTCGCAGCTTGGTTCCGATCTCCTGCACCAGCTCCAGCATGACACACCAGACTTCGGCGTTATTCTCCAAATCCTGCATGGTCGTTATCCCGTGCCCAATGCTTTTTACCGGAGAGACATAATCGGAACGCATAACCGGTGAATCATCCAGCCCATTGGCATATTTCTTAATCGCCAGTCCATTCTTTCCAAGGCGGCACTTCAAGAAATCATCCGATGTTGCAGCAAGCTCTCCAATCGTATGAATTCCATAACCAGATAGAACTTTCTCGGTCGCTCTGCCGACTCCAAGCAAGTCAGCGGCAGGAAGACACCAAATCTTCTCCCGGAACGAATCTGCTTCAATACAGGTAATCGCATCCGGCTTTTTCATATCCGACCCAAGCTTGGCAAAAATCTTATTGAAGCTCACTCCTGCGGAAATCGTAAGACCCAGTTCAAACTTAACGGTTCTGCGAATCTCATCTGCGATTTCAAATCCGGTTCCCATGCAGCCGCTTCCGGTCACATCCAGCCAGCATTCGTCCATCCCATAAGGCTCGATCTGGTCAGTATAGCGACCATATATCTCACGGGCTAATTTTGAAAACTTCATATATTGCTCATAGTGCGGCTCCACGATCACAAGATCCTGGCACTTCTGTTTTGCCTGCCAGATTGCCTCTCCCGTGGAAACGCCAAACGCCTTTGCTGCATAGTTCTTCGCAAGTACGATACCATGCCGTTCCTCCACAGAACCACACACTGCCACCGGCTTGTTCTTCAGTTCTGGGTTCAGCATACACTCAACAGAGGCATAGAAATTATTCATATCACAGTGAAGAATCACTCTCTTCATCCCGTATTCCTCCTCTCCGTTCGTGAAAGCACGAACAACTTTTCACGAACGCATTGACACACAGCATTTCTTGTGATACTATAATTACACGAATTGTATTTCGTGTTTTCATCGTCATTATAGCAAGCACAGTTTTTCGTGTCAATAGGTTTTTATGAAAAAGTGTTCGTGTTCGTCATCAAAAAAGAAAGAGGTATTTCTATGGTCTTCAAAGAAAGGTTGAAAGAAAAAAGAACAGAAGCCAATTTAACTCAGGTAGAACTTGCAGAGAAGGCCGGTGTAACCGCCCGCACAATTCAGAATTATGAGCTTGGCAGCCGCAAACCATCCAATATGGTTACGATCCAGAAGATTGCAGATGCGCTGAATACTACTACTGAGTACCTGCTGGGAAGCAGCGGCACCTATGTCGTAGAAGCTCATGAAAAAGGCGGCGCAAAAGCAGCGAAAGATATTGAAGAACTGGTCAGCGAAGTGACCGGTATGTTCGCTGGCGGCGAATTAAGCGAAGATGCCATCGAAGGAGCTTATAAAGCTCTGACCGATGCCTACTGGATTGCCAAAGAGAACAATAAAAAATACGCCCCGAAAACGAGGCGTAAAAAATCCGATCAGTGACATTTATCGTACACACTTTTCGCTATACTGTACAATGGAGGTGGTATGATGAATGCGGAACAGCTTTCACGGGTCGGTGAGAAACTGGTAAAACGCTGCGGTTCCAGAGACCCTTTTGAAATTGCAAGGCAGCTTGGTGTACATGTCATGCTTTGCGAAAACCTCGGTTCCCTGAAGGGAATGTACCGGGTAATCAAGCGAAATCGCTTTATTTTCCTGAATAACAGTCTGGATGAAAATATGCTGCGCATCGTGTGCGCACATGAATTAGGGCATGACCAGCTTCACCGGAATATGGCGAAAACCACCCCGATTCATGAGTTCATGCTCTACGACATGAAATCCAAGCCGGAATATGAGGCCAATATCGTAGCAGCAGAAATCCTGATGGACAGCGATGAAGTCCTTCGCTACATCTATGAATATGGATACACAGCCGAGCAGATCGCCAGTGCAATGTCCACTGACATCAATCTGGTTGCGCTGAAGGTAGCACACCTGGCCACACTTGGATATAATCTGCACGCACTGGAACATAAAAGCAACTTTTTGAAATAACGTATCTTCGAGGAGTCTTGACCGGCTCCTCTTTTTGTTGCAAGTTGTGCAGATGCCGTCTGCACAATTATCAGCCTAACATCTGCATGTGATAGAGCTTCACTTTTTCCTCGAACGGCAGTCCCGGATCAATGCCGACTTCTTCCCACATCACACCATACGGTGCGCCGCCATCTGTATATCCGGCGATAAAAGCAAAACGACCATCGCAGTCCTTATACAGTTCTGCCAGCCGCTCCCGTTCCTTCGCTTCCCGCTCCATTCTCCGCTGCCGGAGCCGCTGTTCTTCGGCCCGTTTAATCTGGTCAAGCTGCTCCTGTGTATAATTGACTCCAAGCTCCTGCAAATCTTTAGCGGCAGTCACAGCATCCACATGAAAGCGTTCCCGATAATGCTTGTTCATCTTTTTCGGTGAGCCGGTATAGGTGAGCAGCCACTGCTTGCCTTTTCGGAGGCGGGCTTCCTTTCGCTCAGCCTTCGTCAGTTTCTTTTTCTTTGCCATTTGCGAAATCTCCCGGATTTTTTGCTGATGACTTTGGTTTGCGCTTCTTCGGTGCCGTCAGCTCATAGCTCAAAGAAAGCAGGTCTTTGATGGCATCATCCAGTTCTGGTTTGCCAAGCTGAATACTAAGCCATTTTTCCTTATTCATGTGATAAGCTGGAAAATAGCCGTCTTGCCCACGAAGAGAGCCGATCAGCAGCGGATCACTTTTCACATTAAGGACATCAACGATGCCTACTTCTGGCAATCCCAACTTATCAGCAGATACTTCCAGAACCACACCATACCATTTATTATTGTCGTTGTGCCGCAGCACAGCATTCCAGTCATGCCAGGGGTACTCCGGCTCTGTGCCGTACTGCTGGCGTATCCATGTAAATAATTCTTGTCGTGTCACTCCATCGCTTCCCTGCTGTTTTATGTGTGGTTTTGTACAACAACCTGTTGCACGAATTTTTGCCTCAGATAACTTTCCACACTGCATTGATATCAGAAATCATCCAGCGCAGCATCTATCTCTTCCAGCCGATCAATCCAGCCCAGGTCAGATTTCTTCTTGGTTGCTGATCTTTTCTTATCACCACCAACCACTTCAAACCGTTTCTCTTCTGTCCCGAACAAACCTTTAACCTGAATTCTGAAATCCGGCTTGTTGTTGGTCAGTCCTTGCATGAGCTGCACATTCTTGTATCTGGGCAGGAGGATTTGACAGATAGCCTGAATGTCTTGCTCCTTAATACACGGTGCCGCCATGAACTTCTTCGTTATGTAAGGCTTTATATCTGCCAGCACCTGCGACATAGAGGCTTTCTTTCGAGTATCAGTCATAACAATTCCTCCTTCCTACTAATTATTGTCATTATCCCTTGCTGTATTTAACCAGCAATATATCTAAGAACTTTACCCAGGCAATCTCTGCTGTTATCCGTAGACACCTGTTGATTACTTCCTGGTGCGCTAAGAGGCATCGCTCCCCACATAAAATGCTGATTATAATAATCTAAAAGAATCCTCTCGTATGTACCTGCTGCTGAAGTTGAACTTTCTCCAGAGGAAAGCCATCTCCAATTTCCTATTGCTTGATAAACGAAGCTGTCAATAACGATTCCTGACAAATGGTAGCTTCTAAAATAGTTATCTCGCACATATCGTAGATGCTTGCAAGTGTCAAAAAGCAGTCCATTACTGCTTATATTTTTGTTTTTCATGGCATCCTGTTCTGCTTTTGGATTAGTTGAACGCCAATTCCCACCCATATTTGTATCTGGATATCTGTATGAGCCATCCCAATTTTTGAATGCCGGCAGAATTTCAAAGAACATTCCATCTGAAAAATTGATCTTCACAACCTGTCCATCTGCTCTTACTTCACTTCTTGGATACCGAACAAGAATAGCCTGTCTAACTACTTGCAGAAGACGAGATTGACCATTCCCATAAACAGAGTTGAACTGGTTGTAATATGATTCCGGCAAGGACATCAAAATATCAATATCACTTGTATCTATCGCAGTTCCCCTTCCATAGGAGCCAACATATATGCTATTTTGTCTATCGCTTGTTATATTCCAAAACTCACGGTTCATTGCTGATGTTACAGTGCAATATCTTTTTGAAATAAGAGAACGGCTGTCAGCTGATATTACTTCTTCATTTCTTTGAACATACAAACTCAATGTATTCATCCCCCATTTACTCATTTTTCCTCAAATGCGCCGGAAGCATCTTGTTTAATTCCTCCTGCGTAAAGAATTGCTCTTCATTTGTTTTAAGCGCAGCTTGGGCGGCAGCATAACTTTTCCCATCAGTTAAAGGTGCAGCACAGTAAATTTTCGAACTTTCATCCAACAGTTCATCTCTTTTGCGCACTATTTCTTCAATACTAATTTCGTCAAAGTCTGTCAAAAGTGACAGATATTTTTCTCTTACCTTCCACAGCTTATTTGCAGTCTTAATATGATCGGTTTTTTCAGTGGAAATGTCCTTATCCTTCAGATAGCTTGTTAGGGCAAGAAGTGCTGTTGAACATAGTCCACCAGCCCATAACAGTATCTGTTCATTTGAAATGAGCACTCCCAAAAAGCCGCCTGTTGATATTGCTGATAACCCAATCTGTCCCCATTTTATCCAAAAATTACGCTTACTCAACCGATCAGCCATCTTAAAATGACATGTATAGGTATATACAAGTTTTCCATATTCTTCTTGTATTTGAGAATATAATTTTTCACGGTAATCCAGCGAACTTTTCTCCATTGGCGCATTTCCTCCGTACCTTTAGTATTACTCTACCCCCAACGCCTTAAACACCGCATCTTCCGCGCTGCTGTAGAAAATCAGATTAAAACTACCCACCAGCTCCGGCGGCACGGTGCCAAGGTCTGCTGCACTGGTAATCGGAAGCAGCACTTTCTTTGCTCCGCTATCGAGACACACCTGCAAACTATTGGCAAGCTCGTCCACCTTCAGAATCGTGCCGCTAATACTGATTTCTCCCAGCACGGCAAGTGTACTGACCGTAGGCCGTCCAAGAGCGATGCTGCATAGTGCAATCAATGTAGGCAATGCCAGCTTTCCGGTCATGCCAATGCCCTGTAAATCCTGATAGTTGATGATGTAATCCCGCATCGTGGTGCTGATGCTGCCACTGATACGATTTCCGTTTGCCTTCAGGAAATTGAACGCCGTATTCGTGGATTCCTTGCAGTCGCGGTCGCTGCCAAGGCCCGTGCGTTCAAATTTTCCGTTACCGGGCAGCATCTGGCTCTCAAGGCGGAATACGCCGATCATACCGGACTTGCCCTGACTTACGGTATATACCTGTCCCGGATTGCAGATGCCATCTGGGATGAGCTTTCCACCGCCCTGCTCTGGCACGGAAACAAATTTTTCTTCGAAGGTATCAAGATCAATATAGCTGAAGTTCACATCATAGAATTCCATTCCACCCAGTTTTTTCAGCTGCTCCTTGACGCGACGGCGCATTTCCAGCGCAAATACAAGAATTTCTTCAATCTGTTCCTTCGTGAACTCCCCATCCGGATACAGCAATTTCACATAGCCGCCTACAATCTTGCGGACAGCAATCGTATCGCGCTGGTTCAGGTTCTTTCCAAGGCGGAAATACTTATCCAACGCATCACCATACTGTTCTTTCCGCAGTTCTCGGATAAACTCTGCCAAGTAATCCGTGATAAAGCCGTAGTCGTTTGTAAAATGCTCCGGACGGAACTTCGGAATCTCCCAGCCTGGAATGTAGCAATGCAGACGGTCAAGAAAGGCTGTGTCCGTTCCCATCTCCGGCGGGAACGGGTCAAACAGAGAGGAAGTCTTGAGCAACACATCCACGCTCTGATTGATGTTTCCTACAAAGACCATAGATGCCGATGCTGCCTTTTCCTCTTTGCCACGGGCAAAGGAGCCGGAAGCCATATAGTCTTTCATAATCTGAATGCCGTCTTTGTCCTTAAACTTGATTCCGGCAACCTCATCAAAGGCAACGCAGTCCCATAAGCCTACCAAACCTACGGTTTTGCGCCCCATATTGTAAAACAGATTTGCAACGGTCGTCTGACCACCGGATACCAGGATACTGTTCGGGCTGATTTCTTTATAGATATGGGACTTGCCTGTGCTGCGCGGCCCCAACTCACAGAGATTGAAGTTGTTCTCCACCAACGGCAGCATACGCGCAAGCAGCAGCCACTTTTCCCGATTGTTCAGCTGTTCCGGCTCATATCCGCAGGAACGCAGCATAACATCCATCCACTCTTCCTGTGTGAATGCCTTGCGTCCCTCTCGAACTTCTTCAATGTCGATATGGGGCATCTGGATTGGAGTAAGCTTATGGATGCTGATGGGAGAGATATCCTTCTGCTTTTTCTGTTTAGAGGAAATCGGCTGTCCATCTATATCCGTGACTCCAAAGCTACTGTCTCCCTCAGATTCATATTCCAGCTGCACGATGCACCAGATACCGCCGCAAAGCAGCCGGTCATATTTTTCCGGATAATCATCTGTAATCGGCACATTGGTGAGGCCAAGGTTAGAGAACTCTGCAAAAAAGCAATCCTTTTTGATATCCAGATGCACTGTCACCATATCAATAATGGTATGGCTCCCGTTCTTGCGCAGTTGTGAGAGAATTTTCTGAGCCTCATCCGGGCGGACAAAGTTGTCTGCCAGAATGCGTTTCACATTCTGAACGCCCTGCTCAATGATTGTCTCATCGTCTGAACTACAGTACTGACCCAGCAGGAACTCCAGCACATAGACCGGAACATTTGCTCCTTCTTTTATTTTCTTTGTCAGGTCTTTGCGGACGATCCGACCGTCAAAGTTGCTGCGCAGCTTCCGGCGCAGTTCTTCACGGGTATCGTCTGCCGCCATATCCATCATTTCCATACGGAATTCCTGCCTCCTCTATATCAGAATCCGAATCCAAAGTCATCCGCAAAGGCAATGTCCATGATAACAGGCTGCCTCCACTGCTCCAGACCGCTTTCTTCGTCATAAACCACAAGGTAATATTGCTTGTCCTTGTCGTATTTCTTATTCTTGAATGTGAAACGCATCCGGAAGATACGCTTCTGCGCATTTTCCTCGCGACTGTCCGCCACATAGCTGTTTTCGTTCGAGATTTTCTCATTGTCTTCCGAGAGGAAGAAAATACGGTATTTTGCCGCTTTTACAGTATCACTGACTGCATCCGACTGGATAAAGTCCATGGAAGTGATCAGGTTCGTAATCTTATGGACGATGCTGACCAGAGCAATTTCTGCATTCTTTGTTTCCATGTGACCGCGTTCCATCTTAAACTCCAGCACCGGCACCAGCATTTCCTGCGGTGAGGAACCGCCATGCACATAGTTAGCACCGCCTCCGGCCACCTTAAAGACATTACTGCTGACAGGATAGGACACCATCTTGCTGTCCTCGTTCCCCAGAATGCGTCCCATGCTCATATGGTCGATGCCATCATCTCCCAGTGCCGCCTTGGACACAATAAATCTGCGATTGACAAATGCTTTGTCCGCGCTTTTCCCGGAGATTTTGTCACTTTCTGTCAGCTTATCACGCTTATAAATAAAGCCATGATCGGCAGTAACGATAAAATGATAGGTGTTGCCGCTAACGGAGATTCTATGAATCAGATCCATAATTTCCTGAACGGCTTCCTCACACGCATTAAACACCTCATCCTCGGTATTTGCCTTGTCTCCACGCGCGTCGATCTGATTATGGTATACATAGATGATCTGACGTTTTGTCAGCACATCTCGCAGCTCTGCCACTTTCAGATTTTTGATATCATCGAACTGTACACAGACACTATCCGGGTTATAGCTTTGCAGCACCTGCTGCCGACCTGCCAGATTATCGCAAAGGATACCATCTGCCAGTACCTGAAAATCATCCGTCATTTCCAGTGTCTTATGTGGCAAAAGTGCTGCCATACCGAGCCTCGTATAAGACGGAAGAACACTCAACTGTACAGAAAGTTTTGCCGTGCATTTCGGGTCATCCTGCATTCTGGCAAACAACTCCTGTCCGACCTCGTAACGCATGGCATCCGAAATGATGACCACGGTGCGTTCTTTGGTATATCGCAGATTGGCATTGTAAAAATCTCGCTGCAACGGAATTACCGAAAATGCGGCATCCTGCTGGATTCCAGCATTCCAGGCAGGGAGCAGGCAAGCCAGATATTCGTTCGTGTAGATATTTTCCACCAGTTCCCGAAGCGGCTCAAAGCTTTCCGTGCTCTCCAGCTGGTCGTAATAATAGTAGAATTTTCGATACTGCTGATCCATATTGTAATCCGCAGCAAGATATCGGTCGATGATTGGCTTTAAGCCATCTGTGGCATGGTAATCCGCTTCCTTCACCATGCTGTATGCACTGGAAAGCAGCTGATAGGTCTTCCCGGTCTTTCTGCCAAAGTGCATTTTAGCCCGCTTTTCACAGAGTTCCGGAATGGTAAATCCGTTTACGATTGCGCCGATATCTTCCGAAACAAGTCTGCCAACGAGCCACTTTACCAGCACCTGATCCACGGCAAGGAAAGTGTCGCACTCCACCAAATCGTCCACTCGCATTCCTGCAAATGCCGAAAAAACATTCAGCCCTTTGGCAACATGTGCCGACAAAGCGTCGTATTTATCCCGGTACAGGACGCTGTTCATCAGGCTATCGAGGAATGCGATGATATTGCCGGACTTGTAGGAAACAAAGCTCTTCCATGCTGCCGGAAGCTCTGCCTGCACATATCGCCCAGTATAAGTAACGAACAATGTTACCAAAAGCCGTTCCAAACTCGGTTTTGTATCGGTGTATCCGAAATGCTGCTCACAGAGCTGCCAGAATGCAGACAGCAGGTCGTATTTTTCAAACTCCTGCAAGAAAGCATTGTCCACCAGCTCGCCATCCGTCAACACGATGCGCACGACTTCCTCAAAAGAGCAGGTACGCGCCTTGCAGACTGCACTGAGCAGACCGACAAGGATATTTTCTTCATTGAAGTTTTCGATTTCCAAATCATAGAACCGCTGAGTGCGCTCTTTGTTGGCGAAAAACTTGATGTGCTTCTCAATAACCGGCTTGTACTTTTCCTCAATACCCAGGTCAACCGACAGCAAGGAGGCTCGGTCAGCAAAGAACCGTCTGGAATACAGCATTGTGTCTTCCAGATGGTTGTCCCTTACATCCGGTTTCGGAAACGGTGCATAGATCAGATAATTCGTGGTCTTATCCACACGCTCCAGAAAATACTTTGTATAGAACTGGTTATCCGGCTGGAGATAGTAGATCTTCGCATTCTGAAGCTCCACCGTCTCCATATCCTCGAAAAATTCTGCCTTGTCATCGTACCAGAAAACCAGTTTCCGGGTCTCCCCGGTAAATTCCGCATTCAGGCGGTCTATAATTTGTTTCAAGTTCAATTCTGCCATATCATTGTCCTTTTTCCTGTGATTGGTCTTTATCTCTTACAAGAGAACTCAGCAATAACTTCATCTTTTTCCGGTAGAACTTTGTTCTTTTGATGTACCGTGGAATCGTCATGTGATACGCCTGCATAAATTCCAGTATCCATGCCAGATCATAGGATTTCTCGGTTGACCAGTCACGATATTTTCTATGACAGACAAGCCAAACACCAATGATATTGTAATCCAACGCATCTTCATCGGTTTCATCTTGAATACAATGACCGCAGAGGAAGCGGTATGCCACCGGATCATGGGCATATGTGCGTTCAAAACGCTGCCATGCCACTGCGATATCGTCCTTTGTCCAGTGATTTTGCATTTTCCCACTCCCTCCGGTCATTTTTTCTTATTTCTTTTCTTTCACCATGATATTCTTGCTGTCTGCCAGCACCTCGTAGAACTTGCCGTCCTGCGCGGTCTGAAGCTTACGGTAATTGACCTTTACGCCGTCATCGAGGTCAAGCTCGATGCGAGAAAGTGCCAGATGGCTGATCTTCTCATCATACTCCCGGCATTCCTTCAGCTGCTTGGCGAGTTTATCCTTGCGTTTGGAGGCTGCTGCCACCTCACGGGCATTCTCGCTGTGATCCATCATATCCTGCATCCGGTTGATCTCGGATTCATATACGCGCTGCATCTTGTGCAGGTAGTCGATGCGCAGGTTTCCGATGGTATCCGGCGTGTAGCGGTGCAGGTAGACCAGTGCCTTAAAGCCGTTCTGCTTGCCGCTGTCAAACAGCCAGTAGATCGGACGCTTGCCGGAGCCAGTGACAGAGTAAGTCTGGCAGTGATCCTTGAAGAAATCGTTCAAGAAGTAGTTGCGGATAATCTCCCGGCTGGTGCTGCCCTTATTGCCGAGGGCTTTTGCGATATAATCAAGGTTTGCTTCCAGCGTATCAGCACCGTACACTGCTTTCAGCCATGCACACAGGCGCGATACAATATCATCGTCCAGATATTCTTCATCGGTGATGGGGATAACATTGTCAGCATCCGGAATATAGCTCTGGTATTTGCTGCTATCCCACTCGCCGCCTGCATAGGCCAATCCTTCCACATCCAGAGAGTAGCGGCCAAACATGCAGCCCACAGCGTAGCTGAGCAAACTCTTGATGTCCCGCTGCAAGTCAGCCTTACGCACCGTCACATCTTTATCTTCCACTTCCGGGGTCAGTTCATCCTGCAAACCGTAAATGTCAATAAAAATGCGGTTCAGTTCTTCCTCGTTGGCTTTCAGCTGGTTAAAACGGTCATCACATTCTGACTGCCACTGGGTAAAGGCCTCCGAAATCGTGGAAACGTTACGGAGTAAGGGATGTTTCTTAAAGTCCCAAGAAATCTCAAAAGAGTCCCACTCTGCGTTACTGCCATCAATGCAATGTTTAACACGCTCTACTATACTATCCAAAGAATCCGACTCTATCAGTGGCAACTTTCTAAGATATCCAGATTCAAATCCCATCGAAGGTGAGAGAATCTTTAACAGTGAAGCGGCTATTTTGGAGTTCATAAATCCAAGTAAATAGTATTTTGTCTTTTCATTATTGCAAAACAGTCCATATCCACTGTTAGAATACAAAAATCCTACCGGGCAAAATCTAAATGAGGTCTTCTCTGTTCCAATAACAGTCCAAGTCAATGCAGAACTGAATATATAATCCAGATTATAGTTATGTGAACGTATCCTACCTGTCTTTTCATCTTTGAAATTCTGAATTTCAAACCCATCATTTTCCCAGTTTACTACTGTATCATTATTGCCGTACCATTTTCTCTGTTCCCCTCCCTTAGCAAACGGGAACCATTTCTTTCGGCTCTCAACAGCTTCTTTTCTTGACGAGATATTAATTCCAAATTTGTTACGGTTCACCTCAAACCAAAGTCGAATGAATCTATCATTATTTGCGGTTGCCATACCAACGCGAGGTTCCGAAACATCACCAACTAAATGTGACTTTTTAAATGCCGACAAAACAACATCTGACGCCCAGTATGCAGTATAAGGTGTCCCTTGAATTTCTCTTAGTTGTTCATTTGTTTTATTAAAACGGTGTTCACCAGAAATAAACATAGCAGCTTTTGCTGCTTCATTTTTTCCGCCAACTAATTGAACAAAGGTGCTATTATAATTTGAGAAAAAGTCATTGCAGAACACAAAGCTGCTTGTCTGAACAACTTCCCCATTTATCTCATCAAATGCATGTGGTCCTAAATGTGCCAAATTTATCAGTTCTTTGTTTAATAGTTTATCGCGTAAATTCTCATAGCTTGCAAGAAACATCCATGCATGTTGTGTTATCATCGCTTGATAACCACTCACTCGCGTCATCAAACCACATCGTTCAATAAAGACAGCAAAGAGATCTACTTTACTATCAGGATAATTTGCTTTAACAAAGTCATTCACTTTAGGGCTTAAATTACTTATAGCTGCATACGGTGGATTCGTAATGGTCACCCAATATTTCCGTGCCATCGTCTCACCAATGTCAACAAGCCGATTCAGCTGCTCGGCAGTATCTTCCACGCCCACGCTATCCATGCTGATCTGACCTGCGGTATCTTCTGCTGCCACAAACCGACGCAGCAAATCCCAGTTATAGCTCTCCACATTCAGGATAGAGCCATACTCCTTGGCATCGGTCAGAGTGTCCAGCAAACCTTCCAGCTGCATCTTGGCGGCGTTCTTCTCAATATCGTCCATGCCCGCACCAAAATATTTCAGGTGCGCACGGTTGATGCTGTTGCTCTCCTGAATGGCATAGACATGGCAGGTGTTCTCACCGTTGAGGATACGACGGTTGTACTGCCGTGCTTTCATCATCACGGCAAAATACGCCAGCTGATAGGCACGGTCATCAATGTCCAAACCGTAGATGTTATGTTCCAGAATGCTCTTTGCAGCATCACGCTGGCTGTAACCAGCACTCTCGTAAATCTGCATCAGCACATCAAAGGCGTATACGAGGATATGGCCGGAACCCATGCAGGGGTCGATGAGCTTGATGTCTTCCGGGTTCAGAGCGGCGTACTCTTTACGAATTTCCGAGAGTTTTGCCTGCACCTCTGGCTCCTGCTGTGCCTCTTCCAGATAGTATTTCCAGTTTTCTTTCAGGTCGCAGTCCGGGTGTCCTTCCACCCACAGACGGCCAAGGCTGTTTTCCACCATGTAACGAACGATCCAGTCCGGGGTGAACAGCTGGGTTACGGCAGGGATTTCCTCTTTGGTAATCTTTCCGTTCTTGGCAAAGGCAGCGGCCTTCGGCTCAGTGTTGTAATACTGGTACAACCAGCCGATGATTTCCACCTGACCACCGCGCTCGATGTTGAAGTCATCCTCCGGAATATCGTGAATCAGATGATAGACCACGCCATCCTGGTCAATAACGGACAAGCTGAGCAGTAGCTCGGTGTAGTTCTTTGTCTTTTCAAACAGAGCAGGCAGAATCTCGTTCAGGGCATTGCACTGTTTCAGGAACAGGATGCGGAACGCTTCGTCCAGCTTGTTGTCCTGCTTCAGCTGGAAAATCTGAGCCTCTTCCTCCGCAGTAAAGGGCAGCTCTGCGTCAAACGGTGTCGTGACCAGATCTGGCTCCAACTTTCCGCTCTCGGAAGAAAGCACTCGAATATGGGAAGGCAGATAGTCGTTGACCTCCATGAAACGGATCGCAATCAGGCGATTGAACCATGTATAGGCAACCTCCTCGATCACATACTGATATGCGGTTTTGTAGTCGGTATCTTTTTCCTTCTGCTGGATGACCTCTATCAGCTTGTCACGCTGCCGCACGGCCTCGCCGGAAATCGAATACGGTTCTGCAGTGCCGATATCAAAGAACTGAGTGCCGCCGAAGCTCTGCGGCAACGGCTTTGCAATGCCCTCCTCCGTAATACCGATCAGGCGGGCATCATAGCTGACATCTGCAATCAGCTTATTCCGCGCCCAGATCGCAAAATTCTTTATGGCTGTCTTGTTCATGGAGCCAATCCTCCTGTCATTTATAGTTCAATGTTGACGATGGTATCTTCGTCCATCTCTTTCAGCAGGTTTTCGCGCAATGCAGCAAGGTATTTATCAACATCATCCTTACTCTCCAGCCGCCACGATGCAGTCTTGGCAACCGTCTTGATGGAAACATTCTTCGTGGTGCGCACCTTATATACCGGCTGCGGTTCTGCCACCTTTTCTGCCGGTTTCACGGTCTCGCCGCGCTTTTCCGCCTCTTCTTCCTGACGCTTACGCTCTGCCTCGGCCTTTGCCGCTGCCTCCTGCACAAGACGGATATCTTCTGCGTTCATCTCGTTGAGCAGGCGCAGCTTCAGTGCCTCCGCCTTATCTGCATAGCTGCGCAGAGTGGAAACATTGTTGCAGTGCTCCGCACCGTCCATGATCTCCTTAAACAGTTCCAGATAACGGTTAAACTTTGCATCCTTATAGGGCTTGGTGTTCAACACTTCAAAGACACGGTTCCGATCCTGATTGATGGAATCCTTGACCGGCTCTGCCTGCTCTTCCAGAATGCGCATATAGCAGTTCATAAACTTCTCGCGCAGCTCCGGCAGCTTTGGAATTTCCTTGTAGGGCTTCGCCATCCGGACGATGGTGCGCATCTTAGCCACCACGTCTTCCAGTTCTGCATCCACGATGTAGGTCTTGCTGTCCTCGTAGATATTCAGCATATCCAGCGCACGGGTGAAGATGGTCAGCTGCTCACTGCCAAAGAAATCACGGATAGGCTCATAGTCCTCGCCAAAATCCATCAGATCGTCCTGCTCGTCAAATACAGTCTTAAAGAATTCCAGCGGTGCCTGAATCTGCACCAGTGCGGAAAGCCGCTTCTTGCCCTTTTCCAGAAGTTCCTTTCCTGGATAGGCGTAATTCTCATATTTCGGTTCCAGCCGCTCAATCTCAGTGATTCGATTCTCGCAGTAATGCTGGAAGTTCTTCATGATGGTATCTTCGTCATCGGCAGGCGGTGCCACCTTGAACAGCTCTTTCATCACGGTGCGGACGGCCTTTTTCTGGTTTTCCGGCACACGGACGCGCACTTCCGTCAGCAGCTTATCCACGAACTGCTTCTTCGTGATGTAGCCGATGATTTCTTCCTCGGAACGGTTATTCAGATTGACGCTCTCACCATTGACCGTAAAGGACAGATCTCCACGCTTAAAGAGACGTGCCACCAGCCAATGGATGTCATCTTCCACAAAGCCATAGGGTGCTTTCATAAAGCGATCCTTGATGGTTTTCATAGAAGTTTTCATGTGCATCCGGGAGTTACCTGCCACAAATTGCAGCACATCATCCAGCGCGTGAACATTGGATTCTCCGGTATCTCCCAGTGCCAGCGACAACTGATTGCTGGTCTTGAACATCTTCCGGATGTCTGCTTCGCCCATCGCTGCGTCAATGTAAGACAGCTTGTGGTAAACCGTCTGCACCAATCTTCCGATAGCCTCGTTGATGCGGCTGGTCACTTCCTTGCCGGAAGTGTGCAGCACATCGCCATTGACATAAATGGTAGCCTCTTTCAGAGCTTCCGTCAGGTAAAGCTTGGCGTTACCGTTGCGTTCCCGCATCTCCACACGCTTTGCTTCCTTAATGGTCTCATACTTGGCAAGCTGCACAGAAGTATTCTTGCGCAGGAACCGCTCAATTTTCAAGTATGCCCGCATTTCCGTCAGGAACGCATCATCATTCGGCAGAACCACAAGGACTTCCTTGCCCTGGCCAGAGAGCAGGCGCAGCGTACCATCATCGGTGCCGCCCTCATACCACGGGGTCAACACACGGAGACCGATATCGTAATTCTGGTTTGCCTTATAGGGGCGGTCATCCACTGCCTGATTGAAGGAGAACGCATACCGTCCACCAAAGCTGGGGTACTGATACTTCTTGCTGGAGAAAATGTCCTCATAGATCATCTCCGCAATCTTCGTGATGACCTCCGGCATCTCCACATTTTCTTTTTCGATTTCGTTGTTGATTTCCTGTTCTTCATCGGTCAGGAATACATAAACGGAGCCATTTTTCTGGATCAGCATCTGGCGCATCAGCACTTTCAGTGCATCCTCCACCTGTGCCTTCAAAGAAATACGATCATCGTCAATGCTGGTAATCATCAGGCTGACGATGTTGTCCACGTTGGCTTCGATCTCCAGAACATATTTAATCAGGAAAAGGGTCTTCAACACATTGATCGCAAAGACATCTTTTTCCTTCTTTTCCGGGTTGATGTAGCTGTTATCATAAGCGCGGATGATCACGCTGCTGTGGCTGTGGTCGAGGAAGTTCTCCAATGCATCATAGAACCGATAGAACGGCACGATTGCCCCCATCTCATCGTCCATCAGCTGCATGGCAGACTCTTTGAACAGAGCCAGCATGGAACGTTCACCTTCGGACAGGTGCTTGCCGGATGCACCGTGGGTACGGATGCTGGTCAGCACGCTGGCAAGCAAATTAAACTGGTATGGAACAAAAGGATAAACCTCTGCAAAGTCTTCTGCGTTGGCGTACAGTTTTTTCTCCACGCCGTCGTTGAAGACAATCAGATTTTTGATGATGGTTGCTTTCTGGTCATAGAGCAGACGCAGGCTCTGTGCTGCTGTCTCGGTCTTATCCAGAATACGCTTTTTGATAACAGCGTCCACATTGGCAGAGGACAAAGAAAGACGTGTATCGAAACGTCCTTGAATCTTGGAGAAGTCGTTACCCTTCACCTTGGTAATGGAGTCGATATCCTGCTGGCTCGTTACGATTACCCAAGCCTTGCCCATGCATTCCTTGCCCAGTTCTTCCGTCACTGTCTGAAGGTTCAGCATCAGTTTGGAATCATCACCAATGTACTGGCCAATCTCATCTACAAGGAAAACCACATGGTGGTTGTTACCTTTTTTCTCAATATAGGACTTTACACGCTTGGCGAAATCCTCAATGCTGATCTGGTAGCCCTCGGTTGCTTTCTCACACCAGTTACGAGCAGCCGATTCGCTCATGAAATCCATGTCAGAAAGAACATCGACAACGGAATCCTGAATGAAATCGAAGTCCTGGCGAGAGCTTTCCCACGGATCTCCATACTCTTCTTCAAACTTTTCCTTAAACTCTTCAAAACGACCTTCCTCGGAAAGCCTGCGCTCCAGGTCAGCAAGGTGAGGCATGGAGCCGCAGAAGCCCTGCATTTCATTGAAGACCTTCAGGAATACGTTCACAATGGCATCTTTATTTTCTTTGCCATTCGAATCGCTTTTGGAATCAATGTTGAAAAGAATTACGTCCGATGGGGTGTTTGCTGCCAGCTGCATATCTGCCAGCACCATCTGATTGGTA
Source organism: Pilosibacter rotomagensis (assembly GCF_045062245.2). NCBI lineage: Bacteria > Bacillati > Bacillota > Clostridia > Eubacteriales > Clostridiaceae > Pilosibacter > Pilosibacter rotomagensis. The sequence goes on along the minus strand of NZ_CM170323.1, from coordinate 764,849 downwards.
ATCTTCTGATCCTCAATGAAGTAGTCGATGGCATGTTTGTCTCCGACCTGTTTATTCTGAAGCAGATAGGACAGGATTTTCAGGAAATGAGATTTACCACTTCCAAAGAAGCCGGAAATCCAGACACCCATTTTCGGTGTGGTTCCCTGAATACCTTTTTTATATGCTGCAAAGAAATCCGCAAAATGACGCTGAAGCTCACGGGTCACAACATACTCTTCCAGCTCCTGCGCTACATTTGTTTCTTCACCCTGACCGACAATGATAACGCCCTGTATCTCACGGTCAATTTTCTTTCGGAACATGTCCTTGATCTGCATAACTGTTTCCTCCATCCATTACTTTACCAGTCGGAATGCCCGGTAATAGTTATCGTCTTTAATCTCATTGAACAGGATCAGCTCCTGTTCATTATAGGTTCCCGGAAAGAACATCACGACCGGGCAGCGCACAAACGCCTGGTGCAAGTTGTTAAGCACCTTGTGGGAGCGCAAAATCGGATAGCACTTGCCGATACCGGTCAGGAACACGACTGCATTCTCCGGCGTATGTTCTTTGATATATTGCACGATCAGGCTGTCATCGTCATTTACCTTCATGGAGTTGGTCACAGCCTTGACGATACGCTCGATCCCTCGCTTTTTTTCAAAGTCATAGCACTTTTCCATGAAGTTTTTCTTTTCCAAAAAGTCAATGATGATATCATACAGGTCAAAGACCACAAGCTCAAAATCATCATCACCCCGGTCGTTCTTATTTTTCAGATACTCTACACGCTCCCGAACTTCCAGTTCCTTTTCCGGTGGATAATCAAACACCCAATAGTTGACCTCATTTGCGCGGCCTGTTCCTTTTCGGAAAGACGGCTTATGGATTGCAAGCTCCATCTCATCCAGTCTTTGGCTTAAATCCATTTCATCTTACCCCCGTCAGTGTTTTTACCATGATGCCAAGGTCATGGTCATAAAGCCAATGCTCAAATGCAATATCAAGAATTGGCTTCAGTATTTTTCTTGTGCTGTTTGCCCGGTTGCTTTCTAAAAGCCCAGCTTCATAAAGCTGCGTTTTATAGCAGGAGCCGAGGCGGTGCAGCGTATAGTCTTGAAGAGAAGCCACTTTCTCACTCTGTTCCTGCTTATTTTTGAAGAATATCCGGATATCTGCATCCGTCAGCTCGTCGGAACCAAGAATCATTTTTTCCCGCACTACTTCATACACAAAATCAAAGAACAGCGTGTCATGCAAAAGAGCCGCAGTCAGCACAAATAATTTTTGTGTAGCAAGATCACTGCTCAGAAAGATTGGGTAAAAGCTTTCATCTAATGTCTTGATACGGGCTGTTACGGTAGAATAAATCTGCTGCGCTCGTAGTTTTGTCGGTGCGCCATAGATGTTTGTCTCTTCATTCAACTTTTTAATGTCTGCAAAGCTCTTACCCTCGCTCAAAAGCTGCACGGTTTTCCGAAATTCCATGAACCAGAACGAAAATTTTACGGCTCCAGCACTATACGGTTTTCTTTCCATCTTCGTTCTCTCCATTTCCGGATTTTGTTTTAATGTATCTGCCGCTTTTGATTCTGGCATCCTTCGGCTTTTCGGCGTTAATAGGAATGACCCACTGATGGCCTAAACGCTCGGCACCATCAATTCGCCCTTCTGTGCATAATGTCTGTACTCTCCTTGTGCAGATGCCCCATTTTTCAGAAGCCTGCTTAATCGTCATGAAATCCATACGGAACCTCTTTTTCGATGTCTAAAGTCACTCGCAGCAAGTTAAAATTTCTCATTTATATTCTACTCCAAGAAACGAACAAAATCAATCGAAAGTTCTTCCAAATTTTGAACGATTTTTTTAGAATCCACTCTTCTGCAAGCAGGGCTTTCGTGACACGAAAGCGATTTTCTGCTTGTTGGGGAAACTCCCCAATCCCCATAGAACGCTGCCTGCGGCATCGAGCTGCGCATCCGTTCCGGATGCTTCAACGCCAGTTCCTGCCAAAGAAAAAAGCCCGGTGCAGCATGAGCATTACACCCACACTGCACCGGACTTTCCATCATCGACTACTCTGTCTATTTTCTTCTTCCTGCCGCACTTCCTGCTCATGCATCTGCTCTTTTTTCTGCTCGTCCTCTTTTAGGATTTCCTGCACAATCTTCTGTGCCACAAGCCAATCCTGCATTTCAGATTTGGTCTTGCGGTACTCTGCATAGGAGCTTTTCTTTCGTTCCAAAAGCATTGCATACTCTGCGTTCAGCTCGCTGATGCGCGGGAGCTTTTTGTCAGAACCGTTCTCTTTCTTATAGGCATCAAACGCTTTTTTCGCTGCGCTGCGTAAGGCCAGCGTATCCCGATGGGCTTCATAGAATTCCCGATTGTAACCGGATGCTTTATACGCGGCAAAAACATCTTTTGTCTTAGCGTAATTGATTAGATGCTTCCGCAACACCGACACTTCCGACATCCGTGCCTCATCCGCCTTTACAGATTCCAGCAGCGCATCACATTTTTCAGAAATTCCATCTGCCTTTTCTTTCAGCTCTGCATAGTTCTTGATTCCATGCTCTTCCATGAACATCATAGCTTTTGCCATCTGCTTCAGATTAAAGACTTTCGCCCAACGCGCATATCCCGCGCCTTTGCCCGCCTGCATTTTGGCACGGACATCAATCAGGAACGACAGCTCTGCCTTCTGATGCACCTGTGCTGACCGTGCGTTTGTACGATTTTTCTCTGCAAATTTGCTTTTATGAACCGCATTTCCGGCAATCACTTCGCAGAGTTCTTCGACCGAATATCCTTTGCCAAGAGAGCGGAAACGAGCAAATCTGGCGTGGCCTTTTCCCCGCAGGGCAGGCTGTTTTCCATCTTTATACTCGTATCCGGCCTCCTGCAAAATTTCAATCAGTTCCCGAAAGTCTTTTGGATTTCTTGCCAATGCTGCATCAATGGCCTCGCATATTTCATCCCGCTGCGATTTTTTCTCCGGGTATTCCGTTCTCTTCTGCCGCTCTCCATAGGGCTTCCGGATAATGACCGACAACCGGTGTTCCAGACAGACGATATCACTGAGCCTTGCCAGTGCAAGACCGGATAAGCGAAAATCTCGGAATTTTCTGGTGCTGTCTAATGTAGTCGAATTAAAAATAATGTGGTTATGAATGTGTGCACGATCAACATGGGTAGCCACGATAAAGGCATGTTTTCCCTTAGTAAAGCGCATGGCCGTCTCATATCCAACCTTGTTCGCCTCCTCCGGCGTGATTTCTCCGGGCTTAAAAGATTGCCGAATCTGATATGCAATCACATCATGCGCCTGGGTTCTACCGGTGATATGCTCATACTGCCGTTTGGAAAGCAGAAATTCTTCATCACAGGTCTTTGCGTCACAGGCATACGCGCTGATATATTTTCCATCTTCCGTCTTTGCTGCATTCTCAGTATAATCAGTACGGTCAGCCAGACACTGCGCTACCGTCTTTCCTTTATTGATATGCAGCGCAATTAGTCTTGTAGCCGCCATTTTCATATTCCTCCATCTAAAAAGAGCTACCCGAAGGCAGCTCTTACCAATCTACTATTCTCATTTTAACATCCGTTCCCGGTCATAAGCTCCCTGCAAATAAACGGCCTGCTTGATGATTTCTTCCATATCGAAATAGACACACATAATGCTTTCGTACAGCTTCCACACATTAGATTCGCTGCCGCCCACCATTTCCATCAGCTGGTCTTCCATCTTCGATTGCTCAGACTGTTTTTCCTGATAAGCTGTCTCTTCCACAAAATGATTCTCTCCATCTGTTTCCTCGTACCGTAAATCATAATAATCTTTCATAAACTGAATATCCATCTAATCCCTCCTGAACTCAAATTGTCAAAACATCCTCTACACGCTCACACAGCTGTTCCATCAGTTCCATGATGCCGCCCGCACCAACCGCAGCTGCGAACAGCCCCATCTCAATCAGGGTCAGCAGGAAGACATCCGTCCAGCTCGCTCGAACCACAGAATAGATGCCGCAGCCAAGAACGAAAAGCATGACCGGCGAAAGCACCCACAGGGATAGCTGCATCAGCAGATTCCCGATAAAGCATAGAAATCGCAGCAGAAACGCAACCGGCAGCAACAGGATTTTCAGCATCAGCTTCAACAAAAAACATACGATCTTCATGGATTTCACCCCTTCGTTTTTCTTTTCATCTTCATTTTACTGTACACGCTTGCCAAACACCACGATGTCAACAGGGAAACTCAAAAAATATGTAATGACACAGACTGTTTCATCTGTGCCATGTGCAATAGAAATTCCGCACGTTTGCGCCGTCATCGAATACCAGAAAGCCTCTTTAAGATCAGCTTTTGTATCTCCCAGAGTTCATCCAGTCGCTTCTGCAAATCCCGGATATCCTCCGCATAGATGCTTCCAGATTCATTGGCGCGTTTTGCGTACTGGTTCAGGTTGTTGCTGCATCGGCGAAGAAGTGTGGATACCTGCGCCACATCCGACAAATCAAGATTTACGCAGTACCCGTCCATCGCCATTTTTCTCATATAGGCACCGGTATTCCGAATCCCCAATTCTTTCTGCTTTTCACGAATCCTCGCCAGCTCTTCCGGGTTTACCCGGACATTGATCCAGTGTTCCCGAACACTCATAGTGCCACCTCCTCATCATTTCGATGTGTCATCGGCGGAATGCACCCTGCACGGTCACGCAGCTCTGCCAGGACAGACGGCTTTTCCGTTGTTCTCTCACGGTCTGGATCATCATTTTCACGGTCATCCATATTCAGCAGTGCGTCCAGTTCTGCCAGTCTTGCACTCTTTTCCGCCAGTTCTGCCTCCTGGGGGAACGGCTTTCCAAGCTCGGCCTGCGCAGCTTCCTGCTGGCTCCTAAGATTGTCCAGCTGCTGTTCCGCCTTCCCCAGCCTTGCAGGAATCCCGGCAAGAGCATTATCCAGACGCTGGATATTGCCCGCAGCACTGGTGCCGATGGGCACCCGGTAGGTCATCTCGCCTTTCAGCAGCACCTGATACTCTTTCTGGAAGCTGTCATATGACAACTCCATCTTGAAACCGCGATAGCTGCCAAGCGGCACCGGCTCCAAACTCTGATTGGCTTTACAGACCACAAGAATTGCTTCACCGGCCTCGGCTTTTTCAGTAAATTGTGTGCCATTCACCTCCATACCGCAGAACTCCTCTTCCGGCAGCGGATGTGCCGCCACCGTCCGAATATCCGACTGAAAGCCCTTGATGAACCCTTGCGTTTTCTCAATCTCCGCAGGGAAATATTTCATCAATTTATCTTCCAATCGGTACTGCTGGCTCTGATGATCCGCCTTCAATACTTTCAGCCTTGCAACATCTACATCCAAGTCCATTTTCTCCTTGATTTGCGGGTCTCCGGCACAAAGTGCCTTGATCTCTGCATAGGAAAGAGCCTGCTCATCTACATCATCACAGGAACGTACCGGAGATTTGCTGGTCATGATCTGGCTGATAAATTTCTGCTTATTCTCCAGTGTCTGATAGAGGTAGGCATCAAAAGTTCCTTCCGTCACATACTGATAAACCTGCACTTCTTTGTTTCGGTTTCCCTGACGGATGATACGACCATTTCGCTGGGTCATATCCGCAGGCCGCCAGCCCACATCCAGATGATGCACGGCCACCAGCCTGTCCTGCACGTTCGTGCCTGCACCCATCTTCTGTGTCGAACCTAACAATACCCGTACCTGTCCGGTACGCACTTTGGCAAACAAATCTTTCTTCTTTGCCTCAGTATCGGCATCATGAATAAATGCGATTTCTTCTTCCGGCACACCGGACTGAATTAGTTTGGCGCGGATATCCTCATAGACATTGAAGGTTCCATCGTTCTTCGGCGTGCTGAGGTCGCAGAACAGCAACTGGGTCAGCTTATCCGACTGTCCTTCCTCATAAATCCGAAGCACATTCCGCACACAGGCGTTGAGCTTGCTATTTGGGTCATCCGGCAGGAGCGGATTCATCAATCGCTGATCCAGTCCCAGCTTTCTGCCATCCGATGTGATTTTCAGCATGTTATCGACCGACGGGTCTACCACACCGGAATGCACAGCCGCCGCCCGTTCCGAAAGCTCCGCCACCATCGCCTGCTGATGCTCCGAAGGCTGCACCACCACGGTTTCAAATTTTGCCTCCGGCACCGGCAGATGCAGCTGATCGGAAGTCTTGATATCTGCCACTTCCTTGAACATATTCATCAGCTCCGGCAGGTTGAAGAATTTTGCAAATCTTGTTCTTGCCCGGTATCCGGTTCCTTCCGGTGCCAGCTCAATGGCTGTGGTGGTCTCACCAAAGGTAGAAGCCCAGCTGTCGAAATGGGTCAGCCCTTTCTGCTGCAACGTGCCGTACTGGAGATACCGCATCATGGTGTAAAGCTCCGTCATGCTGTTGCTGACCGGGGTGCCGGTCGCAAAAATGATGCCGCGCCCGCCTGTCAGCTCGTCCATATATTGGCACTTCATAAACATATCCGAAGATTTCTGCGCTTCCGATGTGGACAATCCCGCAACATTGCGCATTTTTGTGTAGAGGAACAGGTTCTTGAACGCGTGTGCCTCGTCTACGAACAGCCGGTCTACGCCCAGCTGCTCAAAGGTAATCACATCGTCTTTTCGGTCGGTTGCCCGGAGTTTCTCCAATCTCGCCTCCAATCCTTTCCGGGTCTTTTCCATCTGTTTGATGGAGAAACGCTCGCCATCTTGGGATTTCATCTCAGCAATAGCATTTTCGATTTCATCAATCTGGGCAGTCAAAATCCGCTCCTGCCGTTCTGCGGACACCGGGATTTTCTCAAACTGAGAATGCCCGATGATAACTGCATCGTAATCGCCAGTGGCAATTCGTGCGCAGAACTTTTTTCTGCGGGCAGTCTCAAAGTCCTTTTTGCTTGCCACCAGCAGTTTTGCACTCGGATACAGGCGTAGGAACTCGTTTGCCCACTGAAGGGTCAAATGATTCGGAACGACAAACATGGATTTCTGGCACAGTCCCAGCCGCTTTGCCTCCATAGCAGAAGCTGCCATCTCGAAGGTCTTACCGGCACCTACCTCGTGGGCCAGCAGCGTATTGCCGCCGTACAGCACATGAGCAATGGCATTCTGCTGATGTTCACGCAGCCGGATCTCCGGATTCATACCGCCAAAGCGGATATGAGAACCATCGTACTCACGAGGACGGGTACTGTTGAACAGCTCGTTATACTTTTCCACAAGTTCCGCACGGCGATAAGGGTCTTTCCACACCCAGTTCTGGAACGCATCCTTAATGGCCTGCTGTTTCTGCTGGGCGAGGGTAGTCTCCTTTTTATTCAGAACCCGCTTCTGCTTGCCGTCTGCATCCTCCACGGTATCGTAGATACGGATGTCCCGCAGATTCAGCGTATCCTCCAGAATCCGGTAGGCGTTGGCTCTGCTGGTGCCGTAGGTCATATAGGCATGGACATCATTCCGGCTCGGTGTACTCTTACCGGTGATCTGCCACTCTGCCGTCATGGGCGAGAATTTCACCTCGATGTTCCGGCGCAGATAAAACGGCGGTTCAAAGGTCTCTTCCATAAACTGCTGGATATAATCCCGATTGACCCATGTGGCACCAAGGCGCACATCAATCTCTGAAGCGTCCAGGTCTTTCGGCTGCGCCTTTCTCAGATATTCCGTATTTACCGTAAAGGCAGGGTCAGAGGCCGCAGCCAGTTCTGCCACTCGGAGCTTTTCCCGGACATTGCCTGACAGATATTCATCAGCTGTTACCCAACCGTTTTCCTCACCGCCCTGCGTCATCGGGTCTTTGAAAATGACACCATGCAGTTCCTGCTGGATTTTTTCATATTCCCCCGGCGTTCCTAAAAGCTCCGACATATAGGGCAAATCCACTCCGCCGCGCTCTCCGATAGAGATTGCCAGAGCTTCAGCCGGAGTATCTACGCTGGTAACAGCCCGTTCCGGTCGAATCGTCCGTTTGGTGAACATATCCGCCTTGGATTCCAGCCTGCCGTTTTCGTCTACGTTTTCCAGAGAGCAAAGCAGATAATAAGACGAATCTTCCGAAAAAGCCTGTGCATTTGCACGGGAATTGATAAGTCCATACTGATCGGCGAATCGGTCATAGACCACATTCAGTTCCCGCTGTTTCTGGGCAATCGCGTCCTCCGGATAATCGTTCAGCTGATAGTCGATCAATTCCTGCACAATGGTACGAAGTTCCACCATACCCTTGATCCTGCCGGTGGCTGTCGCAGAAAGGTCAGCTTTCCGCATGATGCTGTTCTCACGGAAGTAAACATCCCCATCTACCACCGCATAGGAGAAGTTCTTTACATTTGGGTCTGCCGGAATGGTTTCGCCCTGCAAGGACAGCTCTTCCTCTGGTGCCAGCTCCTGCGCTTCATAATGACCACCGATGTGCTGCACAGCCTCATGCAGCTGGTCTCCCAGATCTGCATCCGGAATCGGAATGACCGTACATTCTTCCTTGCCGTACTGGGTACTCTCCGTTGTAATCTCACCCAGCACCATTTCCGGGTGGTCAACAAAGTAGCTATTGAGGGTAATACCCTCCGATGTCAGCCCCAGATGCACCCAATCCGGTTCGATATTAATGGGATGGTCTCTCTTTTGCAGGAAAATGATATCCGACACTACATCTGTACCGGCATTGGCACGGAATGCGTTGTTGGGAAGTCGAATGGCTCCCCGTAGTTCTGCCCGCTGTGCCAGATACTTTCGCGCGTCCGGATTCTTGGAATCCATCGTATAGCGGCTGGTAACAAAGGCCACGATACCACCGGGACGAACCTGATCCAATGCCTTGGCAAAGAAATAGTTGTGGATAGAAAAACCGAGCTTATCATAGGGCTTATCGCTGACACGGTAGTTGCCAAAGGGCACATTGCCCACGGCCAGATCATAGAAGTCGCGCCGGTCAGTGGTCTCAAAGCCTGCTACCTTGATTTCTGCCTGCGGATACAGCTTTTGCGCAATGCGCCCGGTGATGGAATCCAGTTCCACACCATACAGTCTGCTTCCCAGCATGGAATCCGGCAGCATACCGAAGAAGTTGCCGACACCCATCGACGGTTCCAGAATATTGCCTTTCTCAAATCCCATACCGTCCAATGCTTCATAGATTGCACGGATCACGGTAGGGCTGGTGTAATGTGCATTCAGAGTCGAAGCCCTGGCTGCGGCATATTCTTCTTCCGTAAGAGCTGCTTTCAGCTCCTTATATTCGCCTGCCCAGGCAGTTTTCTCTGCATCAAAGGCATCTGCCAGCCCGCCCCAGCCGACATAATTGGCCAGTGTTTCCTGTTCCTCCGGTGTCGCATCCCTGTTCTGGTTTTCCAAAGTTTTCAGCGTATAGATGGCATCCATGTTGGCACGGAATTTCTGTTTAGGACTGCCTTCACCGAGGTGAAAGCTGTTGATGCGGTAGTTCTCCGCATGTTTTGCTTCATGCCCTGCCCGGAACGCTTCTTCTTTTCCAGGATTCAGATCAACCACCAGATTGTGCAGGTGAACATTTTCCTCATGCCCCAAAAGTCTTGCCAGATTTTCCTTGCTTTCCGAGCGGAAGATCGGATACACGGAATCCGGGTCCCGAAGCTCCACATCGAAAAGCCCGACTTTTTCAATCGTAAATGCCTTTCCGTCCAGATACAGCGTATCGCCGACACGATAATCCGGCTGCACCGGAGCTGCCGGTTCTGGCTGCACAGTCGCAGGCTCTTTTTCAGCCTCCATGTTCCTGCCGCGAATCTCCTGCAACGCTTCTGACGCGCTCACATAATCGGCAAATGTCTGCACTTTTCCGTCCGAATATCCGTAATACTCTTCTTTGACATAATCCCAAATGGCAAACGCATCTTTAGAATCCGGGAAGTTCTCGCCGGTCATCGTGACTACAAATCGTTCATCCGGCGCATAGCCAAACTCTTTGTCAAGTTCTCTGGCGTGTTCCTGCATTTCCAGAACCAGAGGATCTGTCTCTGCATGAGCCGGTTCGTGTGCTTCTTCGGATTCCACATCCGGGAATGGAATGTCCTGCTGCAAATCCTGTTTGCTCTGCTCAACATAGAGCCAGTCTTTGGCTTCCCGTTCCTGAACTTTTTTAATCAACTGCTGCCGATAGGTCTCTGCCTCCCATTCGCTGGTAAACTCTTCGCTGACACCATCCGGTTCCACATGAATGCCATCCTGAATATCATCCCAAACCGCATAGCCATCGTCAGTTTCCATCACGGTAAAACGCTGGGGTGCCGCCAGTTCACTCCGGGCATAGACATCCGCAGCCGTATTCAGCATCTTGTCCACATGCTCATTTCCGGTATCGTAGCGTTCCGGTGGCGTTGGCGGAAATACATGGGCGGCTGTCGGCATAGGAAGCGGCGCGCCGTATTCCTGCTCCAGCTTCCGATACTCCTCCATTTCCAGCGCAGTCAGGTACTGACCATTTTCCACAAGCCGGTCTAACCGCTTATCCACTGCCGACCATGTGAGGCGCACTTCCCGGTCATGGTCATAATTGCGAAGCAGAATGCCTTTCCCGTCATAATCGGCAAAACCGCGACTGTCATCCATAAAGGTATAGCTGTGACCACCGAGACCGTATTCTGCTTTCAGGAATGCAGCTCGTTCTTTCGCTTCCCCTTGCTGCTGATACAGCGCATAAATACGGATTTTACCGCCCTCAAAATTAGAGCCTGCCCGCAGCATCCGGTCGATTTCATCCTCAGAAATGACAAAAGCGGAGGGCTTTTCGCTCTCCGCTTCTCTGGCTGCATTTTCTGCCACCGCATCAATTTTCTGAATCTGCTCTGCCTCGGACTGAAACAGGCTCATAAAGTTTAGCTGTTGATAAGTTCCGTCAGAATGACTTCCTCTGCCTGCGCTTTCAGCATGTTCATGTGCTGCACCCAGGCCATCTGGTTTAATTTCTTGTCCGGTGCCGGATTCGCTTTCAGAAGCTCCGCCATCATCTGCTCCATCCGTGCGGTCGCGGTCTCCTGGATCTCCCACAGGTGCGGGTACAGTTTCTCGGTCAGGATCAGGTGATTGTACAGCAGCGTGTTGTTCTCCTGCAGGAACGCTCTGCGCATCCTCCCGTACTTGCCCAGCGGCTTCTGTTCCTGCACCGACAACTGGATGTCCGGAATCAGGTAATCGCCGTTCTTCGTGTAATTCAGCTCCATCATAGTTTTGGCTCCTTTCTGCCTGCTTGTCTCTTTCATAGGTTCGGATCGTGCGTTCAATTTCCCGGAAGATCTGGCTGGACATTTCGCTGACCGCAGTTCCCAGCACATTGGCGGCAGCCTGCGTATTAAAATCAAAGATGTCCAGAAAATCCTCGTGTTCAAAATAGTCATCTGCATTGCCTACCGTCCGGGTAAAGACGGAATATGCGATGCTGACAGCGGCGGCTCTCTTAAAGGAAGCTCCGATGTTGAGTTCATCATACCCTTCCAGATAGGAATCTGCAACGATGTCACTAATCTGCCTGCGGTTTTCCTCCCAGTAATCCCTTGCAAGGCGTTCTGCTGCTTCCATGATGTGATTTTCCAGAGAGCCGGCACCGGCAGGAACATCAAATGCTGCATCCAGTGCCTGAATAATCGGTTGCTCATGCTCTGCATTCATTTTCCAGAGCTGTACCGGACGGGAATTCTTCCGTTCTCCGGTATCTGCCACATCAAATACATACCGAAGTCTCGGCTGCTCACCGCGCATGTCCAAAAGAGCAATGCCCTTGGAGCCGCGCTTCACATAGCGATTCATCCTGTCATTCCAGAGATCGTACTCTGCACAGGCTGTTGCTTCCGGTCTCTGCTTATAGATCATCAGCTGCTCCGCAAAGGGATACTTATAAAGCCGTGCGGATGTGGTCAAAAACGCTGTCCACTGCTCTTTGCTGCCAGTGATCTGCGCCGCTGCTTCCTGCGCCATCTGCATATAATAAGCCGTTTTCGTCATCATCTGTATTCTTCCTCCTCTCCCTTATTCGTCCGGATATAAATCCAGTGCCTCATATTCTGCATCCGTCATCTCTGCCAGTTTTGCAAGCAGCGAGGCCGTCCACCTGCGCAGGTTCCTGTCTCTGCCCGTCAGACTTTTCTGCATCGTCTGAAGCTCTGCAATCAGCCCTGTCCGTGTGCCAGGGCTGTAAAGCATCATGAGCATCCATTCGTCATCCGTAAAACGCATTTATAACTCCTTTTCTTCACAGCACCTGCGAGGCGGCGCAGGCGGCACAGCCTCCTGCTTTTCCTTCAGCTGATCCAGAACTGATGCTTTTTCCACCGGTTCTTCCTTCTTTCCGTTATTGATCACGCCGTCAATCATGCCGTAATCGTCTTCCATTGCCATTTCTGCGGCTTTCAGGTAATTCTCCGGTTTCAAAAATCCGGGCAGTTCCTGGAAGCCGATGGAATCCACATAGTGACAGCTTACAACACCATTCTGCCGTAAAGCCACGATGTCAGACACAGAAAGACTATGCCCAGTAAAATCATCAGGGCGGGAAACATTGAATTTCGCATACAGTTCCTCCAACATCGTATTCTGATCCTTGTAGGGAAGAAGCGGAGCCGTATACACCACCTCATAATGGTCAATATCCGGTTCCTGCCCCATCCGTTCCAGTTCGCGCATAGACGAAAAGCGTTCATATACCGTATCCTCGCTGCGGCGAAGCTGCAAAATCGCATACTGGTCGGTAGCGCTGTCGAGAAATGCCATCATTCTTTCGTCCGGTGCCTGCGTTCCATGCACTTCATCCCATTTTTCAATTCTTGCCATCGTTCATTTCTCCCTTCTCCATAAACGGCAGGCCGTTTTCCTTTGCTTCCTGTCGCTGCTGTTCCCGCCGCTTTTCACTATAAGGCGGTCGGATACCGACGCAGCGTTTCGGAATCGTATAAGTGACCGACCCATGCTCCCGGTGCTCCAAAATAAACTGCTCCGGATACTGTTTTCGCAGTTCCCGAAGCTTCTTAATCAGGCGGCTGTCATGGGTGTAAATACTGGCGGTATCCAGTTCATTGTCAAAATTGACGACGGTTTCCTGCTCCGCCTTCGTAAGCTTGTATTTCATCGCTCTGCCTCCTTCGCCTTGGCAGCTTTCACCGGCGTATCCGTTTTGGACGATAAATCCGAGAGTTTACCCAGCACAGATTCCCGTCTGCTGTTTTCTGCATTCTCTGCACGATCACAAAGTTCATCATAGTCAATCTCCGTCATGGTACGGCCACCGAACCCATAATCCGAGAGAATCTGGTCTCTGGCTGCATTCATGCTGATTTCCGGGTTGTCGATCTGGCCGCCGTCAATTTCCATGAAGTCCTTATGATATAAGGTATAGTCGTAACCGTCCTCACAGGTCTGAATGGCAAGAAAGCCCTTGCTTCCCAAATCCCATGCACTGCGTTCTTCCGTAATCAGCGGCTCCGGGCGGCATGTACCACCGCCGCGTTCCAGCATTTCTGCCAGCTGACAGATGTGCAAAACATCATACCCAAGGCGCAGATGATATTCGTCCATATATTCGCAGCGAGCTGAGAACTTCCGGTTCGGATACTCGATCTCCACTGCACTGCCATCCGGAATTCTGAACCGATCCTCGTAGTTGCTGGTGATAAACCGGATATTTTTTGCATTCTCCAGCTCAGGATCAGCCTTTTTCATCTGCCAGAGAACCTTTCTGCCGCCGCGTACCTGCTCCAGCATCTCCGGAGCTACCGGCGCAACGGCAAGACCGTCAAGCTGGGGAATCTTCTGGATTGCCGCCATCCTCGCGCTTTCTTCCAGCGTAGAAAACGGCTGTTTATCCAACACATCCCAGCCAATGTGTCCCTCGGCAATCTGCACCTTGCTGTCCATATCAAAGCAATGGAATTCCACGCCGTCCTGCTTTTCCTGCAAGGAAAGCAGAGCGACATTATCCACCAGATAAGCTGCATTCATCATTTTCATGCTCATTTTTTACCTCCAAACTCCAGCTTAAACACTGCTGCGCCGTCCTCGCCGGTCTCTACATGAACGGTTGTGTCATAGTAACGTCCAGACTTCCTGGAATAGCAATGGGTAAGCCGTGCTTTTCCCTGATTTACTAGTTGCTTTGCCAGTTCCTCCGTCATCTGCTTTCCCAGTGTCTGAAAGAACCTGTTTTCCTTCCAGAGCGCAAATTTACAGCCCTTATCACTGCAAAACCATCCCTTTGCCGTTTCACAGACATCACTGCCGCAGGCCGGACAGGAACCAATGACTTTCCGTTCCGGCTGCATCAGCACATCAGCACCTTTTACAGCCTCGTAGGTTTTAACAAGTCCGCTGACCATGCTGCTGATTTCACCCATAAAGGCATCGCTGTCATACTCGCCGTGTTCTATTTTCAGCAGTTTTTCCTCCCAGTCTGCCGTCATGGATGGGGACTGAATCTGTTCCGGCACCACCGTCACCAGTGCATTTCCCTTGTCCGTAGAGCAAAGGTATTTCGTTTTCTTATCGCCCCTGCGCTCGATAAAGCCTTTCTGTACCAGTTTTTCGATGATGGCAGCGCGGGTGGCTGGTGTGCCGATGCCTTTTCGCTCTACACCAGCCGGAAATTCATCCGAGCTGGCACTCTCCATCGCTGAAAGCAGAAGATCTTCAGTAAATCTCTTAGGCGGGCTGGTCTTGCCCTCTTTCAGATCGACACCGACAAGTTCCAGTGTCATGCCTTCCGAAAGCTCCGGAAGATCACCTTCCTCCGCATTCTTCTCAGCATCTTCAACCGACTTTCCTGCATATCGTCTCCAGCCCATATCCGTGACTGTTTTGCCTTTTGTACGGAACTTCTGACCGGCGCATTCTGCTTCCACTATGGTTTCTGCATAGCGGCAAGGTGTTCCGACTGCACAAATCAGCCGCACCGCCAGCATGGTAAGAATCGCCTGTTCTCCACTTGGAAGAGAGGAAATGTCATAACCCGCCGCTGTTTTTGTGGGGATTATGGCATGGTGATCGGTGACTTTCTTGGAATTGATGACCTGTGCTGCATTCACCGGTGCCGGTGCATCCGGCTGAATCTGAAAGCTCTGCTGAATCACGGAAACAAGTTCCGGCACAAGCGGTGCCATATCATCCGTCAGATACCGGCTGTCAGTACGGGGATAGGTTACAAGTTTCTTCTCGTACAGAGCCTGCGTGTAATCCAAGGTCTGCTGGGCAGTGAATCCCAGCTGCCGGTTTGCTTCTCTCTGAAGCGATGTCAGATCAAACAGAGCCGGGGTCTTCTCTGATTTTTCTTTTTGTTCTACCTTGGTAACGATGGCATTCCCCGCCTGGCAGCACTCTGCTACCAACTTCTCTGCTTCTGCTTTTTCTTTCATCCGCTCACCGCCCGCTTGAAAATCTCGGAATTTCAATTCTGCCGAGTAGAACGGCTCAGGTTTGAACGCCCGGATTGCTGCATCCCGCATGACCACCATCGCAAGGGTTGGTGTCATCACACGCCCCACATTCAGGGTCTGCCCATACAGACATGAAAAAAGCCGGGTGGCGTTGATTCCGACAATCCAGTCGGCACGCTCCCGGCATAAAGCCGCCTCATATAAGGCATCATATTCTGTTCCCGGTCTGAGCTCCTGAAAGCCTTCCCGGATAGCACTGTCCTCCATCGAGGAAATCCAAAGTCGTTCCACCGGCTTTTTGCAGCCGCACTGATGGTAAACCAATCGGAAAATCAGTTCTCCCTCACGGCCTGCATCGGTTGCACAGATCAGACTCTCTACATCCTTCCGCAGCATGAGCTTTTTCAGGATTCCAAACTGCTTTTTCGTACTGGTAGACACCTGATACTGCCAATGTTCCGGCAAAATCGGAAGGTCATCATACCTCCACTTGGCATACTTCTCATCATAGGCTTCCGGCTGGGAAAGTTCCACCAGATGCCCCACACACCAGCTGACAATGTAGCCATTGCCCTCCATATAACCATCCCCGCGCTGATTTGCTCCGATCACTTTCGAGAGGCTCATGGCTACCGAGGGCTTTTCCGCTAATACAAGCTTCATTCGATACTGCTCCTTTCGCAAAAAATTAGCAGCCAGGCACCGAAGCGCATGGCTGCTATGTAAGGAACGGTATTCTGTTTTAGGTCTACAAACTGGAATTGTTATCTATCTTTTTTTTGATACAGAACGCAATTAACAACAATACAAATTACCCACACAACAGCACTTGCAATATCAAGTACCGGGATAAGTGGACTGATTCTTTCTATTCCATAATTGAAATCAATCAAAATACGGATTATTGAAATGATTAAAGCTATTATAAACGCAATAATTGCGCACAATCTAACTTTCCTGCTCATAGGCACCTCCACAACTTACGCTTTGTATCACTGTTCTCTCTATTTTATCAGATATCACCTACAGTTTCCATAGCTTCATTGCTCAAAACACTCCATTCACAAACCATTTAGCTATGTAAAAGGGACGGCTTCTCAGCCGCCCCTCAGGTCAACACAGTCTTAATTAGACAGGTTCATCATCCGATTCCGCTTCGTAATCCTCGTTTACATCCACTTCTTCGTCCTCGTCACCGTCATCCTCCGGCAGCTGGAGCGCGTCTTCATCCTCATCGTGATAATCCGCATCAGGGTCCGGTTGATTTTTCTTAGATGCAGGCTTTACGCCCTTCATCTTGATATAGAGATAACCGCCGACACCGGCTGCACCAATCACAAACAGAAGCAGCATAATCATCGGAAGCGGAGACGCTTTCTTCTGCTCGCTCTCTGTTTTCTGCTCTTCCGGTGCAGGCTCCGTCTCCTGCGGCTTTTCGGTTTCCGCAGGTTCCGTGACTTCCGGTTCCTTCTCCTGATGCTTGGCAGCTTCCTCTTCATCCATCAGAGCAAGCAGATCGGCCTCATCCACCATATTCAGGAAATGCACATTCTGGTTGCCGTCTTTATCGCGGTCGATAATCAGATAGAAGGTGTTGCCCGCCTTTGTCACCAGCGTGATGAACTGCTGGCTGGATTTATCTTCTTCCTCACCGATATCATCCACCAGCGTCATATTACCTTCCGGAGTCAAAGCTGCACTGGATTCCTTCTCATCCTCGGATGACATTCCGCCCTGCATCAGATCCAGAAACAGCTTCAGAGCATCTTCACTGAACATGCTGCTGTCTTTTGCGGAATCCGTGACATTCAGGTACTTTCCATGTGCATACCCGGTTTTGCCGTTGAAGTTCACCTTATACCAGTCACCGCATTTTTCGACAATCTCCACCGTATCGCCGGAATGCAGATATCCGATAATCTCCTGATCCATGCCGGGACCGGAACGGAAATGCAGGCTGGTGATACCCGGCACCACCGTACCCATCTGCTTTTGGGACTTTTCGCTGCCGATGTTGTATTCCTTGCCGCCCACCGTAACGATCAGGTTCCCATTCGCATCCGTAGAGACCTCATAGCCATCCGGCAGCACCTGCATGTCCGGGTCGATTTCGATGCTGTCGGTATTGTCCGTTTTCCCTGCATTTGCGCTTTCTGCTGCATCCGCTTCCTGCGCAGCGGTACTGACAGATGTGTTCTTCTGCACATCATCGCCCGTATAGGCAAACGCAGTAGTCGTAAAGGTTCCTGCCGCCATCACGCTGGCAAGCAGCATTGCCATCATCTTTTTCATTCCATATCCTCCGTTTCTTTCTCATCCAGTTTCAGGTTCTCCGGGTTGGGAACCGCAGCCTGCGCCATCTGAATGATGACTGCCAGCTGTTCCGGGGTCAGGCTCTGGGCATGTACCATTTCACAGATTTCGCTGTTTTCCTGTTCGTGGTACTTTCTGTCCCATTCCTTTCTGCGCTCCTCCCACTCATCGCGTTTTCTGCGGGCTTTCTCCCGCTCCGCAGCAATCTTTTCCAGTTTCAAGCTCATATCGTTTCCTTTCCGGGCGAATAAACGCCCTGTTTTTATCGAATTCTTCCCATGCAGTAATAGTGCTGCCGCCAGTAGCTCGTCTCAATGGAAGCATAGGAAATTGGGTTGCCGCAGTGGATCATCATCCCGTTGCCGACATAAATGCCCACATGGGACGCTCCGCTGGTGTTGTAGGTTTTCTGGAAGAAGATCAGGTCTCCGGGCTTTGCTTCACTCTTCGGGATAATGTCACATTTCCCAATCAGACCGTTGGCCGTCTGCCTGCCTACATTCCAGCCATTTCCGCAGTGGTTGATGACCCAGCTGACAAAGCCGGAACAGTCAAAACTGGTACTCGGCGAGCTGCCGCCCCAGACATAGGGATAACCGAGATATTTCTCTGCTTCGGTAATCATCTTCCGGAATTTTTCATCCGTCAGAGCTTCGCCCGGAATGTCGTAATCCTGATATTCTCCGCTGGAACCTGCACCATCCGGCGTTGCAAAGGCAATGCCTGCAAACAGGTCATCCCGATTGCCTCGGCACTCCAATGTGACTTCGTAGCGTTGCAGCTGGTCATCTGTAAGGCCGGAATTTCTGGCAACATAGTCCACACCCCGATTGAGCAGCGTTACATTGAGGATTTTATACTCATACTGTACCGTTACCTGATAGGTGTAGGTGTGTCCGGTTCCGGTGAGCGGATTGTAGCGATAGCCCACACGGGTTTCTTTCCTCGTCCGGATTTCCACCTTTTCCTCCAGCTTCAGCTCATACTGCGCTTCAAAAATACTCTGGAGCCGCGCCTGCACCTGGCTTCTCGTGTAGTTTTCAAATTCTACGGTTAGCAGAGAAGCAAGCTCATAGGGATTGTGACCAATCTCTGCCAGATTGTAGCGATACTCGTCATAGCCCGGATGGTCGGTTTCAATGCGGTCGATTTGTTTGCGAAGTTTATCTTCCAGCTTGGTATAATCCGTCTCCACGCCTTTCAAATCTTCATCTTCCGCTGTGTAGGAAGTCCCCAGCACCACATTGCCGCCGCCATTGATCAAAACAGAGCAGGACGATACCGACCCGGCAATCACCAAAACAAGCAGTCCCACGGCCGCGATACCGATGATGATATACGAGTGGCTCTGCACAAACTGAAACGCCTTTTCCGTCATGCTGGCAGTACCCTGCGCAGCTTTGGCTGTGCCAGCTGCTGTGTTCTCCGCAGCGGCCGCACCTGCCTTCGCAGCGGCATACTCTTTTTTGATGGCCTGCTTCTGCCGCCATCTGGAAAAGAAATTGGAGGCAGCCTGCGGATCAGACTTCATACGTTCCGTAAAGATGGAATCTACGGCATCTTTATCTGCCTTTTTCTCCAACCGCTCCAGCTTTTTGTACTTCCGCAGCTTTCGACCATATTGGAACCGGGAACCAGCGCGGGCTGCTCCTTCCGCTGAACCTTCGGTAAAATGCGCTGCCTCCACGCCGGAATTATTATCCTGGTCGGCATTGCGCACACTCTGATGCGCTTTGGCTGAAAGTGCATCTGCCGCAAGATTCCCCGGCTTCTTTGGCTTTTCGCCTTTTTTCCTGGGAGCCGCTGCATTCCTCTTTGCCTTTACATCCTGCTCCGATTTCAGCTTCTTACTGCGCATCTTGACAAGATCGGCCTCGTGACGAATCTGCCTGCGGTGTTCCGCTTTTTTCTTGCTGCTGTCTCCCGTACTGCTATCGGCAGTTTTGTTTCTGGAATCGCGAAGGGTGTTCTCCGCACCCTCGCGCTCCTGCCTCAGCTTGTCTCCGAGATTCGGATTTTTCTTGCCAGCCATCGCTTACGCCTCCTTCGCTTCCTGCACTTCGGTTAATTTTGTCGTCATAATCCGGTACAGTTCCAGATCGGTCGGGAAACGATCAACGAACGGCAAAATCACATTTCCGTAGAACAGCAGTCCTTCACCTTCGCCGGAGTGGGTCACATAGGACAGCTGGTGCGGGCTGATATTCAGCTGATCCGCCAGAATCTGACGGTCACCGGCTGCCTGATTCAGCATATAAATGAAGTCGCTGTTTTCAAAAATGTTCGTCACTTCGCGGGAAGAAAGCAGGTCTTTCACATTCTGGGTGATGCCGGTGGGAATACCGCCCCATTTACGAAATCGCTTCCAGATTTCCACGCTGTAGGCCGCTGTCTGCTCTTCTTTCAAAAGTAGATGGAACTCGTCCATATAGTAGCGGGTGGCTTTACCGGCATTACGGTTGGCGGTCACTCGCCCCCAGACCTGATCCTGCACCACCAGCATCCCGATCTTTTTCAGCTGCTTGCCCAGCTCCTTGATGTCATAGCAGACCAGCCGGTTATTGATATCTACATTGGTGCGGTGGTTAAACAGGTTCAGCGAACCGGTCACATAGATTTCCAGTGCCGTTGCCACATGGTGTGCTTCCTTTTCATCCTGCCGGAGCAGTGCCTCGTACAAGTCCTGCAACACCGGCATGTTCTCCGGCACCGGATTCTCAAAATAGGTCTGGTAAATCTGATGAACGCAGCGGTCGATGACCGTCTTTTCTACCGGCTGCAAGCCTTCCTTGCCGCCCACGATCAGCTCGCACAGAGACAGGATGAAATCTGCTTTCAGGGCAATCGGATTATCCTCTTCTGAATAATTCGCATTGATGTCCATCGGATTGATATACTGCGTGCTGGAAGGGCTGATTTTAATGACCTGCCCCTCAAATTTCTGCACCAGTGCCGTATACTCGGCTTCCGGATCGCACACGATTACATCGTCATCCGTCACCAGGAACGCATTGGCGATTTCTCTCTTGGCAGAAAAGGATTTACCGGAACCGGGGGTACCCAGAATCAGCCCGTTGGGATTCTTGAGCTTTTTCCGGTCAACCATAATCAGGTTGTTGGACAAAGCATTCAGCCCATAGTACAGAGCTTCTTTCCCGGTCTGAAACAGTTCCTGGGTAGTAAACGGCACGAAAATTGCCGTGCTGCTGGTAGTCATGCTGCGCTGAATCTCAATCAGGTTCTGTGCCAGCGGCAGGCAGCTCATCAGCCCCTGCTCCTGCTGAAAGTCCAGACGGCGCAGGTTGCAGTTGTACTTCTGTGCGATGCTGGAAGCCTGAAACACATTGGTTTCCAGCTCCTGCTCCGTCTCGCCGGTGTTCATCACCAGAAAGGTCAGCAGGAACATACGCTCATTCTGGCTCTGCAACTCCTTCAGCAGTGCCTTTGCGTCCTTGCCGTAAGTTGCCAAATCTGACGGAATGATGTCCATAT
This sequence comes from Pilosibacter rotomagensis, assembly GCF_045062245.2. Lineage (NCBI taxonomy): Bacteria > Bacillati > Bacillota > Clostridia > Eubacteriales > Clostridiaceae > Pilosibacter > Pilosibacter rotomagensis. The sequence continues at coordinate 743,612 of NZ_CM170323.1, read as the reverse complement.
CGTAACCGGAACGGACAGCTTTCTTCTGTTCCTCAATCTTGGAACGATCCAGCTCCGTAATGGTGTGCTTAATGGACTTGATTGCTTTGTTCTGGTCTACCGACTGAATGTGCATGGTCACAATCTGGCTGGATTCCATATCCAGAAAATCTTTCAGCAGCTGGTCCGACAGGTCGGAAGCCGTAATCTGGAGATAGGACATGGAGCCATACATCCCGCCCATCTGAAAAATGCGGTTCTTCGGAAAGGCAAACCCGGTCGGTGCAATAAAGTCCTTTACCGACAGTCCGCTCTCCGGCAACCACTTCCAATCGAAATTGAATCGGTCATGGTCACCCATGTGGAACATATCGTGCATCAGATGAAGCCGTTCCTTGCCGTTCAGCAATTTTGCCCGGACACCCAAGCGTTTGAAGTTGTTCATCAGGTCGATCTCGATGTGGATAAGCCTCGGCTTTGCCTGTTTCATGGATTCCGCCTCAATGCCAAACGTCAGATACTTCGTCTTGGTCAGGCCGTTGTTACCTTGGGCAAGCTGGCGGCGCAGCATGGTGCTGTACTCCGTGCGCACCGGATTGAAATGATCCTTCTGGTACGGGATGCGCACCATCTTCTCAAAATTCGAGGCATCCGTAGCCATATTCATAAAAGAAAGCTCAAAGCGGATGCTGGAATCAAAGAAGTTCAGGAAGCTGCACCATTCCTCAAAGATAGCCGTCTGATCTTCCTGCTGCGCCAGCTGGTAATTGATGTCCTGAAACTGAATGGTTTTGGTGTAGTAATTGTCCGTCACACGGCAAATACCGTCCGGGAACATCCGCTGAAAAGGAATGCTCTCCTGTGCCGAATGCGGAACCGTGCGGTCACCCCTTGCACGATCAATCACCGTCTGCACCTGTTTTTGCTCTGCGGCTGACAGATGAGACGGCATTCGGATGTCATCCTGCTTTTTATTCTTCGCTGTCAGCTTTTCGAGAATTTTGAACAATGCGATTTACCTCCATTTCCACGTCTGCCTGCTGAACCAGCAGTGCATAGTAATTTTTCGTTTTGTAAGGCCGCGTTTTCGGCCTCTTGAACTTCGCCTCATAGAAATGCTTTGCCACCACTTCCAGCGGCTGACCGTCTTTCTCGTACATGGCAAGAAAGAAGAGCGGCAGCATCACTGCCATCATGCCAAGTGCAGCAAGGCTCAGATTTCCGCTGGATTTGAGCAAAAAGAAAACCGGAACGCCAATCAGCGCACCGGCTCCGAAGCAGAGAATCTGCCGTTTGGTCAGGTTCATAAAGACCTTGGTCTTGACCTTTGAAAGGTCTCGCGGCACAGAAATATAAGATGCCATGAATCATTCCTCCTCTCTTAGTGCGCTGCAAACACGGATTTCGCGAGGCTTCCCGTCTTAAACAGCGTAAATGCCAGCAAAACCGTATAGCCCAAAACGCCCCAAATGCTGCTGATGATGTTATCCGAAAAGGACAGGTTCTGAATCAGAACTGCATAGATGCCTACACAGATCATGATAAGAAAGCCCTGGAATCCCAGTGCAAACAGGGAGCGCAGATAATTTTGACCGGTATGGCTCTGCTCATGGTTTCCAAAGGTTGCGAACGGAATCGGCGCAAGGCTCACCATGAGATATATTTCCACCATTCGGCCATACACGATGACAAAGATGATAGCTGACAACGCCAGCATCGTGACCTGAACCACAAAGGTCTGCAAATACAGTCCCAGCAGCGGTCCTAAGTCCATGCCTTCCAGCGTGGCCTGCATTGCTGTCAGGGTCGCATCGCTGACGGACGTACTGCCGGAAATCAGCCCGCCGCTTCGGGAGATCACTTGCTGCGCCACATCAAAGACAGCCATCGTGATATTGAATGTGTTCGAGATCAGGGTCACTGCCAGAAAGGTCTTAAAGACCCATTTGAAAAATGTCCATGTCTCGAAATTTGCCAGATTGTTATGCTCAATGAGCATCTGGATCAGCTCATAACAGGCGATGAAAGTCAGCACCATTCCGGCAATGGGCAGGATCACGGATTCCGAGATGTTGCGGATCATAGAAAAAACAGCAGGTGAAAAGTTCGCCGGTGTGGTTCCCACATCGCCTGCGATCTGTCCAACCTGCTGGTTGACCGAATCGAACATCCCTGAAAGATTTCCCATGATACCGCTGATGATCATGCTCTTGAGCCAATCTGTGATCTGTTCAAGGATACTCTGCATGAGCCGCCTCCTTCCTTACGCAAACACGCCGAACAGCTTCGCCATCCGGGACAGAAGCATGAACAGCTGAGAGAAAAGAGACAGTGCCGATGCAGTTGTAGTAAGAAACGCCATAGATTTGTCCTCCTGTAACTTGTCCGGCCTATCCGCCGGTGCGATTCTAAACTGCGGTTCTGCGCCATACTTCCAACATGTGCACCTGCCAGAGAGCGCAGAAAATAGCCAGCTGCGGAGATTGCCTGCACCTGACTATGTAACAGGCAGCTTTCGCCGCCCGGCCGGAATCTTCGCTCCGACAGCTTTTGCTTAACCGAACAGACCGGAAAGCAGCGGCACCAGAGTCGTACCGATCAGTGCCACGCCGCCGCCAGCCATCAGCTGTTTTATCCCCAATTAGGTGTAAAACTCTGCTCGATGGCGGGCGGCGGCGTACAAAAAATCTATATGGTGTTTTTAAGAGAACCGTCCCGGCGGGACAGGTCAGGCAGTGACCTGTTCCACCTCCGGGATGGGTTTGAGATTAAAATGAATTTCGATAGAAATGTGTCTTGTTTTATCTTCGTCAATGTGCTCATGCACGACGATTTCTTTGATTAAGCGGTTAAGGGTGGCTGCGTCCAGCTCTGTGATGTTGGCATATTCCTGAATGGCTTCCACCCATTGTTTTGCATCATTGGCAAGCTGGGCTTCATCGGACAGCCGCTTCCTGCCCTCGGACACTTTTGCTTTAAGCTCCGTCTGCTCGGTCTGTGTCTTTTCCAGCATGGTGTTGAAATTCTGCTCACTGATACGCCCTGCAATCATATCCTCATAAAGCCGCATGACCATTTTATCCAGAACCTCAATCCGTTCCTCGTCCCTTGTAAGGGAGCGTTCCATTGCTTCCCGCTGTTCCCGCTGCTCGGCTTCGCAGGTATTGGTCAGGCGGTCGGCAACCGCTTTCCCGTCCATCAGGGCAGCTCTGGCACATTCCCGGATTTTCCGCAGCACATGGCTGTAAAGGGTGTCATAGTCAATCCGGTGCTGGGTGCAGTGGTTCTTTCCAAAGGCATTGTAGGTCTTGCAGGAATAAATCTGCTGGGGATGTTTTGCGTTTGTGTAGCGTATCGTCAGCGACTTCCCACACTCGCCGCATTTTATCAGTCCGGCAAACAGGCTGATTTCATTGGTCTGCCCCGGACGCTGGCGGGATTTCAGCTTGTTCTGCACAATGTCAAAGCTCATGCGGTCAATCAGCGGTTCATGCTGTCCCTCCACTACAATCCAGTCCTCCGGCTTCTTTTCCCCAATCGTGCCGATTTTGAAACGGTAGTCTTTTTTCTGGGAAGCAATCGCCCCGGTGTAGACGGGATTCATCAAGAGGTCTTTGATAACGGAGAAGTCCCACATATACCGTCCGTTTTCCGGGTCTTTCTTTTCCCATTTGGTGCGGGTATTGCGAAGCCCCCGTTCCCGGTTCCACCATGTGGGGCAGGGGATTTTTTCTTCCTCCAGCCGTCTGCGGATATAGTTCGGACCATGACCGTTTAGGGCATATCCGAAAATCAGCCGCACAATCGGGGCGGTTTCCTCGTCAATGAGCAGATGGTTTTTGTCCTCCGGGTCTTTCCGATACCCAAACGGGGCAAGACACCCGGTAAACTGTCCTTTCTGCGCTTTCAGAAGATAAGAGGAATGGACTTTCTTGGAAATATCCTTGCTGTACATCTCGTTCAGGATATTCTTGAACGGGGCAATATCGTTGTTATCCCGCAGGGTGTCGATACCGTCATTCATGGCGATATAGCGGACACCGTTTCTTGGGAAAAAGTCCTCAATCAAATGCCCGGTTTGCAGATAGTTCCGCCCCAGTCGGCTGAGGTCTTTCGTGATGACAAGGTTGATTTGCCTGCGCTCAATGGCTCTCAACATTCTCTGTAAATCAGGACGCTCCATATTAAGACCTGTGAAGCCATCGTCCTGATAGACTGCCACAACCTCCCATCCCTGCTTTTCGCAGTATTTTTCCAGCATATCACGCTGGTTGGAAATGGAATTGCTCTCGCCTTGCAGCTCGTCCTCATGGGACAGTCTTGGGTAAAGGGCGGTAATGAGTTGCTGGGTGGTCTGTCTTAACATAAATTCCTCCGTTTCCGACAGCCAGCCCCACTATTCCGTACCTTGATTGTACCACATGGGGCGGCTGTCTGTATAGCGGCAAAAGCGTCAAATCTGCTTCTTTACGGTCGGTAAAAATGACGGTTTTTCAATCAGGCTTATCACAGGTCAAATATCCGGCGGCGGCTTCTGCTTCCAGCACTTTCATCATCTTGTCAGCGGCGGTGTCGGTCGCCCCCTCCTTGAAAAAGCCAGACACCACAAGGATTGTGTTGCCTATCCTCGTTTCGGTCACGCAGTCCGGGCGGCGGGCAGGGCGTTTGTTTCTCTGGGTGTCGGTCATAGGCAAATCTCCTTTCCGGCAAGCAGCCGTTTCAGCTGTTCCATTTTTCCCTGTGCGGCGGCTTTCCTCAAATTCTCCCCGGTAAAGCAGAGAGGGGAACACATTTCAAGCAGGCGGTCATAAATCCGGGCGTGGGCGGTGTCCTCCGGGTGCTGCAATTCCTCCAGCGTGAGGTTGGTCGTCACAATCAGCGGCTTCCTGCTCCGGTAGCGGCTGTCAATCACATTGTAGACCTGTTCCAGACCGTATTCTGTGCCACGCTCCATTCCAAAATCGTCAATGATGAGCAGGGGGAAGCTGCAAAGGCGGGAAATATATTCGTTCCTGCCCGCAAAGCTGGCGGCAAGGTCGTTTAATATTGCTGCAAAGTTTGTCATGCACACCGGGACTTCCTGCTCCATGAGGGCGTTTGCAATACACCCGGCAAAATAGCTTTTCCCAGTGCCTACCCTGCCCCACAAGAGCAGCCCGTAGTTCCCGTCCTTTATCTGTTCCCAGCGTGCCACATATCCGGCGGCGTTCTTCATCTGCGGGCAGCTGCCGTTATCGTTGGCAAATGTCCAGTCCTGCATGGTCTTGTCTGTAAAGCCCTGCCGTTTCAGCCGTTCCACCGTTTCAAGGTGGCTGCGCCGCTTCTCGGCGGCTTCCCGTTCCTTACGGGCTGCCCGCTGGCAGTCGCACTCTGACGGGTGGCGGTCACGCCCGAAAAAGGTCTTGCCCTCCGGGAAATAGGCTTCTTTGGGTTTCCGGCATTTGCCGCAGTATAAAAGCCCGTCCTCCCCGGTGTAATCCTCCGGCTCGGCTGTGGTGTCGGTCATAGGCAGTATGGTGTTGTGGATTGTATCGGTCATAGGCTTTCTCCCTCCTTGAATGAATAGTCCGGTATGCCTTTCTTTGGCTTCTCTTTGGCAGCGTCCTCCTGCGCCCACTTGTAAATGGTGGCTGCATGGCTCTGGTACTGCTTCCCGGTGGAAGCGATGTGGCAGGAAAGGCGGTCAAGGTAATACTCCCACTTGCCGGGGAAGTCCTGTTCCAGCTCCAAAAGTTCTGTGTCAGAAAGAAATACATTTTTATATCTGCCATAAGCGGCGGGGGGCTGCCCCTCACTCGCTCCTTTTGTTTGGCTCTCTATTAGGTTGTTTATATTAGTTTGGTTAGGGGACGGTTTTCCGACCGTCATAAGGTCAGTTTTCCGGCTGTCAGTTGGTCGGTTTCCCGCCCTTATGAGGGGCGGTTTTCCGTCCGTCAGTTGGTCGGAAAACTGTACCACTGGGATAGGCGGCACTTTCACATACAGACGGTTGGCGGCAGAAAAGCCCGTCCGTCTGCGTTCCAGCAGCCCGGCAGCGTCCAGTTCGTTCAGTGCGCCCTTTATGGTGGTGCAGCCTTTATCCAGCATTTCCGCTATCTCTGCTATGGGGTAGACAATGTATGTCCGTCCCTCGCTGTCCTGCCAGCCGTTCTTCTGCGAAAGGGTGGAACGGTCTAACAGCAGCGCATATAACTCTCTTGCGGTGTGGGATAGGTCTGTTTCCAGCAGGAAACGGGGGTAAGGCAGGTAAGCGGGCAGCTCCGTTCCTGCGGTCATATAATCAGCGATAGGGTTCACCTCCTTGTGGTGTCTGTCTGTGGGTTCTGTTACGCTTTTAGGGGGCGTTTTTAAGGGAAAAGGATAAATGTATCACGCACCCTTTGACACCCTCCAAAAAAGCCTTGATTTATGCGGGTTTGAAATGCCCTAAAGCGTGACATTTCTCCCTTTGTTTCCGCTTCCGTTTGGCGGCGTTTATCCGCTTCATGCGTCCGGCGCAGTCCGGGCAGTATTTCCCCCGGTTGGATTTTGGGAAGAAGAACGCCCCGCAGACAGCGCAGCGTTTCCGGCTTCCCCGGCGCAAGAGGGCGGCTTCCAGTGCTTCATCAAGGGGCAGGACAGCGGCGGTAAACCAGCGGCAGAGCAGCGAATAGCTGATACTCTGTACACACACGCAAGGCTCGCCGTCCTCCAACAGCAGGCAGTTCCCGCTGTCATAGTTGCAGCACTCATGCACAAGGCGGCGGGCTGCCCGGTACTGGCGGTAGTCCATGCGGGGGATATTACCGTTCATGGCTCTGCTCCTTTCTGCGCTGCGGCTCGCTCCGGCGTAAAATCTGGTCGATATTGCCCTTGACAGTCTGCAAGCGGCGGTACTCCTCCCGTTTTGCCCGGTAATCGTTGTAGCCGCTGTTTTTCTCTTTGATAAGGCTTTCAATCTCTGCTTGCAGGGATTTATAGCTCGGCAGCTTGGAAATGCCGTTCTCCCTGAAATAGCGGGCGGCTGCGTCTGCTATGATAAAGTCACTTTCATGCTTCTGACGGTAGGCTGCTTTTGCTTTGGCGTTTTTCTGCTGTTTCAGCCCGTCCCGGACAGGGCGGGTCTTGGAATAGGCAAGCACCTGCCGTTGCAGCTCCTTTTTCCCGTTCAGCGTCTTTTCCACCTGCTTCAACCACGCAAGGCTTTCCTGCATGGCGGCATAGGCGGCAGAACAGGCTTCGTCCAGTTCCTCCGGGGAGGAAAAGCCGTACTGCTGATAGGCGGTAACGGTAGCTGCCATTTGCTTTAGGTTGTGCTTTGCCGCCCAGCGGTCATAGCCCACGCCCTTGCCCTCGGCTCGCTTGGCTTCCCGGTCAACCATGCGCTGCAAGGTGTTGTCTGCCGGGGTGGTTTTTGCAGCTTTTTCCCCTTGTAACGGCTTTTTAACTGCGGCAGGGTATTCGGGTATGGCTTTGGTCTGTTCGGCAGCTCTGTGGGCGTTCTGCGTGAGCAGGGCAAGGACAGCAGCCTTGTCAAAATCGTCCCCCAGCTTTCGGGCTGTGATAGGCTTTGTCCTGTCCGGCGTGAGGTAGGAAAGCCGCCCCCGGCTCTCCTTGACGGTCACACCCTCCCGCAGCAAAAGGGAAGAAAACTCGTCAAAGCTGCCAGCTTGGGAAAGTGCCTGCCGTATCGTCTGGCGCAGCTTCGCCTTGTCCGTTTCAAACTTGGTGGGCTTGGTCGGCTGTCCGGCGGCTTCTCTGGCGGCGTTCTCTTTGTCAAGGGCAAGCTGCCCTTTCTTTGCCGCCCAGTATTCCCGTTCGGTTATCCGTTCCTTGCTGCCGTTCAAGAGGTCGATTTGGTAAAGCCCCTCCCGGTGGCACATTTCCATGACTTCGCTCTTGAAATATTCCATAGCGGCGTTGGTGCAGCGGTGCTTGCAGCCCTCCAGCGTGTCGGCTGGTCTGTCCATGTAGGGCAGAAGCGGGACTTCGTAAATCCGCAGGGAGTTGATGACGATATGCACATGGATATTCCCGCTGTGGTTATGCCCGTCCGGGTGGGTGCAGATTAGGGCTTGGTGTCCGGGGAAATGCTCCTTGCAGAACTGCTCGCCCAGCTCCTGCGCCCGGTCTACGGTCAAGCCGTTGTCTGTCCCGTCCCGTGGGTCAAAGCTGATGATATAGTGGTGGCTTTTCACATCTTCCCGTTTTTGGTTTTTCTCATAGCGGAGATTGGCTCGCATACAGGCAACAGCGAAATCCTCGCCCCCGCAGTTGAGGGAAGAAATGCGGTAATCCTCCCTCGGTATCAGCCGCCCGTTTTCATCAAGGGTGGCTTTCATGGTAAACTCGTCATGCTCAAATGTGAGATAGGCTTCCGCTGCGCCATAGTCGGCGTTTTTAGAGCTGATATGTTTGAATGTTGCCAACAGCGTCACCCACTTTCTGCAAGACTTCAAACTTTAGGGCAGCAAGGTCGGAAACCGCCGCCCGTACCTCCCCGGCAAGCTGCGGATAGGGACTGTGCCACTCGTTCAGCGTCCGGGCTATCTGGTTTAAGTTGCCGCCGATCCTCCCGTATTCGGCGGTCAGCTTCCCGACAGCGGCAAGCAGCTCGTCATTGATGGGGGAAACGGTTATGATGGGGCGTATGGCTGCCCCGGTTATGGCTTGCCGGATAAACTCGGCTTGGCTCATGTGGTAAGCAGAAAGCCGCTGGGCAAACTCGGCGTATTCTTCCTCGGTCATGCGTGTTTTGACTACCCGGCTGCGGTGCGGCGTGTTGTATCGTTTCATAGGTGGTTGACCTCCTTTCTGTGCGTGGTGTCCTCTCACTAATAGGAGAAAAACAGGGTGTGAAGCGGAACTGTTTTTGAAAAATCCGAAAAATATTTTGAGGGGTTTTTCAGCGGCGCAAGCCGCATAAGCAGGGTTTGGGGAAGGCACTCCCCAACAAGATTCCCGCAGGGGCAAAATGAGCGATAAGCGAATTTTGGCACCTCGGTAGAATCTTGCTCTAAGAAACTGCCGGCCTGCCGTTCACTTGCTACTGCCACTTTTTCAGAAAATCTATAACCAGCTTTTTTTATAAAAGGCTGCGGGCTGGCGTTTTTCCCTTACTCCCTACAAACCACAAAAGAGCAGAATGGACGGACTTTCCGGCAAGAACTTTTCCGGCGGCTCGGTCTTTCCCGACAATAAGGCGTTTCGGAAGCTGCGTTTTGCCCGCTGTCTGAAAAAAATGGCAGCCTTTTTTGGTTTCACTGTCTAATACGGAACTTTTGGAAATTTGCCAAAAATGGACGCAAAAAAAGCAGCAAATCTTTTTCGGATTTACTGCTTCATGTGCCGCTGCGGTGCGGCGGGATGGATATTCAGTTGAAATAAAAGAGGATGGTGGTACTTTAGTCTATCGACTCTTTACTAACTATTAGGTAATCTTGAAAGATTTTCCTTGAATTTATCTAAAGAATGTTCATTGTTTCCCGCAAAAATAAGTGGAATTGTATATTCATATGATATGCCATTTTCATAGTCCGATAATTGTATTTTTATAGTATCATCCCTCTCATCTTTAGGTGCTATATATATGAATGAATTTTTATTTATATCAGATATTTTCCCTTTTTCAGAAGAAACAGTATAACCCCAGTCTGTTAAATTTGTCTTTATTGTAACTTCTGTTTCTGTTTCTTTTCTAGTCTGCAATGCTGTTTTATCGATTTGGATATCAAAAGGAGTCGAACCTAACAATTCACTGTTTATATTTACAAGTTCTTCTCCATTTGTTTTAGAAATATTAGATTCATCTTCATAATTTTGTTGAGATTCATCTTTTGGTGTTTCTCTGTTACATCCTAATAAAAAGCATAAAATAATTAGTACTAATACAGAAAGTTGTTTTTTTTGCATTTATTTCTCCTTTCATATTATCGAAGAAAGCACTGAGAGTACTTTCAAGAAATTTTGAAATATTCTCAATGCTTTCTATTTTTTGATTATAAACTTGCCGGTAATGATACTATGTTAATTTATCTCTTTCGCGTAACCTTTGTTGCAATATACACATGCACCATTCACCCATTTGTGAGACATTTCAATCGTCTCAACTTCATAAATGCTTACTTCTCCACAAATTAAACATTGTTTGTAATTATATACATGACGTGTCGCACATTTATCCCAGTCATTTCATCTTCATATCCATAGTACTGGGGAGAACCCCAACTATGAGTATGAGCGGCAAATACAGTCATTGGAGCAGCTACAATTCCAGCTACTACTGAAAGTGCTAAAATAGATTTTCTTAAATTCATAAGTTCCTCCCTTTCCTTAAAAATACATAGCTCTTTGTTACATTGTCATTTTAACATAATAATTGGTAAAATGCAATAATTTATTTTCTATTTACGAGAAAATACTGTGCATATTATCTTATTTAGGAATAGTTAAGGCGGCTACCTAAATCTTTTTATTACTTTACCGCACATGAGCATTGGCACCGGGGTTGTCGTTGCCGTAGCCCTCCAGCAGGTTGATGGCTCCCCAGATGCCGAGACCGGCACCCAGTGCGATGACAAGAGTCTGAAGAACGGTTACTGCGCTGTTGAAAAATGCCATAAATGTGTACCTCCTTGTACGATGCGCCCTTGCGGGCTAATGAATAGTGATTTTCCATCTGCATGTGCACCTGCAAATGGGCAAACATATAGCCAGGTCTCCAATCCCAATCAGAAACCTGGCTATGTAAAGAGGCGGAAGCTCGCCGCCCCTTATCTTATTCTGTTACCAGCAGCGTACCCATGACATCTTCGTCACCGGAACAAACTTATTTGGCATGATCTGCATCAACTACTTCGTACTTATCACCGGGCTTGAGCTTCAGCCGATGATCGAGAAACGTCTCGATGCTGAACGTGTTTTTCTTATCAGCACCGGCAGTGAGCTTGTAGTTCGGATGCTGGGTCAGATCGTATTTATCTGACTTGAACGGTCTGACACCGCGCAGCTGCAAAATGCACTTTCCGCCATCCAGCACAGCCAGTTCATCCACCGAAGCCAGGTCATGCCCAACCTTTTGGTAATTGGTGCCGTAAGATGGGCTGTTGCCTCTGGTATCGGAAGTGTTGTACAGATCAATCGTTTCTTTTCCCAATGCCTGATTCAGCTCTTTCAGCGTAGTCGGCTCCGAACCGCCAAGGAAAATACGAGAATCCATATTGCCGATGATGGTATCGGCATTGTCCTTGTAGATTGCCTTCAACTGGCTCTGTGCCTGAAGTACCAGACATGCCGAGATTTCTCTTGATCGGATGGTGGCTACCAGCTTTTCCAGATTTGGAATCTGACCAATGTTCGCACACTCATCAATCAGGCAGCGCACATGCACCGGCAATCTGCCGCCGTAAATATCATCCGCTTTCTCGCACAGCAGGTTAAACAGCTGTGTATAGATCATCGAAATCAGGAAATTAAAAGTCGGGTCTGTATCGCTCATAATGAGGAACAGAGCCGTTTTCTTATCTCCCACCGTATCCAGCGACAGCTCATCGTACATGGTGATATCGCGGACTTCCTCAATATCGAAGGGAGCCAGACGTGCACCGCAGCTCACCAGAATCGACTTTAAGGTCTTGCCAGAGACGAAAAGTCAAGGACTTTTTCATCAAATTCAAAAAGAAGTCACATTTTGCGGACTTCCTCACGGAGCAGACGCTTGATTTTGTCCTCCATCGTCTCTTTTGCGGTCTGGCTGAAATGGACACGGACGATATAGGTTGTCTTGCCGATCTGCTTTCTGACAGTCGGGCAAGTGGCGGTGTTGGTTGCGGTATTGTTCATTCAAAATCCTCCTGTAAATGAAAAATGCCCGGTGACTGTTCATCATCGAGCGGTGTCGGTATGAGGGAACAAGGCAAGGCGGCAACATTAAGGTATCTATAAAAACCTTGCCGTCTTTGCCATGCTTGCCGTGTTCCTGTTGTCAGTCTCGGAGATAGCAGACCCATGCTGTGCCGTCTTTCTCGGTCACAAGTCTGTCCCCGATACGGCTCTTTGCCGTCCTCATGGTGCGTGAGGAAATCCCACGCTCATTGACTGCCTTTTCCAGTTCTGCGCTCGGCATACGCTTTCCGTCCGCAAGCAGTTCCAGAATGAGCATTTGCGCCTGTGCGGTCTTGCTCTCGGTCTTGGCGGTGTCCGTCCCGGCAAGAAGCTCGTCAGCGGTAATGTCATAAGCTCCTATCCACGCAAACCCTTTCTCGTCTCCCAGAGAAAAGGCAATGGACTGTCCGGGCGGCGCAAGGGAGCTTTTCTCATGGATCAGCACCCTCGTTGTGGGGCTGTCCTTCAGCTTGCCGATAAAGAGCAGACTGCGGACTGCCGCCGTAATGTCGATAGACCCTAATCCCCGGTAGGTGCTTTGCGTTCCTGCGGCTTTGTTGAGGTGTCCGATCAGCACGATAGCGCACCCGGTAGCCTGTGCAATGTCTCCCAGACTGCGGAATATCGGGCGCACCTCGTTTGCTCTGTTCATGTCCACATCTGCACCCAGAAAAGCCTGTACCGGGTCAATGATAACCAGCCTTGCGCTGTTTTCCCGGATTGCCCTTGCTATGCGTTCATCGGCAAGGGTCAGCGGTGTGTCTCTATCGTCAATGACAAGCACTCGTTCAAGGTCTGCGTCTGCTTCTATCAGTCGGGGCTTGACGGTATCACCCAGACCGTCCTCGGCGGTCTGATAGATGATATTGAAAGGCTCAAGTGTCTCCATACCGGGCAAAGGCTTTCGATTGGTGCAAGCCGCCGCAAGGCGCATGGCAAAGTAGGTCTTGCCCTCGCCGGGATTGCCCTGGATAATTGTCAGCTTTCCAAAGGGGATATACGGAAACCATAGCCAATCCACGCTCGTCAGCTCCACATCTGCCATGCGGAGCATGGGGACAGGCTGGGCGGTGGGCAGCTCTCGCAGCGTGATTGTCTCGGCTATGAATTTGCGGCTGGGAATGTCCCCTTGCTGACGGAGAACATCGTTCCAGTCTTTCCTTACCGGGACAAGGCGAATGACGGCGATCTCGCCGGGAATGTCCTGTGCCAGCCGGGTGCAGGCTTCACTTCCTGCGGTGTCGCTGTCAAGGCAGAGGAACACTTTTCGGATGTCCTTGCGTTCAGAAAGAAAACGGTCAAGGGCTTTGCCTGAAACGCCGCCCAGGGCAAGGTAGCTCCTTGTCTGCCAGTCCTGCGGATAAAGGCAGATAAAGGACAAAAGGTCAATCGGTGCTTCAAAGACAAAGAGCTGGTTGCCGTTTCCCTCATAGTGGAACGGATAGGATTTGTCAGACCCGGCAATGTCCTGTCTGAATGGGTCTGCCGTTCCTCGCACATGGGCGTATCTCGGCGTACCGCTTCGGTCTCTGCCGACAAACACAACATTGTGCCGCTTTGCGTCCTCGTAAATATCCCCGGAAAGAAGAAAAGCCTCAACAAGCGTTTTGTTGAGACCTCGGCTTTCTGTGAGATATTGGATTGCTCTGTCGGCTGTCCTGTTGTGCAAGGGCAAGTGAAACGCTGTGGGCGGTGCTGTGCTGGCTTCGCTCTGTCCCTCGGCGCTTTCGCCGGTTAAGAGCTGGACTGCTTCGGGAAAGGACTTGCCGTAAAACTCCATGACAAAATCAATAGGATAGCCGCCCTTGCTCTGGCTGTGGCGAAACCATTTGTTTCCCCGGACGGTCAGGCTGTCATGTTCTTTCCAGCGGTATTCCCGTCCGCTTTTGATAAGTGTCTCTCCCTGTGTGCGGAGAAAATCTTCCAGACTGACGGCGTTTGCCCGGTCGATCTGTGCTTGGGTGTACTGCATGGGCGTCCTCCTTACTTCTTGAAAACAGCGCATCGTCTGCAAATGCCATGCTCACGCTCGTCCAGCGTGTAGGGGCAGTTCGCACATTCCTCGCCGTACTGTCTCATGATAACAGGCAGATAGCCCAGCTCCTGCAACATATCAATCTGGCGGTCGGTGAGGGTGGCTTCAAAGGCAAGGCATTTCCGGGTGTGTTCGTCCAGCTCGATCAGGTCGGAAAGCGGTCTGCCATCGGTCAAAGCTTCTCCGCTCAAAATGCGTTTTGCCGTTCTGCGGATGGGGTTGTACTCGTTCTTCCAGTCGTATTTTTTCATCGTGTCATATCCTCCTTTTTCTGTCGTGTTTGGGGTCGATTTTGGAGCTTTTGTTCCTCTGTACGCTCGTTAAATCGGGCGGCAGTATCTACACATGACTTGACCTTCCAAAGGCGGTGTAAATCGTCTCTGACGGTCTTAAACTCGCCATAGGTGGTGTTGTGCGCCTGTTCCAGCTCGTCATACTCGTCGGACAGCTTTTTCATATCCACCTTGCCGTCTGGGAACTCCCCGGTCAGCTTTCGTCTGGCGGCGTAGAACTGTATCAGTTCCGCTTCATGCTCTGCCTTGTACTTGGCTCTGGGCTTCTCAAGCTTGATTTTCTGCAAGCCGTCATAGACAGGCTTCAAGTTCTGGAAAGCGGCGGAGCTGTCATAGAGCCGCTTAATCGCTTTCATTCGTGCCGTCTGCTCATCCAGCGTTTTCTTCAAGCTCTCTGTGGCAGCACTGTGTTCGCTGACACGGCTTTCCAAATCTTCAAGGGAGTAAATGCCATTCCTCCGAAGATAATTGAAAGTCTCGTTCATCTCCTTTAGATTGCTGATTTTACCTTTCTGGGAATACGCCCCGGCTCTGCGCTGGGTGTAATAGGCGTTCAGCAGAGAAACAAGGTCGGGTGCCTGCGGCTTGGCAAGCTCCACCTTTGCTTCGGCAATCCAATCAAACAGGAGAGCGATTTTCTTCTTAATGTCCCGGATAACGGCATTGGTGGCTTTGATCCAGCGGTTGAACTCGCCTTTCTCGGTGCGTATGCCCTTCTTCTCCATTGCCCGGACGGTTGCGCCCTCATGGACGGTGGGAAGAAGCTCCACGCCCTGACGCTCATAGCTTCGGTGGTCGATACTAACGTCAAGCCCCTTTTCAGCAAACTTGGCGTTGCATAGCTCCGCCCATGTCTGCCGCCAGTATTCCAGCGTTTCGGGACTGCCCCAGTCGGTAGTGGGAACGGCGTTAAACACAAAGTTTCCATCTGCGTCCCGGATACGGTTGCCGTCCTCGTCCAGCTCGTAAACTCGGTGCTGCTTACAGCCCCATTTGCCGTTCTGCTCGATGGGACGGATGGGGCAAAGCACATGAAAATGGGGATTGGGTATGCCGCCGTCCTCTCTGTCTGGCTGGTGTACAGCGAAGTCAACCACCATGCCACGGCTCACAAACTGCTCCAATAAAAATTGCCTTGCAAGAGCGATGTTTTCCTCAAGGGAAAATTCATTCTGCAAAGCAATGTCAAAGCTGTATGCAAGCTGTGCCGTCTTTCCACGCTCGGCTTTTTCCACGGCGTTCCATAGGGTCTGACGGTCTGCGTATTCTTTCGGTGCATGGGACGGCAGGAGAATGTCGGAGCATATCACGCCGCCCTTGCGGGTGTAGTCGCTGTATTCGCCATAATACTCGCTATACAATCGCTCCCCGGCACGGTAGGCGGCAGAAGCAATAGCGGACTGTCCTGCGCTTCGCTTAGTCTGCGTGACGCTCAGATGAAATAGTGCCATCGGCTTTCTGCTCCTTTCCTCTGCTCGCTTGGTTGATGTGGGTAATCGCCATGTGACGGACGGCTCGCTGGACTTCGGGCAGAGAAAAGATGTACTCCATCAGCTCCGTCATTTCGGTGCGTGTGAGATCTTTGAACTCCGGGGCAAGGCTCTCAATCGTGCCGCCCAGATTGCAAAGACGGTGGGTGCGCTTTTGTCTCTCGCCTTTCTCCAGATACTTCTTTCTGTTCTCCAGACGCTCCAGCTTGTGCTGTTCCTGTGCAAGCTGTGTCTCGACCTGTTCCTTTTCGGCTCGGAGCTGTTCAAGGTTTTTCGGTTTTGCCATTTTTCGTGACCTCCTTTTTTGAAAATGGGGATAAAAAAAGACCGTCAACTTTTCGCAGATTGCGACCAGTCAACGGTCAGTTTTTCGGTATTCAGTTGTTGTGTTCAGTTCGGTAAATTGAAGTTGGTCAAAGTTGTTGGCGAAGATATTCCACAACATTTCCATTCGTATCATAGAAACAGATGTTTCCTACATTGAGGGGCAGGACAATGGCGAAAGGCTTGCCACTATCAATATCAATCACCTGAATGTCGTTGCCATCATCTACTTCAAGTCGAACAATATTTTGGGTATTCATTGAGATAAATGCCCTTTCGTTATTTCCCTCAACAACAAACTCTGCAATGTAATCATCAACCTCAACTATATCTCCACCACCACGGAAGAAATATCCAAAAGACAAGCCAGGGCGATTTACATAGACAGAAAAAGTGTGGTCTGTCTTGTCCTGTGGGTAAGAAATAAATGCAGCCATTGTGTCGGAAATGCTTCCATCAACAATCCAATCATCCAAAATTTTTTGAGATTGGCGAATGTCTGCTTCTAAACTGTTTGCGGTTTTACCAATGTCATTGTTTGCATAAAGGAAACCGAAAACCAACACACAAGCCAAAATAACACCCAAGAGGATTATGGGTAATTTCTTTTTCATAGAATCACACTCCTTTATCAAATTAAGATTCTTGATTTTCAAACTTGCTGGCGGCGAACGGTTTGTCAAAACCGTTTGCGGACGGCAAGTCCACAGGGGATAGCCGCTTTAGCGGCGCAAGGGGGTGTAGCCACCTTGACGGAACGAAGTGACGCAACATTCTCGGTCATGCAGTTTTCTTCTGCTGACGGAGAATGAAGCTCCGCAGGGCGCACTACTCTCGACAGAGAGTATAGAAGTGCGCCCTTTAGTTCCTAAAGGGGTTTGCTCCGGCTTAATTTCTCGACAAACTGCAATTAGTCATTTCAGTAAGTATTTTCCGAGTCCTATCTGAATCAAATATAGGACAAGGATATGTGCTGGATAAAAAACATAGAAGAAGTATTTTAGCTTCAGTTTACCACGCTTTCCGTTGTATAGCAGAATAAGCAAGCAGGCAAGAAGCGTACATAAAGGCGGTTGATTCCCCGTTGTCCCCATGTAAGCCAAAAGGAACAGCAACACTTGATAGATTCGGTGATTACGGCAAATATAAAATGCTGATATGAATAAGATCCCCTGCATACCGTAGTCACAATGGATTCCTTCCGCAATGCCGGAAAAAAGCACTACACTGAGAACTTGCAGGACTGCTGATTTTATTCTATCCACCGGTAGGTCTGATTTACACGAAAATCTTTCAAGGCATACCAATGTCAATAAGCCTAAAAACAAGGTGAAAAATACATTTTGATACTTCAAGTAAAACGGAAATGTATCTTCCATTCGTGAATACGCACTAAAGAAACCTATGTCAAATGGAACTTCCGAAATAAGGGCAAATGCAAGCATCAACCCAATATAGCGTTTTTTACTTCTTGTGTGTTGGAATCCTTCTGCCAGCAAAAAACAGAATAGCGGAAAAGCAATCGTCCCAATGCTTTGCAAATCAAACCGTATGAAATAATCTATCTCTCGGAATCTCTCCCACGACATTTGCCCGTTATCTGCCATAGCCCCCCAGTAGTTTGATAGCAGCCATTGCAGCACAATTTTACATAGATGGTCAATAAGCATTGTCAGTACAGCAATAACCTTTAGCGAATTTCCTGAGAGAAATTGAATGCGATTTATTTTCCTATCAAGGCTCATAAAGCAACCTCCTACCAACTTCCAATTCTACGATTTTTCGCATTCAAATTATACCATAAAACTCGTGAACAATTCTATCGCAACTTTGGAATATATGAGAAAAGTCCGAACAGTTTTCTGCCCGGACTTCCTCACTCAATCATAAATCAATTCTGCTTTCACAATCTCCTCTGCCTGTGCCTTGCAAGCGTTCATCTGCCGCACCCATTCCATTTGATTATCGGCTTTCAGTTGCTCAGTCACACCGTTTTGCTCTGCCAGTGACCGCACGATCAGCTCCATGCGGTTTCGTGCCGCTTCGTCAATCTCGGCACAATGTTCAAAGAGCTTGTCGGATAGCACCAGTTCATTGAACAGTATCGGGCGGTGCATTTCCAGATACGCCTTGCGAAGTCTGCCGTAGTGTCCGATGGGCTTGGTCTTGCGGATAACGATGTTCGGGATAAGATAATCGCCGTTCTGTGTGTAAGTGATATTCATGCTGATTGTACTCCTTTCATTGGCTCTCTCTGCGGTAAGCTGCTGACAGGGACGAACACGCCCTTTGCAATGTCCTCTGCACGAATGGCGGCTTTCTTGGCTTCGATTTCTGCCTTTTTCCGCTCCTTGATTTTATCCTCGTATCGCTTCTGCGCTCCGCTGGCTTTACGCTTCAAGTAGTTCTGATGAAGTCTGTCCTTGCGTTCCTCTCGCTTGCGGATTTCTTCTAATTCCTCCGGGGTCAGCTCCACTTCTCCAAACGCCGGGGGAACGAAACGCCCAACAAAATTGAAGTAAATCTCAACCTCCTGTGTGGTCTGTATACTTCCTTTGCGGTCACGCTCATGCACAAGAATTTTCTCGATAAACTCGTTGAGCATGGCAATGGTCAGCTTGTCGAAGTTCTCATACTTACCAATCAGAGCGATAAAACGGTCAGCGTCCTTTTCGTGCTTCTCATAGCTCTTGACAGCCTTTTCCAGAACAGAGATTTCAGCGGTAAGCTCGGACTGTTCCTTTTCGTATTGAGCGTCCAGAGTGGCGTATCTGCTGTCGGACAGCTTGCCTAAAATGTTGTCCTCATAGATTTTGCAGAGCAGGACTTCCAGCTCGGAAACTCTCTGCTTTGCTGTGGCAAGGCGTGTCCGCTGTTTCCTGACCTCTGCCGTCTGCTGGCTGGACTGTGCTTCCTGCACCACACGGACAAACTCGGCTCTGTCATGCTTGGCATATTCGGCAATAGCTTTGAGCATTTCGGAAACAAGGGACAGTACCACATCTTCATTGATACGGTGCTGTGTCGTGCAGAGCTTTCCAACTGGGACTTTGCTGTATTGGGAACAGGTATATTGAGAAATACGCTTGCCGTTGTTGGTACGGTGGACATACATCTTGCCGCCGCAATCGGCACAATAAAGCAAGCCTGTGAGGGGAGCTGCTTCGCCCCAGCCGTCCGGGTAGCGTCTGACATTCCCACGGATTTTCTGCACAAGGTCAAAGGTCTGCTGGTCAATAATGGCTTCGTGCGTATTCTCAAAAATCGTCCATTCGTCCTCCGGGACATAATGGCTTTTCTTGTCCTTGAAGTGCTTTCGGGTCTTGAAATTGATGGTGTGTCCCAGATATTCACGCTTTTCAAGAAGGTTGCAGATGGTGGAAGAACCCCAGCCGTACACATCTTTGAAAGTCTTATTCTTGTTCACGCCCTCGCCGTGCTGGGCAAGGTAAGCGGACGGAATGAGAATTTTTTCTTCTTTCAGCTTGCTGGCGATCTGATACGGACCGTAGCCCTCAATCGTCATGGCAAAGATACGCTTGACCACCTCTGCGGCTTCGGGGTCAACCAACCATTGGTCTCTGGCTTCGTTCCAGAGATAGCCGTAAATGACTGTGCCTGTGAGGTGCTTGCCGGACTTGCCTTTGGACTGGAAAGTGGAACGGATTTTACGGCTGGTGTCTCTGGCGTAATACTCGTTCATAATGTTGCGGAAAGGGGTAAAATCATCGTCCCCTCTGGCACTGTCCACGCCGTCATTGATGGCGATAAGGCGAACGCCACGCTGACGCAGGATTTCCATAATCTGACCGACTTTCAGATAGTCACGACCCATGCGACTCATGTCCTTGATGCACAGATACTCCACATTCCCGGCTTCAACCTCTTTCATCATTGCCAAAAATCCGGGACGGTCAAAGCAAGTACCACTAATGCCATCGTCCGTGAAATGGACAATGTTCGTAAAGCCCTGCCGTGCGGCGAACTCCTCCAACATAGCCTTTTGATTGGAAATGGAATTGCTCTCACGCTGTTGGTCATCATCTTTGCCAAAGTCATCACGGCTCAGTCGTTCGTACAGAGCTGTGATTTTCTCGTTTTTTCTCATAACTTGCGCTCCTTTCTTCGGTTTTAGGTTGTGTGTTCTAAGAGACTTCCCAACCGCTTGATTAAGAAGTCTTTTAGAGCATACAACACCGGCGGCCAGCTTATATTTCTTATACTGGCGCACCGCAAAGTGATTTGGCTTCTCGGCTTCCAGTGCATCAAACATCAGGTCTACGGGGTTTTTGAACTCCTCGTCATCCTCACGGACTTCCATGGCATTGATGAACTCAATGAGGGTGGAGAAGTTCTGCTCCTCCACCGGAGCCTCATAATGGATATAGCCAATAAGCGCGCAGTACAACAAGGTTTCTGCTTTTACCCAGAAATCGTCTCCGGCCTTGCCTTCGCCTTTGGTATTGGCGATCAGCGTTGTTACCAGCTTCAAGATGTCCTTTTCGCTATGGATATAGGCGAAAGGGTTATAGTGCATGGACTTCTTGAAGTTGATTGTATTTAGGACCTTGATTCGGTACGGCTCATAAATGACCTTGCCGTGCTTATCCTTCATGGGCTTTCCGTCCTTCCCCAGCTTGGGCGCACCCCTTTGGAGCATTTTTCCGCACTCCACCAGAATTGTTCCCTTCGGGTCCGTCACAACATAGGAGCTGTGCATCTGCATCAGGTTGGGTTTCAGCCAGAATCGGGTCTTACCGGAACCGGAGCCGCCAATCACCATTACATTTTTGTTTCTGGCAGTCTTGGGGTCCTTGGGGCGGCTGTTCATGGTCAGGCTCTCCGTTTTCGTCAGAATCACATTGTTCTGAAATACAGGATCAACGTAAGGTGCAATATCCTCACGGGTTCCCCATGAAGCGTTTTGTCAAGTGCTTTTTTGAGTTATTGACGCAAATTATCGTGAAAGTGCGAAAGTGCAAAGTGCAAAGGGTCTGCGTTTTGCACTTTCAGCTTGCGGGTTCGGGTGGCTGCTTCTTCTTGATGAAGTTGTACCATTGACCGCCGACACGCCTTGCGCCTAAAATGCCGCCCATGTTGCGCTTGGCGTTCTGTACCGTCCTTTCGGATATTCCGGCTTCGGCTGCGGCTTTTACAATGTCCTCACTGGCAAGCTCTTTCCCGTCTGCAAGCAGGTCAAGTATCAGCCGTTCCGCCTGTTCGGTCTTGGTGGCGGTGTTGCCGCCCGCGCCGGACAGCAGCTCGTCGGCGGTGATGTCGTATTCGCCTATCCACGAAAAGCCCGTTTCCGGGTCAAGGCAAAAGGCAACGGGCTTGCCCTCCGGCGCAAGGGAAGATTTGTCATGGACGATAACGCGCACATTCGGTTCTCGCTTCACGCGCCCGATCAGCAGGACGCTCCTTGCTGCGGCGCGGAAGTCGATAGAACCTAAGCCCCGGTATGCGCTCTGCCCTCCGGCAGCTTTGTTGAGATGTCCGATAAGGATAACGGCGCACCCGGTACGCTCGGCAACATCGGCAAGGCGGCGGAACATGGGGCGCACTTCGTTTGCCCGGTTCATGTCGGTTTTTTCACCCATGTACGCCTGTATGGGGTCAAGGATAATCAGCCGTGCCCCGTTCTGCATGATTGCCTTTTCTATGCGCTCATCGGAGAGGGTAAGCTCCCGCTTGGCTTCATCAATCACAAGCACGCGGTCAAGGTCGGCTTCTGCTTCTATCAAGCGTGGCTTGACGGTATCGCCCAGCCCGTCCTCGGCGGTCTGGTAAATCACTTGGAATGGCGGCAAGGATTTCATTCCCGGCAGCGTTCCCCCGGTGGTGCAGGCGGCGGCAAGGCGTAGGGCAAAAGTGGTCTTGCCCTCGCCGGGATTGCCTTGCACAATGGTTACTTTCCCAAAGGGAATATACGGCTCCCATAGCCATTCAACGGTTTGCGTGTCAACCTCGCTCATGCGGATAATCTCAACGGTTTCTTCCTGCGGCGGCTCTTTCAAGCCGTAAATCGCTTCCCGGATATACTTCCCGTCCGCGATTTCTGCCCGGTGCTGCAATACCTCGTTCCAGTCCTTGTAAAGCGGCACAAGGCGGTGGACGGTCAAGCCCTCCGGCACAAGCTCCGCAAGGCGGCTGCAAGCATCGTTTCCGGCGTTGTCGTTGTCAAGGCAGAGGTAAACGGTTTTGATGTTCGGACGGTCAGAAAGGAAACGCAACAGGGCTTTTTCGCCCACGCCGCCCAACGCCAGATAGCTTTGCTTCTGCCAGTTCTTTTTGAACAGACAGAGGAAAGATAACAGGTCTATCGGGGCTTCAAAGACAAACAATCTTTCGCCCTCGCCCCGATAGCAGAAGTTAAAGGCTTTGCCGCTGCCTTTCACATCAAGCCGGAAGTTCCCGGCTGTGCCGCGTTGGTGGGCGTATCTTGGTATGCCGTTTTCATCACGCCCAACAAATACGGCGTTATGGTGGGCGGCTTCCTCGTAAATATCTCCGGTGGAAAAGAAAAAGCCCGACACATCTTCATCAATGCGGCGGGCTGCTGTGAGGTAGTTCCTCGCTATGCGGTTGTCGGTGCTGCGGGGCGGTAGCCGGAAGTCATAGAGGGACGCAGGGCTTGGTCTGTCCGGCAGCGGGGCGGCTCCTTTTTCGCCTGTCAGCAGTTCAACGGCTTCGGTGAAGCTCTTGCCGAAAAACTCCATGACAAAATCAATGGGTGCGCCGCCCTTACTCCGGCTGTGTCTGTACCATTTGTTTCCCCGGACGGTCAGGCTGTCGTGCCGCTTCCAGCGGTACTCCTGTCCGGCGCGAGTAAGCTGCTCGCCCTGTGATTGCAGGAAAGAAACAAGGTCAGCTTGGTTGGCGCGGTCTATCTGTTCTTGGGTGTAATACATAAAAGTTCAACTCCTTTCAGCGGTCTATATCATGCCGCTTGGCGCGGTTCTGTGTCTGTTCCGGCTGGTCGGCGCGGAGTGCAATATCCACGCATTTGCGGATTTTTTGAAGCTCGGCAACCTCGGCGCGGGTATCTTTCAGTTTGGTATAATCGCTGTCCCTCTGCGTTTTGAGGTCAGCATATTCCTGTTCCCATTCCGCAATAGGCAAGGTCTTTGTTCCTTTCGGCAGATTTGCATGGAGATAGCGGTTTGCCGCGTCCCATAGGGTAAGCTCGGCGCGGCGGGCTTCCGCAAACTTCTCCTGTTTTCCTTTCCAGCGGATTTGCCGATACTCGTCCTGTATGGGCTTGTAGGTTTGATAATTTCTGCCGTACTCCATGAGCTTTTGCAGTTCTTTCATGCGCTGCTCGGCGGTTTTCATTCCCTCCCGGATTGAATAGGCTTTATCACTGACAGAGGAAAGAGAAGCGTCCAGCTCGTCAAGATTAGAGATACCATGCTCGGAAAGATAGTTGACCGCTGCCGCTATGGTTTTCAGTTCGTCGGCTGCGTGTTGGTGCTGCCAACGCTGCGAATACTTCCGGCTCTTTTCTCTCTGAACGCTCAAATACTTCATCAACAGATTTGCGAGGTTGGGAGATTGCGGCGGCTGTTCTGGGGCGGTTTCCCACGCTTTGAACAGGTCGGCAATCCACTCTTTGAGCTTTCCAATCTGCGCCCGGATTTCCCGGATAAGGCGGTTTGCCTTTTGGATATTTCGGTTCAGTTCGCCTTTCTCGGTGGCGATACCTTTCTTCTCCATTTGGCAAGCAGCCACGCCCATGTGGACGGTGGGTATCTCGTCTATGCCGCGCTCGGCGTTGCTGCGGTGGTCGATACGCTCCGGGCTTCCGTTCCTCTCCAAAAAGTCGTTGGTAAAGTCAGCCCATGCCTTGCGCCACAAGAGGGTGTTGCCCTTGTCGTTCCAGCCGGTCAGGTCAACTTTGTGCGTCTTGTATCTGCCGCTTGGCAAGCGGATACGCTCACCGTTCTCGTCAAGGTCATATTCCTTTTTGGACTTCGCTGTCCATGTGCCGCACTCGTCAAGGGGGCGCATGGTAAGCATGATATGACAATGGGGGTTGCCGCTGTCGGTGTCATGGATAGCAAAATCCACGCACATTCCTTTGGAAACAAATTGAGAGGAACAGTATTCCCGGACAAGCCGTATCTGTTCCTCTCTGGATAATTCTATGGGGAGCGCCGCGTCAATCTCTCTGGCAAGCTGGGCGTTTCCGGCTTTCTCGTAAAGCTCCACGCTGTTCCACAAGGTTGAACGGTCAGAGAAAGAGGGCGGGGCATGGGGCGGCAGCATGATTTCTGTATGGACAACGCCGCCTTTGCGGGTGTAGTCATGGGTCATTCCGTCCCATTCGTTTGTCAGCTTTTCACCGCTTCGGTAGGCGGCTGCGGCAACGGCTGATTTGCCTTTTCCTCGGCTCACAATGCCGATGTTCCAATGGTAAATGGCTATGGGTATCACCTCCCGGATAGGATAATAAAACCCGCAAAAATGGTACAGACGCCAACAGCGGGTGTACTGTTTTTGTGGGTGTGCAGGGATAGCCGCGAAGCGGCGCAAGGGGTGCAGCCCCTTGTTGCGGCAAAGCCGCCATATCGGAGCGCGGGGAAATCTCCCTGTGCGGAGACAAGCCCTCGGCAGAGCGCACACGCCCGTAAGGGTGTATAAGTGCGCCCTTTGTTCCAAAGGGCTTTATCCGGCGTTCCCGTCCTCGGCTCGTTTTTTCAGATATGCCCGCGCTTCCTCGCCCGTTAAGGCAAGCCGGAGCAGGTCGGCGGCTTCCTCGTCGGTCATGATCTTGGCTTCCGGCACAATGCTCTCAAAGACTGCGCCCCGGACGATAAGACGGTGGCTGCGTGTCCGGCGTTCCTCGCGGGACAGTTTTTGCCGCAACATCTTTTCCCGGTTCTCATACTGCCGGATTTTCTTCTTGCTGTCCTCAATCTCGGCGGTCAGTTCTTCGCGGGTTTTCTCTCTCGGTTTCGTCATAGGTGGTCGCTCCTTTCTGCCTGTCGGCATAGAAAAAGGACAGTCGATTTCTCGGCTGCCCTTTTGGGTGGGTATTAAGTTTTATTGTGCGCTGTTTTATCTTACCCTTATTGTTTTGACACTTTACTTAAACGGGATATTTCATCATCATTATTCAATAATCGTGTTGATAGCAGACTGTACCGCTTTATATCTCCCCTCATTTGAGTGTGCCGCTAAACAGGTAATTAAATATGCTTTTCCATCTTTTTCATACAGAACAACAATGTTATAGGAAGATGCCATTGTTCCTGTTTTCATTCCTTTAACATTTGCATTATAGTACGGTGAATTTTCATCTAAAAATTCATTTGTATTTTTCCATGTAAATTCACCTTGCGGAGTTTGAATTGAAAATTCGCTTTTTCCAATACATTCTTTAACAAAATCGTAGTTAAGGAGCTTCAACGCTACGCGGTTAATATCATCTAAATGAGAGTCAGCTTGCATAGACGCGCCACTTGGGTCATTATATAAATTTGTTTTGGAATAGCCTGCTTCGATTAAATACTCACTAAGTTCTGTCATGAAATAATCTATATATTCCGTTGCTGTATAACCTTCGCCTAATTCGTTTTTAGCGATATGATATGCCAACGCATAGGCTGCGTCATTTCCGGAAGGAACAAGCATAGCCTCCATGATTTGTTTAACTGTGTATTCCCCAGCATACAGATTTGCTAAAGATGAACCCGCCGGAACAAGTTCTAATACCTCTTGATTTACTTCAACAATATCTTCCAAATCTACTTTTCCCAAAGCATAATCAATGGCAAATAGTTTTGCCAAACTTGCGACAGTGGGCAACTGGCTATCGCCCTCATAAAATAAATATTCCTCCTGTTCAATATCATAAACAGAAAATGAAAGAGCGTCCTGCGGAATGTTAAGCTCATTCGTACTTAGTTGAAAATCAATTTTTTTATAGATGTCCTTTAAGAAATCAAAACGATAAATCCCTGTTTTGTGTAGCCCAATTACTGCAACAAATGCTATAAACAACACTGTTACAAAAGCTATTATCTTTTTACATTTTCTATGCTTCTTCATATTTTTTCTCCCACGAATTTATATCTGCCATTCTGTGCCTTTGAGAAAAGTATAGCACAAGAATATGAACAAATCCACATTATTTCAACAAGTTTGTAGTGCTGTTTTCTCTGGCATATCGCCGCGCTGCTTCCCGCCGTTCCTCGCTGTATGGGGCGGTCAGACGGAAAGAGAACCGCCCCTTGCGGATTTCAAACTCCATGCAGCCCGTTTCGGGGTCTGCGTCGGTCTGGCAGCACTGGTCGGGGTACTGTCCGGCGTAGGCGGCAAGCCGCTTCTTTAAGTCGGTGTTGTGGGTGCGGATATGGATAAGGGGGTCTTTCTCGTCAAACCATATATCGGTGGTCTTTTCCTGCTTCGTAAGCCCTGTTCTCATAAACTCTCCTTTCTGCGCCCCCTGTTACGCAATAGGGGCATTTTTCGGGTGTTTTTCCCGGCTCTTGATTTGGGGAAAATGAGGATTTTCAAATAGAAACCGCCCGGACAGGGAATGGTTCGTCAGGGCTGCTGTTATCGCAAGATTTCTGTTTTTTCCGGCTCTTGACCGTCAGATGCGGATAAACGCGTACTGTCGGCAAGCACCAGTTTGAGCAGCTTGTCGCGGAATGTTTCTGTGCTGCTTTGATTGAAAAACAACTCCGCAACAATGGTCTGCCCGTTCCTCTGGGTCGTGATGATACTGTCGGGGGTCTGTTCTGCCATAGGCGGCTCCTTTCTTTGGGCGCAAAAGAGGGATTTCCCGTAGTTCGGAAAATCCCTCTTGGTTGACGGTTATTCTGTTTTACTGTGTGGGCTGTGCGGCGGCTGCCTGCGCCTTTCTCCTTGCCCGGTATTCCCGCGCTTTCATGCGGTCATACTCCCGCTGCTTTTCAAGGTTTCGCGCCCGGTACTCCCTTGAATACTGCCGGTGGTATGCGCGGCTCTTTTCCTTTTGGGCTTCTTCGATTTCCTCCCGCATTTGCCGGATTTCCTGCTCGGTCGGCTCTGCAAGCTGTGTCACTTCATTCTCAAACTTGCCGATATAATTGAAATATATGCTGATGTGCTGGATTGCGTATCTCGCCCTTTTCTGGTCGCGCTCATGCACTTCAATCCTGCTGATAAACTCGTTGAGAATGGCGGGTGTAAGGTCGGTAAAGGCAGCATGGCGTTCCGTCAGCTTCAAAAACTTCTGCGCCCGTCCTCCCGCGTTCTCATAAGCGGATAGCTGCTCTTGGAGCGTGGCAAGCTCCGCTTTCAGCGCATAGTATTCTTCCGAATACTTCTGCGACATCTGCTCATAACGGTCTTGTGGGATCGTGCCGAGGGCATTGTCCTCGTAGAGCTTATTCAGCACCTTGTCAATCTGTTCAAGGCGCGTCGTGATTTGCGGAATACGCTTCTGCTGCTTCTTGGTCTGGTCGGTCTGCTGCATGGCAAGGTTCTTTTTCACTAAGGCTTCAAACTCCGCCCGGTTGCTGATGGAATAGTCCTCGATTTTCTTCAGCACTTCCGCGATGGTCTGCATGAGCAAGTCCGCGTCCATGATGTGCGGGGAATGGCATTTGGGGTTCTTGGCTTTCCCCTTGTGGTACTCGCTGCAATAGGCAACATGGCGCTTGCCGCCGTTCCGGTAATCAATACGAATGTGCATTTTTGCACCGCAGTCCTTACAGAAAAGCAAGCCGGACAGAGGGTGGATTTCCCCGTCCCCGTTGGGGCGTCTGACGGATGCGTTTTCCAAAATCCGCTGTACGGTTTCAAAATCGCTGCGGCTGATAATCGGCTCATGCACATTTTCTGTGATGTGCCACTGGCTCCGGTCTACATAGTGGTTATGTTTATCCCGGAAATGCTTTGTAGTCTTGAAGTTGACTACATCGCCGCAATACTCCTGCCGTGTGAGGATATTGGTCAAGGTGGCTTTGTTCCACTTGCAGCGGTTATCCTCGTTGAGCGTCTTATTTTTACAAGTTCCCCGCCCCCGGTCTTTCATATAGAAAGTGGGGGTAGGGATTTGCTCGTTTTTCAGATGCACGGCGATTTGGTTGCGGTTCTTCCCACCGATAAACAGACGAAAAATCAAACGGACAACCGCGGCGGCTTCCTCGTCGATTATCCAAAAATCCTTGTTGTTCGGGTCTTTGACATAGCCGTAAGGGGCTTCGGTGACAATCGGCTTTCCGCTCATGCCTTTGGTCTTAATGCCTGTTTTCACTTTTTTGCTGATGTCCTTTGCGTACCACTCCGACATGATGTTGATAAAGGGCGCAAACTCCAGCGTGTCGGGCTTCTCGCTGTCTATGCCGTTGTTGACCGCGATAAAGCGCACATTGTTCCGTCTGAATATCTCCATCGCGTTGCCGACTTGGAGATAGTCGCGCCCCCAGCGGGTAAGGTCTTTCATAATGCAGACACCGATTTTCCCGTTTTCCACATCGTCCATCATGCGGGAGTAGGCGGAACGGTCAAAAAACCTGCCGCTTTCGTCATCGTCGATGTAGTGCCGGATATTGGTTAGGTGCTGCCCTCTGGCATAGTTCTCCAAAAATATTTTTTGGTTCTGTATGCTGTTGCTCTCGCCGCCGTCCCTGTCCTCGTCGCCCACGGAAAGGCGGGAGTAAAGGGCTGTAATTTTGCTATAATCAGTCATGTGCATAACCTCCTGTGCGTCCATGTATGTGTCATTTACACTTAAAATTATGCACTCCAGCGGGCCGAACCATATTCCAAACCATGTCGATATTTCTTGGCGTTCTTGCTTTTAAGATACACCGCCAGCCTCAGACTGCCTCCACAACACAGTCCTACCAACAAGTCCAATGGATGCAGGCTTGGCCAGAAACTTTGCAGCGCCCCAGGCAGAACCGCAATCAGCGAAAGAAACTTTTCTGAAGCATCCGCCCCTTGTGCCATTCGCCATGCCTCTCCAAAATTGGTAGCAAACAGCCCCAGCAGGATATACGGCATATTCAGCAAAATGAGCTTTTTGATGTCCAATGTCTTTTTCATCGTTCCAGCTCCTTTCGCTTGGTGCGATCCACCACAGCATTTTTAACCATCTCTTTGAACTGGTTAAGTTTTGCCAGTACGGACGGGCGCTCTGTTTTCGTTGCCTTTTTGACCTTTTTGTTGGTGTACTCTGTAAAAGCTGCTGTCAGAGCATCTGCATCACGGCCTTTGAAAAAAATCAGGTACTTTGGCGGAGAACTGCTGCGGTCCTTTTTCACCGCATAATCCACACCATATTTCCGGGCGATTTTCTCAAACTCCTTGATAGAGGGGTCTGTGATCTCAATGTTGGATATTCCCTGATTCTGCCCGACAAGCTGCTTCACAGTCTGTTTTCCATGCGGAACAACCGGCGCATCACGGCTTCTCTGTTTTTCCAGCTTCTTTTCCTTTCGATGTGCCATGTACTTGCTTATGGCAGCCTTAAACATTCTGCCGGTAAACTTTGTTCCACTGACAACCAGCGTCAAAGTTCTGTTTTCCACTTCTTCCTGCATTTTCTCGCCTCCTTTCCACGAAGTTTGCAGGGAATCTCTTTTTTTGCTAAGGCGGAACCACCAGCCGCCGCAGAAGATAACGCTTCATACCGCCCTCCTTAGCGTAACTGGTCAGAACGGTCATAGTGCAGATTGCCCTGACGTACCTTTGCGTGGCTCAAAATCTTAATCTGCCCCTTTTCCTGACTATCCAGCGCTTTTTCATAACCGGTATCCGACAGGAACAGGCGGGTTCGTTCGCCTTTCCAGCCAACAGGGGAATCGTTCGTCAGCACATCAAAAATAATCATGTGCCGGGTGTCCTCCGCAAAACGCTGGAGATCCATATATCCATGACCGTGATAATTCTGCGCTCCTGCCTTTGCCCGCATTTCTTCCATCAGCTGCCCTATGGTCTTTCCCTCAGACATCATGCTTGCTCCTTTCTCCCGGCAGTTCCGGGCAATAAAAAAGCGACCATTTACCAGCCGCCATACAGATCGTGATTTACTTGTGAGGTGTAATGATTGCTTATCGTGGTCGGTGCATTGAACAGAACGGTCAGAAGATACTGCTTCATGTTACGAATTTCCGTGGTGTTCTTCTGTAAACAGTCCATGACAAACTCAATGTGCGAGTTATCCAGCTTCAAGAATCTGGAACGAACGATTTCATGCGGAAAATCACTTCCTGCAATACGGGTGGTCTTTCGCTTTGCACAGACCGTTTCCACGATTAGCTCCACAATCTCATCCAAATCCTCCCGATAAGTTTCATACTGCTGACACAGGTATTCATACCCGATATTCTCCTGAATCAATTCCCGATAACTCTCTATCTCTGTGAGTGACATCGCATCCCTTCCTTTCCGTTCCGGCAGACAATCTGCCGCGCAATCCCGGAAGGGAATGGAATCGGTACTTGATCCATAAATATTTTGTTTTTGAGTATTTGATTTCTCTATATTTAATTCTGCGGGCTTTTCCGTATCCGGTTTATCCATATACGGGTTTTCCGTATCTGGTGAATCCGTATCCGGTTTTCTAAGCTGTGGCTGCTCGTATATGACATACTCTGTATCGCTGATGCGTCCCTGCCGGTCACGCAGCTTGTGCCGTACAATATAACCGGCGGCCTCCAATTCCCGCAACGCAGCGCCTATGGCATCCACGCCCTCCTTACAGATCTTTGCAAGACCACGGGTGGTGTAATTCCAGTCCTCTGGCAAAGACAGCATCATGGAAAGCAGCCCCTTGGCTTTTAACGACAGGTTTGCATTTCGTAAATGATGATTGCTCATCACAGTATAATCACGGGTCCGTTCAATGCGAAAAACGGCCATCGACCTCACTCCTTCCGAATTTTGGGTACAAAAAAACCGCAATCCTCATTCCAAAGAATTGCGGTGTTCAACACTTTTCAAATTTTCTTGCATAGAACCAAAACAGCGGCTTTCGAGGACGCGCCTCTGTAAATGGCTCCTCCTGGGCGAAAGGAAGTGTTTGCATCACTCGGTCAATATCCGTTGATTCCATGTCATGCTGAGATTTGCAATCTTCCCGGATTGCTTCTTGAATTTCCTTTACCGTACACATAGTCATTCCTTTCCTTTCGCTGTATGGGTTTATGAGCGGCGGCGTTTTCCCGGTTTGAAATCGAGGATATGTCCCTCAATCACACGAGCGTAACGCTTGATCTTAATCTCCCGACGCTGCTGGCTTTGCAGGGCAGCCTGATACCCGTCCTCGGTCAAAAACAGCCGCATTTCCTCTCCGGGGCTGCCGTAAGCTGTGCTGGGACGCAGGACGGAAAACTCAATCATCCAGCGTGTGTTATCCCAAAACCTCTCCACGGCGAGAATGTTGTGTCCTTTCAGCTCACGGGCTGAAATATCCATCATAGGCGGCTCCTTTCATCGTTCCTGGTCTCTCTGACGCTTTTTCTGCCATGCCTCCAGCAGCTTGATGATGGTTTCCTGCATCCGCTGGGGCGTATAGCTTTTAGGAAAATACTTCCGCAAGGTGTCAGAGGTAAATGTCACTCGGTCCAGATCGCTTTTCTTTTCCTCACCCATGATGACACGCATCATATCGAGGGTCAGATGCCCCTCCTGACTGTATTTTTTAAGCCGCTGGGCTTGAGAAAGAGAAGGGGTAGCCTGTTCGCTGTCCATCGCGTCCAACAGGTCTACCTGTTCCTCCTTTTTGAGAAAGGACAGCTCATAAGCAGGATTTAAGGCAATTTTCTTTTCATCCACCATGTCCATCAATTCAGGAATCAGCTCTGTCAGACGGATATAGCGCTGAATTTGATTTCGACTTTGCCCCACTTGTTCAGCAAGCAACTGGTCTGATCGCTTTTGTGTCCCAACTTGGGACACATTTTCTTTACTCGGTCTGCCAGCCTGTCTTTTCATGGCATCCAGTTTCATCTTGTAAGCAAAGGCTCTTTCACTTGGGAGGAGACTTTCGCGTTGCAGATTGCTGTCAACCATAATGATCGTGGCGGCATCATCATCTAAATCCCGAACAATGACCGGCATGGTCTCCTTTTCTGCCAGCTCACTGGCTCTGTGCCGCCTGTGTCCGGCCACCAGTTCATAACCACCCTCCGGGTCAGGGCGGGCAATCGCAGGAACCAGCACACCATACTGTTTGATACTGTCTGCGGTTTCCATCATTGCTTCGTCATCCTTGACTTTGAATGGGTGGTTCTTAAAGGGATGCAGTTCAGACAGCGGAATCTCCTGAATCTTTTCCAGCTTTGCATCCTGACGGCCTTCTTCGGTGGAGAACAGATCATCTACCGAGGCCAGCTCTATTTTTTTCGCGCTGCTTTTCAAGTTTCAACACCTCCTTCGTCAGATTTCGATACCCCTCTGCCACCTTGCCGCCAGGGTCATGGGCGAAAATACTTTTTCCCTCTGCGCTGATTTCCTTTGCACGGACAGAATGGGGGATCTCTGTGCCGAATACTTTGATCTTGCTGCCATAGGTCTCCCGCAGGAGCGCGGAAATCTCTTTGGCAAAGTTGGTTCGGCTGTCCACCATCGTCAGCAGGATACCGTCAATCTGGAGCTTGGGGTTGATTTGCCTCTTTACCTTGTTTACCGTGGAGAGCAGCTGTTCCAGCCCTTTAGCGGGCAGATACTCTGCCTGAACGGGAATGATGATCCTATTCGCAGCCGCCAGCGCATTGACCGTAAGCATCCCCAACGAAGGCTGACAGTCAATCAGGATATGGGAATATTGTCCCTTCAGTGTGTCCAGGTATTGCCGTAAAATCGTTTCACGGCTCATGGCATTTACCAGAGAAACCTCCATACCGGAAAGCTGAATATCCGCAGGCATCAGGTCAACGCCTTCTGCATGATGCAGAATACCTTCTCCGGGGCGTATAGGCTGATCCATCAGAATTTTGCCCATTGCATCCGACAGTGTAAATGGCAGCTTGTCCGGTTGCGGATTTCCCAAGCTGATTGTCAGGCTTCCTTGTGGGTCCCCGTCGATCAGAAGCACTTTCTTTCCGGCCTGTGCCAGACCTATTCCCAAGTTCGCACAGGTTGTTGTTTTGCCAACGCCGCCTTTCTGGTTGGCGATGGCGATGATTTGCGTGTTCATTGACTTCACCTCATTTCTAATTATTGCTGTTGCTTCTGGAAATAGAAAAAGCCGCCACTTCAAAATTAACAGTGAAGTGACGGCTCTTTCTATCGCCGGAATACGAGTTCCTGAAATGAAAAAAGCACCCAGCATTTATACTGTGTGCTACATCAAATTCATATTCAATTATTCAAATTAGCTCAAACTATGCCAAACTGCCACAGCCAAAAAACGAGGGGAAGGAGGGCTGAAAAGCACCCCAAAAATCGGCTCTCGGTTAACCACTTTGGGAACCACTTTCCCCTCTTTTTGCCCTCTTTTTAGCCAGTTAACCACTTGCGGACCACTAAAAATTGGATGAAACCGGCTCTCGTTTTGCCAAATTTGGTCAAACCATATCAGCCCGTTTAGATATAGCAAAAGCCCGGAAAACCTTGATTTTCCGGGCTTTTTGAACCATTTTGATATAGTCTGAGCAGTCGATTATCGCTTGCTGAACTGCGGAGCGCGACGAGCTGCTTTGAGACCGTATTTCTTTCTTTCTTTCATACGCGGATCTCTTGTTAAGAAACCAGCTTTCTTTAATACCGGACGGTACTCGATGTCTGCGTGAAGCAGAGCTCTGGAGATACCATGACGGATAGCGCCTGCCTGTCCGGAAACTCCGCCGCCGCGAACGTTAACGATAACGTCGAACTTATCAGCTGTCTCTGTTGCTGCTAACGGCTGACGAACGATGAGCTTTAATGTCTCAAGACCAAGATACTCATCGATATCTCTCTTGTTGATTGTGATCTTACCTGTTCCCGGTACAAGATATACTCTTGCGATAGATTTTTTTCTTCTGCCTGTTCCGTAATATTTTGTGCTAGCCATTATGAATTTCCTCCTTTCAGACCTCTAATTAAAATTTGATTTCTAAAACTTCCGGCTTCTGTGCTGCCTGCTCGTGATCCGGGCCAGCGTAAACGTGAAGTTTTGTGATCATGCTTCTTCCTAAAGGTCCCTTCGGGAGCATTCCCTTAACTGCTAACTCGATAACCTTCTCCGGCTTCTTCTCGAGCATTTCTCTTAAAGTTGTCTCTTTCATTCCGCCTACATAGTCGGAGTGGCTGTAGTAGATCTTCTGGTCTAACTTCTTACCTGTAACTTTGATCTTGGAAGCGTTTGTTACGATCACGTAATCGCCGCAGTCGATGTGCGGAGTGTAGATCGGTTTGTTCTTTCCTCTTAAGATCTTTGCTACTTCTGATGTCAGACGACCTAATGTATATCCTGTAGCGTCAACTACGTACCATTTTCTCTCAATTGTTGCTGGACTAGCCATAAAGCTCTTCATGGGTTGACCTCCTGTTTGTACTAAATCAATCAATGTTCCTTTATCGTAAAATACTGTCTCCGGGGCTTTGGCTACAGCATTTTCAACCGATGTCACAGTTATACATTATATTATACATGGTCGGGTGTGTCAACCATTTTTCTTCAAAATTTCGATTAAATTTTGCCGAAAAACCTATATTTTATCGTGGTTTTGGCATGGTCCGCTTAATCGTTCCCCGATACACGATCTCAGCCACAACTGCTGCCGCAAACTCCGTGATCCAGAACGCGTTCCAGACTGCGCCGCCGCCGAACAGATGGCAGAGAATAAAGGCAGACGGAAGGATGACTACGATATAGCGGAGCAGGGAGATCACAAGGGACTGGACACCCATGCCGATTCCCTCCAGGGCACCAGACGCTGTTACTGAGACCGTTGAGACGATGAATCCGGCGCTGATGATCCGGAGGGCCGCGCCGCCTGCTGCGATGGTCTCCGCGTTGTCGGTAAAGGCACCAATCAGCGTGTTGGAGATCGTAAGGCAGAGCACCGTTCCTGCTGCCATAATTACGCCGGCCATAGCTAACGTTATCTTATA
Organism: Pilosibacter rotomagensis; assembly: GCF_045062245.2. Lineage (NCBI taxonomy): Bacteria > Bacillati > Bacillota > Clostridia > Eubacteriales > Clostridiaceae > Pilosibacter > Pilosibacter rotomagensis. The sequence goes on along the minus strand of NZ_CM170323.1, from coordinate 708,588 downwards.
GATCTTCCCGACTCTCTCACGCTCTCCGGCGCCGAAATTGTAACCGATCACCGGGCGCATGCCCTGGATGATGCCGCTGGCCGGGAAATAGAGGAAGGTCTGCAGTTTATAGTAAATTCCAAGAATAACCACATAGCTTCTGGAATACTGCGCCAGCAGACCATTTAACACAAAGATCATGACGGAGGGCAGCGCCAGATTGAGGATCGCCGGGATCCCAATCCCGTAGAGCTTCTTCATCGTATTTCCACCGGGAATCTTATACCTTGCTTCCAGCTTTACCGGAACCGGACCTCGGAAATAGAAGGCAAGGTAGACTGCGAGCGAGATAAGCTGCCCCACACCTGTGGCAATTGCCGCGCCGGAGATTCCCATTTTCGGAAAGAATGCCAGTCCAAAGATTAAAATCGGATCCAGGATAATGTTTGTGATGCAGCCGCCAAGCAGGGCAATCATGGACACCTTCATCCGCCCCACTGCCTGAAAGATCTTTTCGAAAGCCAGTCCTGCCATGATGATCGGTGAAAACAGGAATGCGACGGATGCGTAGCGCACACCGTACCGGATGACCTCCTGATCGCCTGTGAATCTCCTAAGGAATCCTGGCATGATGACGATGCAGATCACAGAGAGGATGATCCCGTGGATCACAGACAGGACAACACCCTGAGTCGCTGCCCGGCGCGCTTCATTCTCTTTTCCGGCACCTCTCGCTGTGGCGATCAAAGCGTTGATCCCCACCCCGAAACCGATGGCCATGGCATTGATGAAATTCTGGATCGGAAATACCAGAGACAGCGCTTCCATGGCATTCTCGCTGATCCGGGCAACAAAATAACTGTCTACTATATTATAGAGGGAATTCACCAGCATGGACAGGACCATGGGCATTCCCATTCCGAGGAGAAGAGGAAAGATCGGCTTCTCCTTCATGAAAGTTTCATTCATGATTCTAACCTCCCATATAATTTTTAAAGTAACGGTTCCATATGTAAAACTTCGTTGATATAAGCAATAAAAAGAATGTACCTCGACACATCATTGGCACGTAGTTCCTTTTTGTTTAGCGGGAAGTTCTATCGGAATTTTCTGTTAAACAAAAAACGCCACACAACCACCCATAAAGCTTTTAGGTGATTGTGTGGCGAAAAAAGTTCTTCTCTAAAAATCCACACGAGTTTTAACGTCTGGTAGAATAACATAGATTTCGGATTCTGTCAACTATCCGGAGCCCGAAGACTCGGTGATCCGAACCTCTCACTCTCTAAGGCCCGAACATCTCACTTCCGCATCTGTCCGGCAAAATCTGCCATGTCCGATGCTGGCAGCTGATCACGCATCTGCGATGCTGCGATTCCTTCTGTTTCACAGCGATTTCGTACCTTGCTTCTTTTTCTCCAGATAATCATTTAACTCCGCGTTCTTCACATTTGTGATAAACATATGACCCGGGGCGTGGGTGATGACGATCGGCGGCTTCGCCCGCTCGACGGCTGCCTGTGGGGTCACGCCGCAGGCCCAGAATACCGGGATCTCGCCCTCGCGGATCTCCACTGGATCTCCATAGTCCGGATGGTCGATATCCTTGATGCCGATCTTTTCCGGATCGCCCATGTGGACAGGACCACCGTGAACATTCGGGAACTTTTCTGTAATCTCTGCTGCCTTCTTTGCGTTCTCCGGCGTCATCGGGCGCATGCTGCATACAAGCGGACCTTCAAACACACCGGCTTTCTCGCATTCGATGTTCGTCTTGTACATCGGAACATTTCTGCCCATTGAGATGTGGCGCACGTCGATTCCGGCCTGTAAAAGCGCCTCCTCGAAGGAAAAGCTGCAGCCGATAAGAAAACCAACGAAATCATCCTGCCAATATTCAGAAGCATCTGTCACCTCATCGACCTTCACGCCGTTTTTATAGATAAAGTACCGCGGAATATCGGTAACGATATTCGCTCCCTCGCCCATATCATGAACCAGCGGGGAGCCGTCCATGATCTCGAGGATCGGACACGGTTTCGGATTGCGCTCCGCGAACTTTTTAAAATCCTCCGCGTATTTTTTCGGCAGGATCACAAGGTTTGCCTGTGCGTATCCCCCGCACATTCCGGCTGTCGGTTCTGTGATCTCACCGTCACGGATCTTTTTCCAGATCTCTTCCGGTCTTGCCGTTCTGTAATCTCCCATTTTTCACTACCCCTTTCTCCTATGCCGTTCTTTTCCTTTCCGGCATCTTAAGGTCCCTGTTCCCCATGACCCATTCTGCTGAAATGCTTCGCCGATCAGGTCATTTTCCGGTCTGCATCTTCATATTTCTTCTTACCGGAATCTCACAACCTCTTTTTCAAGCTCCACAAGAAACTCTTTTCCATTTACCGAGATCTTATAAGTTCCCGCCTTTACCCATGCGGTCTTGTTCGCCTCGGATGCCGCTGCGATCGCCACCGCCTGCTCATCATCCGCCGGTTCCACCGGGGTATTCAGTCTCTTCGCAAGCGCGTCAAACTCTTCTTTTTCCTTACAATAGAGAGCCTGCGCCTCATCCACCGTGACTTTCTCAAAGTGGATCTTCATTCCCGGCATACACTGGGCAAGCACCGGAAGATCCACAGAGATCACATTGGCGATCTTTGTGTAGCCGCCTGTGGTCTGATGGTCCGCCATCATGACGATAGGATTTCCGTGGGACGGAACCTGGACAGCGCCGAAGCTGATGCCGTCAGTGATGATGTCACCGCCGTTTTTATGCTCGATCACATCGCCTTCCATGCGACAGCCCATGCGGTCGTACTCGTTGGAGATCGTGTAGGTGCTGTTTAAGAAGGTGTTGATTCCCTTATCTGTAAAACAGTCGTCCTGCGGGCCCATAACGACTCTGAGGGTCCATTCCTTTGCCCCGTAGGACGGAAGTCCGTATACACGCTCGGCCATATGCGGGAGCCAGGATGCAGGAGCGCGGAAAGCGATCTCATCGCCGGTTCCTAATTTTCTTCCCTCGTATCCGCCGACTTTTGATTTCAGGTTCGTGGATCTGCTTCCCATAACGACCGGGATATCAAGTCCGCCCGCAAAAGCGATATACGCACGGCTTCCGCCGTACATGCCCATGAAGCTCAACGTCTGGCCCGCTTTTACCAGAACCGCACGGTATCTCTCCACCGGTTTTCCGTCGATCTTTGCCCCGAGGTCGCCGCCTGTCACCGCGATGATCTCATCTTCTGTAAATTTCATCGTCGGGCCCATCATCGTGATCTCGATGACCGCCTCGTTCGTATCATTTCCAACAAGGATATTGGCGAGTGACGCTGCCCTGGTATCCATGACACCAGATACGGACATTCCAGTCTCCTGAAATCCGTAACGTCCCATATCCTGAATCGTTGTCAGGAATCCGCCGTTTATGATCTGAATGCCCATCACTCCGCCTCCTTATCATATACTACATACTGATATGTATCGTTCTCCACCTGTTTTTCGATGGCTTTGTACTCTTCTTCCGTCACCGGGCGGAATTTGATATACTGTCCGGACTCCAGGAGTACCGGTTTTTCCCGCTCGGAATCATACAGCTTTAACGGAGTTCTTCCGATGAGCTGCCAGCCGCCCGGGGATGCCACCGGATAGATTCCAGTCTGCTCTCCGGCGATTCCCACGGAGCCGCCCTCGATCTTTACGCGCGGACTCTTCAAACGCGGAGTCGCGATACGCTTGTCCATGCCGCCGAGGTACGGGAATCCCGCGATAAATCCCAGCATGTAGATCAGGTACTCTTCGGAGGAGTGGATCTTTACGACTTCCTCTTCCGTAAGTCCGTTATGCTCTGCCACATTCGCAAGGTCCGGTCCCATCTCCCCGCCGTAAAGCACCGGGATCTCGATCACCGTTGGCGGCGGGATCTGGATGCTGCCCATGGAGGACAGAACCTGCTCAAATTTTTCTGTCAGTGCTGAGAACCGGATCACTTCCGGCTTGTATACAACAAGAAGGGAACGGTAGGTCGGTACGGTCTCGACGATTCCCTCAATCTGTTCTTTCTCTAACGCGATCTTGAATGCGCGGATCTTCCGGTTGATCTCCGGACTGATCTCATTTCCAAATTCCACGGTGACTGCACAGTCACCGGAAACCAGATATCTTACATTTCCCACAGCGAGTCTCCTCTCTATACATTTGCGGCTGTTTGACATTTGTAAAATGTCAAACAGCTGCACTCTTTTTCCTATAAACTTAAATTTTTGATCTCGACGCCTTCCGCGATCAGTGTCTCACGGATATTCTTTACGAACTCCAATGCCTTTGGGTTATCTCCGTGAACGCAGATAGAGTCTGCCTTGATCGCGATATCGTTTCCGTTGATGGACTCGACTTTTCCTTCTTTTACCATACGGATCACACGTTTGATCGCAAGGTCTTTGTCCTTGATCACTGCGCCCGGAAGCTTTCTTGATACGAGAGTTCCGTCATCGTTGTAAGCGCGGTCAGCGAAGACCTCACTTGCAGCGCGGAGACCGACTTTTTCTGCTGCCGTGATCATCTTAGAACCTGCAAGTCCCATGAAGATGATGTCCTTATCTACCTCATAAACTGCCTCACACATTGCGATGGCTAACTTCTCGTCAACAGCTGCCATGTTGTAAAGAGCGCCGTGCGGTTTTACATGCTGGATCTTTACGCCGTGGGCGGTACAGAACGCCATGAGAGCGCCCAGCTGGTAGCGGACATAAGCTTTCGCTTCATCCGGCGTCACTGCCATATTGCGGCGTCCGAATCCCACAAGGTCCGGGAATCCCGGGTGTGCGCCGACGGCTGTTCCGAACTCTTTCGCCAGAGCAACGGTCTTTTCCATCACCATCGCGTCACCTGCGTGCCAGCCACATGCCACGTTTGCGGAGGAGACGTACTTTAAGATCTCCTCATCCATTCCGATCGTATAATTTCCAAAGCTTTCTCCAAGGTCACTGTTTAAATCTACACGGTACATAATATTTCCTCCTTGCTTTCCCTGCCCGTATTTTCTAAATTTCCTATCTACTATTTTAAACGACTTGCATCACAATCTCAATACATAATTAACCGAACATCTTTAATATTCCCGGAAGAGCTTTGATTCCGGAGAATCCTGTGAGCAGTACCACGCACACGCCTAAAACGATGAGGATCGTCGGATGCTTGTAATCCTCGCCGACGATCTTCTTGTTTCTGCTCGCGAGAAGGATCGTTAAGAGGGTCAGCGGAAGGATCAGTCCGTTTAAAGCGCCCGCAAGTACGAGAAGTGCTGCCGGCTTTCCGAGGATCGCCATGATCAGTGTGGAGGCTGTGATAAATCCGATCACGAACCACTTTTCATTCTTCATGATAAACGGATGAAGAGTCTTTAAAAATGAAACCGATGTATAAGCCGCGCCGATGACGGATGTTGTAGCGGCGAAGAAAAGAACAAGACCAAAGATCTTATATCCGATCACGCCAGCTCCGAGACGGAACGCGTCTGCTGCCGGATTTGAAGCGTCGAGTGTCACATCCGGGTTTGCTGTCACGACACCGAGAACCGCAAGGAACAGCAGGATCCTCATGATTCCGGAAACGCTGACACCCATTAAAACGGACTGGCGTACATGCGGAAGATCTTTCTTTCCGGAATATCCGGCGTCAAGAAGACGGTGCGCACCGGAGAATGTGATATATCCGCCGCAGCTTCCTCCGAGAAGCGTGATGAGCGGAAGGACAAGGGCACCCACATCGCCCGGGTGGAAAATACTGCTCACAGCGTCCCCTACCGGAGGTTTGGATTTGATCGCCACATAGAGAACTACGATGATCATGATACTTCCAAGGTATTTTGTCAGCTTATCCATGCTGGCCTTCGCGTCCTTGGAGAGGAAGATCAGGATTCCGATGATTCCCGCGATAAAGGTTCCAACCGTCGTCGGTATTCCGAACAATACGTTGAGTCCCAGGGCTCCGCCTCCGACATTTCCGATGTTGAATGCCAGACCGCCGAGGGCAACCATGAACGCGATAAAGTATCCGAGCCCCGGAAGGACTTTATTTGCAATATCCTGTCCGCGCATGCCGGACACACCGATCACCGACCAGATATTTAACTGTGTCGTCACATCCAGCAGGATCGTACAGATGATCACCAGCGCGAAAATGCTTTTATACTGAGCCGTAAATGTGGAAGTCTGTGTCAGGAAGCCCGGTCCGATCGCGGATGTCGCCATCAGGAACGCAGCTCCCATCAAGGTCGTCATGTTGCTGTGTTTTTTCTTTTCCCCCATAAATGAGTACCCCTTTCGTATCTTTTCTACAACTGATGCCTTTATTTTATCTGACTTTTTAGTGATATTCAACTATATTTTTCGGTTTCGGAAAATATTTTTGAAATTTTCAAAAAAATCGTGCGAATCCGCTCATTTTCAGCGAGCGATTTCGCACGATGTGAATTTTTGCACGTTTTCAATTGTTCAGCAGATCTGCGCCCTTCCGCGAGGGCCGTAAGATTTCAGTCTTCCTTATCAAGTCTTCTCTTCATGGAGAATCTTGTGATCCCCAAAAGGGCCGCCGCTTTTGTCACGTTGTTTCCGCAGAGCTTCAGCGCCTGGTCCATGTAGATCTGTTCCAGCATGGAAACCTCCTGATCGAGACTGATCGGTCCTTTCCGAAGATCCTTTAGCGCAAACGGCTCTCCTGTCCGGGTATCATCTTTCCAGTCCACCCGTTTTAATTCCACATGTTTTTCAAGCACGTCCCCCTGACAGAATAAGAAGCAGCGCTCAAAAATATTTTTCAGTTCCCGAACATTCCCTTTCCAGTCATACAAAAGCAGCTCCCGCATAAAATCAGGATCCACATGGGTGATATTCTTTCCAAACATGCCGTTATAATATTTCAGGTAATAATCGCAGAGCGCCGGAATATCCTCTTTCCGCTCCCGTAACGGCGGGATCACAAGCTCCATGACATTGATCCGGTAGAAAAGATCTTCCCGGAATTCCCCCTGCTTTACGGCGTGTTCCAGATTCCGGTTTGTCGCCGCGATCACCCGGGCATCCACTTCGATGTCCTCCAGGCCACCCACACGCTTGAACTTCTTATGGTCCAGGAACGTGAGGATCTTTGTCTGCATGGACAGTGGAAGTTCCCCGATCTCATCCAAGAACACGGTTCCGCCTGCTGCCAGCTCGATCAGGCCCTTCTTCGTCTTCATCGCACCCGCAAAGGCCCCCCGCTCATAGCCAAAGAGCTCGCTCTCCATCAGATGTTCCGGAATTGCGCTGCAGTTGATGCGGACCATCAGGTGGTCCCTCCGGTCGCTGCAGGCATGGATCAGGGACGCCGCAACCTCTTTTCCCGTTCCGGTCTCGCCCCGGATCAGAACATTCACCGTGGAATTCTTTCCAAGAAGTCCGATGTGGCGCCGGATCCGCATCGCGGCATCGCTGACTCCGATAAATTCCTGCGTTTTTCCCTTTAGGAACTCCAGGGATTCCCGATCCTGCATCTGACCAATGCAGCGGCTGGCGATCCGGTCGATCTCGTCAATATCAAAGGGCTTTAAAATATAGTCGTAAGCGCCGCGCTTCGTCGCCTCCACCGCCTGGGCGACAGAGCCGTACGCCGTCATCAGGATCACCTGAACCTCCTCATCGGCGGAACGGAACGTGGAGATCTCGTCGATCCCGAGGCTGTCCTGCAGGCGGTTATCCAGGAGGATCACCTGCGGATGGAACGTTTTCATCTTCTCGAGAGCGTCCTTCACCGTTTCCGCCGACTGGGTCTCGTATCCCCGGTCCTTCAGTCCTTCCTCCAGCGTAAACCGGATCAGAAATTCGTCATCAACGATCAGTACCTTTTTCATGTTCATCCCTGCTTTCAAAAATCAGGCGCACCGTTGTTCCGCAGCCCGGAGCGCTTTCCATTTCCATTTTGCCGTGGTTCTGCTCGATCAGCCGGTTTACGATCGCCAGACCGAGCCCGACGCCGTTAATGCTCTTCGTGTAGAACGGCTCTCTTGCACGTTTCAGTTCCTCTTCATTCATTCCTTTTCCGTTGTCGGAGACGCAGAATGTAGTCATACCTCCGTCGGAAGACACTGAGAGACGGATCTTCCCCGTGCCGTCCCGGCTGACCGCCCGCATGCTGTTCGTCAGAAGATTGTACAGCATCTGGCGCATTTCATTCTCATCGGCAAACACCTCACATGCCGCGCAGTCTGTCTCGAACGTGACATTCTGCTGTTCGCACTCCTTCGCGTAGATAGATGCCACCTCCCGCAGCACCGCATCCGCCGGAAAGACATGTCTGTGGTTTTCCTTCTTTACCGACAGCGTAAACAGGTCATTGATCAGCCCGGTCACCCGGTCGATCTCATGGAGCATGCTGTCGCAGAGAAGCTTTTCATTCTCCTTCACCGCCCGTCCGCCCAGGACCTGGATCCCGGAACGGATCCCGGCCAGCGGATTCTTGATCTCGTGGGCCAGCGCCGATGACATCCGGCTCGTATACTCCATTTTTGTGTAGTTATCAAGGTTTTTCAGAAGATCCTCAAAAGTTCTCGCCAGCTGGCCGATCTCGTCCTTTCTCGCTGTCTCCGGGAAACTGTACTCCCGGAACCCGTCCTTGTTCTCATCGAGCTTTTTACACGCTGCGCCCATGCTGCGGATCGGTTTTGTGAGACTCCAGGCGAGGAACACGCTGACCTGGACGATAACCAGGAGACTGGCCACAGCGCCCACAATGACGTAATTCTGTTCTTCTAGGATCGCGTTCTCGAATGACTTTTTATCCATCCAGTATTCCAGACGCCACCCCAGGGAATTTCCACTGTCCGCGTACAGGAGTTCCATGTTCCCGTCCGGGATCTCCTCGTCACCCGTGATGACCGTACCGTCGGCAGCCATGATCCGCACCGCCGGATCATAATAGAAATTATACTTCTGCTGGATCTCATCCTCACTCAGTTTTCCCTGCAGATAGTAAATATCCGCCTCCATGCCGCGGATCGTGGTCCTCGCGTACTCTTTTCTGTCCTTAAGCTTTTCTGTATATCCATTATACACCGAAATAGCACAGAATGCACAGACCACCAGAATTCCCACCGTGACGAACGGCAGCATGATCTCATGCTCGATCCTGCAGAACCATGATCGAAACAGTTGTTTTTTCTTTCCGCTCATTCTTCTGCCCCTCTCTTCTTCTCAAACATCGGGATCACAACATAGACCGCCGCTGCGCACAGTGTTGCCGGAAATGCCCAGTATATCTGGAGATCCATTTTCCAGAACAAGACAGAGCAGATAAGTCCCGTAAAGAACGCTCCCACCGCCCCGGCTTTCGTTCTCCGTTTCCAGTACAGTCCACCGTAGATCAGAGGGGCAAGCGCCGCCGAGAATAATCCCCAGATGTCCGCTCCGAAGGACAGCATGTCCTCCGGCGGATTTACGGATAAGATCAAAGCAGCCGTGCCACCTATGAAGATAAATACCCGCGCCAGGATGAGGATCTGTTCCTCCGACATCTTCTTTTTTGTGATCTGGGCAGCCACATCGTAGGACAGCATGCAGCCGATCAGGTGAAGCTGGGAGTTCGCCGTTGAGACACAGGCGCCGATCACGCTGATCAGAAAGAAACCGCTGAACGGTGTGTTCATGAGATTGACCACTGCATAGATAAATACGTCATCCGCGGAGCAGTAATTTTTCAGCTGCGGAAAGAGGATCCGCAGTCCAAGACCGATCTGGGTCAGTGCAAAGTACAGCACGCACAGGAATATCAGTGCATGCAGGATCATATGTTTTGCGGTTTTTTTATCCTTCGCCGCCAGGATCCTGACCATATACTGGGGATTCGATGCCAGTCCCATTCCCCAGCCGAAGAACATAGAGATATATACGAAGATTCCAATCTCCGCTGTCTGATTTTCAAAAACGCCCTTGCTCTTTATGAGTTCATGCACAGTCTGATCCGTCAAAAACCAGTGTCCCGGAACATTTTTTACGATAACCAGATACAGAACCCCGATGCTCACAGAGAGCATAATCAGATTGAGGCAGTCCGACTTCGTGACGGAGTTAAAGCCGCCGAAGCTCGAATAGAGGATAAAAAGATAGACAAGAAAGACAGCTACCTTGTAATTGATATTCAGCAGGCTGGATACCGCGATGCCAAATCCCTTGATCTGGATCATCAGATAGAAAATATAGCCGCAGATCATAAAAATGGCCGATGCTGTCTGCAGAAATTTTGAATCATGCTTTTTTCCAATCAGCTGTGGGATCGACAGGACATCATTCTCGTATAGCCGGTCCGTCATCAGATACAGGAGACCCGCGCCGATAAACCACGGGATGACCGACGACGCGATGACAGAGAGTCCGCTGTGGTATACGTTTCCCGTAAATCCCAGAATCGTCGCCGCGGAGACCCAGGTTCCGACAAATGTGAAAAACAGGCGTTTTTCGTCATTTTTTCTCTCACCGACGAAAAACTTGGAGAGAGAATCGCTTTCCGAAAAGGAGAGCTTTCCGATGACCAGGAACACAACGGAATAGATCACAAAATAGATCAGCTGGATCAGTACCTGGTTCATAGCGCCCTCCCCGTATATTCCGTTCCGTAGCTGCCGTCATCCAGCCTGCGGAGTCGGTAATATCCATAACTTTCCGTCTCCGACACCTCATATCCATCCGGAATCGTCACAAACACTTCCTTCGCCCCATTCCGGTATGCCTGATGCACCATGCGGCGGATCAGGCGGGGGAGTTCTTCGGGTTCGGAGAACCTGATCCGCACGCGGGAAACTCCGTCGGATTCCAAGCTGGTCTGGTCCAGAACAGCGTCCCAATGTTCATTTCTCCCAATGATCTCCTTTGGGATCTCCCTCTCATACTCGATTCCCACAAGTGTCAGCCCCTTCGCCGGAGCAGTCTGTCCCGCCTCTTTGCGGTTTCTTGCCTCCAGTACCTCTTTCACATGTTCCGGCTCCCACTCACCGGTTCCGACTTTTAACAGGGTTCCCGCGATGATCCGCACCATGTTGTAGAGGAATCCGCTGCCGCAAAGGCGGATCGTTACGATGTCCTCATCATTCTTTTTCACCTCGGCCCCGTAGATCGTCCGGACCGTCTCCTCCGCCTGGTGGTTTGCGGCGCAGAAGCTGATGAAATCATGTTCCCCGATGAGATATTTTGCCGCCTCATTCATCTTTTCCACGTTTAACGGGTAATAGCAGAAATGGGCGTAGAGGCGTCTTGTCGGGATCTCGATCTTACAGTTTAAGATCTGATACTCGTAGGTCTTTACGCAGTTCTGCTTTCTCGGATGCCAGTCCAGGGGAACCTCCTCGGATTCCACCACACGGATATCCTCCGGAAGTCCGCGGTTTACCGCGTAACAGAATTTATCTCCCGGGATCCGGCTCTCCGTGTCGAAGACCGCCACGTTTCCTCTTGCATGGACACCGGAGTCAGTCCGGCTTGCCCCAATGACGCAGACAGGCTCTTTCAGAAGATCCGAAAGAGCCTTATTTAACATCTCCTCTATGGTAACGCCATTGGGCTGGAGCTGCCAGCCCTTGTATGCGGTGCCGTCGTAGGCAATCGTCAGTTTGATTCGTCTCATAGCTTTATTGTTTTCCCTCTGCTGCCCGGGGATTCCCGGGCAAATTTACTTTTATACAAATCCAGCAGCTAATTTGCAGCCGAATCCAATTCTGCCCGGTTTTCCGGATAGAATCAGATATCAAATTACCTTTTCCCAGCTGAAATCGCTCATTTCTTGTAACTATTCAGTACCTTCATAGTTACGTGCAAAAATCCATTCCAGATCAGCTTCGCTGATGGGATTTTTGCCTTCCAGCCTATGTTTCCTTACGGTCAGCGCAGCAAGTGCGCAGACCTACTGAACAGTTACCATTTCTTTACAAAACGACCTTAAGCAAAATTGCCACCACAAAATACACCAGATACGCCCCATAAACCATGTGGTCCCTCTTCGCGTACTTAAGCGGTTTCATCTTCGTTCTTCCCTCGCCGCCGCGGTAGCATCTCGCCTCCATGGCCATCGCGAGGTCCGTGGCACGGCGGAATGCGGATACGAAAAGCGGTACAAGAAGCGGTACCATGGATTTCGCCTTCTGGATCAGATTCCCGCTCTCGAAGTCAGCACCTCTCGCCATCTGCGCTTTCATGATCTTATCCGTCTCCTCAATTAAGATCGGGATAAACCGGAGCGCAATAGACATCATCATGGACACCTCGTGGACCGGAACACCGACCTTCTTTAAAAATCCAAGGCTCTTTTCCAGACCGTCTGTCAGCTGGTTCGGCGTCGTTGTGAGTGTAAGGATCGTGGATCCCATAACGAGATAAACAAGACGGATCGCCATGAATGCCGCAAACCGGAGACCTTCCCAGGTCATCTGCAGGAAACCGATCTTAAAGATCGGGGTACCCGGCGTCAGGAACAGGTTAAAGCTGACGCTGAGGAGAAGCAGGAACATGATGGATTTTAAGCCGCGCACCATGAATTTTACCGGGACATTGGAGAGCTTGATGGCAGTGATCAGAAAGATCGTCGCCGCAAGGTATGCCCAAAGGTTATCCGCGATAAATAAGGTTACAATGTATACAAGAGTTCCAAATAATTTTGTTCTCGGATCCAGCCTGTGAAGCAGGGAATCAACCGGGTAGTACTGTCCAAGTGTGATATCTCTTAACATGTCTTTTCCTCCCCGGCTGTCTTTTCTGTGATGTCCGCATTCCCAGAGGCTGTTCCGGCGGCGTTCCCATGACCTGCGTTCTCGGAAACTGCTCCAGCTGTGCTTACCTGAGCTGCATTTCCGGAACTTTTTCCATTCTTTTCGTGCCAGATCTTAAGGATCGCATTCTTCGCCTCTTCCACCGTCGTGATATCCGGATCCAGCGGGATCCCCTTGTCGATCAGCTTGTGCACCACATAGGTGATCTGCGGAGCCGCAAGGCCAATGGCTTCCAGCTCTTTATAGTGGCGGAATACTTCCTTCGGGGTTCCGTCGAAGACCTTCTCGCCGTGGTTCATGACTACAAGACGTGACACATATCGCGCCACATCCTCCATGCTGTGGGAGACGAGAATGATCGTCAGCCCCTGCTCGTTATGGAGCTTTTGTACGAGTCCTAAAATGTCGTCGCGGCCTTTCGGGTCGAGGCCGGCTGTCGGCTCATCTAAGATCAGGACCTCCGGCTTCATTGCGAGAACACCCGCGATAGCCACTCGACGCTTCTGTCCGCCGGAGAGGTCGAAGGGGGACTGCTTATAAAAGCTCTCATCGAGTCCCACCATGTCAAGCGCCTCTTTCGCGCGCTTCTCGATCTCCTCCTTCGGGAGTCCCAGATTCTTCGGTCCAAAGCAGACATCTGAGAATACATCCACCTCAAACAGCTGATGCTCCGGATACTGGAAAACAAGCCCCACATGGCTGCGGAGCTCTTTCATGGAATATCCCTCTTTATAAATACTCTCTCCGTTATAAAGGATATCTCCACTCGTTGCCTTTAAAAGTCCGTTTAAATGCTGGGTCAGGGTTGATTTTCCGGATCCGGTATGACCGATGAGGCCGATAAACTCGCCATCATGGATCGTAAGATTTACATCCTTTAAGGCATACTGCTCAAATATCGTTCCCTGCCCGTATATATGATTCAAGTGTTTAATTTCGATTGCCATATTTCCACCATTTCTCCACTATTTTAAGAGCGGAACAAGTTCGTCCACAAGCTCGTCGATGGAAAGAATTCCATAAGGAAGATCCATTCCGGCTTCCTTTAATTCATCTGCCAGTTCCGTTACCTGCGGCACATCGAGGCTGTATTTTTTCAGTTCCTTGACTCTGGAAAAGACCTCTTTCGGGGTTCCGTCCATCACGACATGTCCACCGTCGATAACGACTACGCGGTCCGCGTCGATGACCTCTTCCATATAGTGGGTGATCAGAACTACCGTGATCCCTTCCTGACGGTTCAGTTCATGAACCGTTTTAATGACCTCACGGCGTCCGTTCGGGTCTAACATCGCTGTCGGCTCATCCAGAACGATACACCGGGGCTTCATCGCCATAACGCCAGCGATAGCCACGCGCTGTTTCTGTCCACCGGAAAGCTTATTCGGAGACTGAAGTCTGTAGGCCGTCATGCCGACCGCCTCAAGGCTCTTGTCGACCCGCGCCCAGATCTCCTCCGTCGGAACTCCCATATTCTCCGGGCCGAATCCGACGTCCTCTTCCACCACGTTTCCGATGATCTGGTTGTCCGGGTTCTGGAATACCATTCCCGCCGTCTTTCGTACATCCCAGAGATGCTCCTCGTCGTCCGTCCTCATTTTAGAAATATAGACTGTTCCATCCGTTGGAAGCAGGATTCCGTTCATCAGCTTCGCGAAGGTGGATTTTCCGGATCCGTTATGTCCCAGAATCGCTACAAAATCGCCTTCCTTGATATCCAGAGAGACGCCTTTTAACGCATGGCTGACCTCATCCTTGTCTTCCTCTTCATCGTGCCTGATATAGTCAAAGATCAGGTTCACTGCTTTAATGATTCCCATAGAAATCCTTTCTCGTTTTTCATAAACTTCAAGTGACTGCGGCGCCGCATACACCTTCAGGCTGCCGCGACAAATGTTTACACGTTTCTAAATTTTAGTTGATATCTCATAGTAAGTCAAGTGTTTTCGCATGGTTCCAGGAGCTTACCTCTTCAGATATGTGAAAACGGCATGCCACAGGATTTCTCCCATGACATGCCGTCCATCATTCCTTTCTAACTTACCCAGAGCCCCGATGCATCCAACGTATATCCGTCGATCACAGTGGACGCTGCCATCGCTCCGTTCGCGTTCAGGTAATACCACTGTCCCGGTGCTGTCTGGCGCCAGCCGATAGCCATCGCGCCGTCGGCATCCATGTAGTACCAGACACCGCCGATCTGCTTCCAGCCGGTCACCATCTTTCCGTCACTTCCGAGGTAATACCACTTATTATTGACCAGTCTCCATCCCGTCGCCATGTATCCGTTCTCGTCGAAATAATACCAAGTTCCGAGGATCCGGTACCACTGGGAGGTCACGATCTGGCCATTCTCGTCCACATACTTCTTTCCGTCCGCGTAATTCTTCCAGCTGCCCTCCGTGTCACCCAGGTCATCCAGGTAGCGGTCGGAGGAGACGATATACTCGCTGCTCTTGCGGTACTTCGCATCGTTCGTTGTCTTTCCCACCGCGCGGATCTCGTAATAGTAGTTTCCCTCTCTTCCCATATACTCGGAGAGGTCCTTGCTGGTTCCCGTCGCATCGATGGTCCGGAGATAATAGTCATCCCGGTACAGGCGGATCTGATATCCCGTCGCATAATCGACTTTCTTCCATACCGCTTTCATATGGTTCGAAGCGCTCCAGCCGGCTTCATCCGGGGACTCCAGCCATACCACCGGGTAGTAAGTGACTGTGACCTTCAAGTCATCATCCACTTTCACTGCCTTACTCAACGTCGCACCGGAGATCTGGCAGGACTTTGAACCGTAGCTGGAGGAGAACTCTCTTCCGCTGGAGGAAAGAATCAGCGTTGCCGTCACTTTCGTTCCAGGATTCCATTTTTCTACATCCTTGCTCCACTCCACGGATGTGATCTCGATCCCGTAGCTGCTGCAGCTGATCTCCGGCTCCTCGATCACGCCGGGATCTTCATACTTGTCTTTAAAGGTGATCCTTATAGAATTCACCGTCGGCGCAGCCAGTGCAGGAAGAACCATCCATATCGTCATCACGATCAGAATTCCTGCTGCCGCAAGCCATTTTCCAAAAGTTTTCTGTCTCATAAGGTGCTCCTTTCCTGTATTTTCAGTCTGCTGGAAAATATTCCGACGATTTTCACCGCATAACCGCATGCCCTGCAGGTTCAGATCTTTACTGCGGTTTTCTCCAGATACCGTCCTGATCTAAATAGAAGGTATCGATCACTTCATTGACCGCCTTATGTCCATCCGGATACAGGTAGTAGATCTGTCCGTCGATGTTCTGCCATCCTGTGAGCATTCCGCCGTCGCCGCCGAGGTAATAAGCCTTATCACCCAGCGTGATCCAGCCGGTCACCATAACTCCGCTCTCGGAGAGATAATACCAGGTATTGTTGTAGAGAAGCCAGCCCGTCTGCATCTTTCCGTCACCGTTCATGTAGTAATAAACGCCGTTCTTCATCTGCCAGCCGGTGAGCATCATTCCGTTTGCGTCAAATAAATACCAGATATTTCCGATAAATCCCCAGCCGTTCTTTAAATAAGTTCCGTCCGGGTAACGATAATACCAGCGGTTTCCGTCGAGGATCCAACCGACCGCATTCCCATTTGACGGGGCCTGCTGGGAATTTCCGGAATTATTTGTGCTGCTGTTGTTGCCGCTTGACGGCTTTTTCTTTGCCGCTCTCGCCGCGTCATTCTCATCGATATAGACCTCATCGGATATGGTCCAGTCGCTCTTTGACGCGTACTTGGATACCTCATCGTTTGACGGGAGCGCGCGCACCTTAAAGGTGTAGGTTCCCTTGGAGCTCATATACGGAAAGAGATCACAGCTGCTGGTGTGGATCTCGCCGCTCTTGTAGACGTTCTTGCTGCCGCGGTAGAGGTACACCTCGTAGGACGCGTCCTCAACGGCCTCCCACTTCGCGAGTCCGAGATCGGAGCTTCCGGACTTTGTGGTCTGCCAGTATGCCTCGCCCGGCGCGTCAAGATCGCCCTTTGCCGGTTTTGTCTTTACGGTAACCACCAGACGGTCGGAAGATGTTCTCGAAGCGCTGACAAAAGTTCCGTTCTTTACCTTTACCTTTGAGGAAGTGTAGGAGCTGCTGCTGAACCTATAGTCATTTAAAGTCTTTAAAGTAACTTTCATGGTGTAGGTTCCGCCGATCTTCACGTCGTTCTTTGTGGAAGACCACTTTGCGGATACGATATCATATTTATCGTTGTTCGGGATCGATACCTCGCAGTTATCAGAATTGTATCCCACATCGAGATCCGGCAGGGATTCCCCCACCGTCGGTGTCACATCCAGCGTGATGCTGACACTGTTCACATAACTGGTCGCCGCAAACGCTGTCTGCGCCCCAGATACCGCAAACACGACCGCCATGACCCATGCGGCCATCCATGTACTTATTTTTTTCCATTTTCTTTCTGCCATAGGATTGCCTCCCCTCAAGTATCTTTCTTTAACTATATTATAAGGTTGGACAATATCTCCCGTCAACTTACGATATTCTGTCTTTTATCGGCAAATCCGTGGCAAATCAAGACTTTAATCCGTTCTCAGAGCATCAATCGGGTTCAGCTTCGCCGCACGGCTCGCCGGCATGTATCCGAAGATGAGTCCGATGGCAACCGAAACAGTAAATGAGATCACAACTGCCGTCATGGTCGGCGGCGCGTCGATTCCCATGAGGGCGCCGATTCCCGTACTTGCTAAGGCTCCGATCATGATTCCGATGATTCCGCCGATGGAGCTTGTGACCAGCGCCTCGATGACGAACTGCAACATGATCACGCTCTTCTTTGCGCCGAGGGCCTTCCTGATGCCGATCTCCCTGGTTCTCTCTGTCACGGACATCAGCATGATGTTCATGACACCGACGCCTGCAACTAACAAGGAGATACCCGCGATACCGCCCAGCATCATGCTCATCATGGCAATCTGCTCATTTAAGGAATCGAGAAGGGAGCTCATTGCTGTCACCGTGTAGAGGTTTTCGCTCTTCATCTTTTCATAGAGAAAATTTTTAAGTTCTGTCGTGCATGTTTCCGTGTCGTTGATGTCCCGCGATGTGAAGGTATAGTTGTTGATCACAGCATTTCTCGCCATCTTCACAGCTCTGGAATACGGGATCCACACAAAGTCATCCATACATCCGTCATCGAACTCAGAGCTGCTCTCCGTCTGCCGTTCCACAACGCCTACGATGGTGTAGCTGTCACCGTTTAACTTGACCGTCTCGCCCACGGCGTTCTGGGAGCCACCGTAGAGTTCCTCCGCCACATAAGCGCCGATGACCGCGACTTTTCGTCTCGCCTCCATGTCGGAGTACTGGAGATTTCTGCCATACTCGATCTCGTAGTCCTTGATTGCGAGATAATCCTCACTGTAGCCGCCGACACTGGTGGAATCCATGGTGTCAGAGTCATGTTTTACCGTGACGCTGACGGACACGTTCGGGGACATGTTCTCGTAGAGGTCTGAATGTTCCTCGTAGAACTCATAAAATTCGTCCACATCGATGGTTCTTGAGGCCACCGCCTTGTACTGGACCGTGATCTGGTTTACGCCCATGGAAGAAAAGCTCTCCACCATGTAGGACATATAGCCGTTGACGATGCTGACCAGGATGATCACCGACGCGACTCCAATGATGATGCCGAGCATCGTCAGAAAGGACCTCAATTTGTTGCCCCAGATACTTTTTAACGCCATTTTAAATGATTGCAGCATACTCTTTCACATCCCCGTCGAAATTGATCTTTCCGTCATGGATCCGCACCACCCGCTTCGCCTCCAGGGCGATGGAGCTGTCGTGGGTGATCATGACGATCGTGTTTCCTTCTTCATTGAGTTTCTTTAAAAAATCAAGCACTTCCCGGCCCGTCCTGGAGTCCAGGGCACCCGTGGGCTCATCCGCCAGGATTAAGGACGGATCTCCTGCGAGAGCCCGCGCAATGGAGACTCGCTGCTGCTGGCCGCCGGAGAGCTGGTTCGGAAGATTCTTCCATTTTTCTTCAAGTCCGACCCTTTTCAGGGAATTCATAGCCCGCTCCCGACGTTCCTTTTTGTCATAACCGGCGTAGAGAAGCGGAAGTTCCACGTTTTCTAAGAGATTTAACTTTGGAAGCAGGTTGTACTGTTGGAATATAAAGCCGATCATGCGGTTTCTGATCTCCGCCAGCTCGTTGTCGGACATATCCGCCACGTCCTCGCCGCCGAGGAAATATTCGCCCTCCGTCGGGACATCCAGGGCGCCGATGATGTTCATCAGAGTTGATTTTCCGCTTCCAGATTTGCCGACGATGGCGACGAACTCGCCTTTGTTGATGGAAAGGCTAATGCCGTCGTTGGCGTGGACTTCCTCGTCGCCCATGTAGTAGATCTTGTAGATATTGCGCAGCTCTATCAGGGGTTCCTGCTTTTCCAACTCCTCATGAACTTTTGAAACTGCCTCTTCCTGTTTCATCGGCTCTTCAGACATTTTTTTCTGCTCTGCGGTATCTATTTGTATTGAGAATTCAGTCTTTTCCATACAATTTATCTCCTATGCACTACTGAGATCTTCGTCCGCTGCCGTTGCCGCCGCCATTTCCGCCGTTTCCTCCAGGACCGCCCGGTACGCCTCCGCCCATATCACCGCCAGGACCGCCCATGCCGCCCATCTGCATCTGATCGGTCTGCGTCGAGCTTCCGGAATCGGAGGAAATGTAGACCTCGTCCCCCTCAGAGAGGCCGGAAAGGATCTCCACATAATCGTCGTTGATGATTCCAGTTGTCACCTGGACCGCCTCGAAGCCGTCCGGGACGTTGCTGCTGCCGGATTTTCCGGAGCCGGTGCTCTTCTTCACATACACTCTGTTTCCACGCATCAGCGCACTCGCCGGGATCACCAGAGCATTCTCAGAGCTGTCGAGAATGATCTTAGCATCCACGTTCATGCCAGGAAGAAGACTTCCCGTATCGTCCAGTGTCACTGTCACCGGATAGTTTGTGACACCGTTGGAGTAGCTGCTCTGCAGACTCACATTTGTGACGGTTCCTGTGAATGTCTCACCTTCCACCGCGTCTGCCGTGATCTCCACAGATTGTCCGACCTTGATGCTTGAGACATCGAGTTCATCCACGGACATCTCCAGTGTCATGGTGGACAAGTCATAGATCACCGCCATGGTGGTCGTTCCGCTGGAGCTCTTGGAGATCTTATCCCCAACCTTCGCGTTTTTCGTGATCACTGTCCCCGAGATCGGCGCTGTGATCGTATAGTCATCCACACTGTCCTGAGTGTTGCTCAGCTTGTTCTCCGCGTTTTCCAGGTTGTCATCTGCGCTCTCCACTGCATCCTTGAATTCCTTTAAATACTCTTCCGCCGTCTTCGCGGTCACCTGGAACAGCTCGGAGTTTTTCTCCACATAAGAACCTTCATGAATCAGAAGGTTCTCGATCTCAAGGCTCTTGTTTCCGGAGATTTCCACGCTCAGGGTCGTCTCCGTCTTCGCGGCGAATGTTCCCTCGGCGCTGCAGACAAATCCATCGACTTTTACGGATGCCGCCGTATCTGTCGTAAGTCCGCCAGGATTGGATACCTCAACGGTCACGTTCTTCACGAGGCGTCCGCCGGAAAGTGTTTCCTCCATGCTGCTGACAACCGTGACGGTTCCGGAGATCTGCTCGCCGGTGTCCTCCAATATCACTGCCGCCTCATCACCCACGTTGATCTCCGCCGCCTCGCCTGAGAGGAACGGGACTGTGATCTTCATAACAGAGTCATCATAGAGATCCGCGATCTTCGTTCCATTATTTACCTTATCGCCCTCTTTGATATAGAGAGTCTTGATATATCCGGACGCTGTGGAGCGGTATGTATTTCCGGCGATCCGCGCTGTCTCCTCGGCGTAATTGGACTGTGCCGTCTGGGCACTTTCCTTCGCGCGCTGGAGACTTGTCTCTGCAGAGCTCAGATCAGAGTCCATGGAAGTCGCGTCGATCCGGTATAGGATCTGGCCTTTTTCCACAACATCGCCCTCCTCAAAGTTTGCCTCGATGACCTCGCCTTCCACCAGTGATGTCACCTCGTAGGTGTCCTTCGGAGACAGGGCGCTGGACGCCGTGAGCTCTGAACTGATGTCCGTCCGCTTCACTGTCGCCGTTGACACAGACTGGTCACCCTGACGTTTCTGGCTCGTGGTCTTTTTCTTATAGAGGAAAAATCCGCCAAGCAGCACTGCCAGAACCACTATAAGCACGATCACGATCCTCCCGCTTTTTCCTTTCCGTTTTTTCCGTTTCTTATCTACGGCCACCTTTTCGTTCTCCATACTCATTCCTTTCCTGTCTATTGAAATCTTCCGCTTCTCTTAACTATGTTCCAGATCTGAATTTCCTTGCCTTAATTTTCTCTACCCGCATTCCTTCTGCGGTATTTCTATTTCATGTATTATATGTATATTCGTAACTAATCAATAATCTCCGACAACATCTACAACCGTATAAGTCGCATTTTCGTCGCTTCCGCTCTTCTCCCACACGATGGCAACCTTGTCATTCACCTCAAACTCTCCGTAGACGGAGAACAGATACTGGAGCTCCGACCCGCTGATCTGGAACTCATCGCCCTCGCCGCCGTTGTCCTGGTAATCGGTGTTTAAGACCACCTTCACCGGTGTGAACGGGTCGCTGGAATCGTAGTAGATCGCCTTGATCCGGCCCTCCGTGGCGCCTTTGTTCTCACCGCCGTTGGAATAGGCGAAGATCATCTTTGTCTCCTCGTGGTAATAGATCACGGTGGCGTAATCGTTGATCTCGCTCTCATCGGACACCTCGCCGTTTAAAAACATGGTAGCGTCTTTCAGGGAAAACGGAACAAGACTCTTTAAGTTCCGGCTGTCATTGTCTAAGATCTTCGGTCCCTTTAAACTGTTATCCAGGATCGAGGATGTATTGATCTCGCCGTCGGAATTGTAGGTCAGGTCAAATATCTTACTGCCGTACTGGTTTCCTTCTTTTGTCTTCGCCTTCATCAGGTTATAGAACAGGTTGATGCAGTCTTCCCTCGTGAGGACCTCGTCAAGATCACGATAGATCCCAGAATCCAGGGACAGGGACTTGAACTTCGCAAGGCGGCTCTCCTGAAGACTTCCGGAGAAATCCTCGTTTGTGTATCCTAAGACTCCCAAAACTGCCTTGATGGCATCCCGCATCGTGATCCCCTCGTCCGGCTTAAAGTTTCCTCCGAGATAACCGGACATCCAGGAATTTGTCGCCGCGGTGCGAATCGCTGAGGAGTATTGGGATTTCGCGGAAACATCTGCGAACACGGACACGGTTCCCGTGGAGTTCGCTGTCTCACGGTAATTGGACGCCTTTACGAGAAGCTCCGCAAACTCACCTCTCGATACGTTTGTCTGATAGTTGCTCGTACTCAAAATTCCAAGCAGTCTCACTGTCTTCTTTCTCATCTCAAATGTGGTGCTGGCCGCATAGGCGTTTACCGTCATCCCCGCGCCCACCGCGCAGACCGTCAGTACCGCCGCTATCATCTTTCCTCTTCTCATTCCCATTCTCCTTTCATCCACCTTGATCGCCAGATCAACATCTCCATGTATTTTTTTCTAATAGTCTCACAGACCCGGTTTCTGTACTTTTAAAGTACATACAGTCAGAACTCCTTGCATTTTTCTTACTGTTTATTTCAATTTCCGTAATAACTCTACCGGAAATTTGTGATTCATCTGTGTTTGACCTGTGTTCAAACTGTGAAAGAAGGCACGCAAAACCGGGCATTTCTGCGTCAAAACTGTGGCGAACGGATTTGCGAGCAGCCGCCTGCCCGTCCCTGGCCGCTACAAGCCTACGCTTATATGCAAAGAAGACCCGGCGCAGATACCACTTTCGGTACCCACTCCAGGTCTTCTCCCTATTCTCACACCCCCGGCAGCCGCCCGATCACATCGATCCCGGCGAATACCAGAAGTCCGTTTTTTATGATAAAATTTAAGATCACGATCCCCGCCGCTGCGTAAGCGATCCGGTCATCCAACTCCGGTCGGAATCTCCTGTTTCCCGTGGCAAAATACAGGATCCAGGAAACCGCAGCCCACACAGCTACCGATGCCATATACGGCACCACCGGATGGTACAGAAAACTTAGTACCGGATGCCCTGAAAGGAGTGCCCGGACGGCTCTCGTTCCCCCGCATCCCGGACAGTAAAGCCCGGTCATCCTCTGAAACAGGCATGGCATCTGGAACCATGTCGGGATCATAATCTGGCTGCGATCTTCTGGCGCAGTCCACCGACCTTTGCTGCTGCCGCGTCGAACTCTTCCCCTGTCATCTCACCGGTCAGAACCGCGAACTCATCTTTTCCTTCCAGTGTCACAAATTTCACGTCACCGAAAGCTGCCGCAACGGCCTCTTTCTTTGCTCTCTCAGAACCCTCAAACCGTGCAAAGTACTTTCTGGAAAGCTCAGCCGCCGGATGTACCTCAAGCTTCTCGCTGCTCCAGCCGATCTTCTCCGGCTCATCGCCGAAGCGGACTGCGGAGATCATATCCCCGACAACGGCGCTGGCTGTCGGCAGTTTTCCTGCTCCGCTTCCATAGAACATGGACGCACCCAGCATATTTCCCACAACGAGGATTCCGTTGAACACATCTGTCACCGCATACAGCGGGTCTTTCGCATCCACGAGGACCGGCGCGACCTCCAGATAGATCTTTCCATCTTTATTCACGCTGGTTCCGAAGAGCTTGATCGCCGCACCCATATGTGCCGCGTAGCTGGAATCCATGGAAGTGATTTTTGTGATTCCCTGGGTCGGGATCTCCTCGTAGTTTACTTCTTTTCCTGTTGCGACCGCAGTCAGGATCGCGATCTTTCTGCAGGTGTCATATCCTTCAATATCTGCCTCCGGGTTGCGCTCCGCGTAGCCCAATTCCTGGGCGCGCTTTAACGCCTCCTCGAAGCTCCATCCCTCTTCATTCATCTTTGTGAGGATGTAGTTTGTCGTTCCGTTTAAGATACCGGAGATTTCTAAAATCTCCTCGCCGCCGAGGCTCTCCACAAGCGGGCGGATGATCGGAATACCGCCGCCGACACTTGCCTCAAACAAGAAGCTGATGTTCTTTTCCGCGGCGATCCGGATCAGCTCTGTCCCATGGGCCGCAACCAGTGCCTTATTGGAAGTCACCACATGCTTTCCCGCGAGCAGGCAGCGCTTTACAAACTCGTAGACCGGTTTTGTTCCGCCCATGGTCTCCACAACGATCCCGATCTCCGGGTCATTTACGATCTGTTCCACATCATGGATCACAAGCTTCTCCACAGGACTTCCCGGAAACTCCCTGAGATCCAGGATATATTTTACTTCGATCGGCTCTCCAGCCTTTTTCTCTACGCTTTTGCAGTTCTTGTCAAGAACCTCATACACGCCAGAACCGATGGTTCCGTATCCCATAATTGCCGCTTTCATCCGTCTATTTCTCCACTCCTAAAATTTTTACGTTCTGCACGCCCTTTAAGTGCTCGATCTCCTCAACCATACCGGCAACATTTCCCGTATCTGAGAGAACTTCCACGCTGAGCGTTACCGTCGCGGATCCGTTTACCGGGATCGTCTGGTGGATCGTAAGGATATTCGCGCGGTAATCCGCAACGATGTGGAGCAGGTCAGACAGAAGCCCCGGCTCGTCCATCATCTGGGTCACAAGTGTCACTGTCTTTCCTCTCGTGTTGTCGGAAAACGGAAGAATATCATCCTTATACTTATAGAAGGAACTGCGGCTTAAACCGACCTGTTCCGCCGCCTCCTGCACCGTCATGTTTTTGTCCGCCTCGAGGAGACGTTTCACCTCAACGACTTTCTGAAGGACTTCCGGCAGCGCTTTGTCACGAACCACATAATACTTGTTTTTTTTCTCCATATATCAGACCTCGCAAGCTAAAAATTTCTTTTTTATTACCGAAATCATACTTTTCGTCCATTGCTCTGGCACGTTACCATATGTGCGTCCCAGAAAAACATGTGTACGCAAGAATCTTAGCATATTTTGGATGCTTATGCAAGCAGATGTTTGTGTGTTTGCCCCTGCCGCTTGACATTTCTCCTTTGCAGGACTTACACTTAATTCATATTAAACCTAAGGAGGTTTCCATATGTCATCCATGACCATCGCCCAGCTTCAGACCCACGTATTTTCCGATAAAATGCAGAACATCGAGGCTCTGCGCCCTCTGATCCAGAAAGCAAAAAATTCCGGCGCAGATCTCGTCTGCCTTCCGGAAATGTTCAACTGCCCCTATGAAACACCGAATTTCCCTGTTTATGCAGAAAAAGCAGGCGGACCGGTCTGGCAGGCGCTCTCTGACCTTGCAAAGGAATTCGGGATCTACTTTTCCGCCGGATCCGTCCCGGAATGTGACCAGGACGGACATGTTTTCAATACCGCCTATGTCTTTGACCGAAGTGGAAAGCAGATTGCCCGCCACAGAAAAGTCCACCTCTTCGACATTGATGTAAAAGGCGGACAGTATTTTAAAGAATCTGATACTCTGACTCCCGGAGACTCCGCTACCGTATTCGACACGGAATTTGGAAAAATCGGTCTCTGCATCTGTTTCGATATACGCTTTCCGGAGATCTTCCGACGGATGGTGCTGGAAGGTGCTGATATCGTCCTTGTTCCGGCAGCCTTCAATATGACTACCGGACCGGCACACTGGGAGCTTACCTTCCGTGCCCGCGCTCTGGACAACCAGATTTTTGTCTTCGGAACTTCTCCGGCGAGAGATCTCTCCGCCTCCTATCAGGCCTTCGGTCACTCTATCGCTGTCTCCCCATGGGGCAGAGTCTTAAATCAGATGGATGAGCACGAGGGAATGCAGATCACTACCATTGATCTTGACGAGATCACGTCCGTCCGGGAGCAGCTTCCACTTCTGAAAACACGAATGGAGAATCTGTAAATCAGGTTCTCCATTCGTTTAAGTTTCCTTTTTATGCTTACAGATGCTCTTCCATCTCACTATTGCGATGAACACCGGTGATCGCGTACTCCGCCCACTCCGCAATATTTGTTGCATGGTCACCGATCCGCTCCAGATATTTGGCGATCATCAAGACATCAAGAATCTGTTCCTGAGTTGCCTCACCGTTTAAGATACCATCGGCAAGTTCTTTTTTGACCTCATTAAAAAGGTTATCGATCACATCATCGTATTCAATAACTTCTTTTGTCTTTTTGAGATCTCCGTTTGCAAAGCTCTCGATGCTCTCACGAACCATAGATGCAACGGCTTTTGCCATCTCGCCAAGTCTTGTGGCCTTTACCGGAGCGGAAAGATCGGTCGTCTTTACGATCTCAGCGATATCGCCTGCCTGATCACCGATCCGCTCCAGATCCGTGATCATTTTTAAGGTGGAGGAAATCGTTCTGAGATCACTTGCCACTGGCTGCTGCTCTAACAGGAGCTTCAAGCATTTGCTCTCGATGTCCCTCTCCTTTAAATCGACATTCGCGTCCGCTGCCAGAATCTTCGCTGCCTGTTCCCGATCCATGTTCATCAGTGCCTCGTACGCTCCGTCGATCATGCTCTCGCAAAGATTTCCCATCTCCGCGAGCATCTTATGCAGCTCTTCCAACTGTTTTAAAAATGCATCTCTCATAATCAGCCAAACCTCCCTGTGATGTAACTCTCTGTGCGCTCATCTCTCGGGTTCGCGAACAGATCGCCTGTATTATTGTACTCGACGACCTCACCTAACAGGAAGAACGCGGTCTTATCAGAAATACGCGCTGCCTGCTGCATGTTGTGGGTGACGATCACGATCGTGTACTTATCCTTTAACTCCATCGCCAGATCTTCAATTTTTGATGTGGAGATCGGATCCAGAGCAGAGGTCGGCTCATCCATCAGGATAACCTCCGGCTCTACTGCCAGAGTTCTTGCGATGCAGAGTCTCTGCTGCTGTCCGCCGGAGAGTCCCAGAGCACTTTTATTTAGGCGATCCTTCAGTTCATCCCAGATCGCCGCCTGCCGTAAGCTTCTCTCAACGATCTCATCGAGATCTGCTTTTTTTGTGATTCCGAAGATTCTCGGGCCGTAAGCCACATTGTCGTAGATGCTCTTCGGAAACGGATTCGGCTGCTGGAAGACCATGCCGACCTTGTGACGCAGTGTGATGGCATCCATATCTTTAAATATGTTCTTTCCGTCAAATTCTACTTTTCCCTCGATCTTCACACCCTCCACAAGATCATTCATGCGGTTTAAGGTCTTTAAAAATGTGGACTTTCCGCATCCGGACGGTCCGATGAAAGCTGTGATCTTATGTTCATCGATCTGCATGTTGATATCCTTCAACGCGTGGAAGGCGCCGTAATGCAGATTCAGCTTTTCGATATCAAATTTCGGTTTTATCGCTGTCATATATTTTTCCTCTCTAAAACTGTCATATGCCGGTCTCATGTATTGTTTCGGCTGTACGGCGTCTCCTTACGCTTCCTCGCCGGAATTCTTCTTCTTTAAGTGATGGCTCCACACATTCGCACCGATGCTGAATGCCAGAACCAGGATCATAAGGACCGCGGAGGCGGTGTTCGCCAGTGCCTTATCCTGACCGTTTACCTGAAGGTTCCAGATCTGGATCGACAATGTCTCTGCCGGGCGGAACGGGTTGAACGGGCAGGTCGGGGCTGCCAGGTTCCAGTTGCCCCAGCGCAGGTCACTTCCAGACCCTGTGGTGTAGAGGAGCGCCGCCGCCTCACCGAATCCACGTCCTGCCGCCAGGATGACGCCTGTCATGATGCGTGGGAGACATGCCGGAAGAAGTACATGGAAGATGGACTGCCATTTTGTCGCTCCAAGACCTAAACTCGCCTGAAAATATCCCGCCGGGAGTCCCTTGATGGCATCCTCGGTGGTCGTCGTGATAAGCGGAAGTGTCAGGATCGATACGGAGAGGGCACCCGCCATCAGGCTCTTTCCCATTCCGAAGAATACGAGGAATACCAGATATCCGAACAGGCCCACAACGATGGACGGAAGGGAAGAAAGTGTCTCGATACACATTCTCAGAAACTTTGTCATTTTTCCCTGTTTCGCGTACATGGCCAGATAAATTCCGGCGCAGACACCGAGGGGGATGGATACCAGCAGGGAGATAAATACGAGATAGATCGTGTTGAACAACTGGTTTCCGATGCTTCCTTTTCTCGCGAAGCGGAACATCTCCGGCTTTGCCCCCATGAGACCGCCGATGATGACCTTGCCCGCAAAGCCGATCAGAAGAGCGAAGAAGAAGATCGCAACCAGGTAGAAAATGACTGTCATAACGCGGTCCACACCGCGTGAACGTCTGATCTTACTTTCCATGGTCTAATTTTCCCCCTTTGCTGCGAACTGCTTTACCGGCACTGCCGTCGTGCTGGTTTTCACAGATGTGCTTGTTTTTTCTTCTTTCTCCGGCTTTACCGCTGTCACATGATGGATCAGGAAGATGAAGAACAGGGAGATTGCAAATAACAACAGTGCCATGGTCCAGAGTGCGGATTTCATCTCGCCGCCCTCCATGGCGTTGCCCATCTGGGCCGCGATCTCGGTGGTCAGAGTCTTTGTCGTTGAAAAAATGCTTGTGGGAAGCGCTGTTGTCTGACCGATGACCATGGCAACCGCCAGGGCCTCACCGAAGGCTCTCGCGAGACCTAAGATCACACCGGAAATGATTCCAGGCGCTGCCGCCGGAACTACGATCCGGTATATGGTCTGCCAGCGGGTAGAGCCGAGTCCGTACGCCGCCATTCTGCATTCCTTCGGTACGGAGTGAAGGGCATCCGCCGCAACACTTGTGATCGTCGGGAAGATCATGACCGCTAAGACCAGACCTGCTGCCAAGATGGAATGTCCCACCTGACGGTCAAACAAGATCTTGATCGCCGGTACAAGCACCGTAAGCCCCACCCAGCCATAGACAACAGACGGGATCCCGGCGAAGATCTCGACTACCGGGCGGTAGAATTTCTCGCCAAACTCCGGGGAGATCTCCGTGATGAAGATCGCTGATCCCAGGGAAAACGGAGTCGCGATGAGAAGCGCCAGGCCGCAGGTGCAGAGCGACCCAGCGATGAAGATCAGCGCACCGATGCTGCCGCCGCCTGCCATATTGTCCTCCGGTGCCCAGTCTGCAGATCCTAAGAATTCCAGGAAGGAATGTCTGTAAACCAGGAATGTGGATGATCCCTTGTATACAAGGAACGCGCCGATCACGATCGTCAGAAGAATTACGAACAGTCCACAGACGGTCATCAGATCCCGCCACAGATATTCTCTGACGAACATGCTTTTTTCTTTACCATTCTTCATAAGTCCTCCTGCTTCCTATATTCGAAGCAAATTCTATCATAAATCATATCGGGGCGGGCCAGATTCGTCTGCCCCGCCCCTGTTTCGCAGCTCTCTTGTCCATGTCCTCTTTTTTCTTTCATCCGGTCGGATCATGGCTCACTGCCCGGTCTTAAGTTTTGTCTCAATTAATGCTCAGTATTTGTCATCTTGGAAGATACGCCGTATCCTAAGGATTCCATCTTTGCGCCGTACTCATCGGACATGATGTAGTCAAGGAATGCGCTTACAACTTCGTCCGGCTCACCCTTTGTATACATATGCTCAAATGTCCATACCGGATATTTTCCAGCGTATGTATTTTCAAGTGTCGGCTCTGCGCCATCGATCGCTACGGTTGCAACTCCCGCATCACCTGTCAGATAGGAAAGTGCTACATATCCGATTGCACCCTTCGTATCTTTTACATTCTGAAGAAGAACACCGGAATCATCTGTTTCCATGGAAGTGTTGGAAGCTTCCTCATTTCCGTCGAGCGCGTATTTCTGGAAGGTTGCTCTTGTACCGGAAGATGTCGGTCTTGTTACAAGGACGATGCTCTCATCCGGTCCACCGACTTCTTTCCAGTTTGTTGTCTTTCCTGTGAAGATGTCGATGAGCTGCTGTTTTGTAAGATCCTCAACGCCGCCTTCTTTTACATCGTTATTTACGATTGGAGCCATTGTGACTACGCATACCTGATGATCAACAAGCTCTTTTGCCTGTGCTTCGTCAAGCTTTGCGGATGCCTCAACATCGGAGTTACCAATATTTACGGTTCCCTCGGAAACCTGCTTTAAGCCCTCTCCGGATCCGCCTGCATCGATCGTGATGGAAACGTCCGGGTATTTCTCGATAAACATGTCTGCCGCATCATCAACCAGCGGTTTTAATGCGGAAGAACCTGCCGCTGTGATGGAACCGGTGAGCGCTGCTGTCTCGGTTGCTGCTGTTGTATCTGCTGCCGCTGCGGTCGTGTCTGCTGCCGCTGTCGTCGCTGCTGCTGTTGTGGATGCTGTACTGCTGCTTCCGCATCCTGTCATCATGCTGACTGCTAAAACTCCTGCACCTGCAAGTGCCATTACTTTTCTTGTTTTCATAATCTTCTCCTCCTCAAAGGTCTTTGTTTTTGTTTTTTCTTTCTCTGTACAGTAATATTTTTATCACGAAACAAAAAATGCAAAAACCATGATTCGGTAACTAGTTTGTATAATCTATGTAAATTGTAAATTCAAAATTTCGTTTAAAAATATAGCCGGGTAAAACCAGTTCTCTCAAACAAGTGAAAACACGCTTCGCGAGTTTCCCCTTGTTATCCCGACAGTCGCCAAGGTCTCGCGCAAGCGCGGACTTTGGCTCGTTGTTCGCGTAAATACAGAAAAAAACGCACCGCCTGACCGCCCGGAATTTTCACTCCGGACTCATCAGACGATGCGTCTTTTCTCTTTATGATCCTGAACTTTTTACATTCTTCGGTCCGCCATAGCAGCTTCCCGCAGCCATTCGATCACCATGATCCTACAGGAGCGGCTTTCCGGCCCTCCTGCGCTCCTTATACTCCTGCTGCCGGACCTTCCGGTGCGACTGCACCACCTGGAACCGTCACGGAGCTCTGTGCTTCTGACTGGGATGCCGGACCGGCGCTCGTTGTCGCCTCCGGTACTGCCGCGGTGGAATGCTCATATCCCGGTCCGACCGGAACTTCCGCTGTTGTCTCCTGCGGATTTGATGGATGGAATGCCTCTGTGGAGGTCTCTGCTTCATCCGTCGGGCTCGCCGCATGACTCTCCGTCGGTTTCACATAGATATTTCCATGCTCATCCGTCTCATAAGCCGCGCTGCTGCTCTCATGACTTCCGGAAGAAGTCTCGATCGGCTTTCCATCTGGTCCCGTCTCAGTCTCCTTTGTGCTCTCCGATTCTTTTCTCGACTCATTGAGCATGGATTCCATCTGGGACTCTTCCTGACTCTCCTTCTTGCTCTCTTCCTCGGCAGAAAGTGTCGTAGACTCTGTCGCTCCCTTCGGGATATAGCCCTGATCAGTCGCTACATGGTCGATCTCCTTGCCTGCCTTGCTGAGTCCTGTAGCCGAGGCGATCTTGCTGCTGATCGTCTGAACAGTGCTCGACGGTGTGTAGTTCTCCTCCGCATAGAGGAAGTTATGGAGACTTGTCACGTTGCTGACAAGCGTCTGCGGGATAACGCAGGCCGCGTTGTTTTTTCCGATCTTGATCTTCTTCTCTCCGCGTGCTGCCGGGAATCCCATGCTGTCGCCGAGATGATACTTTGTGATATTCTTCACCATCGGAAGAAGATCATTGACATTGATGTTTGTTGCACACATTGCGGACATATTTCCCACAAGGCTGTTTAAGGTCGCGAAATCTGCTTTCTTTGCCTTCTCAAATGCCTTCTGGATGACAAGTCTCTGACGCTCGGTACGCGCGTAGTCACTGTCCATCAGACGGAGACGTCCGTAAGCAACGGCCTGGACACCGTCTAAGTGGTTCACACCGGCGCTCTTCAACTGAACAGATCCGATTCCGGTACCTTTTACAGTCTCTGTGATAAATGCGTTAATATAATAAAACTCAGATTTACTGATATCGATATCAACACCGCCAAGGATATTGATTGCAGTCGCGACTGCTTTCCAGTTGAATGCAACATAGTGTGTGATATTGAGATCCAGGTTTTTATTCAGTGCCTTGACCGCCTGTTCCGGACCGCCAAGAGCGTATGCCGCGTTGATCTTATTATATGTGTTTTTGTCACTCACATTCAGGTAAGTATCACGGAATACGGATGCCAGTTTGATCTCACCTGTCTCACGATTTAAGTTTGCGATCATGATAACGTCGGACTGGCTTCCCTTTCCGGTCGATCCGTCACGGGAATCCAGACCAAACACGGCGATGGTCCAGTATCCTTTTTCCATCTTATCCCTCATTTCCAGAGAGATATTCTCATTCAGAACATCTTTCAGATCGAACTCATTCTGTCCGTTCATTTTTCCGAAGTTGTGCTGGATATATGCGTAGACAGCTCCGGAGAACCCAAGCACCAGAACGATCAGTGCGATCAGAACACCGATGATAATCTTTTTCTTTTTGTTTCCGTTTTTGCGTCTCTTGTGGTTATGGGAACCTGCGCCATGGCTCTTCGCTGCTGCGCGCCCTGCCCGGCTTCCCGGATCCGCACTCATGGAATACAGATTTTCTGTCTCGTGGGAATGATGCTTTGCAGCTGTCTCCCTTTCGCTCTCACGCCGTCTGCTTTTTCTTGCGCGCGAACGGTCTAATTCGTCTTCATAATTCATGTCATTTGTCCTCGTATTAGTAAGCGTTTTTATTGATGAATCCCTTGAAAACTGTTAAGAACATGATCTTGAAATCAAGACCAAGCGTCCAGTTCTCGATATAGTAGAGATCGTGCTCGATCCGCTTAATGATCGAGGTATCTCCACGATAACCATTCACCTGTGCCCAACCGGTAAGACCGGGACGGACTTGATGTTTGATCATATATCGCGGGATTTCTTCCTTAAATTTTTCAACGAAAAACGGCCGTTCCGGTCTCGGTCCCACAAGACTCATATCCCCCATGAGAATATTGAAAAACTGTGGAACCTCATCGATGCTTGTACGGCGGATGATTTTTCCGATGAGAGTTACACGGGCATCTCCCTTTGTCGTCCAGCGGCTCTTTTCCTTACTTGGATCCTGGACCGTCATGGAACGGAACTTATACATCTTAAACGGGCGGTTGTGAAGTCCGACCCGTTCCTGACAGAAAATGATCGGTCCCGGAGATGTCAGTTTGATGAGCAGTGCCACGATCAGCATGATCGGGGAGAATAAAACGATCCCCACGATCGCACCCACGATATCCACAGCTCTCTTGATCGCTGCATTCACCGGATCATTTAGCGGAACACGGCGGATGTGGATCACCGGTAGTCCCTGGAGATCCTCCATATAGGGGATCGTCGGGATAATATTCCCATAATCCGGGATAAATTTCGTGTGTACGCCGGATTTTTCACAGAGCGCAACAATATGGCGGAGCTTTTCATATTCGCCAAGGCTCAGTGTAACGGCGATCTCATCGAGACTGTTCTGCTCTAAAATATAATCAAGGTCCTCGACACAACCGATGACCTTAACTCCCTTATACTCACTTCCGCGTTCCTTCGTATCATCAATGATCCCGCGGATCCTGTATCCCCATTCCGGATTCTTATTCACCCGGTCGATAAAACCTTCTGCCGCGGAGGAATATCCTACCAAAAGGATATGTTTCTGATTGTATCCTTTCGAGCGCATGGACCGGAGCACGATCCGGATCCCGTTCCGCTCGATCGTCATAAATGCCACGTTCAGAACGTAGAAATATACAACCAGCCTCTGGGAGAAGTTGTAGAGGTGCGGCTCTTTTCTTCCCAGGTACAGGACAAGACCGAAAATTAAAAATCCGATCGAGTTTGCCTTAAAGATCTTTCCGAATTCGTTTCTGCGCCCAAGCACACGCTTTGGGGTGTACAGTCCAAATAAGGAGTACAAAAGCAGATACGCCGGAATAATAACGAGCAGCGCGCCAAAATAAAATCCGACCTCAAGTGTCCGTTTTCCAAGCTGGTTCGCCCATCCGCTTCCGATCACGATAAACCATGCGAGCAGATAAGAGAACGCGGTCACGCAGGCATCAAGCACCACATGAAAACGGTTGAGGCTCTTTTGATTGTCTTTGATCATATGATTTCACCCTGTTTTCCAAGGAAAATGCTGCCGGTTTTATTGTTCCGCAGCATTGTAATGGTGACAGCCCGGTCAGAGCATAGTACCGCCATCGTAAAATTATGCATACATAGTATACATAAATTTTTCCTGTTTGCAAATAAACGTTTTCTTAAGAAAATCTGAGATTTCCGTAAAATATCGGTTACAGTACGCGGACATTCCCTGTCCGCGCACTGCAGCAACCGTTGAATTGCAATTCAGGCTTTGACTTTCAGCTTTGCTGCCTGTCTCCTGGAAAACTCATAAATATAAACTGCGGTGCCGGCGATCAGCTCGATCTGGATCCCGATCTCCCGCTTTAATCTTCCCTTAAAGGAAGGAACACGCTTACAGTTTTTCAGTGTTCTGATCCCCTCAAGGAACCCGGCCACATAATCTTTTCCGAATCCCATCTTCTTAAAGAACAGGAATTTCACAAAAGTACCGGCCAGAAGACACGGGGAATTCAAGAGCAGCTGCCACCCCCGCATATTCTTATAATTTAAATAGACATTGTTTCTCGCCGCAAGTTTTACCTTGAAGGAGTTATATTTGGAACCGCTGGTCCCGCTTCCCACATGGTACACCACCGCTTCCGGACAGAACACATTGTCATATCCGTAAAGCTTCGCACGATATCCCACATCGATATCCTCAAGGTACGCGAAGTGCATCTCATCGAAGTATCCGATCGTCTCAAACACTTCCCTGCGGTAGATCGCCGCGCCGGCACAGGCCGTAAACACGCGGCAGCTTTTTTTATAAAGACCTTCCGGACGTCCAACGCCTCGCTGGAATGCCCACCCGAGAACGCTGTACATATCTCCGGCATCGTCCATGAGATCCGGATGATACATCTGGATCATCTTGCTGCTGACGGAAAAGATCTTCTCCGACCGGTCCATGGCCCGCTCCAGCGCTTCCACATAGTGCGGAGCCACTTTCGTATCGTTATTTAAGAGGATCACATACGGAGTATCCGCCGCCTTGATCCCGACATTGACCGCACCGGAAAAGCCGGTGTTCTCCGGAAGAAAGATCGACGGGATCTGTTTCTCCTTCAGCCACTCCACACTTCCGTCCGTGGATCCGTTGTCCACCACAAGGATCTTAAAATCCTTTGTCGTCTGTCTATCCAGAGCCTCAAAGCACGGTTCCATAAACGAGAGTCCGTTATAATTCGGAATTATGATCGTTGTCTTCATTCGTCTAACGGTACCTCCAGTTTATATGGTTCCCCGATCTTCTCCTTTTTCAGGTCGCGCAGAGCAAAATTTGATTTCCGCAGCGTCAGGTTCGGGTTGTAATAAGGATCTCCGTTCTTTAAGATATCCGGCCAGCGCTTCGCGAAGGTTGCGATCTCGCGGTTGAATCTCGCCACTTTCTCCGGAGTGTCCTCAAGACCGCGGGACTTCGATTCGTAATGATGCAGCACCGCATACGGAGCATAGACCACGAGTTTTCCGATCTTTCTGACCTTCATGCAGTAGTCGATATCATTGAATGCGACGGCAAGTTCCTCCGTAAATCCGCCCACGGCGTCAAATACGGAGCGCTTGCTCATCATGCAGGCCGCTGTGACGGCGCTGTAATCCTGGGCGCACATTGCCCGGTTGAAGTAGCTGTTCTCAGATTTGTGGAGACCGATAAACGTGTGTCCCGCGATGCCGCCGAATCCGATGACAACGCCGGCGTGCTGGATCGTGTCATCCTCATAGAGAAGTCTTGCGCCGACAATTCCGACGTCCTCTCTCTGGGCAAAGCCGAGCATCTCCTCGACAAAGTTCTTTGCGATCAGCTCGATATCGTTGTTCATGAACAGAAGGTATTCGCCCTTTGCATGCTGTACGCCGAAGTTGTTGATCGCGGAGTAGTTGAACTCCCGCTCCCAGCGGACAACGTGTACATTCGGGAATTCCTTCTGGATCTTCTCATAGTAAGTCCATGTCGCCTGTTCCGTGCTGTTGTTCTCCACAATGACAAACTCGAGGTTCTTGTACGTCCCTTCCGTCAGCATCGGGCGGATACAGTTGTCGAGATCGACGGTGTGGTCCTTGTTCGGGATGATCACGGAGACAAGCGGATCTCCCTTGATCTTAAATGTCGTGTGATAAATGCCGTAGTCCACGCCTTTTTCCACTTTCTCCGCCTCGATCCCCACTCTCTTATAGTGGTCCATAATCGCGCGGGAACCGGCTGTGAAGGCGTAAAGCTTGCTCTCCGGGTTGCTCGCCGTGGAATTCGGATGGCAGCGCCAGTGGTATAAGACCTTCGGGATATGGCAGATCTTCTCTGCATTCTCCGTACAGCGGAAGATAAAGTCATAATCCTGGGCTCCGTCATACTCCGCCCGGAAACCGCCGACTTTATCAAGCAGTTCTTTCTTCACCACGAACAGATGGCAGATATAGTTGACGCTCGTCAGAAGGTCTGGATTGAAATCCGGCTTAAAATGCGGGTCAAACAGTTCATCTCCATCCATATCCAGCTTGTCCTCATCGGAATAGAGGACATCACATGATCTGTTTTCATTCAGTTTTTTCGCGCACTCGAAGAGCGCATTCGGTGTCAGACGGTCATCATGGTCCGCAAGGACAACAAAATCGCCCTCCGCCATCTCGAGAGCCGCGTTGGTATTACCGGAAATTCCGAGATTTTCGCCCAGAACCTTATACCGGATCCTCGAATCTTTCTCCGCATATTTCTTTAATACATTCTCAACGCTCTCTCCTGCCGGGCTGCCGTCCGCGATACAGAGTTCCCAGTTCGCGTAGGTCTGCTCCACGATGGAATCCAGCATTTCCTTTAAAAACTTCTCCGGAGTCTTATAGACCGGGATCACGATAGAGAACTTCGGCATATACTCAAAGGTCTCTTTTTTCTGCGCTTCTAGCTCTTCCTCCGACGGTTTTGTGAGATTCCACCACTCTGCGTAGTCGTAATCGTCATCGATTCCCTGGATCTTATGCTTTGATTTTAAGATCAGGGCCTTCAGACCATTCTCTTTCAGGAAATCCCAGGCAACATGAACCGTCTCCATATTCATCAGGTTCATGAGTTTCTGGACTTTGCGGTTCGCCGCTCCTGTCTTTTTGCGGATCATCATATCGCTGTATTTCACGCGGGTCGTCTTCTTCTCCCCGCAGATTACAAGATAGTAGATCTTTCCATGTTCATACGGGAAACGGATATCAAACCCGAGATCGCGGTCGATGATCTTTTTGTAGTAGATCTGGCTCACGTCGTCCCGCCTTGTCGGAACGATCTTCGCATCCACCGGATTCCCCGCTTCGTCCTCGATCCGGTATGTGATCACGGAATCCGGGTCATTTTCCACAGCCCAGCCATTTAACTGGATCGTCTGCTCACGGACTCTCATCACTTCAACACTGTATTTCATACTTCCTCCTGCGCAGCCGGCGTGTCAAAATTGATCCGCTCCTCCTCGACAACAAGTGGACGGTGCATCACACGGGTATTGATGCTCATGATATACTCGCCGAGCAGTCCGATAAAGAAGATCTGGACCGAACCAAGGAAACACATTCCGATCAGAAGCGGCGCCATACCTGCCGCAAAGCGGTCCCAGTAGAGGAGCTTCATGATCAGATATACCATTCCGACAAGAAAACTGATCCCGCCGCAAAATGCGCCAAAGAATGTCGCAAGGCGCAGTCCCGCTTTCGTGTAGGAGGTGAAGCTTAACATCGCCGCATCGTATAATTTATAGAAGTCATTGTGAGTCTTCCCCGCGCGGCGCTTCGGCTGTTCATACGGGATCTCTTTTCTCTTAAATCCAAGCTCCGCGACAATTCCGCGAAGGAACGGAGTCGGATCATTCAAATTTCTTAACACTTCGATAAACTGTCTGTCATAGAGACCGGATCCCGTGAAATGTTCGATCTGCTCTACATCAGACAATTTACGGATCAGTTTGTAATAGCAGCTTCTGAGCCAGTACATGACCGGATTTTCTTTGCTGCTCGTCTTGATCCCGATAACGATCTTATAGCCATTCTCCCATTCATGGACATACTTCGGAATCAATTCCACCGGATCCTGGAAATCTGCGACCATGGAGATCACGCAGTCACCGGTTACCTGAAGGATTCCATAATATGGGGAGTTGAACTGTCCAAAGTTTCTCGCATTGAAGATCGCCTTGATCTTCGGGTTCTTTGCACAGAGCATCCTGAGCAGTTCTCTCGTCTTATCCGTGGAGTCATTGTCGATAAAGACCAGCTCGTAGTCGTACTGCGGCAGCTCTTTTGTGATGATGCCGATGACCGCTTCACTGATCGGAACGACATTCTCCTCCTCGTTATAGCATGGAATCAAAACGCTGATTTTTTTCATGTTATATTTTCTTCTTCCTTAAATAATTGTTACCTGATCTTTAACTTTTATCATTGTAACCATTTTTTCTGTTTTGTCAATACCGGGCAGTGTTCACGGCATTTTTTGTCGATCCGGATCCGCTATGCACCACCGCAGCCGGTCCTGCCCGAGTTTCCCCGTTTTTCCTCTCTATACGGTCCTTTTCCTGAGTGCGATCATCCGGGTAATGCCGGTCTTAAAGTCGACTTCCGGCTTCCATCCCGTCACCGCCTTTAATTTCTCAATGGACGGCATCAGGTTGATCAGACCTTCCGCATTTTCCCCGCGGGTATTGTATCGGGTTTCGCCCTTTCCGCCGCAGAGTGTATGGATCTCCTCCACGAAATCCTTTAATACCTTTGTCTCCGCGCCTCCGAAGTTAAAGACAGGATTTGAGATCCCCTCAAATGCCGTTTCCTCCGCCTCGCAGAGCGCCGCCATTCCTCTCGCCAGATCATCGATATAGAGGAAATTCCAGTTCTGCGTGCAGGCGCCGAGGGACATCTCCCTATTGTTCAAAAATGCGTCCAGACAGGATTCGACTAACGTCCACGGGTGGTCTCCCGGTCCGTAGGCGCTGAAGATCCGCGCATGAATGTAACGCAGGCCGAGCTCCCCGCAGAGCGTTTCGCCCTTTTCGCGCATCGCGAGCTTCGCTTCGCCGTAGAGGGATTTCGGCTCGCAGGCCGTCTCCTCCGTGATCAGATCCCGGTGCATTCCGTATTCTGCCTGGGATCCGGAGAACAGGAACTTTTTACATCCCAGTGCCTTCGCAGTCCGGATCGTCTCCAGGGAGATCTCCAGATTTTTTTCCTGAAGCGCCCGGTCTGTTCTCGACGCACTTCCGGAACCGCCCCAGCCGAAGTGGCAGAAGACATCCTGCGGCTTTGTCACTTTTTCCAGAAGCTGTTCCGGCTCGGAGAGATCGTTTTCAGTCACGAGAAGCCGCCCGGATAAAAGCGCCTCCTCGTTTCCGTCAAGGATCATGCCGAGTTTTGAGGACGCGGGGCGCGCGATGGCAGTCACCGTATGTCCTCTCCGCAAGAGTTCCCGAACTGTCGCCGCGCCGACAAAACTCGTCGCGCCTGTCATGATGATATTCATATTATGCTGCCCCTTTCCTCTGGCAAACGCAGCTGTTCAGTACCTTCACAGCTACGAGCAAAAATCCATTCCGGATCGGCTGCGCCGATGGGATTTTTGCCTTCATTCCTATCCTTTATTAAGGTCAGCGCAGCAAGTGCGCAGACCTGCGTCACTGACAAACCTACTTATTTTCCACCAGCGGGATATACATATTCTCCTTGAGTTCCTCCTCCGGAAGGAACGGCGCAAGATCCTCAAGCGGTACAGATACCATCGTTCCGTCCGGCAGCATCTTCGCAGATGCCTTTGGCTCAAATCCCTGCTTCATATCAACAAAGATCTCACAGATCACCGGACCTTCCGTCGCAAGTGTCTTCTCCACAGCAGCATCAAGCTCGCTGTTGTGATGCGCCGCCACATACGGATAGCCGTAAGCCCAGGCAAGTTTCTCCATACTCGGGAAGCTTAAGTCATGGCTGTCCACGCCGATTCCGATGAGCGGCTCATGGAAATGGGTCCTCTGGGTCTGACGGATGGAGTGGTAGCCGCCGTTGTTGATCAGGAAGATCTTGATCCCCATATGGTGATGGATGATCGTCTGGAGTTCCTGAAGGTTCATCTGGATGCTTCCGTCACCGGTCACAAGGATAATATCCTTTGTATGGTCCGCCACCCATGCACCGATCGCCGCCGGGAGGTCGTAACCCATGGAAGCGATCGCAGAGTTGCTGATAAACCGCTGTCCTTTCTTCATCTCATAGGCATGTCCGCCTACCACGCACGCGGAGCCGTTGCCCACAACCGTGATCACATCCTCCTCCACGCGTTTGCTGATCTCCTTGATCGCCGCGTAGACGTTTGCCGGCTCATCGTCTCCGGCCTCATAATGTTTCGGCAGAACGACCGGATATTTTTCTTTCCAGGTCTGGCACTGACGGATCCAGCTGTCCACTGCCTCTTTGTCCTTTGCACCGCCGTTCGGATCAAATTCTTCCTCATCGAGAACGAGTTCCAGCTTCTCGAGAAGATCCTTTACGTCCGCATGGACCGGCATATCAACGTGGACCGTCGGTTTCTTTAACTCTTCCGCGTCGATGTCATTGTAGATCACATACGCTGCTCTCGCCCATGTCGGGTAATTGTAGCCAACCTGGCGGATGGAAAGACGGCTTCCCAGCGATAATAAGAGGTCGCTGTTCTGAACCGCAAAGTTTCCGGCGCGGTCGCCCATATGTCCGGCACGTCCCACATAGAGCGGATCTGTATCGTACATGCAGTCGATGCTGTTCCAGCCGGTAACAACCGGGATCCCGAGCTTTTTCACGACTCTTGTAAATACATCAAACGCTTTTCCGATCCGGATCCCGTTTCCGGCATTGATCACCGGACGT
This sequence comes from Pilosibacter rotomagensis, assembly GCF_045062245.2. NCBI lineage: Bacteria > Bacillati > Bacillota > Clostridia > Eubacteriales > Clostridiaceae > Pilosibacter > Pilosibacter rotomagensis. The sequence goes on along the minus strand of NZ_CM170323.1, from coordinate 667,803 downwards.
TTTGCCTCGCGGACCTTCTTTAAGATCTCTCTCGCCTGTTCTACTGTCACAGGATCCGGAAGTTTCACGCGCTTTTCTCCCTGTCCGCTCACATCGGACGGGATCATAGCCGGTTTTCCTTCAATTTTATTCATCATGCAGATCGTGCATCCGGAACATCCGGTTCCATGTCCGGACCAGCCGGTGCCGCCCGCCTCGTAATCATCTTTGTCGAATCCCAGTAAGGATTCCGTCTCGATATACGCGCCCTGGACATTTAACGGGATGTCCAGCCAGCACGGACCAGGTCTTCCTGTCTGTGCCAGATAAAGGGCCTTTTCCAGGCAGAAGCGGATCCGCATCGGATCCAGCACCATCTCGCTGTACTTTGTCATACAGTCGATTGCCTTTGTGATCTCAAATTCCTGATCTCCCATCGCGCGGATCCCCAGACCTGTGCTGTGGGCCGTCGTGTCGTAGCGGACCTGTCCGGATAAAACGAGCATCGGGATCGAGTCGAGCCAGCCGCCGACAACGCCCGTGATCGCATTTGTTCCGCCAGGGCCTGTCGTCACACAGAGCGCGGCGATCTTGTTGTGGATTCTCGCATACGCCTCCGCAGCGATGGCGCATGCCTGTTCATGGTGGTTAAAATAGCAGTGAAGTCCCGGCTGATGTCCGAGTCCGTCATCCAGGTGCATCGCACCTCCTCCGGTCACCATAAATGCATCGGTGATCCCCTCGTCTACCAGCTTCTGGGCAATATAATCAGAAACTTTCATTCTCATAAGTGAAACCTTCTCCTCTCTCAAACTGTCAAATTCCAGCCATATTGACCTTCCTTTTCCCCCAGACACATGGCTGAGTCTGCGCCGGGTATACCTTTCTCGATTATACCATGCGGACCGCATACAGTCCAGTAAATCATGTTTTTAACGGGATTTTCAGGGGCTTCCCGGGGCATTTTTTCCCCTTTGTTTTCCGTTTTTTCCACCAGGTGAAATCCTTTCCACGGTGTTCCAGATATGCCAGGAACCCACACTGGAATTCCGTCATCACAGACTGTTATAATCAGCCGGTAAACAAAAACAACTGTACGGCATGATCTCAGGAGCTGCTGCCAATCCGTCCTGTCCACAAGCTTCTGACCTGCCGGACAAGAGCATGATTTCATATCAAAAAGGAGAGAAGGATATTATGAAAAAACAGACAAGGATCGCCGCTGTCTTATCCGCAGCAGCATTCATGACAATGGTCTCCGGGCTGCCGGCTTACGCTGCATCCCACGGCTGGGTGACAGAAGGAGATGCGAAGGTCTATTACGATGAAGACGGGTACCTCACCACCGATGCGTGGAGAAAGCGCGGGGAGGACTGGTACTATCTTGGTGAGAACGGTCAGATCGTGACCGATGCGAAGATCGACGAATATTATGTGGACAGCGAAGGAAAAATGGTGACAAGTGCATGGGTAGAATTAAAGAATGAGGAAGATCCGGACTCCCCGGAGACTCCCGATACCTTCTGGTACTACTTTGAAAAGGATGGAAAGTCCGCTGTCTCCAAATGGGTAAAATTTGACTCTAAATGGTACTATTTTGACGAGTCCGGCCATATGGCGACAGGAAAGACGGAGATCGACGGAGCTACTTACTATCTTGGAACAGAAAAAGACGGGGCGATGAAGACCGGATGGATCCGCCTGGAGGAAAACAGTCATGTGCCGGGATCTTCTGAGAGCTGGTACTACTTTAACTCCGACGGAAAGATGGTGACTACCCAGTATGACAAGAAGATCGACGGAAATTACTACACCTTCATCGACGGAAAAATGCAGACAGGCTGGGTCCTGATGCCGTCCGGGAGCGATGCGGACGCGACCGGCAGCAATGCAGCTGTCCCGAACGTTACAGATTATCAGTACTACGGACCGTCCGGGGACGGAAAACGCGCCGAAGGTTTTCACTCCATTGAGGGGATTTCCGGGATCCACGAAGCCGACGAGGTGTACACCTTCTGCTTTAAAGCAGGAAAACCATACGTTTCCACGAAAAAGGGGAATTCTCTCTTCACGATCAACGCAAAAAAATACGCCTTCAGTGATCTCGGCATCATGCAGACCGGAAGACAGATCGTGAATGTGGCGAACGATGAGATCGCGAACTTCTGCTTCGGCGAGGACGGCATCATGAAGACAGGAAAACAGACGATCTTCAATGAGGAGACGGGTGAGACCGAGAACTGGTTCTTCCACACCGACGGCGACAAGAAAGGTCAGGGATACCATGGACTCCGCGACGGCATCCTCTATGTATACGGAAAGAGACAGGACGCCACTGCCGACCAGAGATATGCACCGGCGGACTTAAACGGCACCACCTACCTTGTCGGAACAGCCGGAAATGTACAGAAAGCGTCCGCTTCCTCCACTTCCACAGCGAAACCGGAGCTTGGACGTGGATATAAAGATATCAAAGATGCGAACGGAACGATCTGGACTGTAAATACGGCCGGTGTCGTCCAGTAAACAGGACATTGAATTCCTGCGAAATAACCGCGGACCTGCTGCCTTTCGCAGCCATCCGCGGTTATTTCTATCCACGGCTGCCCGATCAGTTCTGTGCAGCCGCATTCTCCTATTTACTTTCTGTAATATACGCTTTTACCAGGCGGTTCAGTGTACCTTTCATCTGTACCACAATGTCCATCAGCCTGTCGTTCTCTTCGCGAAGCCTTTGGTTTTCTTCTTCCAGAGCACTTTTGTAATGTCGTTCCATGCTCATTGTTTTCGTCCCCCTTACGCCTCGTCCGCAGCCGCCCTTTCCCGCGTCTGCTTCCTTTTTCTTAAATATATAATACATTTTTCCAGAATTGAAAAGTAGTTTTTGAACGCAAGTTTCGACAGCTTTCGAAAACGCAAAGCGACAGTCCCACTCAAAAGCAGAACTGCCGCAAAACTCATCTTTTATATGATATGAAGTTTTTCAAATGCCCATGCGATCCCGTCGTCCTCCACGTCCTTCGTGATAAAGGTCGCGTAAGGTTCCAGGCCTTTCGCGTGTTTTTCCATGATGATGCTGTTTCCGGCATAGCGGATCATCGCCAGGTCATTCATACTGTCACCGAAGGCGTAGGAATCTTCTCTCGCGACCCCATAGTGTTTCAGGATCACTTCCATCGCCGTCGCCTTATCATAGCCTGTCGGCACACACTCATAGAGTCCGTGTCCCCGGTCGATCGCGGTCATATCCGGCGCCAGGATCTTTAAGAAGCTCTCCGCATCACTATTCTCATCCGCCAGAACACAGAACTTGTCAAAATCGACTTCTTCCGTGTTCCAGTCTGCGCTCGCAAGTCCCTGGTTTTTATATACAACGTTCTTCACATGTTCGATCTCTTCCATGTGGGAGACGCCGACCTGGACCGTACAAACCTTCGGTCCCTCAAGGATCCCGTCGAGTCTGCACGCGAGGATCGCTCTCTGGAGCTCCATCCGGCGCTTCGCGGAGATCTTTCTGTGAAGCAGGGCTTTTCCTTCCGCTTCTATGTAGGTTCCGCATCCGCAGAGGTAACCGTCGACCGGTACTTTCCCCTCAACGTCCTTCATCAGGCATCTCGTCCGCCCGGAATTGATGAATATCAGATGTCCGGCGCGGCGCGCCTCGGTGATCGCAGCCGCCGCGCTCTTCGGAAGCTCTTTCGACGCATCCACTAAGAGCGTTCCGTCAATGTCAAAAAATAATGCTTTTCTTTTCATATTGTTCTCTTATCGCATTTCTGCTGTCAGTATCTCTGCTCAGCACTTTGCAGAATAGCCGGACCATTTCCTGTCCGTATTATTTTGCTTCCGTACTGCTTTCGCTTTCCTCTGCAACAGTCTCTGCTTCTTCTAAGATATTCTCTGCTTCCGTTGTCTCTGCAGTGGTCTCCGGCGCTTCAACGTAAGTAGAATTGCCGATCAGGTAGTAGTAGACAGCACCCATATCAAAGATCTGGTTTGCGGAGTCCTCACCGTATGTTGCCGTCATCTGCGCTGCATTCTTGAAGTAATTCATAACAGCGAGCTTATCTTTCTGATCTTCAGTCGCAGAGAGATTTTCCTGTGCCTGAATCGCGTCTAAAACGAGCTGCTGTTTTACAAGGTTTTCAGCAGTATCGCGAAGTCCATCCTCATCCGTTCCGAGGAACATGCTGAGGAACTGGTCAAACTCAAGACCATAGCTGCTCGCATAGCTGGAGTATGTGGTCTTTAACTGGTTGAACATGTCATCAACAGCGTCCGGATCTGCTGTGACTTCGGAGTTATTGATCACTTCATTTAAGAGCTCACTTCCGGCTGCGTTGAAGAACTGGCTGTCGGCCTCCGCCTGGAGATCCGCACACACTTCCTCTTTTAACTGATCAAGAGTCGCTGTATCATCGTTGTAGTAACGTTTTGCGAGGTCATCGTCCACCTTGCTCTCGGACTCAGATTTTAACTGGTTTAATTTCACATGGAATACGACTTCCTGTCCTGCAAGATCTGCGCTTCCGTAGTTATCCGGAAACTTTAAGTTTAAGTCTTTCTCATCTCCGACGTTCATGCCGATCACACCGTCCTCAAAGCCGTCAATGAAAGTTCCGCTTCCAAGCTTCAGATCGTAACCTTCTGCAGTTCCGCCGTCAAACGCAACGCCGTCCTTTGTTCCGGAATAATCGATATTCGCGGTATCGCCTTCCGCAGCCGGGCGCCCCTCGATCGTTACCGGATACTCTGCGCAGAGCTCCTTTAATCTTGTCTGGACCTGTTCATCCGTCACTTCCTCTACCTTTGCAGAATAAGTCAGGTTCTTATAATCTCCGAGAGTCACGCTCTCCTCGTCGTGAAGCTCTTCCTCGGATTTTGTCTCCGTCTCAACAGTTGCAGCTGCTGACTGCTCCTCAGACGCAGAGCTGCTCTCTGTGTTCTGACTCTTATTTCCGCATCCTGTTACGATCACAGCCGCTGCTGCAACACAGAGACCTGCTTTTATGATTTTTTTCATGTTTTCTTTTTCCTTCCATTCTGTCTCATATTTCCCGCGTGTCTCCCGTTTTCCGGAACATCCGCGCGTAATACTCATTCTAACATACCGTCACGCGAAAAAAAAGAGTGTTCACAGAAATTTAAGACATGTGTTAGAAAACAAGTGAAAAAACGCTTCACGAGTTTCCCCTTGTTATCGCGACAGTCGCCAAGGTCTCGCGCAAGCGCGGACTTTGACTCGTCGTTCGCGTAAATAAAAACACTCTGCAAAGATCTTCCATGTCTTACGTCCATCAGGATCTCTTCCAGAGTGTTTTTCAATAATGTTTCAATTTTTTCAAAACGGGGCGTTAGAAATGTCCTTCCGACTCCTGGACACAGCTCCTGCCGGTCCAGCCGTCATCCGCATTTATTTATAGAACGCACAGAACGCCTTATATGTATTGTATACATCAAGCTTCGAAGCCAGCTCAAACGGTGCGTGCATGGAAAGGATCGGAACGCCGAGGTCCACAACATCCACATCCATCATCGCCACATACTGGGCGATCGTTCCGCCACCGCCCGCATCGACTGCACCGAGCTCACCGGTCTGCCAGTACACACCGTTCTCTTCCATGATGCCGATAACCTTTGCCATCGTCTCCGCGCTTGCATCGCTGCTGCCGGACTTTCCTCTCGCGCCTGTATATTTTGTGAGCACGCAGCCTTTGTTTACATAACTCGAGTTTCTGCTCTCGTATACACTCGCGAACGTCGGATCATAAGCCGCGTTTACATCGGAAGAAAGGCAGATGGAATGGCGCAGCACAGTCTTTGTGTCCGCCCCGAAGCTCTCCGCGAGGTCCTCGACCGCATGATGGACATAGTCCGAGTGAAGTCCCGTATTCCCGACAGAACCGATCTCCTCTTTGTCCGTAAGGATCGTAAATGTCGTGTGTTCCGGATTCTTTGTCCCGATCTCCGCCATCAGAGCTGTGTACGCGCAGACGCGGTCATCCTGGCCGTAAGCTCCCACAAGTCCGCGGTCAAGTCCGATATCGACTGCCTTGTATGCCGGGACCATCTCGATCTCCGCACGGGTGAAATCTTTTTCCGTGATCCCGTAGCGCTCGTTCAGTAACTTCATCGCAAGAAGCTTTGCCGGATTTTTGATTTTCTCGTTCTCCTCGTCATGGTACGGGATCGAACCGATGATAATATTGAGTTCCTCGCCCTTTAAACCTTCCGCGAGCTTTCTCCCGTTCTGTTCGGAAGCGAGATGTGGGAGAAGATCTGTCACGCAGAATTGCGGATCGCCCTCATTTTCGCCGATGGAGATCTCAACGACCTCTCCGTCAGCTTTTACAACGACGCCATGCATGGATAACGGCACGGTCCCCCACTGGTATTTGCGGATCCCGCCGTAATAGTGCGGTTTTAAATATGCGATCTCATCCTTCTCAAACAGCGGATTCGGTTTTAAATCCAGGCGCGGGGAATCGATGTGGGCACCGTTCATCCTCAATCCCTCGTTCAGATCTTTTGTTCCGATTGTGGAAGCAATGATCGCCTTCTTCCGGTTGTTCCAGTAGATCTTATCCCCTGCTTTGTAGGAAGCTTTCGGATCAAATTTCTGATATCCTGCGTTTTCCAAGAGTGTAACTGCTTTTTTCACGCATTCTCTCTCTGTTTTTCCCTCATTTAAGAATGTCTTATATCCCTCACAGAAATCCTGTGCCTCCGGGATCTGCTCCGGCGCTTTTTCGCCGATATGCGGAGCTTCCCAGAGAAGTGCTTTTTCAAGATCTTTGCCGTTCATTCTAAAAATCCTCCGTATGTGTAATAGTATCCTATTTCGGGAACAGCTCTTTGCTGTCCAGCATCAGTGTAAACGGTCCGTCATTCAGCAGATCCACCTTCATATCCGCTCCAAACTCCCCGTGCGCCACTTTTTCCACATGCTTTTTGCACTGTTCCATAAAATATTCATAGAGACGGTTCGCATGGTCCGGCGCTCCTGCACCGGTAAAGCTCGGACGGTTGCCCTTCCGGCAGTCTGCATACAGTGTAAACTGGCTCACCACAAGGATCTCGCCGCCCACATCCTGAAGAGAGCGGTTCGTCTTTCCGTTCTCATCCTCAAAAATGCGGAGTCTGCAGATCTTGTCCGCCATTTTATCTGCGATCGTCTCATCATCCTCATCAGATACACCGAGAAGGATCAGGAATCCCTGTCCGATGGAACCGGTCTCCCGCCCGTCCACATGTACCGACGCATGTTTTACTCTCTGTAGTACGACTCTCATCTATCTTTCCTCCAGACTGGCCGCTCTGCATCCGCTTTTCCGGAGTGCAGATCTTTCGTCTTGGAACTTTCTGTCACCAAAACAGCCGAAAACGGTCTATGTCGGACCGTTTCCTGCAAGTTCCTCCTGTTTTCTTTCTGCTTTCTCACGCTCGCGGCGCTTTTCTTCCTCACGCCTGCGCTCTTCCTCCTCGACGGCCATGATCGCCTGGTTTAAGGAGAACATCTTCATATCCAGCATATCCACCATATCTGCACAGGACTTTAACTCCCGTTCCAGATAATCCGGTGCCTTTCCCTCAAACTTATAAGCGATCTTGTGTTCCAGGGACGCCCAGAAGTCCATCGCGATGGTGCGGATCTGGATCTCGACCTTCGTATCTCTCTTTCCCTCCGACAGATAGACCGGGATCGTCACCACCATATGGTAGCTCTTATATCCGTTCGCCTTCGGATATTTAATGTAGTCCTTGACATGCAGGACTGTAATATCCGCCTGTCTGGCGATCATATCCGCGATGGGATAAATATCGGACATAAAGGAACAGATGATCCGGATCCCCGCGATGTCGTTTAAATGCTCCACCATGTTATCGATCGTGACCTCACATCCATCGTGCTTCAGCTTTTTCACGATGCTCTCCGGCGTCTTTAACCGGGAAGTGATGTGTTCGATCGGGTTGTAATTGTATAACTGGATAAATTCATTATTTAAGATCTCGATCTTCGTGTTGATGGATTTTAACGCGGAGCTGTATAAAAACATCGTTGATTTCCACTGATCGATCTGATCAAACTCTCCAGACTCTTTCGTCATGCTGACGCCCCCTTTCTTTGCAGCCGGGAACGTTCCGTCCATGCGACCATGTCTTCACGCTTTCCTGCTACAGCTTCAGACCCTTTAAGAGATCCGCAAGACCTGTGCTTGCCTGACCTTCTTCCTTATATCCGTAGGTGTCCTCAGCTTCTCTCTCCGCTTCCTCCTCGATCAGCTCTTTCATGGACAGACTGATCTTGTTGTTCGCGGTGGAGATGATCTTTACTTTTACGTTCTGTCCCTCTTTCAGCACCGCACCCGGATGTTTGATCCGCTTTGTGCTGATCTGGGAGATGTGAAGGAGACCGGTAAGTCCGTTTTCCAGCTCAACAAATGCGCCGTAATCCTTTAAGGTCTCGACCGTGCCGTTCATGACAGCGCCGACTTCACATTTTGCGATCTTTTTATTTGTCTCTTCCTGTTTTTTCTCTCTCGCTGCCTCGCGTCCGGATAATACGAGACGGTGTGTCTCCTCATCTGCCGTGATCACAGTCACTTCGATCGTCTTTCCGTCGAATTCCTTTAAATCTTCCACATACTCGTCGCTGAGGCGGGAAGCCGGGATAAAGCCGCGGATCCCTTCCAGATATGCGACAGCACCTGCGTTTACGATCTCGGAGATCTTTACCGGAACGACCGTGCGCTCTTCCATCATAGTCTTCAGTTTATCCCACGCAAGGACCTGGTTTGCCTCCTTTTTGGAGAGGACCATGTTTCCTTCCCCGTCATTTGTCGCCATCACGGTCGCCGTGATCTCATCACCCGGATGGATCATCTCCGCCATGTTGAAATCAGGATCTTCGCTCAGATCTTCTTTGCGGATCACGCCGTCCGCGTAGGTCTTTAAGTCCACGATCACCGCGTCATCTGTCACATCAAGCACGGTACCAGTCACAACATCGCCAACTCTAATTTTTTTAAGGGAAGCTTCTAACTCCTCTTTGTAATCGTCCATGGATTCCATATTTCATCTCTCCTTTTCTCATCCTCCATTTTTATTCCGCTTATTTCTATAAAAAGTCCATAAGAATGGATGATAATTTCTTCCTCTATTTAACCATATTCTGTGAATATTTGCCATAGTTTTCATAAAAATTTTATGATAAAATGTGCATAGTGATTACTGTACACAGGTAGGAATTTTCTGAACTGAAACAGGAATTTTCTGATATTTTTGGAGGCATTTACCATGAAAGATTATGCTGATCTGCATACCCATACCATCGCGAGCGGACATGCCTACGGAACCATCACGGAGATGGTCCATGCCGCTGCATTAAAGAACCTGCCGATCCTCGGCATCACCGAGCACGCCCCGTCCATGCCGGGAAGCTGCGGGGAAATGCAATTCTGCAACTTCAATGTGATCCCGCCGGTCTTAGAGGGTGTCCGTCTTTTATTCGGATGTGAATTAAACATCGTGGACTACAGCGGAACCATCGACCTGTCAGAGCGGATGTTAAAGCGCTTATCCTACACAGTCGTCAGTCTCCATGACCTCTGCCTGAAACCGGGAACAATGGAAGACAACACCTTCGCGGTGCTCACAGCGTTAAAAAATCCGTATGTCACGATCCTCGGACATCCGGATGATGGAAAATTTCCACTGGACTATGAGGCGGTCGTAAAAGCCGCAAAGGACAACCACCGCATGATCGAGCTCAACAACACCTCCTTGACACCAGGCGGTTCCCGCATCCACGCATATGAAAATGACAGGATCATTCTCCCGCTCTGCGCCAGCTACAAGGTTCCGGTCATCATGAACAGCGATGCACACTTTACGACATCGGTCGGCGACCACGCGCGCGCGGAGGCCCTCTTAAAAGAGTTAAACTTCCCGGAAACACTCATCGCGAACTATCACCCGGAGATCCTGAAGGAATATATCCCGGACCTGGCGGATTTTCAGGGCTGAACATCTCGTATCGAAATGGCAGAAATTCTCCTGCCCCGCCAGCGAGATCCATAAACCGATGTTTTTTACAGAAAAATGAGCACAAAAACGGCTGTGAAGTGATTCTTTTCTTCACAGCCGTTTTTCTTTCGTAAGAAACCATGTTTCAGGTTATTTTTCTGGACCTGCTCACCGGAACCCGTTCCTGTCAGATCTTTGTTCCACCGGGCAGGCGGTTTTCAGAGCTGAACCTGCGCTCTACTTTAACAGTTTATCAACCTTCGCCCACAGCGCCTGCAGTTCCTTCTGATCGCTCAGACGGTCCTTCTGGATCCGGATAATGTTCTCGAGCGCCGCATTCGCGCCGTCCGCGTTTAATTTCGCGTCACAGGATTTCTTCGCCTTTGTGTAAGGGTCCATACTCTCCTGATCTTCTTCCTGCTCCGCCTGGAGCTTCTGGATCTTATCCACAAGTTTTACCGCCTCATCCGACGGATTCTTCACATCCTGCCATTCCAGCAGATGCGTATTATTCTCCGCATTGATCGTATCCAGAGCGATACTGTTCTTTAACATCGTTTTCCAGTTGTCTGAGATTGCTGTCTCATACGTCTGCTTCGCAGTCTTAGTATCCGCAAAGGCCGTAAGCGGCATTCCCGCAAGACATACCAGAAGACCGAATAAAAATAAAATCTTCTTCATCATTGTGTCCTCCTGTGATGTAAGCTGATAACAGATTTCCAAAAATCCGCAGATATTTTCCATGTTTTCATGTACAGAGAATCCTTCCTCTGAACTGTTACCATCTTATCACACTTCCGTCCATTCTTCTACGGCAAAGCTGCGGCAATCCTGCGGCAGTATGATCGTAAACACGGCACCGTCCGGCGAGCTTTCTGCCGCGATATCGCCTCCCATATATTCCATGGAACGCTTCGCGATGGAAAGCCCCAGCCCGTGATTTCCGTTCTTTCCTTTATAAAAACGGTCGAACAGATGCGGCAGATCATTCTCTGCAATCCCCGGTCCATCGTCGCGGATCGTAAGTTTCAGCTGATCCCCCGACTCTTCCACAGAAATCTGAACCGTCTCCTTTGCATAGCGGATACAGTTTGATGTCACATTTGAGAACGCCCGCCCGAGCAGCATCACATCCGAGATAATCTTATGCTCGTCTCCCGGCAAAAATTCCAGTTTTATTTTTTTCTGGTAAGCAAGACCTTCCAGCCGCTCGATCTGATCCTCGATATATTCCCGGATCCCCAGCTCCACCAGAACGACCTGGTAGCGCATCTGGTCCATTCTCGTGAGCGTCAGGATCCCGTCGACCACCTCCGTCAGACGGCTGCTCTCATCCAGAATCACTCCTGCTGCCTGGGATGTATCTTCAAAGACACCTCGCTGGATCCCCTGGGCATAGCCGCTGATGGACATGAGCGGGGTACGGAGTTCATGGGACGCATTCTGGAAAAAGACGCGCTCCGCCTCGTCCGCCTTCAAAAGATTGTCCTGCATCTGGTTGATCTCATTCTCCAGTTCATAAAGCTCTTTTACGTTTGTCCCGGTCTCCACCTTTTTAAACTTCTTTTCACCGATCCCGCGCGCTGCCTCACAAAGGCGGCTCACCGGATTTGAGATACTTCCAGCTACAAACCAGAACAGCACGATGGAGACTCCCGCCATGACCCCCATGATCATGAGCACCAGTCTCGACACTTCATGTAAGATCACGCTTGTATCATGGATCGGGCAGTACAGCAGGATATTCTGGACACGCCCCGACCGTTTCTGCCCCACATCAAGAAAATAGAGCATGTATCTCGTATCTCCGATCATCTCCTCGGAGATCTCCCCGCTTTCAAACGAAGGATCATTTCCTGTCATTCTTATCAGGAATTCCGAGTACATCTGGGTCATCTCCGGCTGATCATCGTAGTTTTTCGGATACAGTACGCGGTAATTCTTTCCGATCACCAGCATCTTCGTCTCACCGGACTCCGTCTGGGCCGAGTTTCTCAGGGCATTCAGGAGACTTCCGCGGTCATCCTGTGCGCTGTTCTCATCCGGCACATCCACGTTGCTGTACTCCTCCGTAAGTTCCTCCACGTTCTTCACCATCTGCCCCAGATCCCGCTTCGCATTGTAGCTCATATGTCCGTCCAGCGCATAGCTGAACACGAACCATGCCGCCACCGGAAACGCGATCAAAAGCAGCATCACCGGGAGGAAGATCTTCATCCGGATACTTAATTTCATTCCTCTCCTCCACTCGTCAGGCGGAAGCCATATCCCCATACCGTCTCGATCTTCACAGTACTCTTCTGGTCCTTCAACTTCTTTCTGAGACGTTTCACCATATCATCCACAGCTCTCGTGTCTACTTCCTTGCTGTTCACCTTCCACAGGGATTTTAAGAGGTCATCGCGGCTCGCCGCATGTTCCTTCCGCTCCAGCATGTGGCACAGAAAATCAAATTCCAGCGGAGTCAGGGCAAAATCCTCATCCTTTAACTTCGCAGCGCGGCGCTTCGGGTAAAGTCTGATATCCCCGATCTCATAGGAATCCTTCGACTCATCCTCCTGTCCGGAGAACGCATCCACGCGGCGGAACAACGCTTTGACTCTCGTCACGAGTTCCAGCGGCAGGAACGGTTTCACCATATAGTCATCACTTCCGAGAGTGATCCCCGTGATGCGGTCCAGCGGGGAATCCTTTGCGGAAACGATGATGATCGGAACATGGCTCGCCTTCCGGATCTGCGTGCAGACCGTCAGTCCGTCCATTCCCGGCATCATAATGTCCAGGATACAGAGATCCGGAGCTTTTTTCTCAAACGCCTCCAGAAGAGACTCTCCATCCCCGAAACACTCCACCTCATATCCCTCTTTTTCCAGGAAATTCTCTATCAGAAAACAGATGTTTTTCTCATCATCCGCGACATAGATCAGTTTTGACATATATATTTCCTCCTGATTTTTATCTATCCAGATAGTTTTCTCGCATTACTGTCATGATTATATCACGTTCTTCCTCGCATGGTAAATATCTGCCGCAGAATTGCCGCAAGACACAGGAGTATTGCCCTCTGTGCTTTTTCCATTTTCCCAATAACTACCAGCGGTGAACTTCCGAACAGGAGCACCTTGATCCGGGGATCTGGCTCCTCTTAGGTCCCGGGTGACTGCGTTGGAAAAAAGATGACACTTGTTTGAGCGCAGCGAGTTGTGTCATCGTTTTTCCGTCTTTAGCAGTCTCCCGGGAGCTTAGAGGAACCATCCCCGCATCCCTGAGTGCTCCTGCTCGGAAGCTCACCGCGTACTTTCGCCAATACAATCATATCATATTTCCCATTGTACTTTTCCAGAAACTGTAGTAAACTATCCCTATAATGCGGTGCAGTGTAAAAGACTCCGGCATCGCCCACACCCTAAAAGAAAGGACGGACCCCACATGAACAAAGACCTGGAACTTCTCACCCGTGTGATCGACGAGAAATCTGCAAAAATCCTGGATGCCAACGATAAGATCTGGGAATACGCGGAACTCGCTTTCCACGAGACAAGATCAGCAGCCCTGTTAAAATCCATCTTAAAAGAAGAAGGCTTTACCCTGACCGAGGGCGATGCCGGAATCCCAACCTGCTTTACCGGAACCTTCTCCTACGGAACCGGAAAACCGGTCATGGGAATTCTCGGAGAGTACGATGCACTCTCATCCTTAAGCCAGAAAGCAGCAGATCCGCACAAAGAACCTCTGACGGAAGGCGCTCCCGGCCATGGATGCGGTCACTGCGCACTCGGAACCGGTGCGCTCGCAGCAGCGATCGCTGTGAAAGAATACCTGATCGCAAATAAGAAAGACGGAACGATCATCTACTTCGGCTGCCCTGCTGAGGAAGGTGCCGGTGCCAAACAGTTCATGGCCCGCGCCGGAATGTTCGACAATGTTGATTTCGTATACTCCTGGCATCCGGCAACAAAAAACGCCGTCGAATGCAACCACAGCAATGCGATCATGGGTGCAAACTTCTATTTTAAAGGCGTTGCCTCCCATGCCGGCGCGACCCCGTATCTCGGAAGAAGCGCTCTGGATGCCGTAGAACTCATGAACGTCGGCTGCAACTACTTAAGAGAACACATGATCCCGGAGGCAAGAATCCATTATGCCTACATTGATGCAGGCGGAACTGCACCGAACGTTGTCCAGGATCACGCAACGATCCGCTACGAGGTCCGTTCCCCGTGGGTATACCAGGTAAAAGAGCTCTTCGAGCGCGTGAAAAACGTTGCCCGCGGCGCCTCCATCATGACCGATACCTCCGTGGAGTGTGAACTTTCCATGGCATTCACGGAATACCTTCCGAACAATGCCCTCGCAAAAGTTGCCGATGAGTGTTTACAGGAAGTCGGTGCTCCGAAATGGGATGATGCAGATTACGCGATGGCGAAAGAATTCTTAAATACCTATCCGGAAACCACAATGGAAAATATCCGCACACAGATCATCGAGACTTACGGGGAAGACCGTCTCGAAGAGATCCTCGAAAAACCGCTGGATTCCGAGATCCATCCGTTCAACCCGGATAAGATCAAACTGACCGCCGGTTCCACCGATGTCGGCGATGTCGGCTATGCAGCACCGACCTTAAACATCAACATTGCTACCGCGTGCGTCGGAAATGTAGGACATTCCTGGCAGATGGTTGCCCAGTCCTGCAGCCCGCTGGCCCACAAAGGTCTCTTGACTGCCGCAAAAGTCCTGGCTCTCTCCTGCATCCGAACGATGGACCGCCCGGACGTGATCGAAGCGGCAAAGAAGGAAGTCACAAAGCGAAACGGCGGACACTACACCTGCCCGCTGCCGGATTCCGTGCAGCCGCCGCTTGATACATACTAAAATTCATATAAAGAGGATCTGCCCTAGCATCTTTGCTTCAATTTCAGGAGGAATTAACCATGAATATACTGATCGCCGCGGATTCCTTTAAGGGAAGCTGCTCTGCCCGTGAAGTCACTGACACCATCGAATCTGCCGCAAAAGCCGTGATCCCCGATGTGGCTGTCACGAAAATTCCCGTCGCTGACGGCGGTGAGGGAACTGTAGATGCCCTCGTTGCAGCCATGAATGGAACAAAGGTCCGCGTTCCCGCGCATGATCCGTTGGGACGGGCTATCACAGCCGAATATGGACTTTTGCCGGATGGGAGCGCTGTGATCGAGACTGCGGCAGCCTCCGGACTTACCTTGTTAAAGCCTAAGGAGCGGGATGCTCTTTGCGCTTCCACGTTCGGAACCGGAGAGCTGATCCGACATGCGTTGGAACATGGCGTAAAAAAGATCATTTTAGGTCTCGGAGGAAGCGCCACGACCGATGGCGGTGCCGGACTGGCTCAGGCGCTTGGAATTTCCTTTCTCGACAAGACCGGAAAAGAACTCGCCCCTGGCGGTGTTCATCTAAGCGAACTTGCTCAGATCTCCACAGCTGGTCTGCTGACTGAGGCAAGCGAATGTGAATTTGTCATTGCATGCGATGTGAAAAACCGACTCTGTGGATCTTCCGGAGCTGCTGCCATTTTCGGTCCGCAAAAGGGAGCCACTCCTGATCAGGTCCGGATCCTGGATTCAGCTCTGGATCACTATGCATCTGTATTAAAAGATCAACTGAAATGCAGCACAGCGGAAACCGATGGCAGCGGTGCTGCCGGCGGCCTTCTCTGCGGAATTATCCCGTATTTTCCGGTTACGATCTGTTCCGGGATTGATCTCGTCCTGGATCTCACAAATTTCGATGAGCACGTGAAACTCGCAGACCTTGTCATCACCGGAGAAGGCCGGATCGACTCCCAGTCCGCACTCGGAAAAGTCCCGGTTGGCGTTGCCTCCCGCGCAAAAAAGATCAGGAACGTCCCTGTCGTTGCGATCGCCGGTGCAAAAGGCGAGGGCTGTGAAGCTCTCTATAAATTTGGGATTGACGCGATCTTCGATACTGTCCCCGGCATCATAACACTTGAAGAGGCCATGGAGCATGCAAAGGAGAATCTGGAGCGGGCTGCTGAAAATGTTCTTCGGATTTTCCTCGCGGGCAGTCAGGAGCAACTCCGGTAATTTTTGTTCTCACATTTACGGAATCTGTATGGACCTGCATGTGAAATCCAAAAACGCTGCCGCAACCGTAACCGTTCCCGGTATTGTCTCCACCAAACACCGGTCAGCGCAGACAATCCACTTTGATCCACACTGAACTGCATCGTTACTCCACATATTTTCCGGATCTATCCGGACAGTTGCCAAGGTCTCGCGCAAGCGCGGACATTGGCTCGTTGTTCGCGTAAATAAAGGCTCTATATCAATAATCAGGTGGGATTCCAGGAATCCACCACCGATCGATATAGAGCCTTTTGACTTCATTTTTCTACCCTTGTCTCACAAGTTCCGCACTTCTCACCGTATTGACCAGATACCGGATCACCTCCACCGGATAATCTCCGGCCGCAGTCTCCCCAGTCACCATAACGGACGAAGCACCGTCCAGCACCGCGTGGAAGATATCATTCACCTCCGCGCGGGTCGGAACAGGGTTCCGCTCCATGGACGCAAGCATCTGCGTCACCACCATAAACGGTTTTCCGGTCGCCTGGCATTTCTGCGAGATTTCTCTCTGCACACTGGGAAGGTCCCAAAGATGGACCGCATTTCCAAGATCTCCTCTGGCAATTACGATCTCATCGGCTCCCGGAAGCAGCTCTTCCAGTTTCCGTACTCCGTCCAGATTCTCGATCTTTGCAAAAAGCTTCACATCCTCAGCTCCGGCTTCCTGCAGAGCATTTTTTACACATTCCAGATCTTCCCGTCCCCGCACAAACGGCTGCATGACTCCTGTTACGCCCATCTCTTTCGCGAGCCGGATATTTTCAAGATCAGCTTTTGTCAGTGTCGGAGAATTGATCTTCGCTCCCGGAAATGCTGCACTCTTTCTGCTCTTCAACAGTCCACCCCAGAGTACCTTTGCGAAATATCTCCGTTTTTCTCCACTTCCCGGCTTTATATTCTCCGAATTTTCCACAACCTTCAGGTGAATTTTCCCATCATCGAGGAGAATCTCCTGCCCTGGAATCAGGTATGGGATCGTAATATCCGGCAGCTCGATCCGGGCAGACATCCTCTGAGCAGATGTCCGGTTTTGCACCGGCGAACTTTCACTGTTTTTCTTTTTATCGGCCGTTTCCGTTAATTCTTCTCTGCTGTTTTTTTCTAAAAATTCAACAACCTTCTGATCTTTCTGATCCGTTGCTGAACGAATCAGATCCATATCCCCACATCTGTCATTTCTTTCATTTTCAGTCTTCCAATCAGCCGCCGCACAGATCTCCACGATTTCTTCATTCTTCAGCAGGATTGGCTCCGCAACCGCCCCTGTGCGAAGCTCCGGTCCCTGAAGATCGATCAGGAGCTGCGGCTTCACCCCGCATGATTCTGCCGCCCACTTCATCTTCCCGATCAGCTCCCCGGACTCTGCCAGTGTCACATGGGATAAATTCAACCTCATTCCGGTCATTCCAAGCGCAAACATTTCCGTCAGGATCTTTTCATCCTGACATGCAGGCCCCAGTGTTCCATAGATTTTTACCATTGTAATTCTTCCCCCACTCTCCTGATAACCATTCTGTTCCAAGAATAACATAAGGCATCGCACTTGTCACTCACATCTGGTAAACAGGTAACTCTGCGCAGTTGCATCAACGATCCTTCGCGATCCCGGATTTTCCGAGCAGGAACCATCTGTTATTCGAATTTCGTAAAAACAGTTTTCAAACGTGGCAAATCATCCGTTTCGAATTTTGTACATAATTGCTTCCGGCGCCTTGGATCCACATAAATATGGTTTTCTTCTCATTCCGTTACACATAGAAAAACGGCAGCCGGATCTATCCGATCTCATGATCGAAATTCCAACCGCCGTTCTCACTCTTTTACTTTCTTTTACACCTGGATCCGGTCTGCAACCTCGCATCCGATTGCAAGTCTGCATCCATCATTTCCGATGATCATCCAGTCATTGTTCTGTTGGATCACGTCAACCGCATTCCCCTCGCAGAAATCGTGGCGGTGAAGAAAATCCATCACCTGCTGATTTCCAAGCATCCATTTAATCGTGTACCGTTCCCCGGATTTCGCTGTTGATAAAGCCTGCATGATTACGCCCCCTGATTCTATACTCTACAATAAGTTTCCTTTTATGTTCGCTATATATTGTCTGACATCTTTCTCTGCATTATTCTTTTTGTATCTTCTTTTACAGGATACTCTTCAAACTATCGGTTAGTCAAGCATAAAACCAGTTAGGGGCAGATAATCTTTTCACGCTCTATGAAACAACACTTCTTCTTTATCTATGTGCATTTTGGACAGATACACTCTTATCTTCTATATCAGCTGTGACATAACATGCTCCATCGCATTATAAACTTCCAATGCCGTTTTTCGGTCCGATAATAGCATTCGAAAATCCGATCTTTGTAGGTTCTGGTTGGTTCTCCAAGGATGCGGATCAAGCGTTCTGTTGATGTTTTTTCAAAATACAGAAAAACCCGCAGAACTTTGTTCTGCGGGTCTCTTACGCTTGGACACAAATATCTCACGGAGATACTATATATTAAATTTCGAATTAATTACTCGATGATTGTAGCAACTCTACCGGAACCAACAGTTCTGCCGCCCTCACGGATAGCGAAACGAAGACCCTGCTCCATAGCTACCGGATGGATAAGCTCGATTGTCATCTCAACGTTGTCGCCCGGCATGCACATCTCTGTACCTTCCGGAAGCTCGCAAACGCCTGTAACGTCTGTTGTTCTGAAGTAGAACTGCGGACGATAGTTGTTGAAGAACGGTGTATGACGGCCACCCTCGTCTTTAGTAAGAACGTAAACCTGAGCTGTGAATTTCTTGTGGCAGGTTACGGAACCCGGTTTAACAAGACACTGACCTCTCTGGATCTCTGTTCTCTGAACGCCACGAAGAAGAGCACCGATGTTATCACCAGCCTGAGCCTGGTCAAGGAGCTTACGGAACATCTCGATACCAGTTACAACTGTCTTACGAGTCTCCTCGTGAATACCAACGATCTCAACCTCATCGTTGAGTTTAAGAGTACCACGCTCTACACGGCCTGTAGCAACTGTACCACGACCTGTGATTGTGAATACATCCTCGATCGGCATAAGGAACGGCTTATCTGTGTCACGAACCGGATCCGGAATGTAGCTATCTACAGCGTCCATAAGTTCCATGATCTTGTCGCCCCACGGACCGTTCGGATCCTCAAGAGCCTTAAGAGCGGAACCCTGGATGATCGGAGTGTCATCGCCCGGGAACTCGTACTCGTTAAGAAGGTCTCTGATCTCCATCTCTACGAGCTCAAGAAGCTCCGGATCGTCAACCATATCGCACTTGTTCATGAATACTACGATGTACGGTACGCCTACCTGACGGGAAAGCAGGATGTGCTCTCTTGTCTGAGCCATAACACCATCAGTAGCAGCTACAACGAGGATAGCACCATCCATCTGAGCAGCACCAGTGATCATGTTCTTTACATAGTCAGCATGGCCTGGGCAGTCAACGTGTGCATAGTGTCTCTTCTCTGTCTGATACTCAACGTGAGCTGTGGAGATTGTGATTCCACGCTCTCTCTCTTCCGGAGCTTTATCGATATCTTCAAAGTTCTCAGCTGTGTTACCTGCAACTCTTGCTGCAAGAACTTTTGTGATTGCTGCTGTTAATGTTGTTTTACCATGGTCAACGTGTCCAATGGTACCAATGTTACAATGCGGTTTGGTTCTTTCAAACTTAGCTTTTGCCATTTTAAAACGTCCTCCTTAATTTGCGCCCATTGGGCTATTATATTTAACTTAGGCTGAATACTATTATATTCTATTCGAAAAAGTTTTTCAAGCCTATTCTTGCTATATGCAAGAGGAAACCGGAAATAATCCTGTGGGATTATTTCGCAGCGCCCTTTCTCTCAGCGATGATCTTCTCCTGAACGCTCTTCGGTACCTGCTCGTACTTCTCGAAGAACATGGAGTAGTTACCACGACCCTGTGTTCTGGAACGAAGGTCTGTGGAGTAGCCAAACATCTCAGCAAGCGGAACATATGCCTTAACCATCTTGCCGCCGCCGATATCTTCCATACCCTCGATACGTCCACGACGTGCGTTAACGTCACCGATAACGTCGCCCATGTACTCCTCAGGCATTGTAACCTCAACCTTCATGATCGGCTCAAGAAGTACCGGGTTGCCTTTCGCCATAGCATCCTTGAATGCCATGGATCCGGCAATGTGGAATGCCATCTCGGAAGAGTCGACCTCGTGGTAAGATCCGTCGTATACATCTGCAGCTACGCCGAGTACCGGGAATCCGCCAAGGATACCAGCCTTTGTAGCCTCCTCGATACCTTCGCCGACAGCCGGGATGTATTCCTTCGGAATAGCACCGCCGACAACGGAAGAAGTGAACTTGAATGTCTCTTCGCCGTTCGGATCCATCGGTGTGAAGTGTACTTTACAGTGACCGTACTGACCACGACCACCGGACTGCTTCGCGTACTTGCTGTCTACATCAACAGCCTTAGTCATTGTCTCCTTGTAAGCTACCTGCGGAGCACCAACGTTTGCCTCTACCTTGAATTCACGAAGGAGACGGTCAACGATGATCTCGAGGTGAAGCTCACCCATACCGGAGATGATTGTCTGGCCTGTTTCTGTATCTGTATGAACACGGAATGTCGGATCCTCTTCAGCAAGCTTTGCAAGAGCCTCGCCCATCTTATCCTGTCCGGCTTTTGTCTTCGGCTCGATTGCGATATCGATAACCGGCTCTGGGAATACCATGGACTCAAGGATTACCGGATGCTGCTCGTCACAGATTGTATCACCAGTCGTTGTGGACTTGAAGCCAACAGCTGCTGCGATATCACCGGAGTAAACCTTGTCAAGCTCGTGTCTCTTGTTTGCATGCATCTGAAGAATACGGCCAACACGCTCTTTTTTGTCTTTTGTTGCATTTAATACGTAGGAACCGGAATTCATTGTACCGGAGTAAACACGGAAGAATGCAAGTTTACCTACGAACGGGTCTGTCATGATCTTGAATGCAAGTGCGGAGAACGGCTCATCATCGGAAGAATGACGAACAACCTCGTTGCCCTCAAGGTCAACACCTTTGATCGGCGGGATGTCAAGCGGAGACGGCATGTACTCGATGATCGCATCAAGGAGTTTCTGTACGCCCTTGTTTCTGTATGCTGTACCGCAGCATACCGGAACTGCATCACACTCACATGTAGCTTTACGAAGAACCTTCTTCATCTCGTCAACGGTCGGCTCTTCACCCTCAAGGTACTGCATCATGAGGTCATCATCAAGCTCGCAGATCTTCTCAACGAGCTCGCTGTGGTAAAGCTCTGCATCATCCTTCATATCTTCCGGAATGTCTGTTACGGAGATATCATCACCCTTTTCATCGTTGTAGATGTAAGCCTGCATTTCGAAGAGGTCGATGATTCCCTTGAACTCGTCTTCCTTACCGATCGGGAGCTGAATGCAGATTGCATTCTTGCCAAGTCTGTTGCGGATCTGATCTACACAAGCGTAGAAGTTTGCACCAAGGATATCCATCTTGTTGACGAATGCCATTCTCGGTACATTGTAGGTATCAGCCTGACGCCATACATTCTCAGACTGCGGCTCTACACCACCCTTTGCACAGAAAACGCCGACAGCGCCATCAAGTACACGGAGGGAACGCTCAACCTCAACAGTGAAGTCTACGTGGCCTGGTGTATCGATGATGTTGATACGGTGCTCAAGTGCGCCAGCCTTCGGCTTTGTCTTTTCCTGGAGTGTCCAGTGACAAGTCGTAGCTGCGGATGTGATTGTGATACCTCTCTCCTGCTCCTGCTCCATCCAGTCCATGGTAGCTGTACCTTCGTGAGTATCACCGATCTTATAGTTAATACCAGTATAATAAAGGATACGCTCTGTCGTTGTTGTCTTACCAGCATCGATATGAGCCATGATTCCGATATTTCTGGTTCTCTCTAACGGATATTCTCTTCCAGCCAAGGATTTTTCCTCCTATTAGAATCTGTAGTGAGCAAATGCCTTGTTAGCCTCAGCCATCTTATGCATTTCCTCTTTCTTCTTTACAGATGCGCCTGTGTTGTTAGCTGCATCCATAATCTCGTTTGCAAGTCTCTCTACCTGGGTCTTCTCGCTTCTCTTACGGGAATAGAGAGTGATCCAGCGAAGGCCTAATGCCTGTCTTCTCTCCGGCTTAACCTCGATCGGTACCTGGTATGTTGCACCACCGATACGTTTTGCCTTAACTTCGAGAACCGGCATGATGTTGTTCATAGCCTCTTCGAATACTTCTACAGCGTCCTTACCGGTCTTCTCAGCGACCTCTTCGAAAGCGCCATAAACAATCTTCTGAGCAACGCCCCTCTTACCATCAAGCATGATGTTGTTGATCAGCTTGGTTACAACTTTGTTGCTGTAAAGCGGGTCTGCTAATACGTCTCTTTTCTGAGTATGTCCTTTACGTGGCACGTTACTTCCCTCCTTAATTATAAAAATTATATCATCGGTACTCACATGTTTCCATAAAATGTGTTCGCGCGCGGTTTTCTATCTATTTCCTGCAACCACAGGTCAAATACCACCGGCACTAATATGCGTTATCTGCATTCACTTTATTCCTGTTAGTGATCCCTCTTGCGGTTGTTCAAGCTATTGACCGTTCTGCTTGAGACGGAATACCTGAACTCCGCTGCGCTACATTTGAGTAGCAGTTATTACTTTGTAATAACCTTATTTTTTATCTTTCGGTCTCTTTGCGCCGTACTTGGAGCGAGCCTGTCTTCTGTTGGCAACGCCTGCAGTATCAAGAGTACCTCTGATGATGTGGTATCTGGTACCCGGAAGGTCCTTAACACGACCACCACGGATCAGAACAACGGAGTGCTCCTGAAGGTTATGTCCCTCACCCGGGATATAGCTTGTTACTTCAATACCGTTGGAAAGACGTACTCTGGCAATCTTTCTAAGAGCGGAGTTCGGCTTCTTAGGAGTTGCAGTCTTAACAGCTGTGCATACACCTCTCTTCTGCGGAGCAGATGTATCTGTGGCTTTCTTATGAAGGGAATTGTATCCTTTCTGGAGTGCCGGAGCTGTAGATTTCTTTACAGCAGTCTCTCTACCTTTTCTTACTAACTGGTTAAATGTTGGCATTCTTTTCACCTCCTGTGATATTGACTGTTGGTTGCTGCTTTCAGCCTTTATGCGCACAAAAAAACGGGACGTACCCGATGCACGCCCCATTATTATATACAGAGATTTTCCGCATGTCAAGGTGAAACCTTAAATTTTCTTTGAAAATACGGCATTTTCCGACCATGACACGCCTGGATGAGTTGTCTCATTTTTAACCTTTGTGATTTTTGCTGTTTTTGTCTGTTTTCCAAGCGGATTTTCCATCATTTTTATCTCTCGGGATCATCCGTTTCCTGCCCCATTCCACAGCCGCACATCCCGGGCATGCGCCTGTGTTGTCAGGTACCGCATCCATGGTCCAGTACCATGCTGCCGTTCACAGTATTTTCTTACTATTATTTTTCTCCCAGGCAGAACATGTCCACCGTCACATCTGCAAGGAGATTTCCTTTCTCATCTGTCACCTCACTCCGCACGATCGTGATCGTACGGCCACGGCGGACCAGGATCCCCTTCGCATGGACAGTCCCCTCCGATACGTTCCGGATAAAATTCACATGTGCGCTCTGAGTCACATACTTCTTTCCATCTGCTCTCGCCGTCAGTCCCGTGACCACATCTGCGAGTGCGTAGAGCATTCCGCCATGTACCATTCCCATCAGGTTTGTGACGCCATGTGTGATCTTCATGCTGATCTCGCTGCACTCCGGTGAGATCTTTTCGATCTTCATATTCGTATATTCCATAAAGGGATTATTTTTTACATATTCGTCCGGATCGATCCCGTACTGTATCTTTTCACTCATTTCTGCCTCCTGAAATTCTGTCATAACGTGCTGCGCAGTTTTCTGCTGTCATGAAACACGCATGTTCACCTGCTGTCTCCGACTGCATTTTATCATATGTAGTTCTTCCATGCAAGAACCGGAGAAGAGATCCGGCTGTAGATCTCCTCTCCGGGCATTCTCAATCATCGACTGCCAGAAGACCTGCAGTCCGAAGGCTTGCCATCAGGGCATTCAGCTGAGCTACCACATCTTCCGTGCTCGTCGCGTCCGCGACCGGAGCTGCCGCTGTCACGGTTCCTGCCGGGCCTGTTGGACCAGTTGCTCCCGTTGGGCCTGCCGGGCCGGTTGCTCCAGTCGGTCCTGTCGGGCCTACCGCTCCGGTTGCCCCTGTTGGACCGGTCGCTCCCGCCGGACCCTGCGCTCCTGTCGCTCCAGCCGGACCCGCCGGGCCTACTGCTCCGGTTGCTCCTGTTGCTCCCACCGGGCCCTGCGCTCCTGCCTCTCCGGCCGGGCCTGTCGGACCCGTCGCTCCCGCCGGCCCCTGCGCTCCTGTCGCTCCAGCCGGACCTGCCGGACCTGCTGCTCCGGTTGCTCCTGTTGGACCCTGCGCTCCTGTCGCTCCAGCCGGACCTGCTGCTCCGGTTGCTCCTGTTGGACCCTGCGCTCCTGCCTCTCCAGCTGGGCCTGCCGGGCCTACTGCTCCGGTTGCTCCGGTTGGACCAGTCACTCCTACCGGACCTTGCGCTCCTGTCGCTCCCACCGGGCCCTGCGCCCCTGTCGGACCAATCGGCCCCTGCGCACCGTCATATCCAGGAAATCCCTGCGGACCGGTCGGTCCCTGTGGCCCTATCGGCCCCATCGGCCCTGCTGGTCCCATTGGCCCCGGGCATCCCTGCGGACCTCTCGGCCCCATCGGACCTCTGCAGCAGCAGTTTCCACCCGGCCGTCCGCAGTTTCCGCCGCATCCCGCGCCCTGGCATCCATTTTCACAGCGATTTCGCTCCCCTATACAGCCGGCATCACGATAAGGATCATAATCCATATTTCTCATATCTGAATCTCCTTCTCCTTATTTTTCACGAATATTCCGTAACCGGATATCCGTTTACTATACTTTATGCTGCCCGTCCATATTCGTTCCTGCTCTCTTTATCGCTCCATCCGCGGCCTTGATCCTGCCGCAGCATTTTTATTTTCTCATTCCGATCCGTGCAAAATATTCCCGGTTCTTTCTGCACGCTTCCGTTCCCGGATGGCATCGTTCCGCCAGCTCGTTATACCAGCACGCTTTTTTTCTCTCTCCCATCCGGTCAAGGCATACGCAAAGCTGGAGATACGGAATATACCCGCGGTATTCCGGCATGATAAATCCTTCCTCCCCGGCCAATCTTCCCGTTTTCAGTGCCTGGCGGTACCAGAATTCCGCATCCGCATACCGCTTTCCGGAAAAGAACCACCATCCAAGATCACAGCAGAGTTCCGGTCCCGGAATTCCTTCCCGCAGACCCATGAGCAGAAAAAAAAGTGCCTCATCCCGCTTTCCCAGCTGATACATGCAAAATGCCCCGTGCCTGCACGCATCTATCCGGTCGATGTGCCAGCCGTCAGACCTTTCCAGATAAGTCAAAAACACACCGGCCGCCTCTTTATATCGTTTATGGTAATACAGTTCCTTTCCATAGTAATAGTGTTCACGCGCAGTCAGGCCCGCGATTTTTCCCTTCTCCCGTATCATCTTTTCAAAGATCCTGAGATTGCGGTCTGGATCTCCCGTCCCGATCTTCCGATGTTCGATCAGAATATCTTCCCGCACTGTCTTTCCAAACGGTTCGATCACCTCATGGATCCGCCCTTTCCATACCGCTCTTTCGCATCTTCTCAGAAGACGTTCCCGATAAAAGAAAAATGACGGACTTCCGCTTCCGTCATATCCAACCGCATATTTCATCATCACCACGTCCGGTTTCTCCTGATCCAGACGCATTTTTAGTTTCATCAGTTTCTTTTGCTCTTCTTCCGTGATCACATCATCCGCATCCAGCCAGAAAAGATAGTCTCCCGTTCCTTTCTGAAACGCAAAATTCCTCGCCGCCGCAAAATCATCGATCCAGGGAAAATCATAGATCTGATCCGTAAACAATGACGCGATTTCCTTTGTTTTGTCGTTTGAACCGGTATCGACAATGATGATCTCATCCGCAAAATCTTTCACACAGGAAAGGCATCTTCCAAGGACCTGTTCTTCATTGCGGACGATCATGCATAAACTGACCGAAGCCATACATTCCCTCTGTTGTCCCTTTTTATCAATATATGAGATCCTGTAAAATCTGTCCGAATATTTCATATTTTATACCGGCAGCTCTCTTAAAGTTCTCTCATGTTGTGTGAATCCATTGTGTGAATCCATCTGCCCCCGGCGCACCGTATATAAACAGGCGCTGCCTGGATCCATAAGGATTCAAAGGCAGCGCCCGTTTTCTCCGGCATTATTTCCGGCATTCACTCTTCATTTGTATTTATTGCAGGTTTGTCCCGTCTGCCGTCTATCCGCAGAGCCCAGCCTGATGTACCGTTTTTACTCCTGCTCCTCACCTGTCAGATCCAGAAGATTCAGCTCCTCAAATCCGTCTGTGGACGGGAGTTCAAAGAGAACTTCCTTACCCGGATTCTTGCAGTCCATGTTCATGTCGATCTTGTAGTTCATCACATCGACCTCAGATGTCTCCATATCTGTAATGTTCATTGTAACATCCATGAAGATCTTCATGTTCTCGTAGTAGCCATCTTTGTTGATCGTCATCTCGCCGTTTGCCTCGTTGACCTTCATGTCCATGCCAACACCGAGAGTCGCATATGTCTCTGCTGTCGCACCGGTGATCGCCTGGATCACTTCATTGATCTTATCTTCGTTGATGTTGTAGGCAAGTTTCTTTGTATCGCCGTTCTGATACATTCTTAGACCTTTGATCACATCTGTACCCAGGTTCATATCGAGCTGGGTCGCCTGCTTTGCAGCATCTTCCAAAGACATCGGCTGCTTATATTTAATTCCCATCATGTCCACATACATGTTGCCGCCCGTATAGAACATCTCGATCGGCACCTCTGTTCCCAGTGTATTGGATGTTCCGTCGCAGAGGAATTCGATGTTTCCGTCTTCCGTCTCCCTCATCTTGATGTTCATGTCCATAGTCATATCCAGAGTTTCATCAAGATAAGATGTTGTAATCCGGTAGTTCACATCGATATTTTCGCTCTTGAGCGTTTCATTTAACTGCTGCGCTTCCTCGTAAACTTCCATGGCCTCCGGATCATTCTCTTCCACATCAGTCGGAACCGACTTCACCTGGGTTACACTGTTTACGCTCCACGCGCCATTCTTGTCGATCTCATAACCGTCCGCACGACCGTAATCAGTCATCGCATATCCGGTATTTCCGAAATAATAGCACTGTGCCCAGCCGTCATGATCACCATCCAGCCAGTACCAGCCGTTTCTACAGTAGGAACCGTCATCATTCTGGTATTTCCAGCCGTTCATGTCTTCCTGCCACTCACCCGCAAATGCAGGGAACGAGAGTGCCATTGCAAGCGGCATCGCAGCTGTCAGGACCATTTTCCACTTTTTCATAAGAGAGACCTCCTTGTTTTTACCGTCCGGACGCCTTTCCGGCGCAGGACCTTTTTCGCCTGTATCTTCAGGCAGCATCTATTGACAATATAACAGGTTCCGCTCTCTTCCGCAATTCATTTGTATGTCGGATTTATATTTTTTCCGTAATTCTTCAGGATTCTGTTATCATTTCTTTCCTATTCTGTATACGACTGCTCCGCCTGGATCACCGCATAATAGTTGCTCCACTTCTCTGTGATCAGCTTCGCGATCCCTTTCTTTACTTCCTCGTTTGTCTTTCCATATTGGAACGGAACGGCTGCGTCGAAGATCAGGTTCGTGTGGGTTGGTCCCTGCACCATCCGGAAATCGTGGATCGTGACACCCGGGAAATTTTCCCGGATCATCTCCACGACCTCTTTTTTCGTCTCGTTAATCTTCTCGTCATTGACAACGATCGGGTCCATATGGATCACAGCTTCACAGCCGAGTTTTCTCTTTAATTCTTTCTCGATCCTGTCGATCACATCGTGGATCTCAAAAATATCGCTGTCACCGGATACTTCCCCGTGCAGGGAGATCATGCGTCTTCCCGGGCCGTAGTCATGTACCACAAGATCGTGGATCCCAAGGATCTCCGGATGCGCGAGTACGATGGACTTGATCTCATCGACAAATTCTTTTGACGGTGCCTCTCCGAGGAGTGGATTTAAAGTATCCTTCGCAGCGCCATATCCCGCGTAGAGAACAAAGCATGCAACCAGACATCCGCACCATCCGTCCACGTTGACTCCCGTCGCATACGCGATCCCCATCGAGACCAGGACTGCCGTTGTCGCGATGGAATCACTCATACTGTCCATCGCTGTCGCCTTCATCGTCTCCGACTGGATCTTCGTTCCCACGGAACGGTTATAGAAGAACATATATGCCTTCACGCAGATAGAGACAATGAGGATTCCGACCGCCAGAGTGCTTGTCTCGACCGGTTCCGGATGAAAGATCTTCCCGACCGATGTCTTTAAGAGCTCAAATCCCATCAGGATGATGATCATGGAAACGCCGAAGCCGGACACATACTCGATCCTACCGTGTCCGAACGGATGGTCCGCATCTGCCTTCATGCCGGAAAATTTGAACCCCACCAGGGAGATAAATGATGATCCTGCATCTGACAGGTTGTTAAACGCATCCGCCGTGATGGCGATCGATCCGCTGATCACTCCCGCCAGGTACTTGCCGGCAAACAGGCAGACGTTGAGTGCGATCCCGACGATGCTGCAGAGCATTCCGTAGGCGCGGCGCACATTGCCGTCTCCGACCTGATCTCTGTTTTTTATAAATAAGCTCGATAATATTGTAATCATATAAAACACTCCAATCAGTCTGTACTTTGCATACAGACTATAAAACATAAGCCTGAAATTCAGGTCGAACCATCATAAGATCCGCAAATGAAAGAAATCCTTCCAGATATCCCCTGGTAAAAGTTGCCTGTCTCTAACCTTCCGTATACTCAAACAGCGAGGAAAAACATGATCTCGCATGTTCTCCTCGCTGTTCTTATATGCATCAGCCTATGGGAAAGTTCCTGTTTCCAGGAGCTTCCCCACAATATAAACTTGTCTGTTCTGAAAACCTGCACGATCGCCTGTTTTCATAAAGCTTTACACATTATAATCGATTATTCATCAACTTCCTGTGTGTCATCCTCGTTGAGAATGATCTTCTCAGCCTCTTCAATCGGAGCTTCTGTCTCCTCCTGCGGCTCAGCAGCAGTCTGAACTTCCGGCTCCGGCTTCTTCTCCTCGATCTCGCCGGTGCTGAGCTTGATGTTGCGGTAACGCTTCATACCGGTACCAGCCGGGATGAGCTTACCGATGATAACATTCTCTTTCAGACCGATCAGGTGATCTACTTTGCCGTTGATCGCAGCCTCAGTAAGAACCTTGGTGGTCTCCTGGAAGGATGCAGCGGATAAGAAGGAATCGGTTGCAAGGGATGCCTTTGTGATACCGAGCATGACCTGTTTGCCCTCTGCCGGCTGTTTGCCTGCAGCGATGAGCTCCTCGTTCATCTCGTTGAAATCAAGAACATCCATGGATACGCCCGGAAGAACGTCGGAATCGCCGCTCTCCTCGATACGGATCTTCTTTAACATCTGACGCACGATCATCTCGATATGCTTATCGTTGATCTCTACACCCTGTAAACGGTAAACACGCTGTACCTCACGGATCATGTAATCCTGTACGGCACGAACGCCCTTAACCTTTAACAGGTCGTGCGGGTTGATGCTACCTTCTGTGAGAACGTCACCGGCCTCGAGAACCTGTCCGTCCGTAACTTTGATTCTGGAACCATACGGGATCAGATAAGTCTTGGAGTTTCCGGTCTCCGGATCAGTAACGATGATCTCACGTTTCTTCTTGGTATCTTTAATTGTGACAACACCACCAAATTCAGCAATGATCGCAAGTCCCTTCGGGCGTCTTGCCTCGAAAAGCTCCTCGACACGCGGAAGACCCTGTGTGATATCGCCGCCGGCAACACCGCCGGAGTGGAATGTACGCATGGTTAACTGTGTACCCGGCTCACCGATGGACTGTGCGGCAATGATACCAACAGCCTCGCCGACCTGTACCGGCTGACCTGTCGCCATGTTCGCGCCGTAGCACTTGGAGCAAACACCGATATGGCATTTACATGTCAGGACTGTACGGATCTTAACGGTATTTCTGCCGAGCTTCTCAAGAACCTTGATAACGGCTGCGGCACGTTTCGGTGTACACATATGGTTTGCCTTGACAACAACTTCTCCGGTATCCGGATCTGTGATCGTCTCAGCGATATATCTGCCTGTTAATCTCTCCTGGAGAGTCTCGATCGTCTCTTTACCGTCTGTAAAGCCTTCGATCTCCATGTACGGGATCGTTCCTTTTCCTTCGCAGCAGTCTGTCTCACGGATGATGAGATCCTGGGATACATCGACAAGACGTCTTGTCAGGTAACCAGAGTCGGCTGTACGAAGAGCGGTATCGGACATACCTTTTCTCGCACCATGTGCGGAGATGAAGTACTCAAGTACGTCAAGACCTTCACGGAAGTTGGACTTGATCGGGAGTTCGATCGTGTGACCGGTTGTATCCGCCATAAGTCCTCGCATACCAGCAAGCTGCTTGATCTGCTTATCAGAACCACGGGCTCCGGAGTCCGCCATCATGAAGATGTTGTTGTATTTATCAAGACCTGTCAGAAGGTCATGTGTTAACTGGTCATCGGTTGCTTTCCATACATCGATAACTTCTTTGTAACGTTCTTCCTCTGTGATAAGACCACGGCGGAAGTTCTTTGCGATACGGTCAACCGTTGCCTCAGCGTCCGCAAGGAGCTGTTTCTTGGTTGCCGGGACAGTCATATCGGAAATGGATACGGTCATAGCGGCTCTTGTGGAGTACTTGTAACCGATCGCCTTGATATCGTCCAGAGTGATCGCTGTCTGAATCGCTCCGTGTGTATTGATGACTTTCTCGAGGATCTGCTTTAACTGTTTCTTCTTTACGAGGAAATCGATCTCCGGCTTTAACTCGTTGCCCGGGATCGTTCTGTCGACAAATCCAAGGTCCTGCGGGATGATCTCGTTGAAGAGGATACGTCCTACAGTTGTATCAACGATGCCTGTCATCGTTCTTCCGTCCGGAAGTGTCTTTGTCACACGGACTTTGATTCTCGCATGAAGAGTAACGGCTCCGTTCTCATATGCAAGAAGTGCTTCGTTCGGGCTCTTGAAGAACATGCCTTCGCCCTTTGCGCCCGGTCTCTCCTGTGTCAGATAGTAGATACCGAGGACCATATCCTGGGAAGGAACTGCTACCGGACCACCATCGGACGGTTTTAACAGGTTGTTCGGGGAGAGAAGAAGGAAGCGGCACTCTGCCTGTGCTTCCATCGTCAGCGGAAGGTGAACCGCCATCTGGTCTCCATCGAAGTCCGCGTTGAATGCGGTACAAACGAGCGGGTGAAGCTTGATTGCCTTACCTTCTACAAGGATCGGCTCGAACGCCTGAATACCAAGACGGTGAAGAGTAGGGGCACGGTTTAACATAACCGGATGCTCTTTGATTACATCCTCGAGAACATCCCAGACCTCTGTCTGAAGACGCTCGACCATCTTTTTCGCGTTCTTGATGTTGTGTGCAGTTCCGTTTGCAACGAGTTCCTTCATAACGAACGGTTTGAAGAGCTCGATCGCCATCTCTTTCGGAAGACCGCACTGGTAGATCTTAAGTTCCGGTCCAACGACGATAACGGAACGTCCGGAATAGTCAACTCGTTTACCGAGAAGGTTCTGACGGAAACGTCCCTGCTTACCTTTTAACATGTCAGAAAGGGACTTTAACGCACGGTTGCCCGGTCCTGTAACCGGTCTTCCGCGTCTGCCGTTATCGATCAGGGCATCAACAGCCTCCTGGAGCATTCTCTTCTCGTTGCGGACGATGATGTCCGGAGCGCCGAGTTCGAGAAGTCTTGCGAGACGGTTGTTACGGTTGATGATTCTTCTGTATAAGTCGTTTAAGTCGGATGTCGCGAAACGTCCGCCGTCGAGCTGTACCATCGGGCGGATATCCGGCGGGATGACCGGGATCACGTTCATGATCATCCACTCCGGTCTGTTTCCGGAGCTGCGGAATGCATCAACAACCTCAAGGCGCTTGATGATTCTCGCTCTCTTCTGGCCGGAAGCCTCCTGAAGAGCTTTTCTCAGCTCTTCGGAGTCTTTATCCAGATCGATATTCTTTAAAAGTTCCTGGACTGCCTCAGCACCCATTCCTACGCGGAATGTGCCGTAGCCGTACTTTTCAACAGCATCGCGGTACTCTTTCTCGGAAAGGACCTGCTTTAACTGAAGTCCGGTATTTCCTGCATCCAGAACGATATAGGAAGCAAAGTACAGAACTTTCTCGAGGACTCTCGGGGAGATGTCCAGGATCAGACCCATACGGCTCGGGATACCTTTAAAATACCAGATATGGGATACCGGAGCGGCAAGCGCGATATGTCCGATACGCTCACGGCGCACGCTGGACTTCGTTACCTCAACGCCGCAGCGGTCACAGATAACACCTTTGTATCTGATTTTCTTGTATTTACCACAATGGCACTCCCAGTCCTTGGTCGGTCCAAAGATTCTTTCGCAGTACAGACCGTCCTTCTCCGGTTTTAAGGTTCTGTAGTTGATGGTCTCCGGTTTTTTAACCTCACCATGGGACCATTCCAGAATCTTTTCCGAAGAGGCAAGTCCGATACGGATCGCGTCGAATGTCATCGGCTGATAAGTTTCATTTGTCTCAGGCATGAACGGTACTCCCTTCTAATTATTTGTCGTCATCCTCGGTATAATCGTCATCGACATAGTCGTCTTTGGCACCGTCGTTTGTATAGTCATCGTCTTCCACATTGACAAGCTCGTCGCCCTTGAATTCCTGCTTCTGGAATCCGTAGTCGGATAAGTCTTCCTTATCGTTGTAGCGGCGGTCTCCCTCGATGATGGAACGAAGATCGTAGTTTGTATCAGAGTAGTCGATGTTCTCAGACATATCGACTTCCTCACCATTGTCACGCAGCACTCTTACATCCAGTCCGAGAGACTGTAACTCTTTTAAGAGTACCTTGAAGGACTCCGGAATACCCGGCTCCGGAATGTTCTCGCCCTTGATGATCGCCTCGTAGGTCTTTACACGTCCAACAACGTCATCGGACTTCACTGTCAGGATCTCCTGAAGTGTGTAAGCCGCGCCGTAAGCCTCAAGAGCCCAAACCTCCATCTCACCGAAACGCTGTCCGCCGAACTGTGCTTTACCACCGAGCGGCTGCTGTGTAACGAGTGCGTATGGGCCTGTGGAACGTGCATGGATCTTATCGTCAACCAGGTGATGCAGTTTCAGGTAGTGCATGTGTCCGATCGTAGTCGGGCCATCGAAGTATTCGCCTGTACGTCCGTCGCGGAGCTGTACCTTACCGGTACGGCTGATCGGAACGCCCTTCCAGAGAGCACGGTGATCAAGGTGCTCACCGAGATATTCCATAACCTCCGGACGAAGGATCTCTTTATACTTCTCCTGGAATGCATCCCATTCCATGTTTACATAATCGTTTGCAAGCTCCAGTGTATCCTGGATATCATTCTCGTCTGCGCCATCGAATACCGGTGTGGAAACATTGAATCCAAGTGCCTTTGCTGCAAGGCTTAAGTGGATCTCAAGGACCTGTCCGATGTTCATTCGGGACGGCACGCCTAACGGGTTTAATACGATATCGAGCGGACGTCCGTTCGGAAGGAACGGCATATCCTCTACCGGAAGTACACGGGAGACAACACCCTTGTTACCATGACGGCCGGCCATCTTATCACCAACAGAAATCTTACGTTTCTGAGCGATGTAGATGCGGACTGTCTCATTTACGCCAGGAGCAAGCTCGTCGCCGTTCTCTCTTGTGAAGAGTTTTGCGTCGATGATGGTTCCGTATGCGCCATGCGGTACTTTTAAGGATGTGTCGCGGACTTCTCTTGCCTTCTCACCGAAGATCGCACGAAGAAGTCTCTCTTCAGCTGTCAGCTCAGTCTCTCCCTTAGGAGTTACCTTTCCAACTAAGATATCACCGGCACGGACCTCAGCGCCGATGCGGATGATTCCGCGCTCATCCAGGTCTTTCAATGCGTCATCGCCGACACCCGGAACATCTCTTGTGATCTCTTCCGGTCCTAACTTGGTATCACGGGATTCGCATTCATATTCTTCAATATGAACAGATGTGTAGACATCATTCATAACAAGTTTTTCACTTAACAGGACCGCATCCTCGTAGTTGTAACCTTCCCAGGTCATGAATCCGATCAGCGGGTTCTTACCAAGTGCGATCTCGCCATCCTTTGTGGACGGTCCGTCCGCGATAACCTCGCCTTTCTCTACATGGTCGCCCTTGTAAACGATCGGCTTCTGGTTGTAGCTGTTGGACTGGTTGCTTCGTGAGAATTTGATCAGGCGGTAAACGTCGCGGTTTCCGTCAGAATCTCTCTTGATGATGATCTCGTTGGAAGCGGAGCGTTCAACAACGCCGGCATTCTTAGCGACTACGCAGACACCGGAGTCAACGGCAGCCTTGCCTTCGATACCGGTACCAACAACCGGAGCTTCTGTGGAAAGCAGCGGTACAGCCTGACGCTGCATGTTGGATCCCATCAGGGCACGGTTCGCGTCATCGTTCTGTAAGAACGGGATCATGGAAGTAGCAACGGAGAATACCATTCTCGGGGATACGTCCATGAGGTCGATCTGTTTCTTCTGGAAGGAGGAAGTCTCCTCACGGAAACGACCGGATACGTTGTTGTGGATGAAGTGGCCTTCCTCATCGAGCGGCTCATTCGCCTGTGCTACGATGTAGTTATCCTCTTCGTCAGCTGTCATGTAGACAACATCGTCGGTAACACGCGGGTTAGCCGGATCGCTCTTGTCTACGACACGATACGGAGCCTCAACGAAGCCGTACTGGTTTACCTTCGCATAGCTTGCGAGGGAGTTGATAAGACCGATGTTCGGTCCCTCAGGAGTCTCGACCGGACACATACGACCGTAGTGGGTGTAGTGTACATCTCGAACCTCGAATCCTGCACGCTCTCTGGACAGACCGCCCGGTCCTAACGCGGAGAGACGTCTCTTATGCGTAAGCTCGGATAACGGGTTGTTCTGGTCCATGAACTGGGACAGCTGGGAGCTTCCGAAGAACTCCTTCACTGCTGCAGTGACCGGTTTGATATTGATCAGGGACTGCGGAGTGATTCCGTCGATGTCCTGTGTTGTCATTCTCTCACGTACAACGCGCTCCATTCTGGAGAGACCGATACGGTACTGGTTCTGAAGGAGCTCTCCGACTGCACGGATACGACGGTTTCCAAGGTGGTCGATATCATCCTTTACGCCGATGCCGTACTCAAGGTGCATGTTGTAGTTGATGGAAGCAAGGATATCTTCCTTTGTGATGCATTTCGGAACAAGCTCGTGGACGTTGCGGCGGAGTTCAGCTTTTAACTCTTCCTCGTCATCCCCTGCTTTTTCCAGAATGTCTTTTAATACCGGGTAATATACTAACTCTGTGATACCTACTTCTTCCGGATCGAAGGACACATATGCGGAAAGGTCAACCATAAGGTTGGAAAGGACTTTCTCCACGCGCTCTTCTGTCTGGATCCATACATACGGGATCGCAGCGTTCTGGATCGCGATCGCCTGATCTTTTGTGATCGCTTTTCCTGCTTCCGCAAGGATCTCGCCTGTTTCTGTATCAACGATATCCTCGGACGGAATCTGTCCGACGATACGGTTCTTCATATGAAGCTTCTTGTTGAATTTATATCTGCCGACCTTTGCGAGATCATATCTTCTCGGGTCGAAGAACATGCCGTTTAACAGGCTCTCAGCGCTGTCGACAGACAGCGGCTCGCCCGGACGGATCTTCTTATATAACTCAAGGAGACCATCCTGATAGTTGTCGGATGTATCCTTTGTGAAGCTTGCGAGAAGCTTCGGCTCCTCACCGAAGAGATCGATGATCTCAGCGTTTGTACCATATCCGAGCGCACGGATCAGGACAGTTACCGGGACCTTTCTGGTACGGTCTACACGTACATAGAACACGTCGTTGGAATCTGTCTCATACTCTAACCATGCTCCACGATTCGGGATTACGGTACAGGAATATAATTCTTTACCGATCTTATCGTGATCGATACCATAATAGATACCAGGGGAACGTACCAACTGGCTGACGATAACACGCTCTGCACCGTTAATAACGAAGGAGCCGGTATCTGTCATTAATGGCAGATCGCCCATGAAAATCTCGTGTTCATTGATCTCATCTTTATCTTTGTTGCAGAGTCTCACCTTGACTTTCAAAGGTGCGGCGTAAGTTGCATCACGCTCTTTGCACTCTTCGATCGTGTATTTGATGTCATCTTTGCAAAGCGTGAAGTCTACAAACTCCAGGCTAAGATGTCCAGCAAAGTCAGCGATCGGAGAGATATCGTCAAAGACCTCTTTCAGGCCCTCGTCGAGGAACCACTGATAAGAATCCTTCTGGATCTCGATCAGGTTCGGCATCTCAAGAACTTCTTTCTGTCTTGAGAAGCTCATTCTTACGCTCTTGCCGGACGGCACCGGACGCATTCTGCTTTTCTCCATTTGACGTTTCACCCCTGTTTTCTTTCTCTATAATCAATAACTAATTTTGGGCATACTGGTACCATATGCACATGATACCACAATAGTGCACATTTCATACTACCATGGGGTTGTCAATCTGTCAAGCACTTTTTTACAAAGTTTTCCTACTCTACGCTTGTGTAATACCCCGGCGCATACATCTGGATCGAGTAGAAATCATCCCCTGACGGGCTTTCTTTACTTGCAAAAATCTCCGGTCCATAAGCTGTGGTAAATCCGTTGACACTGTCATCTGTCTTACTAACGATCATATCCTCGGTATTGATCAGTTCCTGATATACCTCCTGTCCATTTAGATCCGTATCCAGATAGCCGAATTCCTGGAATGTGGCTTCCAGCACGTCCGCGATCTGGTAGAAGGCCTCCTCGTCGCTGCTGTAGGCACCGATTCCATGGAGATCGTCCGTTGCCGTGTCGGCGTAGATGGTAATGCTTCCCACATACTCCCCATCACGGCTCAGATAATAGGCCTGATCTGTGTTGTACCAGCTCATATCGTCCGAAGCATAGTTGTAGCTGTATGTGTCCTCCATCGACCACTCAGAAAATCCGTACTGCGGCAGGAGCCGGTCCAGGGCGGCCGTCACATCCGCAAGCTGGGCGTCATAGTGACCGTAGTTTGTACAGTTTGTTCCGATGGCCCGCACCTCCTCGTCGGAGAGCTCGCCCTCCCCAAGGACCTCCACGGCGTTGGAATCGGCAGAGGACCAGAGATCGCCGCTGGACGAGTCGAAGATGTTCTCGATCCCGTAGATCGATTCCCGGATCGCATGGGTGATAAGGAACAGCAGGTTTCCGCCGACGGAAAATACCAGCCAGATGATCACGACGATCAGAATGCCGGTAAACGGCTTCTTCCGTCCCCGCTCGGAGTTTACGCGGTCCATGATGTTCTTCGCGGACTGGCTGCTGTAAGTTCCACTCTGGCAGGTATCTGCCTGGCTGCGGTACTGTCCAAGCTGGCTCTTCATATTTTCGAACGCATTCCGCTGTCCCGTCATCCGGTTTCCCATATTCTGGAATGGATCCGCTGTCTTCTTCTCCCGAGCTGGCTTTTTCTTTCCGCCCTGTATTCTGGTTGATGTCCCATTCCCTTTAAATATGCCCGCGTACGAATCTGTACCGGACGTGCTGCTTCCAGGGTATTCGCTTCCGCCATCATGGTACAGGCAGTCTGACTCATGGCGAGGATGCCTCTCATTTAAATAGTAATCCACATCCTGCACATATGGATGCCACACGATCCTTTTGCATCCGCTGCAGTATAGACCCGATGTCATTTTCTGGTCGCAGTATGGACAATATCTCTGTTTCATCCGTTTTTCCTCCTGTCGGTATTCCTCTTTTCAGGTCATTTTAATTTTGTATTTTAAGCCCAACAGCTAAATTTCTACTCTCATTTTAACATAGGTTTCCAGTGTACACAATCGAGATTTCACATCGTCAGCCCAATGCCTGATTCTTGTTACAGTACACGGGCACTCCTTGCCCGCGCACTGTAACAGGATTTTGCCGATGCTTCGCATTCCGAATCGGCAAAATCCACTACCACCACTGTATTGTACGGAATTTTCAGTTCAGAAAATTCCTACCCATGAAAAGTAACTGATTCTTTTCCCAAAACGAAAAAAGACTCAGAGCAGCCACTTTGCATGGTCTCTGAGTCTTCTCACACTGATATACTGCTTTTACCGGTTCAGGATCTCCATAAATTCTTCCCCTGTGATTGTCTCCTTTTCGAGAAGATATCCGGCGAGTTCGTTTAATTTTGCTGCATGGTCTCTTAAGATTCCCATCGCCTTCTCGTACTGTGCCTTCACGGTAGCGATCACCTCGTCATCGATGGCTTTCGCTGTCTCCGGTGAGCATGCGAGGGAGGTGTCTCCACCAAGGTACTGGTTCGTCACGGTCTCAAGGGCAACCATACCGAACTGGTCGCTCATGCCGTAGCGGGTCACCATAGCGCGGGCAAGCTTTGTGGCCTGCTCGATATCGTTGGAGGCTCCGGTCGTGATGGAGTGGAACATAAATTCCTCCGCCGCACGGCCGCCGGTCAGGGTTGCGATCTTGTTGAGTGCCTCCTCCTTACTCATAAGAAGGCGCTCGCCGTCCTCCACCTGCATCGTATAACCAAGAGCACCCGATGTTCTCGGAATAATCGTGATCTTGTGTACCGGAGCGGAATTGCTCTGGCACGCAGCCACCAGGGCATGACCGATCTCGTGATAAGCGACGATCCGGCGTTCATTTTCAGATACGGACGCATTTTTCTTCTGGTAACCGGCGATAACAGTCTCAACGCTCTCCTCCAGGTCAGCCTGGGATACAACGCGGCGTCCCATGCGGACGGCACGGAGCGCGCCCTCATTGATAATGTTCGCAAGCTCGGCACCGCTGGCTCCGACAGTGGCTCTCGCGATGGCGTTAAAGTCAACGGACTCATCCATCTTGACATCTTTTCCATGTACCCGCAGGATCGCCTCACGGCCTTTAAGATCCGGAAGCTCCACCGGAATTCTTCTGTCGAAACGGCCCGGTCTTAAAAGAGCCTTATCGAGGGTCTCCGGACGGTTTGTGGCCGCCAGGATCACAACACCCTTTCGTCCGTCGAATCCGTCCATCTCTGTAAGAAGCTGGTTTAAGGTCTGCTCACGCTCATCGTTTCCACCCATGCCGCTTCCGTCACGCTTTTTACCGATAGTATCGATCTCATCGATAAAGACGATACACGGAGCTTTCTCATTTGCCTGCTTGAAGAGGTCCCGGACCTTCGCGGCACCCATGCCGACGAACATCTCAACGAACTCGGAACCGGAGATTGAGAAGAACGGAACGTGCGCCTCACCGGCAACGGCCTTTGCAAGTAATGTTTTACCTGTTCCTGGAGGGCCTACGAGAAGGGCGCCCTTCGGAAGTGTGGCACCGATATCGGAATATTTCTTCGGGTCATGAAGGAAATCAACGATCTCCTTTAAGGCGTCTTTCGCCTCCTCCTCACCTGCGACATCCGCAAATGTCACACCGGTCTCGCTCTCCGCGTAGATCTTTGCATTGGACTTTCCAAATGTCATCGCGTTTCCGCCCATGCGCTTCGCCATGCTGCGGCTTAAGATCTGCCCGAGCCCAATCATGATCACGAACGGAAGGATCCAGTTCACGAAAATATTCATGATCGCTGACTCTTTTCTCGGAATCACTTTATCGAATGTGACGCCCTTGCTGTACAGGCGATCTGTCAGATCCGGGTCATCCCAGAGTCCTGTCTTGTAGACCTGCTCTTTTCCATTGCTGTCTTTCGCGATAAACACGTACTCGCCGTTCGTGTCATCTTTCTCTACCTGTGTGACCTGGTTATTGTCTACCATAGCCAGAAATTCGTTGTAGCCGACTTCCTTTACCTGACTTTTCAGTGCGGACGGGAATACGAGTCCGTTTAACAGGACCGTCATGACCAGAATTATGATCATATAATAGAAAAATCCCTTAAATGAATTGAGATCATTCGGGTTCGGCTTTTTTCCGCCGTCTTTGGTACCCATACGTGTGCCTCCTTGATTTTCATTTTTCTGCAGAGCTTTTCATCGCATCCGAGCCTCTGCTGTTACTTTTTCTGTCTTTTACATGCTTTGTTTTCTGAAGATCTGCGTGAGATGACACCCTGTCATTTCGTGTGATATTTATCCTATATCAGGAAACATTGAAAGTCAATGGAATTTATGGAAGTTTCTGAAATGTTATATTTTTTTTAGAAATTACCATTTTTCTTTCTGGCTGACAGAGTTTGCAGGTTTCCAAACTTTTTTTATTGTTCTTCTTGACAAACAATCCTTTTCGTACTATGATACCCATAACCAAACAAGAAAAACCGTTGAGAAAGAGGAGTACATTTTCGATCATGTTTTCACAGAGAGCTGCAGGCGGTGGGATTGCAGTATTGCACTGGAAATGGAATGGACTTTCGAGGGCAGTCCTGAATTTTAGTATGGACTGACGGCTACCGCAGTCGTTAAGAAAGCGGCGTATATGTTGGTATACGAAAAAAGCGGACCGAAAGGTCAAATTGAGTGGCACCGCGGATATGAAATTCGTCTCAAGGATCAGATTTAAATCGATATCTGATCCTTGGGATTTTTTTATACCTAAAGGACCTGCCGACGGCAGCTCCCTACAGATGTATGGCAGCAAAAATACATGCTCTGTACAAGATATCCCACACCACGGCACCTTCGCTCCACACCTCCAACAACTACTGGACCGCATGACCGGATCGGAAAGACCCGGAATGCAGTTACGAATCATCTCAATTAAAAAGTAGAAGAGGAGAACAAAATTATGAAAAAATCGATCAAAGCAATCATCGCAGCAACATTCACCGCAGCACTTCTCGCAGGCTGCTCTTCAAACACAGCTTCCACAACGACTGCCGCTGAGACGACAGCTGCCGAGACAACAACTGCCGAAGCAACAACTGCAGGATCCGCAGACGCAGCGGATACCGCTCTCGCAGACGGTTCCTACACGATCGGCATCAACCAGTTCGCTGTTCACGGCTCTCTCGACAACTGCCGGGAAGGTTTCATCGAAGGTCTCGCCGAGAACGGATTCGTGGAAGGCAAAAATCTTACCGTATTAGAAGAAAACGCACAGGCTGACCCAGGGTTAGCAGCACAGATCAGTACAAACTTCGCCGGACAGAAGGTGGATCTCATCTGCGCGATCGCAACACCGAGCGCCCAGAGCGCATACAGCGTCGGCAGAAAGAATGATATTCCGGTCATCTATACAGCAGTTACCGATCCGGTCGCAGCTGAACTTGCAAACGCAGACGGAACA
Source organism: Pilosibacter rotomagensis (assembly GCF_045062245.2). Lineage (NCBI taxonomy): Bacteria > Bacillati > Bacillota > Clostridia > Eubacteriales > Clostridiaceae > Pilosibacter > Pilosibacter rotomagensis. The sequence continues at coordinate 626,024 of NZ_CM170323.1, read as the reverse complement.
CCGGTCGGTGAAGTGACAGGAACAAGTGATAAGCTTCCGGTTGAACAGCAGCTCGAAATGATCCGCGCGATCCTTCCGGATGCGAAGAAGATCGGTATCATGTATACAACAAGCGAAGTAAACTCCGCTTCCACACTCGCAGAGTATAAGGAAAAAGCTGCTGATTACGGTTTCGAGATCGTTGAGTCCGGCGTTTCCTCCACAGCAGACATCCCGCTGGCAGCTGACAGCCTCTTAGAACAGGTTGACTGCTTAAACAACTTAACGGACAACACCGTCGTTGCTTCTCTTCCGCTGATCCTTTCCAAAGCAAACGCAAAGAACATCCCGGTATTCGGAAGTGAGATCGAACAGGTCAAGATCGGCTGCCTCGCTGCAATGGGTCTCGATTATGTTGATCTTGGAAAGCAGACAGGACGCATGGCTGCCGAAGTCTTAAAGGGCGAGAAAAAAGCAAGCGAACTGAACTTTGAAGTCATCGAGGAAGCAGCTTTCTACGGAAACTCCAAAGTCGCTGAGGATCTCGGGATCACATTCCCGGAGGACCTCTCCAAGAATGCAAAAGAATTATTCACTGAGATCACCCAGTAATAATTCAAACAGACACAATGTCAGGAAGTCCGGCAAAGCATTTCATCCGCTTTGCCGGACTTTGCACCAGAATGTAACTGTAAAAGTAACTGTTCAGCAGAGCTGAACACCCACTGTAATAACCGCGATAAAATATAGGTTATTGATTTTCGGAGGATAACATGGCAATCTTATTAGGAATCTTTGAGGAAGGGCTGATCTACGCGATCATGGCCCTGGGCGTATACATCACCTACAAGATCCTGGACTTTCCGGATCTTTCGGTCGATGGAACATTCCCCCTGGGCGCAGCGCTGACCGCAGGGCTGATCGTGAAAGGCATTTCCCCGGTGTGGGCATTACCGCTCTCTTTCTTCGCAGGCGTGCTCGCCGGATGCGTGACCGGCTTTATTCATGTAAAATGCAAGGTCCGCGATCTGTTTTCCGGTATCATTGTCATGACCGCTCTCTACTCCGTAAATCTTCGGATCGCCGGAATGAAAGCCAATCTCCCGTTCCTGTCCCAGGATACGATCTTCGACAATGAATGGACGAGAAACAGCCTGCCGGCATCCGTGAGACCGTACATCGTTGTGATCATCCTTGCAGTGATCACCCTGATCTGCAAATTCGTCCTCGACTGGTACTTAAACACGAGATCCGGATATCTGCTCCGGGCAGCCGGAGACAATGACGCTCTCGTAACCTCTCTCGCGGAGGACAAAGGCCGCGTGAAGATCATCGGTCTTGCGATCGCGAACGGCTTCGCAGCTCTCGCCGGAGGAGTTCTTGCTCAGAAGCAGGCCTTCTTCGATATCTCCATCGGAACCGGAACCATGGTCTTCGGTCTCGCAAGCGTCATCCTCGGAACCCAGCTGTTCCATCGCTTTGGAAAATTAAAAGCGACCACCGCGGTCATCGCAGGCGCGATCCTCTACAAGGCATGCGTCGCTTTCGTCATTTCCATGCGCATCGTAAAAGCAACTGACCTGAAACTGATCACTGCAGCGATCCTTCTTCTGATCCTGATCATCAGTGATTCCATGAAGAGAAAGGGGGCACATCATGCTTGAATTAAAGAACATCAATAAATATTACAATGCAGGCACCGTGAACGAAATGTGCCTCTTTAAGGATTTCAACCTGAGCATCGCCGACGGCGAGTTCGTCTCCGTAATCGGCAGCAATGGATCCGGAAAGACTTCCATGTTAAACCTGATCTGCGGCAGCATTCCGGTCGACTCCGGAACGATCACGATGGGCGGAGTCGATATCACAAAGATGCCGGAGTACAAGCGCCAGCGCCGCATCGGCCGCGTCTACCAGCACCCGGCAATGGGGACCTGCCCGAACATGACGATTCTGGAGAATATGGCACTCGCCGATAATAAAGGAAAACCGTTTAACCTGCTGCCTGGGACAAACAAGTCCCGCATCGATTTCTACCGCGACCAGTTAAAGATCTTAGGACTCGGTCTTGAGGATAAGATGGGCGTGAAGGTCGGCGTTCTCTCCGGCGGCCAGCGCCAGGCGATGGCACTTTTGATGTCCACGATGACCCCGATCGAATTTCTGATCCTCGATGAGCACACTGCAGCCCTCGACCCGAAGACCGCCGATATCATCATGGAACTCACAGGAAAGATCGTTGCGGAGAAACACCTGACAACGATCATGGTCACCCACAATCTCCGCTTTGCTGTCGAGTACGGCGACCGTCTCCTGATGATGCACCAGGGACATGCGGTCATGGACAAAAAGGGCGATGAAAAGGCGAACACGAAGGTAGATGATATCCTCGACATGTTCAACGCGATCAGTATCGAGTGCGGAAACTGATCGGGAAATATCAAAAATCCATTCCAAATCGGCTTCACCGATGGGATTTTTGCCTTCAAGCCTGTGTTTTATTACGGTCAGCGCAGCAAGTGCGCAGACCTACTGACCAGTTACAAAGTATCAGTAAAATCCAGTTACAATACACACACTGAAAATCCCCACACACGGTAACGAAAAAGAGCGATGAACTCCGGGATCCGACATCAGATTCCAGAACTCATCGCTCTTTTTATTCTGTAACTGTTCCTGTGCTTTCCTCAGCTTCTCGAGAATCCCAGCGTCTTCTCCAGTTCTTTCTTAAATGCCAGCACATCCACGGCAAGTTCCGCGATCCGGGCATCCGTCATCCGGCTCACCGGTGCGGAGATGCTCAGGGCGTAGACCGGTTCTTTATGGTAATCCGGAATGCTGACCGCGATGCAGCGGACGCCTTCCTCATTCTCCTCATCATCCATCGCATATCCGACCTTCCGCACTGTCCCGATCCGTTCCATGAGATCCTGAAACTTTGTTACAGTGTACGGTGTCAGGGACACGATCTCTGAGCTGTTCCAGATCTCTCTGATCTCCGGATCCGGCAGCTCCGCGAGCAGCGCCTTGCCGACGCCGGAGCAGTACAGGGGGATCCGGCTTCCGACTCTCGATACCATCCGGATCGAGCTGACGTTGGATTCCACTTTATCGATATACACGGCCTCCGTTCCCTCTCTGCGGACGAGATGGACCGTCTCTCCGGTCTGCTCCGACAGTTTCTTCAGTGACGGATGAACCAGAGAAGCCATGTTCGTCTGTTCCAGGATCTTGCCTCCGATCTCCAGGAACTTCAGAGACAGCGCGTATTTCAGGGATTCCTCGTCCTGCCGGATATAGCCCATATACTGGAGGGAAGTCACGAGCCGGTGCGTCGTGCTCTTATGGAATCCGAGCTGCGCGCTCAGATCCATGATCCCCATCGGACCATTCTCCGCCAGACACTCGATCACCTGGAACAGGCGCTCTGCGACCTGGATCGGATTTTTTCCTGTTTCTTCCATTCTTTCTGTTCTCCTATCTACCCCGACAGTTCAGTTTTCTGTCAGGTATTTACACGCTTCCTCGTAACTGTTCAGTAGTTACCACAACGGTATCATACGGAATTTTCAGTTCAGAAAATTCCTATCCGTGAAAAGTAACGTTCAGTACCCTCACAGTTACGATTTTTCTTAATAAGACTCTGTGTCCGGAACCCGGTCTGAAAAATGACCAACGGATTCCGAGCACCGGCCCGTCATTTATATGAATCGTGTTTTCTTTGTCATTTCCACGAACTCTCTGTTCGTTCTTGTTCGTGCGAACATGTCCAGGATCTTCTCCACGGACTCCTCCGCTTTCATGGAGTTTGTCGCCTTGCGGACGATATCCACAGCTTCCGCCTCCTCGCTTGTGAGCAGGAGATCGTCGCGGCGTGTACCGGACTTTAAGATATCGATTGCCGGGAAGATCCGCTTCTCGGAGAGCTTGCGGTCGAGTACAAGCTCCATATTGCCGGTACCTTTAAATTCCTCGTAGATAACGTCATCCATACGGCTTCCGGTATCGACAAGTGCGGTTGCAAGGATCGTCAGGCTTCCGCCCTCTCTCATATTTCTCGCTGCTCCGAAGAAACGCTTCGGCATGTGGAGTGCCGCCGGATCAAGACCACCCGAAAGAGTACGTCCGCTCGGCGGAACAACCAGGTTATAGGCTCTTGCAAGTCTTGTGATACTGTCTAAGAGGATCATGACATCACGCCCATGCTCTACCAGACGTCTCGCGCGCTCGATGACCATCTCAGAGACACGTTTGTGGCGCTCCGGGAGCTCGTCAAACGTAGAGTAGATGACTTCCACGTTCGGTCCTACAACGGATTCCTTAATGTCTGTAACCTCCTCCGGGCGCTCATCGATCAGAAGAATGATCATATGCATATCCGGATAGTTGGTCGTAACTGCTTTTGCAACCTGTTTTAATAAGGTTGTCTTACCTGCTTTCGGCGGGGATACGATCAGACCTCGCTGGCCTTTACCGATCGGAGCAAGGAGGTCCATGACTCTCATCGCTGTCGTATTTTTTCCACCTCTGACTTCCAGATTCAGTCTCTGGTTCGGGAAGATCGGGGTCAGATCCTCAAAGTTCGGGCGGTGCTCCACAACACTCGTCGGATAGCCGTTGATCGTCTTTACATAGAGAAGTGCCGCAAATTTCTCTGTCGCGGATTTCACTCTCCGGCTTCCGCGGATGATATCGCCGGTCTTCATGTTAAAGCGGCGGATCTGGGAAGGTGCCACATAGACATCGTTATCTCCCGGAAGAAAGTTCTCACAGCGGATAAATCCGAAGCCATCCGGCATGACCTCTAAAATTCCGTTTGCCTCGATCCCGCTGTCGAGATCCTGAAGATCTGCCTTCGGTTCCGCGGTATAACTCTGAGCACCCTGGTTTCTTGTCTGGTAACCAGTCTGATAGGTTCTTGAGCTCTCCTGAATTTCCTGGGCATCCGGCATGCCGCCCTGAGTCTGGCGGTCCTGATAGTTTCCCTGAGTCTGGGAATCCTGCGCAGATGACTGCCCCTGGTAAGCATTCTGACGGTCCTGGTAGCTGCTCTGGCGGTCCTGGTAACTGATCTGGCGATCCTGATGACCACTCTGACGGTCCTGATAGCTGCTCTGACGATCCTGGTAATTACTCTGGCGATCTCTGTAATTGTTCTGACGGCTCTGGTAGCTGCCCTGCCGGTCATTTCTCATCTGGCGCTCCCCACGCTCCTGACGGTCATTTCTCTCATATCGTTCCGCACGCTCGGTTTTCTCCGGACGCCCCGTGCGGTCCTGGAAGACCGCCGGTCTCTCCGATGCCATTTTCTCCTGTCCCGCACCTCCGGAAACATTTCCAGCAGCCGGCGCTTTCTCTTTCTGCGCTGCCGCCTGCATCGGTGCTGCCGTATTCTCTCTATTTTCATTATTTTCTGCCGGTACTTTTGCGCCGCCGGCACTTTCCGCCGCCTCACAAAGGCGATCGATCAATTCTGCTTTTCTCAAGCCGCTGATATTCCTGATTCCCTGGCTCTTTGCCAGCTCTTTTAACTGGGTCAGCGGTAATGTTGCTAATTTTTCACGCATAATAATACTCCTTCATCCTTATTCCGGTTTTATCATCTCGTTGGGAATCAAAAAAAGATCATAACAGCCTCCCCGTCTCCGGATCCGCTGCCTTGGAACCATTAGATTTGAAACTTTTCTCCGATCGGATCACCGCATTTCAGCGATATCGGAGGACTTTTTCGAAACTGCCCGGGAGCAAAGAAGCAAGTATCGTTTCCAATACTTTCCTCCCAGGCTGTTCTGATGAGTATATCTCATTATAACGCACACATAAAAAAATGGAAAGAGGAAATTTCACAATTTCCTCTTTCCCTGATCCTGCTTATTCCATCTCTCCGGCTTCCCTCTGTTACAGTACACGGGTCCTCCAGTGCCCGCGCACTGTAACAGGATTTTGCCGATGCTTCGCATTCCAAATCGGCAAAATCCGCGACCACAACGGTATCATACGGAATTTTCAGTTCAGAAAATTCCTACCCGTGAAAAGTAGCTTCCCGCTTTATAAACTCCATATGCTCCCTGATCTTCTTTTCATACCCATTCTCCGACGGTTCATAGAATCTCATTCCTTCCATCCCGTCCGGCAGATACTGCTGGGTGACATAATGATTCGGATAGTCATGTGCATATTTATAGCCGAGTCCATGTCCCAGCTTCTCCGCGCCTTTGTAGTGCTTATCCTGAAGATGCGCCGGAACCGGCATCGTCCGCATATTCGCTACAGCCTTCATTGCATTCTGGATCCCCACATAGGCCGCATTGCTCTTCGGAGCCGTCGCGACATAGGCGGCCGCCTGGGAGAGAATGATCTGGCTCTCCGGCATTCCGATCCGCTCCACCGCCTGCGCCGCGCTCACCGCGACCACAAGCGCATTCGGATCCGCATTTCCGACATCCTCGGAAGCGCAGATCATGATCCTGCGGGCAATAAACTTCACATCCTCACCTGCATACAGCATTCTGGCCAGGTAATAGACCGCCGCATCCGGGTCCGATCCACGCATGCTCTTGATGAATGCAGAGATCGTATCGTAGTGGTTATCCCCGTCATGATCGTAGCGAACCACCCGTTTCTGGATACATTCCGCCGCGACATCGATCGTGATATGGATCTTTCCGTCCTCCGACTTGTCCGTCGTGAGAATTCCGAGCTCGACCGCATTTAACGCCGCTCTCGCGTCCCCGTTTGCCACATCCGCAAGGAAATCCGCCGCCTCATCCGTGATATCGGCTCCATAAGTTCCCATCCCTTTTTCCGTATCATAGACAGCCCGGATTACCAGTTCCCGGATATCCTGCTTTTCCAGCGGTTTTAACTCGAAGATCCTGGATCTGGAAAGAAGCGCGTTGTTCACCTCAAAATATGGATTCTCCGTCGTCGCTCCGATCAGCGTGATCGTCCCGTCCTCCACGAACGGCAGGAGATAATCCTGCTGCGACTTATTAAAGCGATGGATCTCATCCACGAAAAGGATCGTCTTCTGTCCGTACATGCCGATCGCATCCTTCGCATTTTTCACGATCTCTTCCATATCTTTTTTTCCGGCAACAGTGGCGTTGATCTGCTCAAAGCGCGCACTTGTCGTATGCGCGATCACCTTTGCGAGCGTCGTCTTTCCTGTTCCGGGCGGTCCGTAAAAGATCACCGATCCCAGCTTGTCCGCCTTGATCGCACGGTAAAGGAGTTTATCCTTTCCGATAATATGTTTCTGACCGACCACCTCGTCCAGAGTCGTCGGGCGCATTCTGGACGCGAGGGGCGATTCCTTCTCCATCGTATTTTGTCTCATATAATCAAATAAATCCATGAAAACTGCCTTTCCCGAATGTTTTAATCGACCATCAGTTCGTCTACTGTAACAAAAGTATACCCTTTCGCCGTAAGGTTGTCAATGATCCGGAGCGCAGCTTCCACGGATGTCCGGAACTCATCATGCATCAGGATGATGTCCCCGTCCTCCGTATCTTTTAAGACTTTTGCGGTCACTTTTTCCGTGTTCTTCAGACGCCAGTCGATGGAATCGACATCCCAGAATACCGGGATCATGTCCACCGCCTCCTCCAGCTTCGCATTCCAGCTTCCGTATGGCGGGCGGACGTACTCCGGCATGACTCCGGTCACTGCCCGGATCTTCTCCCCGGTTTCACAGATTTCTTTTTTGGCATCCGAAAGCGGTTCTTTCGTGAGATCCTTATGTGTCATACAATGGACACCGATCAGATGGCCATCCTCCGCCATCTGCTTTACGAGATCTTCCTTTCCGTCAATGCACTCGCCGACAAGAAAAAAGGATGCACGGATCCCGCGTTCCCTGAGACCGTCCAGGAGCGGCTTTGTGTATCTGGAATTCGGACCATCATCGAATGTGAGCGCCACGTATTTTCTCATATCGGTCTCCTTCTCCCGTACCATGTCCGATTTTCCCGCTGCAACTTCTCTCTCTTTTCTGCCGTTTCTTTTTTCCTGCTCCCCTGACTCCCTCTCTTCTTTATTTCTTTCATGATACACGTCTCCCTTAAAATCCTTTTCCCCATCTTCTCCTTTCCACATCCGCAAGGTCACGCCGCACAGGATCAGATCCACAACTACGATCACCAGAAACAGAACGATTTTCTGTCTGAATTTCATTGATACCTCCTGCCTACCTGTTTTCCCATCTCATTTTATAAATATATGCGCGTGATCGTTTTCCTTTCCTCTCCCAAAGAGAAATACACATGACACTCCCAAACAGACAGAACCCCTGAAACAGCGATATTGGGGATCGTCTGCCTCAGGGGTTCTGCGCTCAATATGTATCATCTTTTCCCTTATGGGGATCACGGCCGGAAATGCGGATTTTTTCGCTGTGGCGAGGCAGCGGGCCCTTCGGCCTTCCATTTCTCCTGCGGGCATCCATTCCGCAGAAAAACCGGTCTTTATCACATCCACCACGATGTGAATCTATCAAAGTGGGGGAATCTGCAAATTCAACCAGACAACTTTACAGCTTCCAAAAGCCGGACGTCGTTGTCCAAGTGGGTGGGCTCGGGATCCCTGTGAGTGGATCCCGGGTCCGGAAAAGGATGGGTACAATAACTAAAAATTAGTTTGTTTATCTTTCTTTTTGTTTTTGTGTTTTTATTATAGGCCATACTTCATAGAATGTCAATCATTATTTCAAACTTTTTGTGTGAAAAAATGTTATATAATTGACAAACAGTTTGTTATATGGTATTCTGAGATCAGTTAAGAGTTTCAGAGGTTTGTTCGCCTCTGCTTTGTTAATATTTTCACGTAATATTCCGGCAGTGTATTTCGGGGGGAATGCCTGATCCGGTATCTGTCTCCATGGAGGTACACATTTATGGAAATTTCCCAGTATCTTGATTTCGACTTTCTGATCCGTTTTCTCGAAGGGCTCCAGAAATTTCTCGGTGAAAACAGCGAGATCCTGATCCACGACTACCGGAAAGGTTACGATCACACGATCGTCTATGCCCTGAATGCCACGCTCAGCGGACGCGATGTCGGCGGTTCTCCGAAGGGTGGAATGATCACACAGTTCGGAAAAGATATCGAACCGATGAAGGAAAGTCTCCAGACCTTCTCAAACGGTCAGAAAGATCAGTTTTACAAATCCTTCACGACCCTGATCCCGGATGAGAACGGCAAGATCATCGGAGCTGTCTGCGTAAATCTCGATGTCTCCGACTTTTTAAATGCCCAGCGTGCGCTCCATGCGTTCGTCCAGTATCCGATGACCCACCATGCACCGATGAGCGACAAAGACGCGCTTGCGACCAAGAATGTGGACGATATCCTTCAGTATTATATGAATCAGGCAGAACTCCTCGTCGGAAAGCCGATGGGACTCATGAACAAAGAAGAAAAAATCCGCGCCCTGGATTATCTCGACCAGAAAGGTGTCTTCAAGATCTCCAAGACGAGCGTACTCCTCTGTGAGACGCTGAAGGTTTCAAAATACACGCTTTATAATTATCTTGAGGAGGCGAGAAGCAGCCGAAATACTGCTGATGATTCACAGTAATTATTTCAGATTCTATCTGCATTTTAAGATAGCAGGGTCAAAAGTCGGAAATCCGATGCAAGCTTGCCTGCAAGAGCTTATTTTCCGTAATCTCGCCCATGGCCTTTGCGATGTCGCGGAAGCGGTTCGCATTGCCGATCAGGTTGAACTCTTCCACATGCGGGAGAAGGATCGCGTTGCAGACACCGTGCGGGAGATTGTACATACCGCCGAGCTGATGTGCCATCGCATGGACATATCCGAGGGATGCGTTATTGAATGCGATACCTGCGAGATACTGTCCGTAAGCCATCTTGTCGCGGGCCTTCATGTAAACTCCGTTTGCAACTGCCTTCGGGAGATACTGGGTGATCATCGTGATCGACATCAGTGCTGCCGCATCGGTCAGCGGGTTTGCATTTGTGGAGACATACGCCTCGATCGCATGGGTCAGGGCGTCCATTCCGGTTGCTGCTGTCAGGGCCGGCGGCATTCCCACCATAAGGTTCGAGTCGTTGATCGCGATCTGCGGAGTCACGCGCCAGTCAACGATCGCCATCTTTACATGCCGGCTTGTATCGGTGATGATACAGAAACGGGTGATCTCAGAAGCAGTTCCGGCTGTTGTGTTGACTGCGATCATCGGGCATAACGGATTGCTGGAGCGGTCGACACCTTCGTAGTCTCTGATGTTTCCTCCGTTTGAGGCAACCAGGGCGATCGCCTTCGCACAGTCGTGGGAGGAACCGCCGCCGAGGGAGATGATGGAATCACATCCGTTCTCCCGGAAGACATATCACAGTCACATCTTTCTCTTGCTTCTGTCTTACTCTCCCATACAATAAAACGTAAACTCTCCCTCTGCCAGCACCTTCCCGGTTTCCGACTCCATCACCTGGGATTTTGTGAAGCAGACGGTTTTTCCTCGCTTCGTGATCTTTGCGACTCCGCGGAGCTTCTTCGCGCTGCTGCCGCGGAGGAACCGGAACGAACTGTCCAGTGTCACGTATTTTCTTCCGTCATTCCTCGTCACAAGTCCTGCTGCGATCTCCGCCATCACAAACATCAGTCCGCCGTGGACTGTCTGCATGGCATTTAAGGAATCCTCCGTAACCTCCGCACACACTTCGGCTGCGTCCTCGGACAAAGCGACTGCGCGGATGTTGTTGTGGATCATGAATGGATTGGTGCGGTTTACGCGCTCCATCTGTTCTACGAATGTTTCTTTTGGCTGTTTTTCTGTATCCATCTTATTCCTCCTGCTGCTCTCTTCGTATTTTTGTGCTGAATGACATGATCTCATCTATTTCGTACAGTTCGCCGCATCGATCGCGATCGCCAGCATGAGCGCCATGACCTCATCCTTCGGATCCACGATGTCGATCACATAGGTATCGCCCCATTGAAACGGCTTTTTTGAAATATGGACCGCCACACAGCACGCCTCATAGACATCATATTCCCACGCCAGAAAGTCTCCCTCACACCGCCATCCGTTGTAATCCAGCTCATAGCGCGGCTTGAAAAAGGAAAATTCTTTCTGAACACTTCCGGCCTCTTTTCCTCCGATTTCGATATCAAAACACGGCAAAACCGCAAACAGCCGCTGTTTCACCATGCCAACTTCCTTTCCACTCTTATCATACACGTGGATCTGATGCCCCAGCGCAAAAAATTCCGCTTTTACGAAATACTTTGGGTTCTCATGTTCATCATAGACGTCATAGGTATCGGTCCATGAGAAGACTCTTTGTTTGATCAGTAACTGCATAGTGGCCTCCTTTCCGACTATCTGTTTGCATCCCATCTTGCAAATACTTCCTCCACCGCCGCCAGATATTCCGGCACATGCTGCGATTTACGGATCTTTTTGGCGAGTTTTTCGCTGTCCGGCACTTCTGCCAGCATGTAGCTCCAGAGATCTTTCATCCGGAACAGAAGATTCCGGTCGCCGGACATGGTCTCGCGGTAGTGTTCAAAGAGGGCGTCATGGAACTCGCGGATCCTCGGCAGGATGTCCCCTTTGTTTCTATTCCCTTGAGTCTGTAACTGCCCATCTGCTTCAAAAATCCTAACTCCGTTTTCAAGACGATCCGTACAAGCTTCCGTCTCTTCCTGCAAGATCATCTCCGCCAACGCCGGATTCCGGATCAGTCCACGCCCGATCATGACCGTCCCGACTGTTGGAAACTTTTCCCGAAATTCTTTTACCTTCTCCACGGTAAACAGATCCCCGTTATACACGACCGGATTCCTGCTCTCCTTCAAAATGTCCGCAAACACATCGAGATGCGGGGTTCCTTTATAAAATTCCTTCTGGATCCGGGGATGGACCGTCAGTTCATGGATCGGGTAGCGGTTATAAACCTGCATGAGTTCCGGCCACTCTTCCACCTCATTCTTCCCGATCCGTGTCTTTACCGAAACGAGGAATTCACCATTCCGCACTGCAGCATCCGAAAACACCTCATCAAAAAAGCGGTCCAGATCATCCGGGTAGAGAAGAAATCCGGAACCTTTCTTCTTTGCCGTGACCGTTCCGGACGGACATCCGAGATTCAGGTTGATCTCCCGGTATCCCATCTCTGAGAGTTTCTTCGATGCAAGAAGAAAATCCCCAGCCCTGTTTGTCAAGATCTGCGGAACGACCGGTATCCCGGCATTGTTTTCCGGCAATACATCCCTCATCTCCTTCACGCTCATCCCCTGTTCCGGTCCCGGCGCCAGAAACGGAGTAAAATATTTCTCCACACCGCCAAAATATTTGTGGTGCAGGTTTCTGTATGGATAGGTTGTAATCCCCTCAAGTGGGGCAAAATAGATATGCATGTCTTATGTTCCTCGTATCGTTCGTTTGATTTTTCATTATCGTACCACATTTTATTGCTACAGGCAAATTTCTCTCCTTTTCTCTGGAAAACCTGTCCCATTTCCACTATACTATAGGTACACGGAAAGATCATCTTTCCGCTACCACAGCACTTTCCTTCTGCGGACCTTTCCTGAGCAGCCTCCGCAGAACTGTTATGGCAACATGCGCTTGGCTTGAATATTTTTGGAGGTGTTTTCGTTATGACAGATTTAAGTATTCATGAATTATCCCTTGGATTCGCTCACGATAAACAGATGCTGACCGATTTTCTCGCAAAGCATCATTTAAATTATGAGGATGATATCGAGGCGGCATTCGGCGTGTTCGATGCCGATGAGAATCTGACCGGCTGCGGATGCTGTGCCGGGAATCTTTTGAAATGTTTTGCGGTCGATGAAAGTCTGCGCGGGCAGAATGCGCTCGGAAGTCTCGTCTCCCGCCTTGTGGAAAACCGCTTTGCCGCCGGTCATTACGATCTTTTTGTCATCACCCGGCCGAAAAATAAGGTACTCTTTACCTCCTGCGGATTCTATCCGTTAGCGGAGACAGAGTCCGTTCTGATGCTGGAAAACAAGAAAAATGGACTCGACAATTTCTATAAAAAGTTTCTTGCCGGAACCGAAGATTCCGACAACATCGGCTGCATCGTCATGAACTGCAATCCGTTCACAAAAGGCCATCTTGCACTGATCACCTACGCGGCCAGAGCCTGCGACCTGCTCCACATCTTTGTGGTCGAGGAAAACCGCTCCCAGTTCCCGTTTGCGGACCGCCTGCGCCTTGTCCGCGAAGGAACCGACCACCTTGCGAACGTCATCGTTCATCCGTCCGGCCCATATATGATCTCCAATGCGACCTTCCCGACCTATTTCTTAAAGGAAGGCGAAGACGCCGCAAAGATCCAGAGTGAGCTCGATATCACCCTGTTCGCCTCCCGGATCGCACCGCTTCTTCATATTAAAAAGCGCTTTGCAGGGGAAGAACCGTTCGATCCGGTGACGAGAAATTATAACGAAGCCATGATCCGGATTCTGCCCCGCTATGGGATCTCCTTCATAAAGATCGACCGGATCACCACCGAAGGCCCGGACGGAAAACCGGAAGTTATCAGCGCTTCCCGCGTCCGCAAGCTCCTCGCCGAGCATGGCGTAACGGATGAAGTACTTTCCCTGGTGCCGGAATGTACTGCGAAGTATCTGAAAGAAAAGTTTTCTGCTGAAAGTACGCACTAAGGCAGGAATCCGTTTCAAATCGGCTGCGCAGACGGGATTTTTGCCTTCAGACCTACTGAACAGTTACTTCTTTTACAACATGGGAGGTATCCATGAACCTGACTGACGTGATCACCGGCACTCCGGTGACTTCCGAAGAACTCCGCGCCGCGAGAAACCGGCATATACTGAAAAAGTGGGAGTTGCTCTCCGTGGGATGCGGTTCCTGCCTTGTGGAATTTTCCTTAAATATTGCCGGAGCGGTGAAAGTGTTTCCTTTCGCCCGTGCCGCGTTTCGCGAGGAACTCCGGGAATTGCAGGAAAAACTCGGCCGCTTCTCCATAAAAAATACAAAGATCTGTGAAGAGCCAACCGGCGATCACGCCTTTTTTCTCCTGGATTCCCCGGAAATCCCGGTCAAACAGTTTCTCGTCTCCATCGAGGAGAGTCATCCGCTCGGCCGTCTCTTCAATCTCGATGTATGCGGACTGGACGGAGTTTCCGTAAAGCGGCAGGATCTTCATCTCCTTCCCCGCACCTGTCTGGTGTGCGGAGGGGATGCGAATACCTGCCTGGCCCAAAAACGCCATTCCATGGAACTCATCCAGTGGCAGACGGTAAAACTCTTTAACGATCATTTCAGGGACCGCTCGGCAGATCTTGCCGCCTCCGCGGCGGTCCGCGGGCTGCTCTACGAGGTCTCAACAACCCCGAAGCCGGGACTTGTAGACCGGAATAATTCCGGTTCGCATTCGGATATGGACTTTTTTACATTTCTGGACAGCAGCGCTTCCCTGATCCCATGGTTCCGGGAATTTTTCTGTCTCGGGTGGGACCATGCAGACGAGGCGGACGAACAGATCTTTGAGCGGCTCCGCTATGCCGGGCAGCGCGCGGAGACCGCCATGTTCTCCGCCACGCACGGGATCAACACCCACAAAGGTCTTGTCTTCGCCTCTGCGATCCTCTGCGGGGCGCTGGGAAAAGTCCATTCAGGAAAGAGTCTGCCGCTTCCGGCCGAGGAAGTTCTCAGCGAATGCAGGAAGCTTGGAAGCTGTTCCCTCGGTGATCTGGCAAAACTTTCCAATCATCAGAACAAGCTGTCCCACGCTTCTTCCATTGATGTGAACTCGCAGGATAGCCGGGGTTCTATGCCGATGGACACCAAAAATCATCCCCCACAAGCTGAACCATCCGCCTTGTCGAACGGCGAGCGAATCTTCTCCGCCTACGGAATCCAGGGAGCCAGAGGAGAGGCTGCTGCTGGTTTTCCTTCCGCTGTCCGGATCGGACTTCCGGCACTCAAAAAATGGCTTGCCGCCTGTTTTTCCTTAAACGATGCGGCCGCCATGGCACTCCTCACCCTGATCTCGGAGGTCGATGACACCAACATGGTGCACCGCGGCGGTCCGGAGCTCGCAAAAAAAAGCAAAGAGCAGGCAAAACACCTGCTCTCTGCTGTCACGAATGATTCATTCAAAGAAATATTGTCTTCACTGGACGAACAGTACATCGCCATGCACTTAAGTCCCGGCGGATGTGCTGATCTCCTGGCCGTCAGCCTGATGTTCCATTTTCTGGAAACATGCGGGATGATCAGCCCTGTTATTTCATCGTCACTTCCACACCGTCGTCCTCCGTCCATGTGATCTCGTAGGTGTCCGCTGTGTAAGTGAATCCCTGGATCTCCACCGATGCAGTGTCGATCTTCTTTAAGGAAACCGTAAAATCCGTACAGTCATCCGTGTCCTCTCCCACATATTCGTAGAGGAGACTGTCCGGATCATTCGGTTTCTTCATCAGATCTCCCGAAATCGCTGACAGGCGATCCAGGCTGATTGTTCCGGAAAGACCGTACTCCGCCTCGCAGATCTTCAGTGCCTCCGCGATCCGGTGTCCCTTTTCATAAGCTACCGCGTTCTTCGCGCGCTCCACATATCCATTGTAGACTCCGATGCTCACAGATGCAAGGATCACCATGATGACGATGACTACCATCAGTTCCACCAGGGAATATCCGCCCTGATCTTTTTTCTTTCGTTCTCTGAAGTTTCTGAAATCCCATATTTTCTTCGTCATACTCTGCCCCTGCTTTCTCTCTGCCCGGAGCAATCCGATGACGCGCCTATTCTGTTGTCACGAAACCTGCTCTTTCATGTTCTCGCCCCGGTTGATCTTCATCGTTACAGTTTGTTTATAACATATGGTCATATCGCATTCTATTGTCCGAATTCCGTCAATCATTTCGATTCCAGCACTGCCATCGCGATCTTTTCCGGTGTGATCGGCAGCTCATAAAATCTTGTCCCTGTTGCATTGTAGATCGCGTCCGCCACTGCCGGGAGCGGGGTGTTGATCACGACTTCACCGATCGATTTCGCGCCGAACGGTCCCTCATTCTCATAGCTCGACTCAAAATCGATCTGGATCTTTCCGATATCCACGCGGGTCGGGATCTTATACTGCATCAGGGAATTTTCCGCGAGCTTTCCAAGTTTATTGTAGGTAATATTTTCCGTGAGCGCCATTCCGATCCCCTGCAGGATCCCGCCTTCCGCCTGGACTCTCGCAAGATTCGGGTTCACCGGCGTTCCGCAGTCGACGGCGGCGGCATAATCGATGATCTTCGTCTCACCTGTCTCAAGGTCCACCTCGACCTCCGCGGCTCCGACCATAAACGGCGGCGGAGAGATCGGGGAGCTGTTCGTCACGGTCGCCTCGAGAGCGATCCCGTTTCCGCACATGGAGGCGGTGGCGATATCTGCAAGGGAAACCTGCGAAGTTTCTGAGGATTCCGCGGATCCGCTATTTTCCGGACTACCAGCACCGTCTTTTGCAGCCAGCTCAGCACCAGTTTTTATGTCTGTTTCTTCACTCCTGCCCGGAACATTGCTGCCTGCTGCTCTCTTTTTCTCTCTCCGTACAACCTTCCCGTCAAACACGACCTCATTCTCCGGGCAGTTCATCATCTGTGCACCGAGTTTGCAGATCTGTTCCCGAACCTGCAGTGCACACTTTTCGACCGCCTTTCCCGTGACATACGTCGTACTGGACGCGTAGGAACCGGAATCATACGGCGAAGTATCCGTGTCCGCGCCGAACACCGTGATCTCATCGACAGAGCACTCGAGAACCTCCGCCGCGATCTGCGCCAGGATCGTATCACAGCCGGTTCCCATATCGGCTGCACCGATCGACAGCGTGTAGAATCCGTCGTCGTTCACCTTGATCGTGGCACTTCCCACATCGACGGACGAAATACCGGATCCCTGCATCGCCATTCCCATGCCGACCGCGCGGACCTTTCCGTTGCCCATATCGCGGACCGGATATTTTTCGTCCCAGTGGATCATCTCTTTCACACGCGCAAGACAGCGATCAAGCGCACAGCTCGTATTGACCTGACCGTAATAGGCCGACATCACGTCGCCCTCTTTGATGATGTTCTTCTCGCGGATCTCAAACGGATCCATGTGAAGCTTCGCGGCAAGTTCGTTCACCGCGGACTCCACCGCGAACAGTCCCTGTGTCGCCCCGTATCCACGGTACGCCCCGGCAGACATCACGTTCGTGTATACAACATCACTCACAAACCGGAATGCCTTCGCCTTCCCGTAGAGCGGGATGGATTTATGCCCGGAAAGTCCGACCGTTGTGGGACCATGTTCCCCGTAAGCGCCCGTGTTGGACAGCGTGTACATGTCGATGCCGTTGACGACCCCGTCCTTACTTGCACCGAGACGCACATGGACTTCCATCTCATGGCGCGGTGTAGAGGCGGTCATGCTCTCCTCGCGGGTAAAGATGATCTTTGACGGTTTCTTTGTCATCCAGGTCACATAAGCCGGATAAACCTCGCTGATCGATGTCTGCTTCGCACCGAATCCGCCTCCGATTCTCGGCTTGCTGACGCGGATCATGGACTTCGGGATATGGAGCGCATTGGCGATGATCCGGCGGCAGTGGAATACGATCTGGGTGGAGCTGACCACGTTGAGGCGTCCGTAAGCGTCGATCGTACAGAACGTCCGGAATGTCTCCATCATCGTCTGCTGACATGCCTTCGTGTGATAGACATGGTCGATCACAACATCGCTCTCCCTCAATACTTTCTCGATATCTCCCTCTCCCGATTCGTCATGGGCGCACAGATTTCTCTTATTGTCCGCCCCGACCGGAACAAGACTCTCCCAGTTGTCCTCCGGATGCACCAGGATCCTGTTGTCCTTCGCCTTCCTGAAATCAAGGAGCGGTTCCAGGACCTCGTACTGGACTTTAATGAGCTTTAATGCCCGGTCCACACATTTTTCATCGCGACCGGCAACGATCGCGACCACATCCCCGACGTAGCGGACATGCCGGTCAAGCAAGAGTCTGTCATACGGACTCATCTCCGGATATGTCTGTCCTGCCTGCGTGTACCGCTTCGCGTCCTGCGGGATATCTTCCCAGGTATAGATCGCCTCGATCCCGTCCACTTTCATCGCAGCCGTCTTATTCAAGGAAGTCACGATCGCGTTCGCATGCGGGGAGCGCAGGAGTTTTACGATCAGGCAGTCCTTCGGAGCGATATCGTCCATGTATACAGGCTGTCCGGTCACAAGCTGCATCGCGTCCTTTTTCCGGACAGGTTTATTTACATATTTCATAACTTTCGTCCTCTTTCTGTATTTGTAACAGTCTCACATCATTTGTTCTGCGTGTTGTCACGGTCCGACTGTCACACGCGCGCCTCACCGGACCGTCACCCGTTCTTTTCTTTCTTCCATGCGAGAAATGCCTGGATACCGCGAAGCTGTCCCTCGTAGCCGGAGCAGCGGCATAAGTTGCCCGCCAGATATTCCTTGATTTCCTCCGTATCCGGATATTCGTTTTCCCGGAACAGTGCCAGCGCGTTCATAATGAAGCCAGGATTGCAGAATCCGCACTGCTCGGCGCCCTGATCCGCGATAAAAGCGCCGAATTCCTTCGCTTCGTCCTGAAGTCCTTCCAGCGTCGTCACACTTCTTCCGTCTGCCCGCGCCGCAAGAACGGAGCAGGAAAGCACCGGCTTTTCATCTAAAAATACCGTGCAGAGCCCGCAGTTCGACGTCTCACATCCGCGCTTTACACTGTAACAGCCGTGATTCCGCACAAAATCGATCAGAAGAAGGTCTGCGTCGATCTCCTCCGAGATCTTTTTTCCATTTAATGTTATCGTGATGTTCATGTATGATTCCTCGTTTTTATCTGTTTCCAGTTTCTTTATGCTCCATAACGGACTGAGTTTCTTTCAGCCAGACAAAGCTTTCTTCTTTCAAACCGTTCTTCATCCGTCTGTTCTTATTCCCCAAACTTACATACCGCCCGTCTCACCAGCACCCCGGCCAGATGGTTCCGGTACTCCGCGCTTCCTCTCGTGTTGGAGCCGGTCACGATCTGTTCTTTTACACACTTGGCAGCATACTCCGCGATGTTTTCCACATTTTTGTCCTTCATATCCTCATTGGACAGCGCAAAGAGAACCGCTTTTCCCGGTCTTGCCCCGATCGCGAACCGGTATCCAGCTTCTGTCTTTGCCGCGGCACAGGTGAGGACCGGAAAATCGGTCTGCGTGTTGCGGACGGACTGGTAATCAAACGATGCCGCTTCTTTTTTTACGATCAGCCGGACCAGGATGTCCCGGTCATACGGCATTTTTGCGTACTCTCTCAACGGAATGATCCCGCCTTTGTAAAGCTCCACATAGCTGTCCATCGCCAGAAACATCGTCAGCACGTCGGAAAATCCGTATCTTCCGTAAATACTTCCTCCGACCGTCGCGAGATTCCGGAACTGGACGCCGACGATGTGGCGCACCGACTCCCGCACAGCGCCGTCCGTATACCCGTTAAGTCCCGGATCAAGTTCCAGATCTCTCAATGTGACCATGCAGCCGATCCGGAATTCATCCTCCGTCTCCTCGATCGTGTCAAGTCCGAGCCCGGACAGGTCGATCGCCGTACCGATCTGCATCTTTCCCATCTTCAGCCAGACCATGCCGCCCAGGACCCGGTTGCTCTTTTTCTGGTTTAACTGCCACGCCTCTTCCAGGCTTTCCGCTTTTTTATATTCCCTGATGACTCTCATACCATTGCTCCTCATGATCCCTCAGAATATGCAGTTGTTCCCGCCTTTTCCTGCTCTCAAAAAAGTCCGGATCCCTGTATTCTGAAGCGTTCTTCAAAAATTACTTTTATTTTAACATACTTTCTGCTATAATTCCGTTATAGTCGGAAAAATACAACGATATTCCAGCAAAAAAAGATCGAAAGAGGACAAAAGATTATGAAAAAAAATCTCAAACAGCTCTCCTCTCTGCTCTTAGCTCTCGCATTATCTGTGAGCGTAACTGCATGTGGAAGCAACACCGCATCAACAACAACTGCTGCCGCTGAGACGACCGCAGAATCCACCGAAGCAGCTTCTGAATCCGCTTCTGAGACTTCCGAGGCCGCTGTCTCCGACATGGAAGTCACCTATCCGGTTACCATCACCGACCATCTCGGCCGTGAGGTTACGATCGAGAAGCAGCCAGAATCCTTTGTCAGCGGCTACTATATCTCCACAAGCCTGATGATCGCGCTTGGTCTTGACGACAAGTTAGTCGGCGTCGAGGCAAAAGCGGACAAAAGAAATATCTATAAACTCAGCGTTCCGGAGCTCACAAGTCTTCCGTCCGTCGGAACCGCAAAAGAGTTCGATCTGGAAGGCTGCGCAGCATTAAAGCCGGATCTTGTAATTGTTCCTGTGAAATTAAAGGATTCCATCCCGGCAATGGAAGAGCTCGGTCTCACCGTGATCGCTGTCAATCCGGAGGATGACGCAAAGCTGATGGAGACGATCGACATGATCTCCACCGCAGCAAACGTAGTAGAAAAAGGACAGACACTCGAATACTGGATCTCTGATACCACTGCAGAGCTTGTCCAGTCTCTCGAGGGAAAAGAAACTCCGTCCGTATATCTTGCAGGAAACAGCGCTCTGTTACAGACTGCTGGTCCGGAAATGTACCAGTCCACTCTGATCGAGCATGCAGGCGGCGTCAATGCAGCTTCTGAGATCACAGATACCTACTGGGCTGATACTTCCTACGAGCAGATCCTTTCCTGGAACCCGGATTACATCATTCTCGCAGCAGATGCAGACTACGATGTGGACTCCGTTCTGAACGATTCCGCTCTTGCTGACTGCACAGCCGTAAAAGAAGGACATGTTTACCAGATCCCGAGCGACATCGAGGCACTCGATTCCCCGGTTCCGGCAAGCTTTTTAGGAAGCTACTACGTCGCTTCCGTTCTTCACCCGGACGTTGTAACTGAAGACGATTTCAAGACAGCAGAGAAGAATTTCTATGAAACATTCTATGGATTCACTCCGGAAAGCGCAAACTAATTCCAACCGAACCATGGCAACCTTAACACTGGCGATGACTTTTATGGTCATCGCCTTTGTTTCTGCCCTGAGTACCGGAAAATATCCGATCACATTATCTGGCCTGGCTGCCGGGGATCCGATGGCGCTCCGTACCTTCACGGTTCTCCGCCTGCCGCGCGCTGTCATGGGACTCGTCGGCGGTTTTGGACTCGGGAGCGCAGGATTTGTCTACCAGACGGTCTTCCGGAATCCGCTGGCATCCCCCGACATCATCGGTGTCTCCTCCGGAGCCAGTGCCGGTGCGGCTTTCGCGATCCTGTTCGTCTCCGCCGCCGCGCCGTCCACAACGCTCTTCGCATTTTTCGGTGCTCTTCTCGCCGTCTGCCTTTCCCTCGGGCTCACCGCTCTCTCCCCGGTCCGGGACCATTCTTCCATCGTTCTCGCGGGGATCGCGGTCCATGCTCTCGCACAGACCGTTCTCATGCTCTTAAAGCTCACGGCAGATCCGGAAAAACAGCTCGCCTCGATCGAATACTGGATCATGGGAAGTCTCTCCGGCGTCACCGCATCGAAAATCCCGTTTCCGGTCGTGATCATCCTGATCTCCTCCGCGCTGGTCTTCCTGCTCCACCGCCATCTTCTGGCACTCTCGGTCCGTGAGGATGAGGCCCGCATGCTCGGCGTATCTGTCCGGAAAACACGTTTTTTCGTTCTTTTTCTCGCCACACTCACCGTCGCAGCCGCTGTCAGTGTGACCGGACTCATCAGCTTCGTCGGTCTTCTCGCTCCGCACACGGCAAGACTCCTGACCGGGCATAACCGGAAGTCCGCATGCTTTCTCAGCGGTCTCATCGGGAGTTTCCTGCTCCTGACCGCGGATATTCTTGCAAAATCACTCGCTGCAGTGGAGCTTCCTGTCAGTATCTTTACTTCGCTCCTCGGAGCGCCGTTTTTGATCTATCTGATCCTCTCGGAAAGGAGGCGCTGATCATTATGTCTGAACATGTTTCCATTCAGGACCTCTCCGTCTCTCTGGGCGGTCATCAGATCCTAAACCATCTTTCCCTTTCGGTTGAAAATCCCGGGCATATGATCGCGCTTCTCGGACCGAACGGGAGCGGAAAGACTACCCTTTTGCGGGCCATATGCGGAGAGCTTTCCCACAGCGGCCATGTTCTCCTGAACGGGCAGGACCTCACAGCTCTCTCTCCAAAAGCTCTCGCAGGACTCGTAAGTTATATTCCGCAGCAGAGCGGGATCTCCATTTCCATGAGTGCGCTGGATGTTGTGCTCATGGGATTTTACTCCCGGTTGAAACTCTTCGAACAGCCGTCTGCCAAGATGCGGGAGGCAGCCCTCCAGGCGCTCGCTTCCGTCGGAATGGACGATTTTGCGAATCGGGATTACTTAACACTCAGCGGTGGGGAACAGCAGCTCGTGATCCTGGTGAGAACACTCATTGAAGATACTTCGCTCCTGCTCTTTGATGAGCCGGACAGTTCGCTGGACCTTGGGAATAAGTACCGGATGATGGGGCTGATCGCAGATATCGTACAGGCGGCACAGGGCGGTAGATCTGCTTCCCCTGCCTTTTTTCCCTATAAAAAAGAACCTGTCTCGACACATTCTCACACTGGGCCCGATTGTTTGCAACAATCTCACTCTTTGCGTGAATGCACATCATTGGCATGTAGCGCCGATGAACCAGATGGGCTATCTTACTCAACCGGAAAAATTCTCACAGAAAAAACTGCAATTCTCTGTCTCCACGATCCGACACTCGCACTCGCATACTGTGATATCCTGCTGCTCCTAAAGGACGGCACGCTGATCCACACGCTGCATCCGAAGACGGATCCTGTCTCCGTCATGGAGCAGGCTTTTTCTGAGATCTACGGGGAGGTGCGTCTGGTTCCGCTTCCTGATCCATCAAAATGCGCAGGGAATCGACTCGTTCTCCTGCCGGTTTTATAGCTATAGCCCCGTGATCCTGGTTGTATTTTCCATAAAACCGGCTCATGATCCTGTTCATAGGAAACCTCTGGATTTTCCTCATGATCCCTGCGCACCATACCACTGATGTACCCGAAAGAAGGTGATCTTTTCATGAAATCTGACATCCGCGTCTTTCTATGTGACAACGACAATCTCCGCTTCTTCGGTGAAGGTCCCTGCCGCCTGCTCCACCTGATCGAGGAGACCGGTTCGCTGCGGGCGGCAGCCCTCTCGATGGGGATGGCATACACAAAAGCGCTCCATCTCATGAAGCGTGCGGAAAAGAATCTTGGTTTTTCACTGACCGCCAGAACGATCGGCGGAAAAGGCGGCGGCGGGAGTGTCCTGACACCGGAAGCAAAGGAGTTTTTACATGATTATGAAACCTGGCGGAACGCCTGCATTCAGAGCAGCCGCGAGCTCTATACTCAGATCTTTTCTAAATATAGCCGAAACAACAGCGGCGCAGACGGCGCAAGAGAATTCCCTGGGAACTGATAGCGATCCGGTTCCGGTCAAAAAGCGGCATCTAATCATCACCGGAAGCCGCAGAAGTGGGAAGAGCACACTGCTGCGGGAAATTCTGACATTGCCGGATTTTCCGGCTGATACGATTTCCAGTGAAATATCTGAAAGTCTCCGGAATCCTGTCTCCGCCGACTCCTCTCTGCCCGGATCCTGCCTGCCGGTGTTTCACGGATTGCGAAGACATATCTCAGACATTCCGTTTTTGCCTGGTCAAGCCGAATCCCGCCTGCAGATGTTTCCCGGCTTTACAACACATGCTTTCAAACAGGATCGCGTTGAGCTGACTGACAATCTGACCGGAGAAACCTCGCGGATCGGAATTTACCGTCCAAAGTTCTCTTTCCATGCCTTTCCGGCAGATTCTGATTCCGGAAAATCGGCGGCTTCATCCGCTTCTTCCGGCAATCAGATGGTTCCGGATCTCAACGGTTTTCTCGGCGGCGGTCTTGCTTCCATAAAACGGGCGATCGACTCTCCCGCCGCTTTCGCCGTCATCGACGAACTCGGCTACCTTGAAAGCTCCTGCCCGGAATTCTGTGATGCCATTTTCCACCTGTTCGATACAAAGCGGGTGATCGCTGTTCTCCGCAGCCAGTCCACGCCGTTCCTCGACGCCCTGCGTGCCAGAGACGATGTCTATGTCTATGACCTTGACCATCCGGTTCTCCCCGTCGGCTGTGTGATCATGGCATCGGGGCTTGGAAAACGATTCGGGTCCAACAAACTGATGGCTGATTTTAACGGAAAACCGCTGATTACCCGGATCCTGTCCGCCACAGACGGACCGCTCTTCGCGGCACGGATCGTCGTGACGAGATCTCCGGAGGTCGAGTCTCTCTGCCGGGAGCGCGAGATTCCGGTCCTGCTCCACACGATGCCGTACCGGAACCACACGGTAAAACTCGGTCTCTCCGCGCTGTTGGGAAAAAATCCAGATCTCGCCGGATGCATATTTGCACTCGGGGACCAGCCGCTTCTCTCGCAGGAAACGATCGAAGCGATGGTATTGACATTTGCTACTCAAGCTTATCGTTCGTGCGGCGAAATTCTTCGGCTCGCATCAATGGAGCATGGAGAGGTCAAATTCCCCGGGAACCCGATCCTCTTTGATCGCCGGTATTTCAATGAGCTTCTCACACTCCCGGACAACTCCGGAGGAAATGTACTCCTGAAAAAATATCCGCAACATGTCCGTTATTTCCCGGCTGCCTCTCCGCTGGAGCTTGCAGATGCCGATACACCGGAGGAATTGGAATATCTGAAAAATTTTTAGAAGTCTCTAATGTTTTTTCTTCATGTACCACAACAAGTGAAAACACGCTTCACGAGTTTTCCCCTTGTTATCGCGACAGTCGCCAGGGTCTCGCGCAAGCGCAGACTTTGGCTCGTTGTTCGCGTAAATAAAACCGGAGATCATCCAGGACATACATTCATCCTGGATCACCTCCGGTTTCTTTTTATCATTCTATTATCTTTTTATCTCTGACCTCTACAGGTTCTTATCATCCTTCGGAAGCAGCAGGTTTAACAGGATCGCAACCAGCGCCGCCGGAACGATTCCGGAACCGCCGAAGATCAGCTGGACAGCCTGCGGTGTCTGCGCAAGAATTGCCGTGTTCGCTCCCATTCCATATCCGACACCGAGTGCGACTGACACGATCGTCAGATTTCTCGGAGTCATATGTTCCTTTGTGATCAGCTGGATTCCGCTGACAACGATCGAGGAGAACATCATGACTGCAGCGCCTCCTAAAACAGCCTGCGGCATGATGGAGATGATCGCACCAAGCTTCGGGATCAGTCCGCAGAGGATCAGAAAAACTGCTCCTGATGCCAGAGCTGTTCGGTTTACGATCTTCGTCATCGTCACAAGTCCCACATTCTGGCTGAAGGAAGTATTCGGCAGAATTCCAAATAATGCTGCAAAAGAAGAACCGATTCCGTCACAGATCACGCCGCCGGAAAGTTCTTTGTCGGTTGCCTCCCGGTCCATTCCGCCTTCAATAACGCCGGAAATATCACCGACTGTCTCAACAGCGGTCACGATAAACATGATGATGATCGGTGCGATCGCACGGACATCAAAGACCGGCCTTACCGGAAGAAATTCCGGGATACTGATCCAGCTGGCTTCCGCCACTTTATTCCAGTTTAATACCCATGCTTTTGTATATTCTGCTCCATCCGCGGTAATCCCTGAATTCGGAAGGAGCAGTCCCATAATAACCGCTGCCGCATATCCGGCAATGATCCCGATGAGGATTGCAGAGTTGCTCGCAAGACCTTTCGTCCAGTGTTTCACCATGAGGATTACGATCAGTACGAACAGCGCCAGCAGCAGATTTTCCGCCGATCCAAAGTCTTTTGCACTGCTCCCGCCGCCAAAAGAATTCACTCCGACAGAAATCAGGGACAGACCGATCGATAAAACAACGGTTCCGGTTACGACCGATGGAAAAAATTTCCGCAGTGGCTTGATAAAAGCACCGAGAACTCCCTCAAAGAGACCTCCGATGATCGACGCTCCCATGATCGCGCCGTATGTTGCAACTCCGCCGCCCATTGTATCTGCGACACTCTTAAATACGCCGATGAATCCGGAGCTTGTTCCCATGATGATCGGGACTTTTCCTCCGATCGGTCCGATCGCATAGAGCTGTACCAGAGTCACAACTCCTGCGACAAACATCGCATTCTGCAGAAGGCTGACCTGCAGATGTGCAAATTCTTCGCTTCCGCTGATCCCACACGCACCGCAGATGATCAGAAGCGGTGTCAGGTTGCCGACGAACATCGCAAGGACGTGCTGGAGTCCTAACGGGATTGCCTGCTTCAACGGCATTTTTCCATAAAATTCATAGGGTGCCCGGTTGGATGTGTTTTCTTCACTCATACATTTTCTCCTTTACGTAAAGTTCCGGTTCTTCTGTTATCATTCTGCCAGACAGTGAGACCGGATTCTTTTTGTTTTTTCTGCCACGATCTGCGATCGGGTTCCCATTTCCGCAGTCTTATTAGCAGTATTTATGTAGTGCATCGTTATTATAAGCACAAGTTTGAAAGATGTAAATACGTAAATGAAAAAAATTTCATTTAAACCTTACAACAGTTGTAGCGTCAATGTTTTTATTGCTGGTATAAGCACTGGTAAATCATGGCCAAATATGCTATCCTAAATTGATCAGATACCAGGGTCAAAAGGTCGGAAATCTGATGCAAGCTTGCTTGCGAGAGGATTTTCGAACTCTTGACCCGCCAAAAACATGAATTAGTAGCCATTTTTCGTAGAAAAATGAGCGGATTATGAATGTTTTTGAGGATTGCGGGAGTGCAAAGCACGGAGCAATCCGGTATCATAGGGGGCAAAAGACCTTTTGACCCCAACATCTAGATCATTTATCACGATAACCAAGAAAGGTCTATACATACAATGGAACCATACTACTATAACCACATGGACCGGGAACGCCAGTCCGTCTACCGCGCCATGCACCAGGGACTTTTGAGTCTCGCTGACTCATTTCAGGTCCCGAAGATCGACGGTCATGCGCTGAGCGACATCTTCTTTGAACTCCGCCTGGACCACCCGGAACTCTTCTGGGCCGCAAGCTTCAAATATAAATATTACGCAGACTCTCCCAATCTGATCTTTATTCCGGAATATCTCTTCGAAAAGAGCAAGATCAAAGATCATCAGAAAGCGATGAATGCTCGGGTAGAAAAACTTGCCCGTCCGGCTGCAAAGCTTTCCGAAATCGAGAAAGAAAAATATATCCACGATTTCATCTGTGAAAACATTCATTACGATAAGCTGAAAAAGCCGTACTCCCACGAGATCATCGGTCCCCTCGGACACGGCGTCGGCGTCTGTGAGGGAATTGCCAAATCCGTCAAGATCCTCTGTGATGCTCTGGGAATCTGGTGCATGATCGCCCTGTGCGGGAATAATCCGGAAAAAGGCATCAAATACCGCCATACCTGGAATATCGTAAAGATTGGAAAAACTTATTATCACCTCGATGCAACCTTCGACAACAGCCTCGGAAAATGCTTCGAGACCGGTGCGGAGATCCGATATGACTACTTTAATCTCGATGATAAAGCCATCTTCCGTGACCATGAACCGCTGATTGCCCCGGCTCCGGCCTGCACCGACGGCGATCATTTTTACTACAAGGAGAAAAAACTCTCCTTCACAAAGCAGGAGGAAGTCTACAAACGTGCCCTACAGACTGCGAAGAAAAACAGGACCTTCACCTTCCACTGGCGAGGCGGCTATCTGACCCGCGAAGTCTTAAAAGAGCTGATCGAACTCATCGAAAAAGCCGGAACCGAGCAGAATAAGACCGCCCACATCCAGCTAAACTGGCCCCAGGCTGTACTCAGGTTCCACTACGCTGATGATGTTTCACAGGCTGTCGTCACGATGGACGAGGCGAATGAAGGGGAAGATGGTACCATGTTATCTGACATATAAGTTATCACATAATCTCTACTTTCTTGCTAATATCCCGCGCAATATTAGCAAGAAAGTACACTACAAAAAACCGCCCGCTGCCAGCAACTTTACTGGCAACAGGCGGTTTTCGCATACCTACATATGAAATTTTTATTTTCCCGTGCTCTCCAACAGCTGTCCGATCTTCGAGACGAAGAGGTCGAACGCCACATCGTTCTTTCCGCTGTTGATCACGATATCCGCGAGAGCTCTCGTCGGCTCAACGTACATGTAGTGCATCGGTTTTACGGTTGTCAGGTACTGGCTGATAATGCCTCTCAAGTCTCTGCCGCGCTCTTCCACGTCACGAACGATCCGTCTTAAAATTCGTTCATCCGCATCGGCCTCCACATATACCTTGATGTCCAGAAGATCCCGGATGCGCTCATCCGCAAGGAGCAGGATCCCTTCCACCAGGATGATCGGCCGCGGCTCGATCTTTATGATCTCATTTGAGCGGTTGTGCTGGCTGTAATCATAGACCGGACATTCGATCGCTCTGCCGTCCTTCAATTCCTTCAAATGCTCCACCAGAAGATCCGTCTCCAACGAATCCGGATGGTCATAGTTGACCTTCACACGCTCTTCAAACGGAATTCCGTCCTGTCTGCGGTAGTAATTATCATGATAAATAACTGCCACATCGTCCCCGAAATACTGTTTGATCCTGTTCGTAAAGGTCGACTTTCCGGAGCCGGAACCTCCGGCAATTCCGATAATAACACTTTTCATTTCTGATCACCTCATAAAACGAATGTACCCGGTTCATCCCGGGTACGCTGCTACCCTACTGCACAAGACCAAATTCTTCCGGCATAAATCTCGGGCAGATATTCTCCGAAGTACAGATCACGGTCGCTGCAAGTCTTGTTCCGATCCTGCAGGAATCCTGCAGGCTCTTTCCGTAAGTCAGACCGATGCAGACACCTGAGAAAAACGCGTCTCCGGCTCCGGTCGTATCGACAACATCCACTTTTCTTGCCGGATAGATCCCGGTACTTCCGTCTTTATCCACATAGAGAGCGCCGTCCCCGCCCATGGTCACAACCATGCGGGCAATCTGCGCTGAGCGGACGCGCTCCGGAAGGACCTTTGCGAGCTCCGCCGCTGTCATGTGTTCATAATCCTCGGAAAAAAGGATCCCGGCTTCCTGCTGGTTGCAGACAAAACATGCTGTTCTGCGCAGGAAGTCCCGTCTCTCGACTGCGATCGTCATGTTGGACACGAGTGCGTAGACCTCTTTCCCATACTTTTCCGCATACGCAAATGTCTTTTTCACGATCTCCTTATCCGTGTCGATCTCGATCGCGATGCTGTCCGCGTCCTTGAAGATCTCGTCCCCATACTCATCGAGGATCTGCTCGATCGGCTTATGATCCGGTCTCTTGGAAATGGAGGCGACAACATCTCCTTCATGGTCGAAAACGGCAAGCCATGTTCCCATTCCGTTCTCAACCTTTTTCATATACTTTGTCTCAACTTTATGGCGTTTCAGCTTCTCGATCACATCATCACCCATCGCGTTGTTGTCCACAGCGCTGATGAACGTCGGCTTTAACTCGATGTTTGCGATATTCTCCGCCACATTTCTTGCTACTCCGCCATGGATCTGAATGACCGTTCCGGCATTTCTTCCCTGCGGGATATACGGGGATAAGGAATATCCCTTAATATCAATAAAAACATCTCCGATTACAACGATTCCCATCTTATATATTCTTCTCCTTTATCTCTAGCATAACACTTTCACAACATCTGGGGCAGTTTCCCATTCTGGACTGCCCCAGACAAAAATTTTTCCCTGATCTTATCTCTGTCCCTTATCATACGGGATTCCTTCCGCCTTCGGTGCTCTCGACTTCTTCGAAGAAACCGCCAGGACCAGAAGAGAAATGATATACGGAAGCCCGCGATCAGGTCTGTAGTCCGAGCTGCCTGTATTCTCCGTCGTCACCTGGTTCGATCCGCATCCGGCAAGCAGAAATGTCATCATGGACGCCGCAAGAAGCAGCGCTGCCCCTTTTTACATTTTTGCATCCTTCTTCTCCTCCGTTACTCATACTCTTTTTCCAGTCCGTGCAGGAACTGCACAGCCCCGCTGAACAGCCGCTAATATATGCGCTTTACCCAGTATAAAAGGGATTTCGGGAAAAGTAAACAGGTTTCTTCTTTCTGACGAAAAAAGGGACAGATGGATTTTTTGTCCATCTATCCCCTGCCTGTTCCGCTTTTGCTCCCGCCAGACACTCTCTGCTCTTCCAGCTCTGTCACGCCTGTGTCTGTTTTGATTTCTTCGCCATTGTATAACTTCGATCACTTCATTGTCTGATAAGGAAATTCACACGGATATAGATACTTCTCCCAAGTCATCTGACACCCAGGAGCGGCGTACGCAAAAGACTGTACTTTTCATCAACGAAGTGGTCAAGCAAATTCGTCCTCTGAAAAAGCATTACCCAAATATGGATATTCATGTAGACACTCACGGTGGTATCCGAACTGATCAAGAAGCTCTGAACAGTATCCTCTCCCTGCTTCAGATGGAAGGCATCACAATCCCGGAAAAAAATATTCACAGCGTTGAATACTCCAGACCTCGCGCTGTTTTTACCTCTGCTTCTGAAATTTTTAAGATCATGAATTTCGTATCCGGCATTCATGAATGTATCTATTACGGACAAACTGCATCGCTGAAGCAGGCGATCGCACCGGAAAAATCCCATTCGGATACTGCTCTTAAAAGCAGCAATAGCGATGAACAGGAAGTTTTAGCAAATATGCAGACGATTGCGGAAGGTATTCAGCTTTGCGATGTTACAAAATTCGAAACTGGGTTAAAGAATCTTTCTGATTCTCTTCCGAAACTGGGAAAACAGAATAATTCTCTCCAGAATGTCGGTTATCTCACAATGTTCCAGGATCTGATCCGTGACAGCTATGGTCATAGTCTTCTGAATAACAAAGACCGCCGTGTTATTGATGAGATCAGATGGTGTACCGAAAAGGGCTTCATTCAGCAGGCTCTTACTCTGGTGGAGAGCAAAATGCCGGCTGTATTTCTGAAAAATGGATTTTTAATTTCTGAGAAGCAGAAAGAAGAAAAAAATGGTCAAAAAGCAGTAACTGCTTTTTCTATCTTTAATTCAAAATCAAAGGATCCAGTTCTGAGTGACGATTTTCTGAGCTATATCACCCAGAAGAATTCACCTAAAAAAGGGTGGGAATCTGCAGAAAACTATATTGTGCAGGCGGTCGGATATACGAAACGTCCTTCCAAGAAGGTCCCATTTGTACCGCTGAAAGAGCGGACCAATTATCTCGCGCTGGAGGCATATAACTCTAATCCGGTTATATCCGTCCTCAATACAAAAGATAATACGTTTCCGGTTCGCAAATATTATATCGCAGAAAATCCGAAATCCTACCGGAAGATCAATATTCTTCTCCGTCTGCATATGCAGTTAAAGGATGAACGAAATAAGACAAATCATGCCGGCAACGACAGCAACCGTCACTCTATTGCGGTCATTTGTCACGCATTGGAATCTTATGTGCAGATTTACGAGGCGATTGAAAAAGATTTAAAGGCTTGATTACTCCTTATATAAAGTCTGCGGTCCGCATCCCGCGCGGCGTACCTAGTCATCTGTAATGATCTTTGTCTTTTCGCAAGCGTATAAAAACATCCCGGTCACATTTCCCACGTGACCGGGATATTTTTATACGCCTATTCCACCTCCCTAATCTCCACCTCGCCGCCCTCCTCGCTCAGCAGCCGGTTCATCCTCGCCCGTCTGACACTCTGGCACCGATTTTCTATTCTCCCGATCACCTCTTCACTTTTCCGTACCTCCTCCTGGTACTCTCTCGTGATCCGCCGGTAGTCCTCGTCCTGAAAGACATCGTACCGTTCCGTCACGACCGGCTGCTGACCTCTGCGGAAAACAATCTCCCGCCCGACCGGCATGTGCAGCACTTCATTTACCGGGACATTCAGCCGAATACTGATGCTCTTTGCGGTATCGATATTGTTTCCGCCGAGATATACATAGCTGTCGCAGTTATCCAGGATCGTGATCGCGTCGCTCCCATACATCTGGTGAAGCTGCGCCTCCGACTGGAGAAGGATCGTCGAGGACATTCCCTTTTCCCGGAAAATCGAGATATACTCCGGAAAGTTTGCACACCGCCCGCCGGTGGCAAAATCGTCGAAGGAAATATGGACCGGCCTCTTCAACGTACCGGATGGCTTTTTCTCCGCGATCTCAAACAGCTCTTTCACCGCCTGGGAGATGAACATCTGGGCAAGAGCGTGGAGTGATTTTTTTACCGGACTTGTCGTCACGAAGATCACGCTCTTTTCGTTCGCCACATTCTGGAAATCGATAACCGGTCTTGTCTTCATCACTTTGCAGATCCTGGATGTGAACATTTTATCCATCGCAGTGTTTAATGATGTATAAATGCAGCGGGCAGTCCGATCCGGATTCTCCCGGAATGTATTCCAGTATTTTTCGATACAATACTCCGGCCGGCTGGCAGCCGCTTCTTCCATCACCTTATCGAAGCTGGTCGTGATTCCTGCATTTCCTGCTGAATAGATACCCATGCTGCTCTGAAACCGGACAACATCGGCAAAGCAGTCCCTACCAAGTGCCAGAAATGCTGCACACTCCGCAGTGAGAAGCGAGATCGCGCTGTCATCCCAGAACGGGTCCATTTTCGAGTTGCTTTTTTTCGCATTTGCGAGCACGATCGCAGATGCCAGATCTGTGATGTCCTCCTCGGTTTTTGTATATTTTAATGGGTCATAGCAGCAATTCGAATTTTCCGGCTCCGCGAAATTCAAGTCATACACAGTATATCCGGCATTTTTTAATGGATTTCTATACTTGTCGACCAGACGCCGCTTCGTCGCAACAACGATCATGTTGGAGGATCCGGCTCTCAGAAGCTCCAAAAGCTCCGGCTCCAGGATGGAAACCGTTTTTCCGCATCCGGAACCGCCGACGATCACGCGGTTATTGTTGACTCCTGTGATTTTGCTGTCCGCGCTGTAGGAACAGTTCTTTCCTAAAATAACTCGTTCTTTTTTCATATACGCATACCTCCAAACTATGTAACAGAATTTTAAACTGCATCTTTACTGCACCGGCCTGTACACTCCCCCTGCACGTGCCTTTTTGCGCCGCAGCAGTTCACAGTCTCATGTTTTCTCAGACGTGGATCAAAACCATCCCGCATCTGCTGCACCGATGGCTTTGCCTTCTATCTCCGGGCAAATCTTATTTCCTTGTACTATGGAATCCCAGATAACTCCGGCGAGGAGCATTTACAGAATCGGTTCCAGGATCTTCTCAAATCCCACGATCTCATCGCACAGTCCGAATTCGACGCTTTCCTCCGGGCTGAAAAAATGGTCGTAGGCAGTTGCTTTTTCAATCTCCTCCTCACTCCTTTTTGTGTGCTTTGCAAGAAGACGGTTGATCCGCCCCTTCATCTCCAAAAGTCCCTCCGAGATGGAACGGATCGAGGACGAATTCCCGGCAACCTGCTGCCCAAGCATCGGTTCATGGATCATCATCTCCCCATGCGGCAGGATATATCTTCCATGCGATCCGCACGCAACGATCACGGCCGCCATGCTGTACGCATGTCCGATGCAGTAGAGCTCGACCGGTGCCCGGCTTCCCTGGATCGCATCGTAGATCATGAGACCGGAGCTGATCTCCCCACCAGCACTGTTGACCAGGACACGGATCGCCTTCTCCGTGCTCTCCTGATTCAGGATCAGGATCTGACGGACAAACTCCCCCGCACTGCCCGCATCGATCTTTCCCTCCAGAAAGATCAGCCGATTTGACAGCAGTCTGGAATCTGCCGAAACCTGTGTGATACCGCCTGCGCTTTTCAGTAATGTGTTCATATGTGTCCTCCTTCATATCGTAAAGTGTGCTTTCTGTTATGCTCTGTGATTCTTATTCTATGCTCAGGCTCTCACAATTTTTGGACACAAAAAGGCAGGGGCAGATGAAACACGATTGCTTCATCTGCCCCTGCCTGTGATATTTTTATTATGATGTCTTACATATCTGTTTTCTCTTCCCTATTTCGTCTGCACCACTCCATTGACCGTCCATACACCGTCTGCGTTCACAGTGCTGCCATCAATGACAGTATTTCTCAGCAGTTTTCCGCGGTAGCCATCGGAAACCGGGTTGAAATAGTAACATCTCTTAACACCATTTGCATCCGGGATCCATAACCATCCAGTCTGCATTTTACCTTTGGTGTTGTCAGAGATCGGATTCAGGTAGTAAATGTTGCCATCCGGATCAGTCTGTGATGTTTTATTCTTTATGACTCTTGATTCCACTATTTTATCTATTGGTTCGCATTTCTTGTTTTGCCCAATTTA
This sequence comes from Pilosibacter rotomagensis, assembly GCF_045062245.2. Lineage (NCBI taxonomy): Bacteria > Bacillati > Bacillota > Clostridia > Eubacteriales > Clostridiaceae > Pilosibacter > Pilosibacter rotomagensis. The sequence goes on along the minus strand of NZ_CM170323.1, from coordinate 591,569 downwards.
TCATGAAATTTTATATCATTCGCACCTTAAGACTGCAAGACTATTGATCTCCCATTTCCCGGAAAATTGATCAGACCACACCGCATGGGCGGTTCTTCTGTTAGTGGGAGTTTTTACAGCACATAGCAATCATACCGAATTGCCTTCCCCTTCAATGTATAGGAAGGTTCTCTGCCTGCTAGACATTCACTTTTCAATGGCCGCTTAACGATAATTCTTGACGGACACACTTTTAGTGCCGCATCAAAAAGATCTGTTTCCTCCGAGCATGGCGGCTCCAGCTTCTGGATCAGCTGAAGTTTTTTATTGATCAGACTGGATTTCTGTCTCGCAGGAAACATCGGATCCAGATAGATCACATCTACCGGATCCAGAAGCTTTGACATGCTTTCCACACTATCTGCCTCCACTACTTTCATGCGGCCGGCGATATCCTTTAAAATCTGATTCTTTTTCGCACGACGGATGGCATCCTTCAGAAGTGCAGCGACCACCGGATTCTGCTCATATAATGTCACCTCATACCCCTGTGCAGCCAGTAAAAAAGCATCCTCTCCCATACCTGCAGTGGCATCAATTGCTTTCCGCCCTTCTTTCTCGGAGCTTGCCGCCTTTACCAGCATCTCATGCTGCAGTCTTCCATTGGTGACTCTATGCATCATTGTCTCCGCAAAGTCCCCCTGATAAGTCAGCCCGAATCCTGACAGTGACACTCCCTTGGAATCAAAATGAATCGTCAGATATTCTCCCGGCTTATCCACGATCGGCGCTCCTGTTTTTCTGGCAAAAGACTCTGCCATATCTCTCTGCCCACCTCTTCCGAGGCAGACTACGATCTTGTTGTTCATTTTATTGTTCTCTCTTTCGCTTTCTAGTGAACCTCATTTGCAACTGGAATACTGCTGATTTTTTTCATCTGCCATCATAATCTTTTCCATGTCAAAAAATGTGCGTAATTATAAACTTCCTCCAAAGGATCTGGAAAAGCTCCAAATTCAATAATGGAGCGGGATTCTAAGAAATCCCACCCCAACTATCGACATAGAACCACCGCAACACAGTGCCAAAGTTCCGCCATCTGTGTCAATATCAGCGGTCCTTCCGATTTCAGCCTATATGTGATCCCACACGCTTCTAGTTCTTTGCAGAACATCTCAAAATAGTCCGTCTCTTCCCATTACCGTAATATCCAGGGAAATATATTGTCATCCAACCGGATTTCTCTCAGGTCTTCTTTATAACTTGCTTCCATAGTTCTCTAATTCATGAAAGATTCCCATGACATAGACCGTTCTTATATCTTCATTTACCCGATAAATCATAAGCTATGCCATGCCCGGTATTTTTGCCTTCCGGTATTCCTTTTTTCGAAGCACATAATCGATACATGCTGGAAATTGCCATGGATCTTCTTCCAGACGATCATAAATTTCTTCGATTCCCGAAAGAAGATGTTTGGCTGTCTGATCGCTTTTTAACGGATTCAACAGATAAGCCAGCAACTGATCCAAATGTTCAGATGCCTTCTGCGTAATTTCCAGTTTATAACCCATATTTCTCCCTCATGGATGCAAGCTGCTTTCTCGCATTCATCGTCTGCCCCGCTTCTATCTGGCTCTCCGACTCCTCCAGCTCCTTATAAACTTTTGACAACTTCATCATCCGTTCATAGTTTTCCATACTCATGAGCACCATGTCACCATACCCATTTTTCGTAATAAAGATTGGTTCTTTTGTAGAATGACACATTTCTGAAATTTCTGAAGTGTTTTTTAAATGACTGATTGGAACAATTTGCGGCATAAAAGCACCTCCTTTATGTAGTTTAATTGTACCATAATTATACCATGTATGCAATTTTATATTATTTCATTGGGTATGTGATAAACTTCCATTGTTCATTTGGAACGCCTCCTCTGGTTTTGAGTTTGGCTTGCGACATCATATTGCAGGAGGCTTTATTTAGTTGTCCTCACCGACTGCACTTATTCCATTCTCCCAAGAACAGCTGAAAGCTTAAGTTTTTCATTTAGATGTAGAGAAAAATTGTTTCAACTCACAATCCACAAGAAGGCTGACTTTGAGGGCGGCAGAAAAGTCGATTACCTGATTTTTGTTTTAACTCACAGCCCCGCAAGGGGGCTGACGATTCAGCGTTCCTATACCAAGCCAAAGTGTTCGTTACAATACGACGAATAATTTTGACACAAAGCAAACAATCTCAGTTACTTTTTTGAAAACAAAAAAGCGACTGAATAAATCAATCGCCTTTTTACATAAGCAAATATATAATAATGTTTTTCAACTCACAGACTTTCATCTGACAATTAACAAAGGGTGCAGAAATATATTCCCGCATCCTCTGTTAACAATAGTATTTTATTCAAACTCGGCAAGTCCAAAGATGTTCTTAAATATATTTGTTTAAGTTTTGTATCTTTTTTGCCGTTATTTTATTTCTGTTACATATATTATTTTGGCTCACTGATTTTCTGTTGCCAATTTGTTGCCACTTCATTATAACCGCTTAGGTACTGATTGACAATTCATATTTTGAATTATATTTTAAATTTCAATTCAGCATACCCTTTCTCTCCCTTATCTCTTCCATGTCTTTTTTATTGCTTCGACGTCTAAAGAATGCCATTCCTCTTTCCATAATTGCAGATAAGGTATATCGGTTGATGACGGTTTTAAATCGCATTCTTCTACCTGAACAATTGACGGTAATATCACTGCATCTCCAATAAGTAAACATTCCCCGGCTCTTAAAACTGGCATTTTATCTACAATGTTTCCTAATGTGTCTGGCAACAATCTTTTCACATAATTCTGATCTGCAGGATTAGTCAAACGTAATGACAAAAAATTATTACATTGTGAAAAAATTGTTTCGGATATTTCAGATGGACGCTGACTTGCCAACATCAGTGAAATTCCATATTTTCTTCCTTCTTTAGCAATACGTTCTATGGATTCTCTTGATGCCCGATATTTTGCCATATCATTATTAGGAACATACTTATGAGCTTCTTCATATACTAATAATATTGGCACATCATTGATAACCTCACCTTCTCCCGTACTATTTTCCGCTCTCATCCGCTTATAATAATATCCAAATTCAAATAAGATTCTTGAGATTAATGAAACAGTTATACTCAATACATCAAATGGAACACCACTCAAATCTAAAATTGTAATATTTGATTTTGCCTCTTCTTGATATCCTAACAGTTCATGTAATGTTTCTTCAAACGAAATTTTCTTTGAAGCTTCTCCGAATAGAAATTCTAAACGCTTGTCATTTATTTTATTTTCCAATCTATCTATAAAATTTATCAGGCTTCCGTTATTTGTTCCAGATGCAGAAGATCCTGTATATTCAACTTCTTCCTCAAATAAACATTCAGCTTTTTTAGTATCATAATTATGTGTTTCTCCATCTGCTGTTTTATACGGAATATTATTATTTTTATCTTTCTTTTCATTATTTCTATTTTTGATATACATAAGTATTTCATCGACATCAAAAAAGAGCGGTGAATCGAAATGTATTTTTTCCTTTAAAGCAGAATCTCCATTAAAATGTTTTTTTCGGTTATTAACAATTGCTTCTTTCAATACATTTCTTTGTCTATGATCATTGGCCTCTGTATCAATAAAAAGCTCTTGTAATTCATCACTATTTAACAACCAGTACGGCAATACTAAATTAGATATATCAATAAAATTAGCATTCGGAAATGCAGTATGATACTCCGAATGAATATCAAAAACAACTATATGCGAATTATTTAATCCTTGATATGTTCCCTTTTTTGAACTAATTGCCTTTTGAAGTATTTTTGCTACAGAATGAGATTTTCCGGATCCTGTTGACCCAACAATAGCTATATGTTTATTAAAAAATTTATCTCCATCTACTGGCACTGAAATAGTTCTATCTGTAGATAATGTTGAGAAACTAAACTTTTTTTCATCTTCTAATGATTCTTCAAAAATTTTTTGAATTTCTTCTTTTTTGGCAGGTTCAACCTTTTTAGGTGGGATTGCAATTGTATCTCCACCTCGTTCAAATCGCCCATTTCGAATTATGCCTAAAGGATTCGCTTCCAATATATATTTTCTATTTGCTTCTCCGCTTTGATTAACTCCGACTTCAATATTGAAATTTTCAATAATTGCTATCAATACCGCATTATCATTATCTGCAATCCGAAGATATGACCCTACCTTAAGTTTTTCTTCTGCTAATTGAAAATTTTCTAAATCATCAACTGATATTTTTACCTTATTCGGCAGAACTGCAATAACTTCTGCATTAAGTTTTTCGTTTTCTTCCATCGTTCTTCCCCCTAAATCATCATATAAATATCTTCTGTTTTAGAAATTTGTATTCCATAGCAAAGATTTTGATTACTTTCATAAAATGGTTCTTTCAAATAGAATTGATAAATCACTTTAGTTCCTGTTGCTTTTTCTAAAATATCATCCAAATTTTCAATATGGTTAATTATTTTCACCTTTATGTCATTTACGTAATTTGCCCTCCGTATAATAGAATCAGCCATAAATTCTGCGCCTAAAAAATCATGTCCATCCCATAACCGTATATCTTCTCGTTGTAATTTTTTCTTCAAACCAACTAATCGTTCCTGACTAATTCCATTCAAATAAACATATGGACAAAATGGTTTTATTTCCCTTCTGGATAGTTTACTCCAATTTTTTGATATCTTTGCAATCAGTGAAACAATTTGTGCATCATTTACCGTTGTATCACATTCAATCAAAAAAAATCTTTCAAATGGAGACACATTTCTTTGTGAAAAATACTGTTTCCGTATATCGGCACAATAATCTCGTATTCCCTTGAACTGTAAATACCATTTATCAAACAACATTTTTTTATTGTTAATTTTGTCCAAAAACTCTCTTTTGCTTACAATTCTCTCACACATTTTCTGTTGTACAGCTATTTCTTTAACTAATCTAAGAGCATTATTATAATAGTAATATTCTGCCTCAAATCTATCACATCCAAAAATCTTTTCTAAACCACTTATTACTTTATCCTGCTGTTCCTGATAATCTTCCGCATTAATATCAACATCTACCTTATCCAAGAACTCCTCTATATCTTTATCAGTTAAGTTTAGTTCCTCATGTAACACATGTACCACTTTCTTTTCAGTATATGTAAACAAATTCTTTTTTGCAAATTCTACAGTTAACATTCCTGGATATTTGTCTTGCCCCGATTGATATTTGCCATACAGTTTATATCGTATTTTTCTTTTTTCTGGAGTTCTATTGACATAATCTTTAAGCATAAGCCTAATTGGTTTTGCAATAACCGAATGATTATATTCTGTTTTTGCATAATACTTACACTGTACGGCAACCATTTCTTTTTCTTCAAGAATATCAACGTCTTCTATTCCCTCTATTGTCACAGTATCCTCTTCATTTACTAAACTTATTAATTGAAAAATAAAATAGTCAAACTGATAATAATATCCTTTTATTGTATCTACTGCATCCCTGCTTCTTGCCATATACTTTATCCTCTTTTTAATCTCCTATGCTGCATCTTCTTCCATATTCCCCTCGCCATAGAACAAGTCTCCTCATTAACATGCAAATACTCGCCTAAAATACTATTATCTACAAGATCCAAAGCCTTCTCGATATTCTCTCCATTACGCACAATTTCATCTACCTGATATAATATTTCCTTAACCTTTTCAATTGGAACACAATCCAAAATAGGAACCAATACATTTCCTACTTCTCCCGGCAATATTTCTAATACCCCACCACCATAACTACGTCCACAGATTTCCGTAAAAGCAAAAGAAATACTATTATAATACGATAAAACTATTCTCTCTGGCTCAATATCATTATTAAATTTTATCCTATGCATAGTATCTGTAGAAACAGCATCGCAACAATTCAACACGAATTTAGGATATAGATTATTTCTGCGAAGGAAAAAAGCATCCGGCACCCATACAGATGGTATTTGATACCATTTCTCTCTGATTTTACATTTATATCCCGTGTTATCACCATTCTTCTCGCCAAGTTCAATATATTTTTTTTGTCCTTGACTATATTTTTCTATTGGAGTATCTGGAAAATCAATCAAATAAGCTGCTTTTCCCTGATCAACATTTTTCTTCCAGTCATCATATTTGAAAAAGACACTATGTGCATGAGAACTTCTTCCTATCAATGGTCGAACAACATTAGTTAAATCATATACTTCAACCATTTTTTTATCTACTGAAAAGTACTTATTATTTCCTGTTGTGATCCCCACATTAATAATACCGGTTTCAGACAACGTTTGAAATCTATCATCATTTTTCAAATCTAAAATCAGTTGATTTTCTTGCTCTGTTGTAAAGTATTTTGTCCACTTTTCATGCACATGGCTAAGTTTCTGAAAACCATTCGCATATATATTAAGATTTTCTAAATCATCAAGGTTATTTAATTCTATAATCCTTATGCCTTTTTCTGAATCTCCTTTTTCTCCAATAAAAACTACCACTTCTTGTTCAATGCCTGGGAAAACCAATTCTTCAAATGTTAATAATGTTATTTTGGATAACTTATTAGACAAAAACAATCTTAAATCTTCCGCATACGCAACCTGTAAAATTTCCGCTGGAATTACAAACGCAATTTTCCCATTATTACTCAACATATGAACGCAAGCAACCATGAATCCAACCCATGTGTTTATCAGCTTATTGGCTTTCATTCCATGACTTGTTAATATTTCAGCCATTTCCATTCTTTGCTTTTCTTCAAGATATTGATAACGTATATACGGTGGATTTCCAAGTATCAAGTCATACTTATTTATATCCTTATATTTTTGATAAAACTCAAAAAAATCTCTATTCACAACAGATACATTTGGATTATTTTTTAACTTCGCAGCCACTTTTTTGGCTTCATTTTTTTCGATTTCTATTGCAGTCACTTTTCTATTTTGAGTCAAGAACTGCGTTTCAACTAATGCGTCCACAAACACCCCATCTCCGCAACTGGGTTCTAATATTGATTTAATGGATGCATCCTGCTTAAAAAAATCCACCATTTTTTCTGCCAATTTTAGTGGTGTATAATAAGCACCTCTTAATTTCTGTTCTGTACTGTCTTCTTTTAATATCATTCTCTCACCTAAAATTGCAAATTATAAATTTTTGTAATATTATCTTCAATTTGTTTACTTAAATTTTCCTTTTCGGCTTCTATTACACTAATAGATGCTTTATCTTTTTTCTGTTCTAATACAATATTCAACTCATTTATTTTCTTTGTTGAAGTAAGCACTGATTCATATAACGCTTTTTGCTTTTCATCATCAAAATCTAATTCAACAAAAGGTATTTTCTTTAATAGGTATGTTCCTCTCGCTATAAATCCACCTTCAAAATCACTTCCCATAATTTGAAATAGTTTTTCTGTATATGGATGATTCAACCATGCTTGTATATACCTTAAATCATATTTTGAATCAGGCAGCTTTGCTATTGCACAATATCCCGCTGTGCCACCAGAAGCAATGAGCATATCATTTTCATCATATGCATACATTGGTTCTTTACTTAAAATTCTAACAATTAACTTAGGAGTATTTACAAATGCAGTCAAAGCCTGTGTTCTTCCATATTGATACCAAGTATCGGCTGTTGCATTCTTTATGTCACGACCTTTTCCACCATTTAAACATTTAGGAACTAACAAGTCATAACAGTCCTGTAGGTATTGATATGTTCCAGGATACTCTTTTTTCATAATCTCAACGTTGATCAAGCTACCATCTGCATTATATGGAAAAATAATATGCTTATCCGTTTTTAACAATGAATATGTACCCATTCCTTTTTCATCAGCCTTAGTTGGTTTAAAGAAAGGCTTCAAAATACGCTTTTCTATATGGTATCTTTTTTCAAACTTATCAACAATTATTTCGTCTTCTTTTTCTGAAACAATTTCATCTTTACTAAACCAATATACCGGTTTAGGTCTTTCTGCACTTGTTTGTATTCCATTAAAAATATTTACTATTTCACCTAATGGTTTCCCATTTTCTTCTACCGTTGCAATCATTTTCATGAATTTAATATCTGTAGTTAATCTCCACGGATTTTCATCTAATAATTCATTCTTTATCCTAATACTTTCCTGTTCTTCTCCAGTCCACAGATCAATTAACGAAGTAACATTTGTATATTCCATCTGCTTACTGCTTTCTTTGCATAACGTAATTATGCAACTATAAATAGTCTTATCAGGGAAAAGTTGCATATCTCCAAAATCATCTAATTTAGATACATGTTTAGATATTATCCGACGCAGTTCTTGTCCTGCTCCTATTTTATAAAATTTATTCGGCACGATATAACACATTTGACCATTTTCTTTTAAAAGATTAAACGCTTCTTCAAGAAATAAAAAATATTTATCAAATTGTTTATATGCACTTTTATATTTCTTCTTATAAACTGCAAATTCTGCTTCTGTCTCTAAGGTATGAATATCTTCTGTTTTTACATATGGTGGATTACCAATAATAGCGTCAAATCTTGATCCGCTATTGATCATGCTCCATTCAAACGGTTTTATATTGCACAATGCCTCTATTGACATATCTTTTCCAGATATATCTTCTCTGCAAATCAATGAATTCCCATTTTTTATATTAGAACTTAAATCTGGTAAAATCGGAACGCATTCTTTCACAGATGCTGGTGTTTCATCTTCTATTAACTTTATTAATAAAGAAAATTTGCTAACTTCAACAGCATGAACATCAATATCTACGCCATAAATACATCTCGTTAAAATATCCTTTTTATCAGTTAATGGCAATTTCTTTTTTCCATTACTCAACTCTAATAAATGTTTTGAATCGTGCTGCATATACCATTCTGTACAATAATCAACCAAAAATTGATATGCCTCCTCTAAAAATATTCCCGATCCACAAGCGATATCTGCAATTTGAATATCTTTTATTTCTTCTGGCGTTTTTTTCTCACAAATTGGAGCTAATGTATTTTTTACCATATATTTTACAATTTCGACAGGTGTCGATACCACTGAACGATATTTATACTCTTTCTTCGCAGCCAATATTATATGGTCATCTCTTTCAACAAGACTTTCTGTAAGAAAACTCTCATATATTTTTCCTAAAATTCCTGGCTCAATAATGTTAAACATATATGGAGTCTTCGGATAATATAGTGAAAGAATCATATTAAAAATAATATCATTATTCAAATCAAAAATAATATTATCGCCCGCAAATAGCTTAGAATTATATTTTTTATCAACTTCTTTAAAAACTTTTGTTAATGCCCTCTGCAACTCTACTTTATTCCGTGCAGTTTCTTTTAAACTTTGATATAATGGCAGATTTCTGTCTTCACAAATTCGTAAAAAGATAATTTGATTTATAAATTCTTGCACTACATCATTCAAAACATCTGTATCTTTGTATGTATTATCTGTACGATACAAGTAATCACCAATTTCAAGTCTCCATTCATTAATTTGCTTTAAGAAGACTTCATCTACTTCTGTTGAATATCGTTCTTCGTTTGGAAATTTATCCTCAACATATTTATCATATTTTCCAGTATAAACACTTTCTCTTGAAATCAACTCATATATTTCTTCATACTTCTTTAAATACTCTAAATAGTGATATTTTCGATACAACGATACCGTCGCAGAATCTCCATCCTGTGGCTTATTTGTAACATCATAAATCATCATATCCTCAAAATTTGTTAATATGGACAATTTATGTTTTGCATTCCATCCATAACGTCTTGCCTGAATAGCCGGTTCTTGTTCTTCTTTTATATTTACTGCCGGTTTCTTAGCTTCTACAAAGATTTTTGATACACCATTTAAGGTTAATGTATAGTCTGGTCTATCTCCACTGTTTGAAAATTTTTCCACAACGACTTCTTTATATTGCGGAGACGTTCCTTTTTCATTATGTACATCCCAACCAAAGCTCTCTAATAATGGACTTATAAATTCATCTCTACAATCTTGTTCATTAAACTCTCTTGCATTTCTATAAAACTCCATATTTTTTTGATACTGGGCTATTAGTCTTGATAATCTTTCTTTATTATTCATATTTACATTCCCCACTTATCGTTAAAATTACAATGCACTTTTACCACTTTTTACCCACTCGTCTACTTCGGTTAATTTAAATTTCCATAATCTTCCAATTTTGTGCGCCGGTATATCTGTTTTTTTAATCCAATTTCTGATTGTATCTTTTGTCACACCCAAATATTCTGCAGTTTCCTCTAAACTACACCATTTATCTATTAAATCACTCATCTTATCCTCCAGGCCTATATATCTTGCATAATAAAACTATTCTTAGTTTAACTCATTTCCACCCAAAAAGCAACCGTATGTTCTATGATTTAATAGTATTTAATGGGAATTTAATGGGAAGGAATCTATTCCTTCCCTGACATCATTCTAGTTCATATATACAACATTCATTAGCACAATCTCCTCCGCACATGCCCGGATATTATTCATTTTCCCAACCCATACCATCTGATCCTGCATCTTCAGTTCTTCTGTCACTCCCTGCTTTTCTTTCATCTGCTCCACCAGTCTGTCCATCATCTGATTACACTCCTCGTCAACCTGATGCAAGTGCTCATTTAACTTTCCAGCAAGTACCAGCTCCAGATATAATCCTTTCCCATGCTCTTTCAAGTAAGTTTTTCTCAACATTCCATACTTTCCAATCGGATACTCTGTCTCTTCCGGAAGATACAGGTCTGGATAATACAGACCGTCCTTTCCTAAAGTATAGCTGATTCCATTTTCTCCCATAATGTGTTTCTCCATGATTGTCCTCCTATCTTGCTCCCCGATCTTTGTTCTGACTACGGGTATGCGGTTTATTTTTCTGTTCATTCTGTATTTCTTGTTTCTTTTCTGCCAGCTTTGCTCTAATACCACGTGCTACTGGCTCTTTGCCAGTTTCTTTCTTCCATTTTTCTATTGCATTTCGATACTGGCTATACTCAGTTTGAGAAACCTTAAAATCTTTTAAAAATTCCTGTACACTTCCATATCCGATTTTCTGCACAATCATTGGAAGATAATCTTTCATATCTCTGATCTGACTTTTCAGTTCATCAATTTCTTTCTGCAATTCTTTTTTCTTTCTTCTTTTAAACCATCCCTTGACTTCTGACAGTTCTTTTTTCTTTGCAGAAAGCTGTTTTTGTTTCTGTTGAATTGCAGTATTTTGTTCGTCCAGTTCTTTCTTAACTTTGAAAAATTTCGGATACTTCGATGCAAGCCTCGTCATTTCTGGCTGCTTCGGTTATGCCTTTTCTTCTTTCATCTTCACACTTTCTGGTACGATATTTTCTGCAATCCTCTCTGTTTGCTCAGGTTCCGTTGTTCCTGCCTGTGCCACGTTTGCCTGTTCCGATACTTCCCTGGGTTTCTTAAACAGCACACTTGCTATTAAAAACTCCAATGCCTCAACAGCCACTGTTACAACTCTGGAAAATAATCGTGGTCTGTTTCCACGACGGGCAATTGATTCCCTGATTGGCTCCGTGATTTCTTTCCGCTTCACTTCCATTATCTTCGGTTCTAGCACTCCACTAATCAATGCCATATCAACAGCTCTGTTCCATTCCCAGCGTTTTTGGTTATCCTCTTCTATTTCCTGTGCCTTCGGATTGTTCTTTCCAATTTTCTTTGTTGCAAGATACACGCCACCACGCTCAAATACCTGTAGTTTCTGTTTCTCGTCCTGCACATAAATATTGATTAAATCTGTATAAGAATGCTTTACCTCATCCAGAAATGAATTGCTCTTGAAGCGTTCATCTTTCGCAGTAAACAGCTTCTTCTCATAGACTTCTCCTTTCTTCACAACACTGCAGCCTTCTCGGATCTCGCCATCTTCTCCTAATACTTCTCTCTTGGTTCGGACATGTTTTCCATGTTCATCATAAAACATATTTCTACTGGCAATCTTAATGATTGGTTCATCCAATAACTTCCGTTCTGCAAATATCAAATGAATGTGATAATTAGTCTTTCTTTTATTGTGGTGCAAAGCAGCAATACACTCTGTTCCATAATTCTGTTTAAAATGATTTGTAAAAAGTTGCAACAATCTGTCTGGCTGATATTCTGTAAAACTCTCTGGCAAAGCAATAATCAATTCTCTTGCCTCAATACATTTTCCTTCTGTCCCGCTTTTTACAAATTCTTCCTGATTACATTTTGCAAGTTCCCGCCAAAATTTCCGTTCTGTGGTTTCATAAACTGCATAGAGGTTTTCCTGTTTTGCATGACTGGATATATAAGTGATTCTGCCTTTTACATTGCTTAGTTTTGTCATTTGAATAAATGAATTTCTTCCGATAGGCACTCCCTCCTTGTCTTCGGCAAAATAAATTCTGCCATATCATTTGTGAGTGGATGCATCGGCATCCGTTTACGAACTATCCGCCTGTCGGCGGAACAGCTCCCGGCAGGGCGAAATATTCTGAGTACAAATCTTTAATTTGTGCGATGGGTGTATTTCGCTCTCAAACGCCGAGGGCTTTGTGAGATGCTTCTTACATCTACCACAACTTGGCTTTCGCTTTTCATTTTGGGCGTATCCGCCCTCTTTTTCTGCCCGTATCCGGGCTTATTTTTTTCACTAACAACAAACCGACTATTACTCTTCCTTTCTGCTTTATTCCGGTATCCTTGCCCGTACATACTCCAGATCTCCACAATATGGTGTTCCAACCAAATACCATTCTCTCGCCAGATTCATTTCCATTCGCATCTTTACCCACTGATCATCAACTAGAACTTCCAGACATTCTCCGCAGTGAAATCCTGGAGCAATCCATAAGTCTGATGACAATAATCCATATCTTTTGTTATAACTGTTGTAACCTAATCTTCCTTCTCTCATGGTGTCATTCTCCCTTCATTTATCATTTCCATAGGGACGCCCTGAATTAGGACCCCCTTTTGAAAAGTTTTTTCCTCGCCAATCAACTACCGGCTACACCTTACAAACCTTCTCTTTGTCTGCTATTTACAGGTGCGTGGCACGCTCCTGTCATAAGGTCATCAAGCAGAATCTTTACCAACGAAAGTTCTCATGCATTCCACACTTATCCAAATACTCTTGTCTTGCCTTTTCCCGTTCTTCCTCGGTTGGTGCTGTTTTGAATGTTGTATATAACTGACGTTTTACCATACTGTCTAATTTTTCCATCAATGCTTTTTCTATCTCCGGCAGATATTCCTCATTCCCAGCAAGATGGTACTGGAACAATGCCAGTAATAAATCTTTTGGTATCTGCACCTGTGATTTTCTTTCCATGTTTCTCCTTTCCGTGACGGTCGTGACGATAGTGACGATATTTTCACTACCGACACGCTATATAAAATACCGTCACAACCGTCACATATCGTCACGCTTGTTTTCCAACAAAGGCTAATCTGATCTTTCTTCCATCATGTCCTCGTTCCGCTTTATACTGGATTCCATATTCCAAAATCAGACGTTCCAAGCTGACATTTAATTTTCGTGATAATGCGTTCGGCTGCATTTCCACCTGCAATACTTCCACAAACTCTGTTGCTGTTCCTACCCACTCTGGCGTAGTTTCTGTTACAAGTTCTTTGATTTTTTCCAACACTGGATCTTCTGGTTCTTTCCAAAGTTCTGTTTCTGTCTTGGTAAGTTCCCAGACACATCTCTCCCGATTAAAGTTCAACCACAGTTTCTGGTCCTGCTGGTCACGCCCTGCCACTTCCAGAACTGCCTTATTATCTGTCCGTTTTTCTTTCTGCATGACGAATGCTCCATCCGCAGCTCCAAGCAATCCATTCGTACCTGAAATCATATCGAAACTATCTGAAGATTCCATTTTCCTTGTATGATGCACAACCAGAAAACAGATGCCATATTTATCACTGAATGCTTTCAGCTTTGTTACAATCTCATAATCGCTGGCATAACTGAATTTATCTCCACCGACCTCTCGAACCTTCTGAAGAGTATCAATGATAATCAGTCTTGCATCTTTATGCTCTGTCACAAACGTTACAAGCTGCTTTTCCAGTCCGTCATTGAGTGATTTGGATTTTGTAGCAAAATAAAAATTCTCACTGCCTTCCATTCCAAACATCTGTGATAACCGTTTTTGCAATCTTGCATAATCATCTTCCAATGCCAGGTACAGAACCGTTCCCTGTCTGACTGAAAAGCCCCACAATGGAATTCCTTTACTGATGTGATATCCGATCTGTGCCATAAAGAATGATTTTCCAATTTTCGGTGAACCAATAAACAGGTACGTTCCGTTATACAGAAGTCCATCTATAATCGGCAGTTTTGGTGGATATGCGGTGTCGTATAATTCCATCATAGAAACTGTTTCCAGATCATCTGGATTCTTTTTATTTGCTGGTTTTGCTGTATTTTCCACATTATTTGTGGCTTGCAGATTGCCCTTACCGGGCAAATCTGCTATACTTTGGTTGGTTAATTTATTACTTGATGACTGTTCCACATCTGCGCCAACAGATGAAATCGGAGCAGTCATTTTTTCTTTTTCTGTCATTCATTTTCCCCTTTCAATCCATACAATGTCTCTGCAACCAATCTCAGGGTACTCAGCAACTCTTCGTTCTCCTCACTGCATTTTTCCAGACGTTTCAGTTCTTCATAAATCTCTGCCATCTGATTTCGCAATGCTTTATAGACTCTTGGGTTCCCCTGTACCACAATTTCCCGATCAGTTAATCGTTTTGTGATATAGTCCTGCTTGCTAAGTCCTGACAATCGGACACATGCATCAATCTGCTCTGCTTCTTCCGGTGATACCCGGAATGCTACGATTTTGTTTCTCCATCTTCCTTTACTGTCCAGATTCTTCTCCATTTGATTTTTCCATCCTTTCAATGTCCAACTGTTCTGCCATCTGTGTCTGCTCACTTGGAAACAAATGTGCATATCGGTAAGTGATATCAATGCTCTCATGTCCCATTCGATCTGCAATTGCTAATACCGTAAATCCCATATTGATCAATAACGATACATGGGAATGTCTCAAATCATGCACACGGATTCGCTTCACCCCAGACACTTTTGATCCTCTGTTCATTTCATGATGCAGATAAGATTTGGAAATCGTGAAAATCCGTTCGTCCTCTTTCGGCTCATACAGCATTTTCAGATAATCCTGCATCTCATCACATATAAATTGTGGCATCTTGATAAATCTGTTACTTTTAAATGTCTTTGGTGGGGTAATCACATCTTCCCGGTTTAATCTTTGATATGATTTATTAATTCGCAGTGTATGCGTTGTAAAGTCAAAATCCGCTGGTGTCAGGGCAAGCAACTCTCCTTCACGGATCCCACACCAGTAAAGCATTTCAAAAGCGTAGTAAGAAACTGGTTTATCCATCATCACATCTGCAAATTTCAGATATTCTTCTTTTGTCCAGAACAGCATTTCCTTATATTCCTCTATTGCTATATTTCCAGCTTTCTGTGCCGGATTAGAAGGCAAATGATAAAAATCAACTGCATGATTGAAAATGGCACTTAGCTGGCTGTGGATTTTCCGCAGATATGAAGCAGAATACCCTTTTCCATTCGCTCTCTTAAATGCAAGCAAATGATTCTGCCATGCAATCACATCTTTTGGTTCAATTTCTGCAATCTTTCTCTCCCCAAAGTATGGAAGAATTTTTGTTCTGGCAATATTATTCTTAGTTCCCCATGTGTTATCCCGGATTCGTTCCTTTTTATCTTCTACATAGATTTCATAAAAACTTGCGAAAGTCATATCCAGTTTTGCATCATACTTTAACATTTGTTCGTGTTCCCACATCTGCGCTTCTCGCTTCGTAGGAAATCCTCGTTTTGAAGTCTGTTTCGTTTTCCCTGTCCAGTCGGTATACCGATAAACCACTCGCCACTTCCCAGTGACATTATCTTTGTAAATACTCATACAAATTCTCCTCTCTCTTACACTTCGCTGTAACATACTTTTTTACGGAAATAATTGGTGTTTACTCTGCCAGCTACCGTAAGATAACCCAGCTTCTGTAATTCATCATTTAACTGTTTGACAATCTTATAAGCATAAGACTTGGAAACTCCCAGTTCCGCTGCAACTTCTTCTACTGTCATAAAAGTTCTGTTCGTCACATCGCATCTCTCCTTTCTATCTTAACGTAATTTGTTTAAGTTGTTACATTTGCATGATACTAAACATTTTGATTTAAGTTAAGCAATTTTATGCGAATATTAAATTCTTTTGTTTAAGTTCTTCTTGCTATCCGAAATTGCTCATGCTATACTGAACCTAAACAGAATTGTTTTATTTTCTATCACAATTAATTATGGCAACACGAATGACCACTATAAGGAGGCAAACAAAAATGGCAATCGGACAACGTATCAAATTTTTTCGTAACCGCAAGGGCATGACACAAAAGCAACTCGGACAACAACTTGGATTCATGGGAAAAACCTCAGATGTCCGCATGGCTCAGTATGAATCTGAAGCCAGAGTTCCTAAGATTGATCTTGTAAAACAAATCTCTCAGATCTTTGATATCAATACTCATGCCTTAACAGTTCCAGATATTGATACTCACATAGGTCTGATGCATACACTATTTGCACTAGAAGATATGTATGGTCTAAAGGTAAAAAATGTAGATGGGCAGCCTCATCTCTGCCTTGACTCTTCCATATCTGCTCCCGGCTCATCTGTCGATGAAATGTTTCGTGCATGGATGGAACAAGCTGACAAACTGGAAAACAGTGAAATCAGCAAGGCAGAATATGATGAATGGAGATATAAGTACCCGGAACTGGATACTTATCAGAAACGTGCCAAGGTACCATCTCAGGAACTGAGTGATTACCTCGTAAAAGAATTGACTAAAAAAGAAAAATAAGAGAAAAGAAAAAACCTTACCGATATTCAGTTTTTTACTTCTGAAAATCAGTAAGGTTTCTTTATATACGTTATGAAATAAAATTTTTATCTTTTGAATAATCGTAAAATGTTGCCATTTTGTTGCCAGTCACTAAACAAATTTGTTTGTAACCCGCATAAATACTGGGTTTTTATAATTGCGTGGATTATTCAAACTCAATCGTAGCCGGCGGTTTCCCCGTGCAGTCATACAGTACGCGGTTTACGTGCGGCACTTCGTTGACGATTCGGCTTGCGACGGTTCCGAGGACATCCCACGGGATCTCTGCTGCCTCTGCGGTCATGAAGTCGATCGTATTTACGGCTCTCAGCGCGATCGCGTAATCGTAAGTTCTCTCATCACCCATAACGCCTACGGAGCGCATATTAGTCAGTGCTGCGAAGTACTGACCGATATTGCGGTCGATTCCTGCCTTTGCGATCTCTTCGCGGTAGATCGCGTCAGCCTCCTGTACCATCTTTACTTTCTCCGGTGTTACGGCGCCGATAATACGGATACCAAGTCCCGGGCCCGGGAACGGCTGACGGTATACGAGCTTCTCCGGAATTCCGAGTTCCAGACCGGCCTTACGAACCTCGTCTTTGAAGAGGTCGCGGAGCGGCTCAATGATCTCTTTGAAATCAACATAATCTGGAAGTCCTCCGACATTGTGGTGGGATTTGATCACTGCGGACTCTCCGCCGAGGCCACTCTCAACAACGTCCGGATAAATTGTTCCCTGTACCAGGAAGTCAACGGCGCCGATCTTCTTTGCCTCTTCCTCGAATACGCGGATAAACTCTTCGCCAATGATCTTTCTCTTTCTCTCCGGCTCCTCAACGCCAGCTAATTTATCGTAGAAACGCTGCTGGGCATTTACGCGAATAAAGTGCAGATCATACGGGCCGTTCGGTCCGAATACTTCCTCGACCTCGTCTCCCTCGTTCTTGCGGAGAAGACCGTGATCAACGAATACACAGGTGAGCTGGTCGCCGACTGCCTTTGCGAGCATAACGGCTGCAACAGAAGAGTCAACTCCACCGGATAACGCGCAAAGAACTTTTCCGTTTCCAACCTTCTCACGGATCGCCTTGATGCTGTTCTCGACAAATGCATCCATCTTCCATGTTCCGGCACATCCGCAGACTTCGTAGATGAAGTTGTGGAGCATCTTTGTACCTTCCTGAGTATGAAGAACCTCCGGATGGAACTGGATCGCATATAATTTCTTTTCCGCACATTCCGCGGCTGCAACCGGGCAGTCCGGAGTATGTGCGACGATTCTGAATCCAGGTGCTTCTTTCTCGATGTAGTCATTGTGGCTCATCCAGCAGATCGTCTTCTCGGATACATCTCCGAAAAGCTTGCTTGTCTTATCCACAGTCACTTCGATCTTGCCGTACTCACGGACCGGTGCCTTGCATACATGTCCGCCGAGAACGTGGGACATCAGCTGCGCGCCGTAGCAGAGTCCGAGTACCGGAACGCCCATCTCAAAAAGTTCCTTGCTGCATGTAGCAGCACCTTCCTCATAAACGCTGTTCGGACCTCCGGTTAAGATGATTCCTTTCGGATTCATTGCCTTGATCTGTTCGATCGGAGTCCGGTAGGAGTAGATCTCACAGTATACATGGCATTCACGGACACGACGGGCAACCAGCTGATTGTACTGGCCGCCGAAGTCGATAACAATAATTTTTTCCTGATTCATCGGGTGCCTCCTGAAATATGTGCATGTACTTCTTGATAACTGCCCGGCAATCCGCATCGATTTGTGCCGGACAGATATAAATTTTCCTATTTGGAACTAATTATAAGGGATTCATAGAAACTTGGCAAGTGCTTTCCCTCAAAACCTGTACTTTAATAAGTATGAAGGTTACTGTACTCGGGTAGGAATTTTCTGAACTGAAAATTCCGTACAATACAGTGGTGGTAGTGAAGGTTCCTGTACATAGTCAGGCATATTTGCACCTCGTGCAGGCAGCAACATTATTTCTCATACGTTCCCTTTTTAAGAATTTTCCCGTCTCTCATCATAGGCACGCCCATAGCGATCACCGTATCAAGAGAGAGATCTTCATTCATGATCAGGATATCCGCATCACTTTCTTCCTTCACAGCACCCTTTTTCGGATATAATTCCAGAGCCATCGCCGGATTCTTGGTTCCGAGAGCCAGAAGTTCCTCCAAATCCATATTTTCTTCTTTTACCATGTAGACGATCTGACGGTAGATCGTATCCACATCGGAAACACCGATCTCCACAAGTTTTCCTTCTGCATCATAGTTAGACCAGCTTCCCTGTCCGTCGGAGCTCATGGTCACCTTCTCCATTGGAACTCCTTCTTTTTTCGCTTTCTTGACAGCATCTGCAACAGAGTGGAACTTGCTTTCAGATTCCCCACAGGTGAGGTCGATCGTTCCGCCCATCTTCGCGAACTTAAACGCATCCTCTAAGAGGTTCGCGTTGCGTCCCACGTGAGTCGGCTGAAATGTTTTCGGCGGGATCGAGGTGCGCTCTAATGCCTCAAATACCGGTTTCAATGCTCTCTTGTCTCCGCCCATATGAAGGCAGATAAATCCAGGTTTTCCACTCAGCATTCCTGCGGTGCGGACATCACTGGCCAGACGGATCAGTTCCTCTGTCGTGATATTCGGCGCACGGTGATCGGAGATCGCAAGCTTCACTCCAAGGATCTCATCGATAAACATGATGTCCTTGCTGACACTTCCGGTCACGGTCGTACTCGGATAACCATAGGCTCCGCAGATCGCATAGGCGGAAATTCCCTCTTCTTTTAACGCTTTTACCTTTGCTAAAAGATTCTCCACACTTCTGCTGATTCCGTCAGTTCCCAAAAGTCCAAG
The DNA here is from genome assembly GCF_045062245.2 of Pilosibacter rotomagensis. Lineage (NCBI taxonomy): Bacteria > Bacillati > Bacillota > Clostridia > Eubacteriales > Clostridiaceae > Pilosibacter > Pilosibacter rotomagensis. The sequence continues at coordinate 571,640 of NZ_CM170323.1, read as the reverse complement.
TACAGTTGTCACACCACCCTTGATCAGGCTGGATAGCTGGACCTGCGGTGCCTGAGTGTGGAAGCTTCCCTCTCCACCGCCTCCGGTCACATGGACGTGGCGGTCGATAATACCCGGAGTCACGATCTTTCCGGTTCCGTCGATTACTTCACATCCCTCATACTCCGGCAGATGATCCGCAATTCTTTCGATCCTTCCTCCGGCGATCAGGATATCCTTCACTCCGAGATATTCCGGTGCGTAAACTTTTGCGTTTTTTACTAACAGCATGGGCTTATTCCTCCTGTGTGATCCCTGTTTTACATAACTGCCCGACAGCTGGAAATTAGTTACAGGTCAGCCAAACCAGAGCATGGATGAACTGTAATGGAAATTACTGTCGGGCATTTATGTTTTTCTTATTACTTCAGTATAGCATACCGCCGGAAGTATTCCAAGTGATGATTCGAAACTTTCATTTTTTCCTAAAATGAAAATTTAAATTCCACTTCTCCAAAGGGCGGTGGAGTTTACTCTTGCACAGTTGATATTTACTCATGCATACTGATATGATACTTTAATCGTCCTTCTGACAGCAGTAGAAGGAGTTTGACTATGAGTAAATATATCCCAGGCAACCAGAAGCATCTCACCATAGAGGATCGTATCTATATCCAGAATGAACTGGATAAGGGTACATCCTTTAAAGATATTGCCCGCTTTCTCTGTAAGGACCCTACTACGATTTCAAAAGAAGTGAAGGCCAGAAGAGCCTCCGATTGGTTTCACAAAGGGACTTTTCTTAATGCGAAGAACTTCTGTACCAAGCGTTTCCGTTGTAAGAAAACGAATGCCTGCAATAAGATCCTTCTTTGCGGCGTTAAATGTGCTTCCTGTCCCACCTGTAACCAGACCTGTCCGGATTTTCAAAAAGAATGCTGCAGCAAACTTGATCGGGCTCCCTACGTCTGCAATGGATGCAGTAAAAAGATCAATCATTGTACGATTGCCCACAAATATACCTACAATGCCAGGTTCGCTGATCGGAAATACCGGGAGTGTCTCAAGGATTCCAGGTCCGGAATCGCTATGACCAGACAGGAACTCCACAAAAAGGATAAGATCATCACTCCTCTGATCGATCAGGGCCAGTCTCCTTACCAGATCGTTGCAAACCATCCGGAATTGAATCTTTCCGTCCGCAGCGTTTACAACTACCTTGATATGGGACTTCTGACTGCCAGAAACGTTGATCTGAAACGTAAAGTGAAGTTTAAACCCAGAAAAGTCCATAAATCACAGATATCTGACCGCCGTGTCTTTAATGGCAGAACTTACGCTGATTTTCAACAGTTGCACCTGGAATCTTTTGTAGAGATGGACACCGTCCACTCCGCTGTTGGTTCCTCTAAAACACTGCTTACCTTCTTTTTTACAAGGGAAAAGCTGTTTCTTGCGTTCCTCATGAACCGGAATACGGAAGGATCTGTACGACTCGTTTTGGACCGTTTAGAAAAGCGTTTTGGTACCTTCGATTTCCTGACTCTGTTTGAATATATCCTCACCGACAGAGGCGCTGAATTCGGTGATCCTGATTCTCTCGAAACCGGTGTTACCGGTATCCAGAGAACCAACATTTATTACTGTGATCCCATGAGAAGCGGACAGAAAGGCGGCATTGAACAGGCACACACCATGCTCCGCATGATACTGCCGAAACGAACTACCTTTGAATTCCTGACTCAATGGGATGTGAATCTAATCACCAGCCACATCAACTCAACACCGCGGGAGAGTTTGAATGGGCGTACACCGTATGATGTCGCCCTGGAGGCTTTTGGGGAAGACGTCTTAAAAGCATTTCAGCTTAGGCGTATTGACCCTGACAAAGTCATCTTAACACCTAAGCTGATCCGCTATAACCACTAACCCATGAAGAAATCTGCTGTCAGACTGGAAGTAAACTTTTCACATTTTTCAAATGTGGCTGGTGGAATTTAGTCGTGCACACCGACCTCCAGCAGCTTGTTTGCCATACAGAAAAACAGAAAATTTCGCCATAGATTACTTGTATTATAGCATAGATTCCGCTTTTCTTCTTAAAAATCACTAGATTATAAGCAACTTTTAAAAGAGCGGTGGAATTTACTTTTGCACTGGAATTTACTTTTTCAAGTCAGCACTTTCATTTTTTTACTCATCTGAACCGGTATCTCCATTCTCAAGATACCTCTTGACATACTGCCCCGTATAGGACTCCGGAACCTTCACGATCTCCTCCGGCGTTCCCTTCGCGATCACGGTACCGCCCAGATCTCCGCCTTCCGGTCCCATATCGATAATATAATCCGCGGTCTTGATCACATCCAGATTGTGCTCGATCACAACCACCGTATTTCCACCTTCGGAAAGCTTTCTTAAGATTTCCACCAGCTTATGGACATCCGCGAAGTGGAGTCCTGTCGTCGGCTCATCAAGGATATAGATTGTTTTTCCGGTTCCGCGTCTGGAAAGCTCTGTGGCGAGCTTGATCCGCTGCGCCTCTCCGCCGGAAAGCTCCGTTGAGGGCTGTCCAAGACGGATATAGGAAAGTCCCACATCGTTCAATGTCGCGATCTTTCTCGCGATAGACGGCACATTCTCAAAGAACTTTAACGCCTCCTCCACAGTCATATTCAGCACATCGTAAATGCTCTTTCCCTTATACTTCACTTCCAGAGTCTCACGGTTGTACCGCTTTCCGCCGCAGACCTCACAGGGCACATAGACGTCCGGCAGGAAATGCATTTCGATCTTGATGATTCCGTCACCGCTGCAGGCCTCGCATCGGCCGCCCTTTACATTGAAGCTGAACCGTCCCTTTGAGTATCCCTTCGCCTTCGCGTCGGTGGTCGCTGCGAATAGATCACGAATCAGGTCAAACACACCGGTGTAGGTTGCCGGATTCGATCGCGGAGTTCTTCCGATTGGAGACTGGTCAATGGCGATGATCTTATCCAGCTGTTCCACGCCGTCGATTCCATCGTGGTCTCCGGGGATCGTCCGGGCGCGGTTCAGCTTTTTCGCCAGTGCCTTATAGAGGATCTCGTTGATCAGGGAGCTCTTTCCCGATCCCGACACACCGGTCACGCAGGTCATAATTCCAAGCGGCACATCCACATCGATATTTTTCAGGTTATTCTCCCTCGCGCCACGGATTTTGATCCAGCCTGTGGGGTTTCTTCTCTCCTTCGGCACCGGAATTTTGATCCGGCCGCTTAAATACGCACCGGTGATCGATTCTTTACACTTCATGATCTGGGCTGCCGTTCCCACAGCGACCACATTTCCGCCGTGTTCCCCGGCCCCCGGACCGATATCCACGATACAGTCCGCCGCCCGCATCGTATCCTCATCGTGTTCCACGACGATCACACTGTTTCCGAGATCCCGAAGATGTTCCAGCGTTTTCAACAGCTTATCGTTATCTCTCTGGTGCAGTCCGATACTCGGCTCATCAAGGATATAGGCAACCCCCACAAGTCCGGAACCGATCTGGGTCGCCAGACGGATTCGCTGTGCCTCGCCGCCGGAAAGGGTACCCGTCGCCCGGGATAAGGACAGATAATCCAGTCCCACATCGATCAGGAAGCTGATCCTCGCCCGGATTTCCTTTAAAATCTGTTCACCGATCATCTTCTGCATCTCAGATAGCTTCAGATCATCGATAAACTCCCTGAATTTTACGATGGACATATTCGTAGCCTCGTAAATATTCAGCCCACCTACCGTCACTGCCAGAGAAGACTGCTTTAAACGCTGTCCATGACAGGTGGTACACGGTGTGATCCGCATAAAACTCTCGTACTCTGCCTTGCTGGCCTGGGAGAACGTCTCCCGGTAACGGCGATTCACATTCTCAATCAGGCCCTCAAAGGCCACGTCATAAACGCCGGTTCCGCGCTGTCCTGTATAGTGGACCTTTACTTCCTTTCCGCCGGTTCCGTAGATCAGGATATCATGGATCTCCTTCGGATAATCTTTAAACGGAGTATCAAGATCAAAGTGATACTCTGCCGCCAGGGCATCCAGAATCGCCCTCGAAAAGCTTCCCGGCTTCGCGCAGGACTGCCAGCCGAGGACGACGATCGCTCCCTCGTTGATGCTTAAAGACTTATCCGGAATCATAAGGTCTTCGTCAAATTCCATCTTATATCCCAGACCGAAACAGTCCGGGCAGGCACCAAACGGGTTGTTGAAGGAGAAGCTTCGCGGCTCCACCTCCTCGATGCTGATCCCACAATCCGGGCAGGAAAAGCTCTGGCTGAAGTTAATCGGCTCGCCGCCCGTCACGTCCACGATCATCAGACCGTCGGACAGCTTCATCACCGTCTCGATGGAGTCCGTCAGACGCTTCTCGATCCCCGGCTTCACAACGAGACGGTCCACAACGATCTCGATATTGTGCTTGATATTCTTCTCCAGCGATATCTCTTCTGACAGCTCATGAAGATTTCCGTCGATCATCACGCGGACATAGCCGCTGCGTTTCGCCTGTTCCAGAACCTTCTCATGACGTCCTTTTCTTCCACGGACCATTGGCGCTAAAAGCTGGATCTTCGTCCGCTCCGGCAGTGTCATGATCTGGTCCACCATCTGGTCCACGGTCTGTTTCCGGATCTCCCTGCCGCACTTCGGGCAGTGGGGGATACCGATCCTCGCGTACAGAAGACGCATATAGTCGTATATCTCCGTCACAGTTCCTACGGTGGAACGCGGGTTGCGGTTCGTGGATTTCTGGTCGATGGAGATCGCCGGGGAAAGTCCCTCGATGCTCTCAACATCCGGTTTTTCCATCTGGCCTAAGAACTGGCGGGCGTAGGAAGATAAAGACTCCATATAGCGTCTCTGTCCCTCCGCGTAGATCGTATCAAATGCCAGGGAAGATTTTCCCGATCCCGAAAGTCCAGTCAGGACTACCAGCTCATTTCTTGGGATATCCAGGGAAATATTTTTTAAGTTGTGCTCGTTGGCACCTCGTATTTTTATATATTGCTTCGGCATTGTGTCTCTCCTCTTTGCCATGTCTGCTTTTGCTTTATCATTCTCACGGAATTTCCTGAGTATACGTTTCGTCAGAAAATCCGGATATTCTCGTATGTTACGGACTTATTTCCTGTTACGCCCAGTATATCACATTTCGTTTTTATATGCAAACGTTTGTTCGTTTTTATATGAAGGTAAAATTATTCACCTTTCACAAAATACGCACAACAGCAAGAGACCCCGACAGCAAACTGCCGGGATCTCTCTTTATGGGGTTCTATGAAATTTTACATCATAAGCTCATTAAGCTTTTTGTATTCATTCCTACCAGGAAACTTCCACATGATATCCGCCGTTCTGATCCTTCGTGATCTTATATTTCACGCCATCCGCGTCTGTCACGGTTCCGCTGGTCTTTACCTTACCGGATTCGTTGACTACATATGTCTTTCCGTCAACGGTGACTTTCTCGTACTTCATTCCTTCTTCCGCACTCACAAGGCGTCCGTTCTCGTAGAGACTTCCGTCCTTCACACCCGTGAATCCGTCGCCTCTCTTTCCGATACTGCCTGAAGTCGTAAAGTAGAATACTTCGTTGTCATGGTTATCGTCATTGACCACGATCCGTCCGGTCTTCATCTTTCCGTCGCTGTCAAAGTAGAACTTTCTGCCATCACTCAACTCCACAAGACCTGTCTTCATGCGGCCCTTCTTATCGAAGCAGTAGGTCTCTCCCTTGATCTTCGCTATTCCGTATCCGCAGGCCTCCGTTGTTTTATAGGATGTGGAGTATGCGCGGCCATCTTTAAAGTAGTACCAGTTTTCCTCAGCGTCATCCGGGGATGCCATATATCTCCAGCCGTTCATCTGCTGTCCGCCGCTGCGGAAGTAGCGAAGGGCATTGACATCGCTGTTGGAGAGGTCGTCACGTCCTGTAGATGTGTAATCAGACTCATTTACCCAGCCAGTCAGCATTCTTCCGCTGTGGTCAAAGATATAGGTCTCACCGGAGATCTTCAGTTCACCATCATAGATCAGCTTTCCACTGGAATTAAAGTAGTACCAGTACTCACCCCAGTCATCCTCTCTGTCCGCCAGTTTTCTCCAGCCCGTCGTCATAGCTCCGGAATCTTCTAAATGATAGATCTTACCATCGATCTCCACCCAGCCGATATCCAAAACGGAGTCCGTAAAGTGGTACCACACGTCATTGATCTGTTTCCAGCCGTTTGTGTACGCCTTTCCGTTTGCTCCGAAATATCTCCATCCGCTTTCGTTCCAGCGGCTGTTGTTGATGTACTTCCATGTGTTTGTGATCATGACACCATTCTCATTTACATAATAGGTATCATCGATCAGGCTGTTTGTCTGCATCACTCCATTATAATCCATATAATACCATGCATCTTTGGAGCATACCCAGTCATTCCGAACGAGGCGTCCGTTGTTGTCATTGTAGTAATACCATTTTCCATTCTGCTGTGACCAGTCCGCAAAGGAAGTCGTCGCCATTCCTGCGGTTAAAATCATCGCTGCAACTGCTGCACCTGCAAAATATCTCTTCTTCATAGAAACCCTCCTCTTCTAAATATTTCCGTTTCCGGAATATACTTTTTCACTTTCCCACCGGTTTCCTTTTCATCGTTCCCACGGTGGCTATTTGTTTTCGATATCTCCGTTAGATATCTTTCGTTTTTTGTTTGTACTTGTATTATACAGAAAACTTCCTAAAAACTCTTCTCTTTTTCCTTACATTTCATTAAAAATATGACGCAAAAATGCGGCAAAAACAGGATTGCATTCCCATTTCTGCCGCATTTAAAATTTTCTTATGATTTGCCGCCGGACACTGCAGTTTCTCCCTATGTCTTACCGCAGCACTGAACGTATATCCGACATTTTTATTTTACTCTGCATCTCCAAACAGACGGTTAACTGCACTGAAGATACCTCTTAAGGATGCTCTCGTGATGTTGGAGCTGATGCCGACACCGTATGTCACCTTTCCGGTCTTCTGATCCATCAGGTGGATATAGGAAGCCGCCTGTGCCCCGGAACCGGATGTCAGCGCATGCTCGCTGTAATCGAGAACCTTGATCGAGATACCAAGCTCCTCCTCCAGTCCGCGTTTCACAGCATCGATCGGGCCGTTTCCGACACCTTCAAACTGTTTTGTCTCGCCGTGGTCAGAGTAGGTAACAACAGCAACGGTTGTGAACTGGTCTCCGGACTCGAAATCTGTGATCTTACACTTGCGGAAGTGGTACGGTTCCTTGCGGTCGAGATACTCGATGCGGAACTCTTCCATGATCTGATCCGGCGCAACCTCACCCTGCTTCTCTGCGATCTTCTGGATCACATCCGCGAACTCCTTGTGCATGCCGCGCGGAAGCTTGAATCCAAAGAAGCTGTCCATAACGAAAGCAACACCGCCCTTTCCGGACTGGCTGTTGATACGAACCACCGGCTCGTACTCTCTTCCGATATCGGACGGATCGATAGGCAGATACGGAACCTGCCAGATCTCGCTCTTTCTTTCCATAAGCGCATGCATTCCCTTGTTGATAGCATCCTGATGGGAACCGGAGAATGCAGTAAATACCAGCTTTCCAGCGTACGGATGACGCGGATCGATATGCATCTTTGTGCAGCGCTCGTATACTTCCGCGATCTTCTTGATATCGCCGATCTCAAGCTCCGGATCGATTCCCTGAGAGAACATATTGTAGGCGATGGTCAGGATATCCACGTTGCCGGTACGCTCACCGTTTCCGAACAGGGTTCCCTCAACGCGGTCAGCGCCTGCAAGCATTGCAAGTTCTGCCGCAGCAACGCCTGTTCCGCGGTCATTATGCGGATGAACACTTAAAACGATGCTCTCGCGGTTCTCCAGATGTTTGCTCATCCACTCGATCTGGTCCGCAAACACGTTCGGTGTCGTCATCTCGACAGTGGACGGAAGGTTGATGATCATCTTATTGTCCGGTGTCGGTCCCCATGCTCTCTGGACCGCGTTGCAGATATCAAGCGCATAGTCCATCTCTGTTCCGGTAAAGCTCTCCGGGGAATACTCCAAGATCACTTTTCCGTCATAATCTTTCATGTACTTCTTTACCATATCGACACCATCGATTGCGATCTGCTTGATCTCCTCACGGTCCATATGGAATACAACATCACGCTGTAAGGTGGATGTAGAGTTGTAAATATGCACAACTGCCTTCGGGATTCCCTGAATGGACTCGAAGGTTCTCTTTAACAGGTGATCACGGCACTGGGTCAGAACCTGAACCGTCACATCGTCCGGGATCAGCCTGCGTTCAACGAGCTGTCTTAAAAAGTCAAATTCGATCTGGGAAGCGGCCGGGAAACCGATCTCGATCTCCTTGAAGCCCATCTGCACCAGCATATTGAACATTTCGATCTTCTCTTCAACGACCATCGGCTCTACAAGTGCCTGATTGCCGTCGCGCAGATCCACGCTGCACCAGATCGGCGCTTTCTCGATCTCTTTATTCGGCCACTCCCGCTCCGGGTAATTCATGACCGGTACTCTCTGATATCTCTTATAATTCATCATAGTTTCTTTCCTCCGCTTTTCTGATAAAAGTCATTTTCATCCCTGCATTTCATGAATTTTTGTAATCATGCAGTCTTTCCAGGCACTGCAGTTTCCCTCCAGCTTCATAGTCGCAGGCCACGGAGTCGGTAAACCACGCTGTACTTCTCAATTATAAACAATGTTACGCTTTTAGGTCTAACCCCATTTTCATCAGTCCTTTTTTGTGAAATTCAATCGACGGACGCATTTTCGACCATCCATTTCCGTTTTTTCATTATATCACTGTAAAAAAGGAATCGCAAGAATCTATGCCATAACATTTAGATATAGGAGATATGCAAATATTGCTGTTCACGCCTTGCACAAACAGTAACTGATTTTGCCGATGCTTCGCATTCCGAATCGGCAAAATCCACTACCACCATATGTAAAATGAGGCAGCGAACTTCCTCACTGCCTCATCGTTCATCTTTTATATTTCAAGCAATCAGCTTTCTGACACATGCCCTTTTTTCTTCAGCACGTCGATCACCTGATCCACATATTTCTCACAGATCTCCGGTGTCTCCGCCTCGACCATCACGCGGATCAGCGGTTCAGTCCCGCTCTGGCGTAGAAGAAGTCTTCCGTCATTTCCGAGCGCTTCGTCAACGGCTTTTCCGGCTGCCTGTACATCCGGGTCGTTTAACGCCGCCGCTTTGTCTGCTACACGGACATTCTTTAAAAGCTGCGGAAGGATCGTAACCTCAGAAGCAAGCTTTCCAAGTGTCTCCTTCTTCTCCAGCATGACTTCCATGATCTTTAAGGAAGTTAAGATACCGTCACCGGTCGTCGCATACTTGCTGAAAATGATGTGTCCGGACTGCTCACCGCCGAGACAGTTTCCGGTCTTTGACATGTTCTCATACACATACTTGTCACCGACCGCTGTCTTCTCATAGCCGATACCCTCGCGGTCCAGCGCTTTGTAGAGACCGAGGTTTGACATGACCGTCGTGACAATCTTGTTGTTGCGTAAAAGTCCCTGTTCCTTCATGTACTTTCCACAGATGTAGAGGATCAAGTCGCCGTCCACGACATTTCCGTTCTCATCCACCGCCAGGCAGCGGTCTGCGTCACCATCGTATGCAAATCCGACATCCAGGCCTTTTTCCTTCACGAATTTCTGAAGATTTCCGATATGCGTGGATCCACAGTCGCGGTTGATGTTGAGGCCGTCCGGCTGGTCGTTGATCACATAAGTGTCTGCACCGAGAGCGTCAAATACGCTCTTCGCAACGGAGGAAGCGCTTCCGTTGGAGCAGTCGAGACCGACCTTTTTGCCCTTAAAAGATCTTGTCGCGATGGAAATCAGGTAGCCGATATAACGATTTCTTCCTGCCGCGAAATCCTGGGTTCTTCCGATATTTTCTCTCTTAGCGAGCGGAATTTCTTCCATCTCACCGTCTAAGTACTTCTCGATCTCCTCGATGACGCTCTCCTCGAGCTTTTCACCGTTTCCGTTCATGACCTTGATGCCATTGTCATAGTACGGGTTATGGCTGGCAGAGATCATGATCCCGCAGTCGAAATCTTCCGTGCGGATCACATGGGACACGCTCGGAGTTGTCGTCACATGTAAGAGATAAGTGTCCGCTCCGGACGCTGTGAGTCCCGCTGCCAGGGAATACTCAAACATATAGCTGGAACGTCTTGTATCTTTTCCGATCACGACTCTGCAGCGGTCTCCCTTTGCCTGTTTTCCGTAATACCATCCAAGAAATCTTCCGACTTTATATGCATGCTCCACGGTCAGATTTACGTTCGCCTCTCCGCGGAAGCCGTCGGTGCCAAAATATTTTCCCATTCCTCAATCCTCCATGACCCGCGAACCTTATAGAGAACCGGATATTGCCGTTGTCTGATATCCCGGTTCTCTATAAGGTCCGCAGTTTTCTATCTATATACAGATTATTCTACTGAGAGCAAAAAGTCTTTTGCTTTTCTGATGTTTTATTTCTCAGATAAGCAGGCTGCCGAAAATATATCATCGCCGGCAGCCATATGCCTTTTATAGGCAACAACCTGTTACAGTGCGTGGGCATGGAGTGCCGTGTACTGTAACAAAACGGCAGTTCCTACCAGGTAATTTCCTTCAGATATCTTGCAACGGCATCCTTCCACTCCGGAAGACGCTCAAAGCCGTTCTCTGTGAGTTTTTCCTTGCTCATACGGCTGTTCATCGGGCGTTTTGCCTTTGCAGCCGGGTACTCATCGGAGTGGACCGGTGTCACCTTGACATCCATTCCTGCTGCACGGAAGATCTCGCAGGCGAACTCATACCAGGAGCAGAGTCCTTCGTTTGTCGCATGGTATCTGCCGTATTTGTCCGTCTGGATCATATCCACGAGAAGTCTTGCGAGGTCGTAAGTGTAGGTCGGGGAACCGATCTGATCGTCAACGACCGAAGCAGCTCCGCGCTCTTTTCCGATCCGGAGCATGGTCTTAATGAAGTTCTTTCCGTTTACGCCGAATACCCAGGCGATACGGACGGTAAAGAATTTCTCTACCAGCTCCTCGACTGCAAGCTCTCCCTCATATTTGGACTGTCCATAGACATTCAGTGGATGTCTCTCGTCATCCGGCTCCCACGGGCGGGTTCCCTGTCCGTCGAATACATAGTCCGTGCTGATGTACATCATCTTGATGCCGAGTTTTTTGCAGACTTCCGCGATGTTTCTCGTTCCGCCTGCGTTGACTTTCATGCACACGTCCACATTGTCCTCAGCCGCATCGACAGCAGTGTAAGCTGCGCAGTGGATCACTGCATCGACATTGGCCTCCGTGATCACGCGGTCACATGCCTCTTTATCGGTGATATCCATCTCAGCGAGGTCCACTCCGATCGGAGTGATCCCGCGTTTTTCCATCTCGTTTACTACGTCATGACCAAGCTGGCCTTTTACGCCTGTCACTAAAACTCTCATATCTGTCTGTTCCTTTCGTAAAAAATCAGCCCTGCCCCAGAATCCTCGGTGCAGGGCTGATTTATGATCTTACTTACTTTAAATCTTTTCCAAGACGGTCGCCGTACATGTTGTCGAAGTAGTTGCTGTACTCTCCGCTTAAGATATGCTTCCACCAGTCCTCGTTGTCCAGATACCACTGGATCGTCTGCTGAATACCGGTATCAAAGTTGTATTTCGGCTTCCAGCCAAGCTCTGTCTCAAGCTTTGTCGGATCGATCGCATAACGTCTGTCATGACCCGGACGGTCTGTTACGAATTTAATGAGGCTCTCCGGCTTATTTAATGCCTTTAAGATCGTCTTAACGACCTCAAGGTTTGTTCTCTCATTGTGTCCGCCGACGTTGTATACTTCACCGACACGGCCCTTGTGGATGATCAGGTCGATCGCCTCGCAGTGGTCGGAAACGTGGAGCCAGTCACGGACATTCTCGCCTGTTCCGTATACCGGAAGTGCCTCATCAGCAAGAGCGCGGCTGATCATCAGCGGGATCAGTTTCTCCGGGAAGTGGTACGGACCATAGTTGTTGGAGCAGCGGGAGATCGTCACCGGAAGTCCGTAGGTTCTGTGGTAAGCGAGAACAAAGAGGTCTGCACTTGCCTTGGAGGAAGAATACGGGCTGGATGTGTGGAGCGGTGTCTCCTCTGTGAAGAAAAGATCCGGGCGGTCAAGCGGAAGGTCTCCGTAAACCTCATCGGTGGAAACCTGGTGGTAACGCTTGATTCCGTAGGTGCGGCATGCGTCAAGCAGCGTTGTAGTTCCCATAACATTTGTGCGGACAAAGCTCTCCGGATCTACAACGGAACGGTCAACATGGCTCTCCGCTGCGAAGTTTACAACGATATCCGGTTTTTCTTTTTCGAAGAGGTCGAATACGAATTTACGGTCTGCGATGTCGCCCTTTACGAACTTGTAGTTCGGCTTGTTCTCGACCGGCTTTAATGTCTCAAGATTTCCGGCGTATGTTAAGAGATCGAGGTTTACGATCTGGTACTCCGGGTATTTGTTTACCATATGGTGGATGAAGTTGCCGCCGATAAATCCGGCGCCGCCTGTTACGATGATTTTCATGTGTTTATTTCTCCTTCATGAACATGATCCTGACTGCAAAATTTTCATATAGAAATACACTCAGCTCATGTTCCATCCTTTCCTGTATCAGTTCAGAAGCTTTCACTCAAACGCTTTGTGTTTGGGCGTGAGTGCGCTGAAAGCCTGCTGTTTTTTCTCTTTACTTATCTGCGTGTCCCGGCAGTTTGTCGATATATTTTCCGTCGATGACATCCTTTAAGTACTGGCCGTACTGGTTCTTCTTATAAATCTCGTATGCGGCCATAACTTCTTCCTTGGAGATCCAGCCATTCGTGTAGGCGATCTCTTCCAGACACGCGATCTTTCTGTGCTGGTGGGTCTCGATGGTCTTGACGAAGTTTGTGGCCTCAACTAAGGACTCGTGGGTACCGGTATCCAGCCATGTGAAACCCTGACCTAAGAGTGTTACATCAAGCTCACCGTTCTCAAGATAGATCCGGTTCAGGTCTGTGATCTCAAGCTCGCCTCTTGCGGATGGTTTTAAGTTCTTTGCGTACTCCACAACGCGGTTGTCGTAGAAATAAAGACCGGTTACGCAGTAGTTGGACTTCGGCTTCTCCGGCTTCTCCTCGATAGAGATCGCCTTTCCTGTCTCGTCGAACTCAACGATACCGAAACGCTCCGGATCATCTACATAGTAGCCGAATACGGTTGCGCCTTTCTCCTTCTCTGCGGCTGCGCGGAGACGCTTCTTTAAGCCCTGTCCGTGGAAGATATTATCTCCTAAGATCATCGCAACAGAGTCACCATTGATGAATTTTTCACCGATGATAAACGCCTGGGCAAGTCCGTCCGGACTCGGCTGTACAGCGTAGGATAAGTTCACGCCGAACTGCTTTCCGTCACCTAACAGTGCCTCGAATCTCGGGGTATCGTCCGGTGTGGAGATGATGAGGATATCCCTGATTCCTGCGTTCATCAGCACGGATAACGGATAATAGATCATTGGTTTATCATAAATTGGTAAAAGCTGTTTGGAAGTTACCTTCGTGAGCGGATACAGTCTTGTGCCGCTTCCGCCGGCAAGTATGATTCCTTTCATATGCTCTCCTTTTCTCATCTGTTTTTGGGCACACTACGCCCTATACTAGGGACATTATAGCATAAGTGACTTATATTTTAAAGGGACTTCCTCTTATAAATCTCTTAAAAAACAGGAAGATTTTTGTTAGTTTTTACAAAATGATGTGCTTTGGAGCCCGCCGAGAGTCCTCCATGCTCCCGCTAACATATTGTCAGTCCGCCCTATGTCCACATTTTTCACCAGAAAACCGCCCACTTTTCCATGTTTTCGCTCTCCACCTTGTATTTTACACGCTGTACCCAAAATGCTGGACACTTTTCCTGATCATGCGATGTATTTTCTTCTTACATACATTGCTCCGTCTGCTGAACAGTCACAATATTTTCCCCATCTTCCGCTTAAAAATCAGAACTTTTCCTAATTGCATAACGTAAAAAAATATGTTAAAACGTGTATTATATTTTTTCTTTACATAGAAAGATCTCCATGTTCTGCAATTTCATTTATTTTCAGGAGGATGTATCTACATATGAATAACCGTCTTTTCAGCCGGAAAGACCTGGTGCGCCTGATCATCCCGCTGATCGTAGATCAGTTTCTTCAGGTTGCCGTGGGACTTTCCGACTCGATCATGGTGGCGCGTGTCGGGGAAGCTGCCGTCTCCGGAGTTTCCTTAGTCGACACGGTCATGCTGCTCATCATCAATATCTTCACGGCTCTCGCCACCGGCGGCGCCGTCATCGCCGGCCAGTATCTCGGCAGAAAAGATCCGAAAACCGGATGTGAGGCAACTGCCCAGCTCTTCAACTTTACGTTCCTGTTCTCGATCTTCATCATGATCCTTGGATACCTCGGGCAGAACGTGATCCTGTACCATGTCTTCGGAAAGATCGAACCGGAAGTCATGAAGGACAGCCGCACGTATCTTCTGATCGTTCTCGCCTCGATCCCGATGATCGCCATGTACAATGCCGGAGCCGCAATCTTCCGTGCAATGGGAAACTCCAACATCGCGATGAAGACTTCGCTTCTCATGAACTCTATCAACGTGTTCGGAAACGCGCTCCTGATCTTCGGATTTCACCGCGGCGTTGAGGGCGTTGCGATCCCGACGGTCGTATCCCGCGGCGTGGCGTGCGTAGTAATTCTTGTCCTGTTAAATAACCAGGAACATGCGCTCCACATCCTGCACCCGTATCCGTTTAAGATCAAATGGGATGTGCTGAAAAAAATCCTCTATATCGGGATCCCGAACGGTCTGGAAAACAGTATGTTCCAGCTCGGAAAGATCGCCGTGCTGAGTCTTGTCTCCGGTCTCGGAACTGCATCACTCGCGGCAAACGCAGTCAGCAACAATATCGCAAACTTCGCGATCCTGCCGGGAATGTCCTTCGGATTCGCACTCCTCACGGTCTGCGCCCAGTGCGTCGGCGCCGGCGATTTTGAGCAGGTGAAGTACTATACCAAACATATGATGCGCGTCGAGTATCTGTGCCTGATCGCGTCCAACCTGATCGTGATCCTTTCCCTGCCGTTCATCCTTTCGATCTACAACCTCTCCGATGAGGCTGCAATGTACACAAATGACATCATCCTGTACCATGCCGCCTGCGTTGTGACGATCTGGCCGCTGTCCTTCACACTTCCGAACACACTGCGCGCCGCGGCCGATGTGAAAGTGACCATGGTCCTCTCCATCATCTCCATGTGGGTGTTCCGGTTCGGTTTCAGCTATCTGCTGACTATGGAGTTTCATATGGGAATCTTCGGTGTCTGGGTTGCGATGACGATCGACTGGCTCGTGCGCGGGATCTTCTTTGTCTGCCGGTATAAGAGCGGGCGGTGGCAGAAAATCATTTTCTCGTAAAAAAATAACAAGTAAAAAGACCTTTCGAAACAGATATTTTTTATAAAATGATCTGCTCTCGAAAGGTCTTTTTTATCTCTTAGTTCTCGCTCATCTTCGCAAGCTTCGCCGCCTGGTCAGCCGCGATCAGGCTGTCAATCAGCTCCTGGAGATCGCCGTCCATGATTGCGTCGATCTTATAGAGTGTCAGCTTGATCCGGTGGTCGGTCACACGTCCCTGCGGGAAGTTGTAGGTACGGATCTTCTCGGAACGGTCGCCGGTACCGATCTGGCTGCGGCGCTCCTCCGCCTCCTCATTCTGGCGTCTCTCAAGCTCCATATCGTATAACTTGGAACGCAGTAAGCGGAATGCTTTCTCCTTGTTCTGCAGCTGGGACTTCTCCGTCTGGCTGTAGATCACGATTCCGGTCGGGATATGGGTCAGACGAACCGCAGAGTCTGTGGTGTTGACACACTGTCCGCCGTTACCGGACGCACGCATGACATCGATACGGATATCTTTGTCATCGATCACAACATCGAACTCCTCTGCCTCCGGCATGATTGCAACCGTCGCAGTGGACGTATGGATTCTTCCTCCGGACTCGGTCTCCGGGACACGCTGTACACGGTGAACACCGCTCTCGTATTTTAACTTGGAGTACGCGCCATGACCGGTGATCATGAACTCGACTTCCTTCATGCCGCCGATCCCGCTCTCGCTGACGTTGATCATCTCTGTCTTCCAGTGCTGGCTCTCCGCGTAATGCACATACATGCGGTATAACTCGGAAGCGAATAACGCTGCCTCGTCTCCGCCTGCACCGGCACGGATCTCAACAATAACGTTTTTCTCATCGTTCGGGTCCTTCGGGAGAAGCAGGATCTTTAACTCCTGTTCCAGCTCCTCGATCCTCTTCTTCGCGTCGGCAAGCTCTTCCTTCGCAAGTTCCTTCATCTCCTCGTCGCTCTCCTCGTCGAGAAGTGCCAGGCTGTCCTCGACATCCTGTTTCGCCTGCTTGTACTGCTTGTACGCATCAACGATCGGTGCCAGATCAGCCTGTTCTTTCATCAGCTTGCGGAATCTTCTCTGGTCCTCCGCCACCGACGGGTTGTTTAACTCCAGCATCAGTTCCTCATAATGCCGCAGCATATCATCCAAACGGTCAAACATTGATATACCTCCTCATACACCTGCAGCCTGCCAGGTCCCGCACACGACGCGGTCCTTTCCCGGCAGATCCTTGATCACTTTTGTATCCTGAAAACCATGGGCATCCAACAGTTCCTTCACTGCGGCTCCCTGGTCATATCCGATCTCAAAATATACATGTCCGCCCGGCGTCAGATGCTTTCCGCACTCTTCTGCCAGGATCCTGTAAAAATAAAGTCCGTCCGCGGTTCCGTCCAATGCGCCCCGCGGCTCATGGTCCCGCACTTCCGGTTCCAGCTCCTCGATCACAGCGCTGGGAATGTAGGGCGGGTTGGAGACGATCACATCGAACTTCTCCGACGGCTGGAATGCGCGGAACATGTCCGTACGGCGGAAATTTACTGTCTCCGAAGAGTTGCTTATATCTAATGCTCCAGATAACTTGGAATTTGCAAAATTATCATATTTATTTTGACTGTCTGATAAATTTTGCCAATTTTGTTCTGGAGTGTCAGCACAGTTTTTGACGCTGACCAGCTCAGTATCTCTGTCCATCCCTAAGATATCTTCCGCATTTTTCTTTGCGACCTTCAGCGCTTTCTCCGAAATATCCGCACCTTCCACATGCCGGTATCCACCGAGTTTTTTCAAGCTGATCGCAATGCACCCGGAGCCGGTACACATGTCAAGAATGGAACAATTCCTGTCTTTCTGCTCGTTCAATACAAGCTCCACCAGTGTCTCCGTATCCTGTCTCGGGATCAGCACATGCTCATTCACGAAAAATGAGAGTCCCATGAACTCCTGCTGTCCGATGATCTGCTGGAGCGGGATGTGGGATGCGCGCTTCTTTAACGCCGCGTCGTAGGCGTCCAGCTTCTGCTTCAGAGGATCCGGGTTCTCTTCTGAGCTATTTCCACATTTCACACGATCAGCACTATGTTCCGGCACACTTTTCCCCTGCGCTGCACGATCCGTGATCCGGTCTCTCGCACACATAAAGTACTGTGCCCTGGAGATCCCGAAGATCTGCTCAAACAGGTACCAGGAGTCGAGATCTGCCTCTGCGATCCCGGCGTCCTTTAAAACCTGTTTTCCGTAATTCAGGACATCAGCCCAGATTTTTAATGAATCTCGGGACGTCGCCAGGCTCTCGTTTTCTGCGGTCTGCCCACAGCTGTCCGCCATGTTTTTTATGTGCTCACTCATGCCGTGATCTCCTGCGCATTCTCTCCGCTCCGGCCTTCCTTTTCGAAGTATCCGTCCGGATACTGCTCCGGGAAATTCTCTTCCAGATATTTCTTCCAGTCAAACACTGCCTCCACCGCAGCGATCGCCACCTCGATCATCGAATCGTCCGGCTCCTTCGTCGTAAGTCCCTGCATCCACATGCCCGGGCGGCTGACGATGTCCATGATCTTCGAGTTGCTCGTTCCCGCAAGGCGGAGAACCTCATAGGAAACGCCTGCGATCACCGGGATCAGAACGATACGGCTGACGATGCGCAGCCAGATCGTGTCCACGCGAATCACCATGAAAAACAGGATACTGATCACCATGACGATCAGAAGGAAGCTCGTTCCGCAGCGCTTGTGCTCCTTGGAGCTCTTTCTGACGTTTTCCACGTTGAGCACGAGTCCATGCTCCAGACAGTTGATGCATTTATGTTCTGACCCGTGGTACATGAACGTCCGCTTGATGTCATTCATCCGGGAGATCACTTTGATATATGTGATAAAGATCCCGATCCGGATACAACCCTCAAGGATTGCCATCACAGTCTCAGAGTGGATAAATTTCCGGAAAATCCCCGCGATCAAAAGCGGAAGCACCATAAAGATCGCAATCGCCATCAGGACGGAGAATACCATCACCGCCGACATGACGATGTTGTCCACTTTTTCGCCAAATGTATCGATTAAAAATTTCTCGAACTTTCCCGGTTCCTCATCTTCCTCGTCGTCCTCAAAAAAGCTGGCCGACCAGGTCAGCGATCTCATTCCCAGGATCATGGAGTCCGCGAAATTAAAGATTCCTCTCACAAACGGCAGGGAGAAAAACTTTACTTTTTCAGTCATACTCACATAGGTATCTTTTTTTACGACGATCTCACCATCCGGCTTTCTGACAGCCGTGGCATAATTGTCCTTATTCTTCATCATGATACCTTCTAATACTGCCTGTCCCCCGATACCGGAATATTTCAAGATTTTACCTCCATATATGTCTCATAGTGTCATACCAGAATCGCTCCGCACTTCGTGCTCCCGCGATTCTCCACAAGCATTCACAATCCGCTCATTTTTCTTACGAAAAATGGCTGCTTGTTCATGTTTGTGCGGGAATCAAAGATAAAAAATCCCCTGCAAGCAAGCTTGCGTTGATTTTTTCTCCTTGATTCCCTGTATGACAAAAAAGGCTGAGTTTTCAGAGTTATCCAAAAGCTCAACCTTTCACTAATCAAACCTTATTTGTCTGTTTTCATACCATACTTACGGTTGAACATCTCGATACGTCCGCGAGCGGAAGCAGCCTTCTGCTGACCAGTATAGAATGAATGGCATTTGGAACAGATTTCTACGTGAATGTCTTTCTTGGTAGAACCAGTTACAAATTCATTACCGCAGTTGCAAACGACCTTGGCCTGATAGTAATTTGGGTGGATTCCCTGTTTCATGATTTTCACCTCTTTAAAATTTTTGGTACATGACTGACAGTCACGTTACGTTAATAAAAAATAATACAGCTTTACAGCCATATGTCCTGTTCCGCCAGAACAGCTTAATAATTATAGCATATACATACTGCTAATGCAAGTGGATTTTCCTTGATTTTTTGTGATTTTAGTGGATTATCCACAATTGTTCTCACGAGTCCTGCTTTTTCCCCATTATCTCCCCGTAAAACAGGTTAAGGCAGACCGCGGGCAGAGTTTTCCACCGGCAGCCAGCCTTTGCCTTCCTATAAAATCACTGCGTCATAAACCTCTTCCGGCTTTGCATCAAGAAGACGTTTTGCCATATCCCGCTTCATCTGTGCCAGGATCACCTCTTCTTCCTCGGTGCGGTTTGGTTTTCTTGCCATCTCAATAAAATCCTGACGTACAAAGCCCGGGCGAATGGTGACAACCACCGTCTTTCCTCTGTAGCTGAACCGGAAATAATATCTTCCATGGGGGCTTTCCAGAATGCCTGCTGCCTCCGGCAGATCTTTGTCCACATGGATCTGTCCGTCAGTAACGCAGCGGGTAACCA
Organism: Pilosibacter rotomagensis; assembly: GCF_045062245.2. Taxonomy (NCBI): domain Bacteria; kingdom Bacillati; phylum Bacillota; class Clostridia; order Eubacteriales; family Clostridiaceae; genus Pilosibacter; species Pilosibacter rotomagensis. The sequence continues at coordinate 551,699 of NZ_CM170323.1, read as the reverse complement.
TCTCGAAAGCATCCCGTCCTCCAGGACCCGGAAATGCGGTAACGAGCTCGATTTCCCTGCGCTCCAGAAGTTTTCCGTCATCAAGCAGCGGAAACGCTCTCTGCATGACCTGAAACGCGTGTGCTACACCGCCCGGATATCCTACTCCGTGATACTTTAACAGGTCCTCGAAGCTGAATTCAAGTTTCTGTCCCTTTTCAAGCACTGTAATCTTTTCCATTTTTATTTCTCCTTTTTCTTAAGATTCCTCATGTATTATTCCTGTCTGTTGTCCAGAATTTCAGAGACCTGTTCATCTGTCAACTCATACTGATAAACAAGCTCGAAGAATTCCTTCACTTCCTCTTTCATGTCCATATTAGCGAAAATATCCGGGTACTGGATCTTTGCAGCCCACTTGACCATGAGCGGTGTCTCCACACCTGCCGGATCCCAACGGTAAGCGCCGATCGGGATTTTATAGACCTGATGATTCTTCACTGCATTGATAACGGACCAGTCTCTTCCTTCCTGTTTATTCTCAAGAAGATCAGACGGCATCAGATCTGAATGGTTTCCAATATAGATAATATCCGGATTCCATAAAAGCATCTGCTCCATATCAACCTCTGCCATTTTTCCCGTCAGATCTTCCGCCGGATTTTTAGCTCCGCTCGGAATCATCCAGTGGTTATACTGTTTTACGGACACATTCATATCACTGTAAAGCTCAACGACTGTCGGTTTGTCCTCTTCTGACACATCGGCAAGGCATGAGGTGACCTCCTCGATTCCCTCGTCAATATACTGCACCAGCTGCTCTCCGCGCTCTTCTTTCTGGCAAACAGCTGCAATGATCTGAAGATTTTCTTTTACACTGTCCAGTTCCGCGCTTCGAAGTGCCACAACTTTAAGTCCCGCGTTTTCCATCTTCTCGATTTCCTTGTCTTTCGTTGAATAGATGAATACAACATCCGGGCGCAGTTTCAGGAGTTCCTCAACATTTACGGTGGAATCCTTTGTACACCAGTCTGTCTCTGCATTTTCCAGCTGCGGGTACATGTCCTTCAGCACGCTTTCATTGTACGCTGTGATGGAAGATGGGTTGCAGCCGACGATATTGTCCGTTGCGCCCTCGATCGCATAGTAGATGGACGGGAACGGCTTGCCGACTGTGGCAACACGCTCCGGAACCGCGTCAAATTCGATCTCCTTTCCGCGCACATCTGTGACTGTATAGCTTCCGCTCTCCGTCTCAGCTGCCGCTTCTGTCTGCGTCTCAGGAACTGTTGTCGCAGCCGCCTCCGTACTCTGGCTGGCATTGTTTCCGCTGCAGGCAGTCAGCACAAATGCAGCAGCTCCCGCTAAAACGAATCCCATCATTTTTCTCATGTCTTTATTCCTCCGTTAGTTTTCTAAATTTATAATGCTATATGAATACCTTATTTAAACACTTAAAGGATAAACCTCCATCAGATCTGCCGCCTCTTCCCGCAGGATATACGGTCTCTGGCGCAATCCTTTTCCAGTGTCGATCCGCTCTTTAAGAGAAGTACCTCTAATTCTCTCTTTCAGACATGTCTGCACTTTTTTCAGTTCCGCCTCACTGTAAGGCGCTTCTTCCAGAACAGATAATGCCTCATCGATCTGTTCCTTTGAATTAAAGGTTCCCAGAACGGAATGTACCCATGGGATCGACAGCACATAGCTGTAAGCCGCCTGCACGAGACTCTGATCTTCCCGGATCCGTATCGCGTCAAAAATATGGGAATATTTCAGAATATCTCCCGTTGCCAGCGGATTCATGGCTATGGTTCCCGCCCCGCTTTCCCATGTTGCTTTCAGTCCGTCCGCCCGGTACGCGCTGTTGACCACATTGAACCCCTGCACACTGTAGTCAAAGGGATACTCTTTTACGATCGGTTCGAGTTCCTGATTTTTCATATGCGCGGAGATCGCGATATGTTTTATCAGTCCCTCTTCTCTGGCCCTCTCCATCTCTTTGAGTGCTCCATATGCCTTCGCGCCGCTCCATTCTACGCCGCTTTTAACGCCCCAGAGGCAGGTAAACGCATCGATGCTGTCCACACCAAGCCGTTTCAGGGAATTTTCCAGATCCCGTCTAAATGTTTCATGATCTCCTGCATGTGTCTTTGACATGATGAAGAACGGGCGGCCTTCCTTTTTCATTTCTTTTACCGCCTCTCCCAGTATCAGTTCCGAATATCCTTCCCCGTAGGTGACGGATGTCTCAAAAAAATTGATTCCTTTTTTATAGGCATATAAGAAGTTTTGAACATGTTTGTCCATATCTGCCGGATCGTTCAGATGATGGGTCCCCATGGAAATTCTGGACACGGAAATTCCTGAACGTCCTAAAACTGTATACTTCATTTTTCTCTCCTCTCTTCCTCATCTTCCCGGTCATTGTCAGTGATCCGGTAAGGTGCGATCGTTCGGTAGGTTCTTCCTTCCGCTGAAAAATCCAGAATTCTGGCATGCGTCTGGAAAAATTCTTCCACATTGTTTTCGGTAATGATCTCCGCCGTGTCTCCAAACTTCTGCCGATAATTTTGTCCCAGCAGCAACGTCTTATCTGACAGCTGCAGCGCATGGGCCGGGAAATGTGTGTTGATGATGCAGGCCGTATTCTTTTCCTGATTGATATACGAGATCGCGTCCAAAACCCGCAGCTGGTTCTTCATGTCCAGATTTGACTCCGGCTCATCTAAGATCAGAAGTTTCGGTCCTGAGACCAATGCCCGCGCAAGCATTACCATCTGCAGCTCGCCGCCGGACAGTTCGTTGCAGTACCTCCCAGCAAGTTTTCCGACACCCAGTTCCTTTAGCATCTCATTAGCCCGGTCAAAATGATCTTTTTTCGGGGTATAGAAGAAACTGTTCTCTTTGTCGAGCCCCATGACGACCATTTCCAGAACTCCATAGGAGAATGCGCTCCGTTTTGCCTGCGGCACATAGCTGATCTGTTTCCAGAGTTCTTTATCGGAATATGCGTTTAAATTCTTCTCAAGGATCCGCGCCTCTCCCCTGTTCCATGGCAAAAAACCCATGATGCATTTTAGAAGAGTCGTTTTTCCCACACCGTTCGGACCTAAGATCGTCATGATCTTCTGCTTCTCCAGGCAGAATGAGACATTCCTCAAGATTTCCCTTTGTCCATAAGAAAAACTGCCATTGTTTACTTCCAGTATCATTCCCTGCCTCCTGACGTTTTTCTGAGGATCACGGCAAAAAATGGAGCGCCGACCATCGCTGTCAGAATGGATAGCGGAACCTCTCCCGCTGTTGCCGCCCTGGCTGCCGTATCGATCAACAGCAGGTAGATCGAACCCATAAGAGCACTTGCCGGAATCAGTGTCCGGTGGTCATTTCCGATCAGAAGTCGCGCAATATGGGGAATCACCAGCCCGATCCATCCGATAATGCCGCAGACGGACACGGTGACCGCAGTCATGATCGTCGCGATCAGGATCACGGCGAGACGAAGCTTTTTGACGTTGATTCCTAAAGATCTGGCTTCCTCCTGTTCCAGTGAAAGCAGGTTCATCTTCCAGCGAAGGATCATGGCCACTGCCAGACACGGAATCTCAATTGCTGCGCAGAGCAGGACATCCCTGTATGAGACATTTGCCAGACTTCCCATCAGCCACATGGTGATCGTCGGAAGCTTGTCCTCCGGATCCGCGATGTACTTGATAAAAGAAACTAGCGCATCAAACATGGACTTCACAATAACGCCCGATAGCACCAGCACGAACAGTTCGCTGCGCCTCTTGATGCGTGACAGGTTCAGAACGACCACCACTGCCAGAAGGCCGCAGCCGAGTGCGGTCACCTGTGTGGCAGCCATGCCGCACGATAACAGGATCGCCAATGCCGCGCCAAATCCAGCTCCCGAAGAAACTCCGAGAATATCCGGGCTTACGAGCGGATTTCCGAAAACGGCCTGATAAATCGCGCCGGAAACAGAAAGCCCGGCTCCCACCAGAATTCCCATAAGGATTCTCGGAAGACGGATACTCAGTATCACACTTGACTCGTATACATCCATTCCATCGGTCTTTCCGACGAACGATCTCCCTATAATTTCGAATGCCCGAAACGGACTGATCGGATAGCGTCCTACACAGATCAGTACCAGAAACAGGGCGATCAGAGCGATGATCATGATGAACATCGCCGGTCTTTTTTTATTTTCCAGAATTCCTCGATCCATTGTTGTCTCCTTACACATGGCTTATCTGTTAGTTGTGACTAATTAGATATGGCTAACTATACATCATTTTCTGAATTTTGTAAAATAAATTAAATTATTCATTTATAAATAAAAGCTATGATATATTAAAAATGAGCCTGGCACATTCTTCCGCCGAGCGCGGTCGCTTGCGACAATCTACATCTTTGCGCGAGTGCGCATCAAAAAAGACGGCCCGCTATCGGACCGCCCCGTAAAATTTCATGATTCCTTTTATAAACTGCTGCACTTCTTCCTGCTTCCAGCTATCTTTTGTCCAGGCAATGCAGATTGGAACAGACTTATCGCCTTCCAGCTGTTTTCCAACGATTCCATCATTCTGACAGATTGCCTCCGCCGGAAAGTACCCTGTCGCCATATTTGCGGCGATCATCTGAAGCGCCGTGCTCTGCTGATCGTATCTCCATAAGACCTGCGGCCCCTCCTCATAACCTGCCTGTAAGAACAGCTGCCGTAATGCCTCTGTCTTGTGATGATCGTGTTTTGTGGATACCATCTTTTCTTTCGCAATCATCGGTACTGTGATCCGCTCTTCGTGTGCCAGCGCATGGTTTTTCGAGACACAGTACAGCATTTCTGTAGTCTTAAGTTCCGCCCATTCCAAATCATTTTCCATTGGATCTCCACCGTGATTCAGGACCAGAACGGCATCCAGCTTCTTGTCCCGCAGTTTCTCGATCAGCTCTGATGTAGAATCCACGGTCACTTTTATCTCCACATTCTGATACTTTTCGGCCTCATTTGAAAAATACTCCATGTAGACGGCAGAACCCGCAGATTTTGTCAGTCCGATCCGCAGATTTCTCGTAAGTTTTACCATACTATGTACTTGGTCATCGAATTCCTTCGCGTGATCCAGCATCTGAGACGCATATTGGTAAAATCCTTCCCCCGCCTTCGTGAGTCGGATACTTTTTCCTTCCTTATCCACCAGGCGGACCGCATATTCCTTCTCCAGTTCACGGATCGCAGCCGTGACCGCGGGCTGCGTCACAAAAGATTTTTTCGCGGCCTGCGTAATGCTGTGGCATTCGCAGACCATGCAGTAGTATTTCAGTTGTTGTAATGTCATTTTTTCACCATGTATTGATCTATTAGGACTATAAATGTTTAAAATATATAAGTTAGTTCTTGCTAACCGTATATATTATACTACATGGTTTTTGATGTTGCAAGTCTCTGAACAATTCTCACAGTATATCAGTTCTATTCCGGTTACTGTACACGCCTTGCGCAAACAGTAACTGATTTTGCCGATGCTTCGCATTCCGAATCAGCAAAATCCACTACCACCACTGTATTGTACGGAATTTTCAGTTCAGAAAATTCCTACCCGTGTGCAGTAACCTATTCCGTCCGTTCACATTTCTTTAATTTTCCCAATCTTATTTTCTGCAATATACGTATTATAGAACTCTTCAAATACATCTGCTGCAAGACAGACGGTTTCCAGACAGCGCACATCGTCTTTCTTATAGATCTTTACCAGCTCTGAGCAGTCTGTGTTTCCAAGCTTCTTGCGGAATTCCTCTACAAGGTCCGCGCACGTATCCTTAAAACCATCGGTCGCATGGGCACGGGTATTTACCGTCAGCCGTCCCAGTGCTGCCATCGCACCGCATAATGCGCCGCAGGATGATCCGCATCCCATTCCGCCGCCAAACGCACTGACCAGCTTGAAATCGTCTTCCGTAAGACCGATCCCGTATTCCTCGTCAATACATCGTAAGATCGCCTCCGCACAATTATAATCCTGTTCCAGATAGTATTTTTTTACGTTATCTCTCAGCATATTCTCTTCCTCCGGTTCTTTTTTCTGACTGAGTCCCAATTCTCTCTTAAAGTACTTTAATGATGAAAAATGATATCGACGTTCAAATTCTCTTTCATGAAGCTTTTTTATTCCTTTTATATGTTCGACATAATCATCAACAAATTTTATCACAGAATCTACTATCTTTCCAATATTATATATAATTTCTTTGTATTCGTCCTGATCAACAACAACGATACCTTCATTTATAAATTCTTGATTGGTGACAATTACCAACTTTGTAAAATCCAGCCCTGAATGATGCTTTCCCGATCTTTCTGATGCCTGGAAATGATACGCATATTTATGACGTATTTCAGTCCGTAAACGGTACACATATAAAGTATCCATGTTGTTTAACAAGAAGCCATGAATATGGTCTATCCTCTTTGCTTAAAATTTCTTCATATATTTTAGGTGAATACCTCTGATAGAATTCTTTGCTTAATTTCTTTACTATAAATGAGCAAATACCGAAAAGTGCACAAAAATTATAACTTATTGTGCACGTAACATGGACATTGGTCCGCTTAGTATTCTTTATGTCTGCATGTGATAGACTTAATAGTGCAGTTTTTCAAATTTGCTCATTTATAGTTCTTTATATAAAATTTAGTTGATGTACTCATGGTAAGAATCCCCTAAGAAAAATAGACTGGTATAGAAAAGGGAGGATTTCTCCTCCCTCAAAGATTCTTCGCTCGGTCATTTTTTATTTTACCGACGAGTCAGAACCGTCACTCGTCTCATTGTTCGGTCACTTTTTATTTTACCGACGAGTCGGAACCGTCACTCGTCTCATCTGCGAAGGAAAGATTAACTCTTTCACTGATAGTATAATGGATTTCTTATCGAAATACTATTAGCATTTTTTACAAAAAAGAACACTTGAATTTTACATGCTGCTGTCCATGCGGTACGCCGACAGTAACGGATTTTCTGCATTTCTTATTCCCTATCCTTCCAACTTTCGCCCTCCCGACAGCACTCTCCACACTCCCGGCAGGAAGCGGACAAAGAATTTGGCGAGGATGTAAGAAACCATCACGGCGATCGCAGGAAGCAGGAAATAAACAATCAACGCGATTCCCGCAGCGGATACAGATCCGGCAAGCTGTCTTGCCGCAACAGCTATTCCTTTGTTTACGAATCGTACAACGATATAATGGATCGCATAAAGGAACATGCTTTGGCGCATCCATGGACGGATCTTCGGAAGACGCACTCCGCAGGCAAAGGCCCAGCACGTCATCGGCACAGCCATACGATAAAAGCAGGTCCAAAGGACGGCTGCTTCAGGTGCCATCGTCCTCCGGTAACAAAATACAGAGATCACGACTCCCGCCAGACCTTCTGCAAAACAGCGCCTTCTCACATAGTCCGGGATGACACTGGCTGTATTTCCATCTTTGTCCTCTGGAGCAGCTTTCTTTTCTTTCGTTCCATGATCTTCCTCCCACCCGGCTGCTTCTTCCTCCATACTTCTCTCCACCAGCCCGCGCCGATGGACTGCAAAGTATGCAGCAACCGAATAGTAAAGCAGGGCGTCCGTATTCGGATGGCGCATATCCAGATGGAGATGAACTGCAAATACAAGTCCCACGATCCAGAAAAGACCGATCGCCCGATTCTTAACAAGTGCGTAGATCAGCGGTGACACGATGATCAGGAAGATCAGCTGATAAAGATACCAGAAAATCGGCGCGTATGCATACTGTGAGACCGCCCGCCAGATCTCCTGCACGGAAAATGGAATGATGTCACGTCCGACCACGGATCGTATGGCGAGAAACCGGGATGCTGCCATATAGCCCAGATAGTAGATGATATTCCAGACTACATAAGGGATCAGGACGCTGAATACCCGGCTCTTCCATTTTCCGGTCAGCTTCTCCCAGGAAAAATTCCGGAAAAACAGGTAGGAGGACAGCAGGAAAAAGCCAGGAACGGCGATTTGTCCCAGTCCCACCGACACGAAATTTTCGATCCGGTCCGCAAGACTCCATATCCCATCCCGCGCCCCACCGGAAAACAGATCCACATTATAAGAGTGGACCCATATCACAAATATGCTGAATAGAAACATCAGCCATGATATCTGGTCATGAAATCGTTTTTCTCCACTTCCTGTCACCATACGCACTCCCCGCAGTTTTCTTTTATCTTATCATATAAAATATGACATTTCCAGACAGACTATCAAAGAATCCAAAATCAAGTTGAACGTCCGTGAGGTTTGACAGATCTCTCATTTCGCATTAATATTTGTGATGTCAGGGGCAAAAGGTCCGAAGCCCGACACAAGCCTGCTTGCAGGAGGATTTTAACCCTGATCCCCGCCCAAACATGTGCAAGCAGCCATTTTTCAAGCTTCAACACACCGTATCGGTGTGGGAAGTCTTAGTAAATAAATAGCGCACCTAACTCATCACTGAAGTAACGAGAATGCGGTGCGCGTTTTTCAAAACTATCCTTTTGAAAGAAGGTCCTTATATGTACATTTTTCTCCAGTCCATCCTGCGCATGACCGCATGGCCGATGACACCCCCGGTGCCTTATTCTGCCTTTCACATTCTGCTGACCGTCTTTGGGGCAGGATTTGCGGTCTTTTTTGCGCGGTTGTTCGGCAAAAAAATACGGTCCATGGCATCGCCTGAACCGTATTTCCGCCATATTTTCTTTTCCTGTGGAGTACTTCTCGCACTCATGGAACTCTATAAGCAGGCATTTTTATATGTCATCGAATTTCATGGGCATTTCGACTGGTGGTATTTTCCATTCCAGCTATGCAGCATTCCCATGTACATCTGTCTTGCTGCACCGCTCCTTCACTCCGAAAAAACACTTCGCCGCGCCGCTACCTTCCTTCAGGATTTCGGGCTGCTGGGTGGAATCATGGCTCTGGCTGTGCCGCCAGGACTCATGCATCCGTACTGGACGATGACGCTCCATGGCTTCCTGTGGCATTTTATTCTGCTCTTCCTTGGACTTTTATCCTGTATGTCAGGCATCGCCAGACATGAACGGCGGGATTATATGAATATTCTTCCGTTCTTTTTCCTATGCTGTGTAATCGCCTGCGTGATCAACATCGCCGTAGGTCCCACCGCTGACGCTGACATGTTCTACATATCCCCATTTCATCCGTCCTCGCAGCCGGTTTTCCACGAGATCGCGTGTACGGCTGGTATCTTCTGGGGAAATCTGCTGTATGTCGTATCCATGATTGCTGGTGGATTTCTAATGCACAAAATTTCATCGCGCTTTTATAACTAACACCCCCTCCTCTGGCTTAGGCTCTGATTTGTTAATCACATGCAGAACCTTCCACTGGCAGCGTCTACCTGATGCATGTCTGCGAAAATAAAAGACCGATATCTCATTCCATCATAATGGTTTGACATATCAGTCTTTTTGATCATATCCTAATCTAAGACTTTTATTTCAAGCACTTATTAACCCACTCAATAAAGTTCGTCACAGAGTCCCCGGCACTCTCTGCCATCGTATGGCCTTCCCCCCAGATCGTCGCAAAATCCACATCTGCGCCATAATTTTTCAGCGCCAGCGCCAGATTTACTTCTGTCGTGAGAGAGGTATCGCTCTGGGCGATTCCGGTGCGGATACGCCAGTAATCGGCAACCGCAGATTTCTGATAACCATCATAATAGCCTGAGAGGTAATAAAGCGGATTGTACATGTTTCCCCTCTCAGTCACCGTCTTTCCCTCAGAATCTGTCTTCTCCATTGCTTCCGTGAATGCCGCGCCGTAGGTCTCGTCATTCTTTAAAAGGTCTGCCAGCGTAGCGTCAAAGTGGGACGTCGTTCCATCGCCGTATCCAAATAAGGTATTCTCCGCTTGGCTCTCATCCAGGGCATCAAATGCGCCGATTCCCTTAGAGGCACGTTTGCATGCGTTTGTAAAATCTGCGATGCTGGTAATCGTTGCCGTGTTGGCCACACTGTCATAGTTGATCCATATTCCATCCGCATTCAAAGCATCGATGTAATCCTGTGCTGTCTCATAGGTGCCAGAAAGTGTCACGCCTCCGGTAGAGAGATTCCGGTCAACACCGTCCATGGCGTAAAAGTCAGGAGTTCCCTGGCCAGCATTTCCGTTTGGTCTGCCGCTCTGTTTTCCGTCTGCCGGAGCATCGCCTTTCTGCATGTCATCAGGCATTCCGTTTCCGTCCTGCAACGCTCCATCCGGCTTCTGTCCGCCCTGACCTCTGCCGCCGCCCTGGCGTCCTTTTTTCGTCTCCACCGTATACGGGAACGTGGTATCTTCCAGAAAATTATTCAGTGATGTCTCCACCACACCTTTCAGATACTCATAATATGTGCCAGACTGATAGATTCCCTCCTCAGACTCCGTCAATGTCAGCACATTTCCCGAAGAATCCTTGAGTCCCAGATCATTGATATACTGCGCAAATGCCTCTGCCATTCCGTTCGACAGTGTCTGTTCCTTCTCCGTGAGGTCTGTTCTCGTATTTCCAAGGTTCCACTCATACGCCTCATCCGCGTAGTCAAGTTCCGTGATCGGGCACCAGCACATGGAACCTGTCACTGCATCACTGACGCCGGAAACTGCCCCGATTACGGTCAGATACGGCTCATAATCTTCGCTGTCGCCGGTTGCACCCAAAAGTGCACTCTGTGCTCCGCCGCCGCTCATTCCGAAGGAGAATACCCGGTCCACATCGCCCGGGATCACGCCGTCATTGTAGCGAATGTACCGGATCGCCGCTTTCAGATCTGTCACACCCGCCGGAGCTCCTGCATCGCGTCCGCGGCATCCTGCTGCCACATAGATAAATCCGGCATCCGTGTAGGACGCGGAATCTGTCACATAGTCTGTCGGAGCTGCCATCGCGGAATATCCCGGCGTGTTGACCGGGATCATGATCGGTGCGGAATCCGCTGTGTATCCTTTGACTGCCGCCTGGTTATTGATCGTACATGTAAAGGTTCCGTCCCCATTATCTTTCGCATTCATATATGCCGCCGGGACAAAAATTCCCAGCGTTTCATATTTCTCATCCGCCGGATCTGCACAGTAAGAAATCCCTGTCTGCCAGTACACCTTATCGTCAGAATTATATTTCCACTTCGTAGAGTCGATCTGCGGCAGTGATGTCACCGCCGTCTCCCCGGCCCGCTCAGTCGCTGCCTGACTCGTCTCCGTTTCCGTCTGCGCCGCGCTGCTTCCGTTTCCTGCAGCATTATTGCTGCATCCGGACAATACCAGCGCCGCCGCTAAGAATAACCCGATCCTTCTTCCAACTCTCACCATGATCTTTTCTCCTTTTCCCACATCATTATGTTCCATGTTTCTGAAACCGGATCATGACGCACTTCACACTCTCACATCCGCGCGTTTCTCTGCTCAATTTCAAACAGGCGTCTCTGACGCCCAATATGCTCAATATATTCACAGGACAATGATCTCATTCCCTGATTCTGTTATTTTTATAGCTTAAAAGCAGTTTGTGAAAATCCTGTGAAAATATTGTGTTAAATTTTCTAATAATCGTGTCTTTTTTGCATCAAAGTTAAAAAAAATGTGCCGCGTCACATTCTCGCACCGAGCGCGGTCGCTTGCGACGATCTTCATCTTCGCGCGAGTGCGCATCTTAGGCACGCAGTGCCTTTTATTTCATAGTAAGTTCCATCTGGATTTCCTATAAAACAAGTAAAAACACGCTTCGCGAGTTTCCCCTTGTTATCGCGACAGTCGCCAAGATCTCGCGCAACCGCGGACTTTGGCTCGTTGTTCGCGTAATAAAAGAACTCCCCGGCAGCCTCATCAGCCACCGGGGAGCTCCCTGTGCAATCTATGAAATGAAATTTCGGGCAGATCGCCCGGATCAGACATATCTTCCGCTATTTCCTTACTCTACATGAAACGCGTCCATTCCCGGATAAACAGCGCTCTCACCGAGTTCTTCCTCGATCCGCAGAAGCTGGTTATATTTCGCGACACGCTCAGATCTTGACGGAGCACCAGTCTTGATCTGGCAGGTGTTGAGAGCAACGGCCAGATCGGCGATCGTTGTATCCTCGGTCTCACCGGAGCGGTGGGACGCGATCGCGGTGTATCCGGCACGGTGTGCCATCTTGATCGCTTCTAGGGTCTCGGATACCGAGCCGATCTGGTTCAGTTTGATCAGGATGGAATTTCCGCAGCCGAGCTTGATCCCTTTGGAAAGTCGCTCCGTGTTCGTCACAAAGAGGTCATCGCCGACCAGCTGCACTTTATCTCCAAGTTCTGCCGTCAGCTTCTTCCATCCTTCCCAGTCTTCCTCATCCAGCGCATCTTCAATAGAAACGATCGGATACTTCTCCACAAGCTTCTTCCAGTGCTCGATGAGCTGCTCGGATGTGTAAACAGTTCCCGCCTTCGGGAGCTTGTACTCACCGACTTTTCCGGTCTTCCACTCGGAAGAAGCAGCGTCCATCGCGATCCGGAAGTCACTGCCCGGCTCATATCCGGCTTTCTTTACCGCCTCAAGAATCGTCTCGATCGCTTCCTCGTCGGACTTTAACGCCGGAGCAAAGCCGCCTTCATCGCCGACCGATGTCGCAAGTCCACGCTCTTTTAAGATCGCAGCCAGCGCATGGAAAACCTCCGCACACCATCTCAGCGCCTCCTTAAAGGACGAAGCGCCGACCGGCATGACCATGAATTCCTGAACATCAAGTCCGGAAGAAAGTGCATGGCAGCCACCGTTCACGATGTTCATCATCGGGACTGGAAGACGATTTCCGTTGATCCCGCCGAGGAATCTGTACAGCGGGATATCTAAGGAGATCGATGCCGCACGTGCGCATGCGATCGATACTGCAAGGATCGCGTTTGCTCCGAGCTTTGACTTGTCTTTTGTTCCGTCCGCCTTGATCATGGCCCGGTCAACCGCGTAAATATCGGACGCGTCCATTCCTGTCAGTGTCTCATTGATGATCGTATTGATATTTTCAACCGCCTTTGTCACGCCTTTTCCGCCGTAACGTGCCTTATCGCCGTCTCTTAATTCCAACGCCTCAAACTCACCGGTGGACGCCCCGCTCGGCGCGGTTCCTCTCCCGATTGTTCCATCTGCCAGATATACCTCCGCTTCCACCGTAGGATTTCCGCGGGAATCCAGGATCTCTCTTCCAATGACTTTCTCGATTTCCAGATAATTCATCATCATTAACTCCTTTCGGGTATTCATGAAGGCCGCTTTCCCGCCAAGTCAGGTGGGCACGCACCGACATGATCTTGTCTGCAGGTTCTGCTCACAGCAAGAGCCTGAGAATTTTGCATTAAGCATTTAATACTGCATCGCGCGCAGGTTAGTATATGCTAACTGTTATAATTTTATCATACTCAATTTTTCATTTCAAGGGAGCACATCTAAAAAAGGAAAGATTGAGAAAAATTGTCATAAGTACAGAAAATCCATGCTGAAATCCTACATCAACAACTTTCTCCACGCCTGTTTTCTCTTGATGTGCCGTCCTAAAAATCTGACTGTAAACTCTTTCCGGCATATAAAAAAGACTACCCTACATTCCTAGGATAGCCCTTTTTCCCGTCAATATTCATATTTTATAACAATCCGGCATTCTACCTGCCGACAGTTTCTCCTGACATTTTCATCAGCCCGACACATGCAGCAGATCGATCAGGAACAGCATCGCAAGACCATAATAAACAATGATCGCAACAAGGTCATTCACCGTCGTGATCAACGGACCGGAAGCGACCGCCGGATCAATATTGATCTTTTTAAATAACATCGGGATCAATGTTCCCACCATACTGGAGATCACCATCGCTGTCACAAGTGAAATACCAACACAGCCGGAAACCATCATCGCGTGATGAATCGGATATCCCTTGATCACGCAGATGTAAAGCCCCAGGAAGATCCATGCCATAAATCCAAGGAACAGACCGTTCGCAAAACCAATCTTCATCTCCTTCACAACCAGCATCAGCTTCTGCTTTGTTGTGAGCTGCTCATCCATCAGGACACGGATCGTAACAGCCAGGGACTGGGTTCCAACGTTTCCTGCCATGTCGAGGATCAGGGACTGGAAGCACATGACGATCGGGATCACGGCTACGACAGACTCAAATGCGCCGACAACCGAGGAGACGATCATTCCGAGGAATAACAGCACGATCAGCCACGGGAGTCTCTTTTTGATACTCTGCGGCAGCGTCTCATTTAAGTCTTCCTCCGCGGTCAAGCCGGCTAACTTCGCGTAATCATCGCCCATCTCATCATCGACTGCCTCAACGATGTCCTGGGAGGTGATGATGCCGGCAATGGTTCCGTTTTCCTGCAGCACCGGAATGGAATCCTCGGCATAATCCCTGATCTTATCGATACAGTCGCTGACCTTTTCATGGTCCATGACATACGGGTAAGAGTGACTGATAATGTCCTCAAGATCCGTATACTCTCTCGCAATGATCAGATCTTTCAGATCGATCGCGCCGTAAAACTTATCTTCCTCATCGATCACATAGATCGTCGAGATATTGTCGTTCTCTCCCGCCTGCTCGACCAGTTCGCGCATCGCCTGGCGGATCGTCAGATGGTTGTGGATCATGATGAAGTTGGTCGTCATGCGGCTACCGATCTCGTCATCATCGTATGAGAACAGGAGTCTGACGTCATCGCTGGCTTCCTTATCCAACATGCCGACGATCTTGTGTTTCGTCGTCGCATCCATCTCTTCGAGGACATCGACCGCATCATCGGAGTCCATCTCGGAGACGATCTTTGCGGCACTCTCGATCGGGAGTTCTTTTAAATACGGCTCCGCATCATCCAAATATGCGAAGATCTCTGCGACACGCTCCACACCGATCAGCGGGTATAATTCCCGTCTCTCATCCGGCGTCAGCTTTGTGAGCGCATCTGCGATATCGTTATCATGATAATCGGATAACCGGTCGATCAGTTCCTCTTTCGGAAGTCCGCTGCGGATGATATCGACCAGTTCTTCCACGTAGTGTTGTTCTTTTAAAACTTCTGTTTCCATGTCTGCCTCCTTTTCTTTTAAGACCGTTTCATAAAGATCCGGTCTTTTTTTTACCGGAGTGAGCTGTTTTTTCGTGAATCATCGGATTGCTTCCGTTCACGAAACATCTCTTTTTTACTTTCTCCGGTTACATGCCGCTATAATTCCGGCAACAAAAGAACACCGCCCGGGGGGACATCCCCGGCGGGGTTCAACCGTCATCGCTGTGATGGACAGGCTGTTCCCATGCGGTGTTTCAAAAGACATAACAATATGGAATCCAGCTTTCGGGATCTGTAACCATTCAGCAGGTCTGCGTATCCACTGCGCGGATCTGCTGAACAGTTACCGGAAAACGGATCATACGGAATTTTCAGTTCAGAAAATTCCTACCCGTGAAAAGCAAACCGATAGCCGCATTCTGCGTCTGTCTGTATGTTACACCGCATTTCGTACTTCGCCCTGTACTATCGCAACTATCCATGCAATTCACCTCCGTTAAATTTCATAAAAACTGCTGTGTGCGGATACCATTTCCGCCCACAGCAGTATAACATTTTTCTATGGGAATTGTAAAGTAAAAATATGGCAAAAATCATGTAAAGGACCTCCCTGCCGGAAAGCACATTTCCATTCCCCAGCGGAGAGCTTCCGGGCAGGAGTACATTGATTCTACATATCCTATCTCATCAACACCACCGTCGCCAGAATACACGCAAACCCAACCAGATCCGCCGCCGTAAAACTGGCATGCAGCCAGACGACCGACAACGTTGCCGCTGTCAGCGGCTCCAGACACGCAAAGAGCGCCGCCTTCACCGGTCCCACCAGGGCAATTCCCTGTAAAAATAAAGTAAACGCCCCGACCGTACCGACCAAAACAATGACCGCAAGATAGAGGACCGCACGCCCATCAAGTCCAGCCGGAACCTTCCATACCTGGGCAATTCCACAGAGCACGACTCCCCCGATCAACATCCCAAGTCCGGTCACCGGAATACTTCCAAAACGTCCCACCGGAGCTCTGGAAAGCAGCGAGTAACTCGCCGCGCCGATGCCCGCCATCAGTCCCCAGAAGAGTCCTCTCGGTGTCAGCTCCATATTTCCTGGTTTTCCTCCTGTCGCGAGGAGCCAGACACCGATGAGTGCAAGCAGAATACAGAATACCGTCTTCTTATCCGGTTTCGTTCTTGTCGTCAGGCAGACATAAACTGCGATAAATACGATGGAGAGATTCTGGATCACCGTCGCCGTTCCGGAGTTTGTCCATTTGATGGCACTGAGGTACGCGTACTGACAGAGTGCAAGTCCCGCCAGAGCGAACAGAACGATCTCCATGATCCCCTTTTTATCTTTTCCAAGCGCTTTAAAATCCAGACTGTGCTTCGCAAGCGCAAAGAGTAACAGTAACGTTCCCGCCACAGTCATCCGCACAGCCGTCACCCAGGACGTATCGATCGGATACTGGGAAAACAACGCCTCCCCGCATGTCCCCGAAAGTCCCCAGCCGACTCCACCGGCAATACAGCAGAAAATTCCCAGCTTCTGCCTGTTCTTTTCCTTTGTTTCTGTCATAAGTTCCTCCCAATTTTTTAGTTGTAATATTACTTTTCATCAACAGTAATTTTTGTTCTGAAAATTCCACATGGCACAATCGTAACTCTTCACACATTCACCGATTATATGATTCACTTGACTTTTTCAGTATATCGGGTTTAAATGGTTCTGTATATCAAAATATCCATATATTTTATCAATATATTGAGATTCTCGTTTTTTATAACGTGAGGTTTTCCCTATGATCCGAAATAGACTGTCTATAAAAGAAAATCAGGAAGAAGATACGATCCGGATTTCAGATCTGCTTCCAGTCTCTGTCTATATGACCGATTTTTCAGACCGGAATTATCCCACTGTGCGCTGGCACTGGCATGAGGATTTCCAGCTCTGTATTATCACAAAAGGCAAAATTCGTTTTCAGACTGCCGGAAAGTCTTATTTTGTCAGCAAAGGAAATGGATTTTTTATCAACAGCCGGTCCGCTCATTTTGTAGAACCTGTCGAACCGGATTCTGCCTACTATTGTGTTGATTTTCTTCCCAGCCTGATTGCCGTGGAAGACAATCAGGCTCTCTATCAGGCTGTTATTGCCCCATTTTTATCCGGAAATCTGCCTCCGGCCTTTCTCTTTGACGCCAGCCATCCTGCCGGTGTCCGCCTCACCAGGACCGTAAGACGGATCGTGAACATCTCAGAGGGCGAACATTTCGATGGCTGGGAACTCCTGCTCCATGGAGAGATTCTCTCTGCCTGGCCGGACATTCTAAAACTTGCCAGATGTTCCGTGATGCCGGACACGCCCGGAAACAGTACCTCAAACGAGCGGCTCACTAAGACCATGGAATTTCTCCATGCACACTTTTCAGAAAAGCTCACCCTGTCCGAGATCGCCGCATCCATCGGTCTCTGCCCGGAGGAATGTGAGCGCTTTTTTAAGCGCATGACCGGCATGACGACCTTTCAGTATCTCCTGGAATACAGGATCGCAAAAAGCCGGGAATTCCTGGCAGATCCCAGTCTCGCAATTGCTGAGATCGCCCAGAATACCGGCTTTTCCTCACAGAGTTATTTTACAAGCTGCTTTAAAAAGATCGTTGGATGCACGCCAAACAAATACCGGAAGCAGTGAGTTGGTGATCTCTTCCAGCAAAATTCCGACAATTTCAATGATGTCGGAAATCCCGGGAATCACCTTCCACCTAAACATGGTCTTTCTGGGCGCATTTCCCAAACAATTCCCCAAAAGCAACAAAGCCGGTATCCCGGCAGTTCCGGATTCCTATCCAGCCAGAACTGCTCTAAATACCAGCTTCGTCACATAGATGCGGCTTTCCATTTAAGCCTGCATTCTCTCCAAAACTGTTACAGCACACGGGCACTCCGTGTCCGTGCCCTGTAACGGGATTTTCAGTTCAGAAAATTCCTACCTTTGAAAAGTAATCCAGAACATCCTCTTCCTCCGGAATACTCGGGATCCCGCCCGACTGCGTTGTTGAAAGACTCGCCGCCGTGCAGGCGAACTGACCGATAAAGGCAAGTTCTTCTTCCGTCAGTTTTTCCGGCGCTTTCCCGGTCTTTAAGAGTCTTGAAACCGCACTTCCTCCAAAGATATCCCCGGCTCCTGTCGTATCGATCGGTTTTACCTCCGGGCACTTTGCGTACGCCGCGCCATCCTGGTTCGCCAGGTATGCCCCTTTCGGTCCCATCGTGACCATCGCGAGACGGATCCCGAACTCATCAAGTAGCTTCTTCGCCGCCTCTTTCTCATCCGTGATGCCCCATAAGAACTCCACTTCCTCATCACTGATCTTCACCACATCGGCATGGGCGAGTCCCCATAAGATCTGCTCCTTTGCCGCATCCGGCGTCTCCCAGAGCGGAAGACGGAGGTTCGGATCGAAGGTAATAAGTTTTCCGTGTTCCTTCGCATATTCCACGCACTTTTTCGTTGCCTTGCGCACCGGATCATCCGTGAGACTTAAGGTTCCGAAATGGAAGACCGACGACTCATCGATCATGTTCAGGTCGATCTCCTCAAAGCTCAGTCGCGTATCCGCTCCCGGCTTTCTCGCAAAGCTGAAGGACCGGTCTCCCTCCGGAGAGAAGGTCACAAACGCCAGCGTCGTAAACACCGACGGATCGGTCACGATTCCCTTCGTCTCGATCCCAGCTTTTTCAAATGTCTTTAAGAGGAGCTTTCCGAACGCATCATCCCCGACTTTTCCGAGAAATGCCGTCTTCGCCCCATATTTATTCAATGCCGCAAGGAAATTTCCCGGCGCTCCGCCCGGATTCGCCTTCATCGTCGGATATCCGTCCGCATCCGTCTCCTTCGCCGCAAAATCGATCAGAAGCTCACCAAGAGCGATCACATCGTACATTTCAATACCTCCCTGCACTCATCTTCCAGTCGTTTTATCTCGTCTTTTCCGTCCAGGATCTGGAACCGGATCCGGTTCTCATGTTTTTCAAATGGTTTTAAGATCTGCGTCTTTCCGGCCCGTCCGTCAAATCCGCAGTTTGTCGGCTCCAGCGCCATCGCAAAATCCCCGGCCGCCGTGCTCTTCCACTGGGTCAGGTAGGGGATCGCTGACTTTTCAAACCGGATGCAGAGCCCGATCTGAAGCTCCTCGTTCACGAAAGCCGCGAACGTATTTCCGTTCTGATCTGCCGCCAGCTCATGCTGGAATACCTGCTCCGGAGCTCCCGGTTCCGGCTCATCCATGACGTTCCAGCGGCTTTTTCCTGCCTCTGCAGCCGCGTCGCGCGGTCCGGTCATGATCGACGGCATCACGATCCGCAGCCCCGGCACAAGAAACGGATATCCGGCATTGCAGTGATAGAGAAAACAGAGTGGCTGCTCCTCAAATCCCTGGTTCTCGATCTCGTCCGTGAACACGATCTCCCGCTTTCCGTAAACCATCTCCACTGTTCTCCTCAGCACGAGATTTTCTCCGAAGATCCGCGCCTCCCGCATCTCCCCGGACACCCGGATCTTATACGTTCCGTTCTCCCAGAATGCGTCCATGGACACCTTCTCGGCCGGAGTCGTCCGCATTCTCCCATGCGTCGGATATTCCACACCGTCCACCACGCGGTTTCCGTGGACGTTCCCGAGACCGCAGGTAAACATCGCACCGCCCATGATCGAGCGCACCGCCTCATCCCCCGCCGTATCGTAGGGATTCCGCCCCTGAAGTCCCGGTTTTGTGAGAAGACTTAAATTGATCCCTTTATACCGGATCCACGCCGGGTCCAGGCATTTATCTAGCATTAACGGCATCTCCACCGGCCCATTTTCCACAAGCGCACAGCGGAGTCCCGACGCCCGCCCGTCCTGAAATTCGATCCGGCGGATTCCGGCGATCTGCTCCATGTTCCCGCAGACCGCCATCAGTGTTCTCTGATCCGCCATCTATTTTGCCTCCGGATACTCGTTGCAGAGCAGGCGGTACGGCGCCTCATCCTCCTCGATCTTCGGGAATCTTCCCATTTTCTCGTAGAAGCGGTTGTCCACGTTGTCATCGTTGCACTGGCTGACCTCGCCTAAGAGAACCGGGCCGCTGCCCTCTTCCACCTCGAAATCATGGTACATGTACGGGTAGATGGAGATGCTCTCGCCAGGAGTCAGGCGCACCTGGGTGCCGGCCGGAACGACCATCTCTCTGCCATCCACATGGACATGGACATCGTTCACCTTGTCAAGGTCCTCATCCTTTGTCGAATTATATACACGGATCAGGACATTTCCGCCGCCGCGGTTGATGATGTCCTCCATCTTTGACCAGTGGAAGTGCATCGGGGAGTACTGTCCCTCTTTGATGTACAGGAGTTTTTCCGCATATGTCTTTGTGTATTTGTCCTTCATCTTCAGGTTGCCGTTGCGGATCGTGATCAGGGAAAATCCGACCTTATCGAAGTCCCCGAGACCGTAGTCCGTGATATCCCATCCTAACATGTTGTCGCGGATCTCATCGTAATCATGGCCTTTTTCCTTCCACTCTTCCGGTGTGAAATTGCAGAATGGCGGGATCGCGAAGCGATACTCCCTAATCATCTGTTCCATTTCTTTTAAAGCTGCGTTGATCTCACTGCGTTTCATGAAAAATTCCTCCTGTCCTTGATATGCAGGGAACGCCGATCCTTTCGGCCCGGCGTTCCCTGATCCTGCATGTCCAGCAGCCGTTTTCTTTCCAACTGCCATTATTTTAATTCATTTTTTCAGTTAGTTCCAGTTTATTTTCACTGATCGTAACTGTTCAGTACCTTCACAGTTACCACTGATCTTAATTCTTCTTCAGAACAGATACGCCTGTATCGCTGACAGCGCCGCCGAGCTCTTCGCCCTCTAACGCTCTGACAGCTGCCTTTACGCCCTCTTTACCCATAATATCAGGGTTCTGAGCCATTGTGCAGAGGAGATATCCGTCATTGATGAGGTTCATGATCGCATCGGATTTATCGAAGCCAACGCCTACGATATCTGTCTTTCCGGATGCCTTGATCGCATTACCGGTACCAGTCGTGGAACCTTCGTTGCAGCCGAAGATGCCGACAACGCCCTGTGTGATGTAGTTTTCAGCAATGGTCTGGGACTTCGCTGCATCACCTTCGCCGTACTGAGTTTCCATAAGCTCATAGCCCTTTCCTTCGAATGCAGAGCGGAAGCCTGCTTCTCTCTTAACGGTGGAGTCTGTTGCTGCGTTTACGTTTACGATACCGATCTTACCGGATGTGATGCCTGCTGCCTCGAGAGCCTTGATCATCTCATCGCCTGCTGTCTTACCAGCTGCCTCGTTGTCTGTGGAGAAGGTTGCCTCTGCCTCTACGTTTGCCGGAGAGTCAACATACACGATCTTCACGCCTGTGGAAGCGGCTTCCTTTAATGCGGAAGAGATCGCGTCCGGGCCGTTTGCCGCTACGATGATCGCCTCATAGCCGCCTGCAACTGCGTTGTTCACGCACTCGATCTGCTGTGCATCGTCCTTTGTGTTCGGGGACATGAAGCTTACGGTAACGCCGAGTGCCTTTGCCTCTGCCTGAGCGCCCTCATTTAAGGTTACCCAGTGCTGGTCGATGGAGTCCATTGTGATCAGTGCGATTTTCCAGTCTTTTGTTGCTGTCACATCTGTTGTGCCGGCTGCATCTTCCGCATTGTCTGCTTTGATGACAGAAACGCCTGTGTCTGTTGTTAAGCCGCCGAGTGTCTCACCCTGAAGAGCTCTGACTGCTGCATCAACACCGTCTTTCCCCATGAGATCCGGGTTCTGAGCCATTGTGCAGAGGAGATATCCATCGTTGATGAGGTTCATGATCGCATCGGATTTATCGAAACCGACTCCGATGATATCAGTCTTGCCGGATGCCTTGATCGCATTACCGGTACCGGTCGTGGAACCTTCGTTACAGCCGAAGATGCCGACAACGCCCTGTGTGATGTAGTTCTCAGCGATCGTCTGGGACTTCGCTGCATCGCCTTCGCCGTACTGGGTCTCCATGAGCTCAAAGCCTTTTCCTTCGAATGCCTTACGGAATCCGGCTTCTCTCTTGACTGTGGAGTCTGTTGCTGCGTTTACATTTACGATACCGATCTTACCGGATGTGATGCCGGACTCTTCAAGAGCTTTGAGCATCTCTTTACCGGCTGTCTCACCAGCTGCCTCGTTATCGGTAGAGAAGGTTGCCTCTGCCTCCACGTTTGCCGGAGAGTCAACATAAACGATCTTAACACCTGCGTCCTTCGCTTCCTTCAGGGAGGAAGAGATCGCATCCGGACCGTTTGCCGCTACGATGATCGCCTGGTAACCGCCTGCAACTGCGTTGTTCACGCACTCGATCTGCTGTGCATCGTCCTTTGTGTTCGGGGACATGAAACTTACGGTTACTCCAAGTTCCTTTGCAGCTTCCTGAGCGCCCTCATTTAAGGTTACCCAGTGCTGGTCGATGGAGTCCATCGTGATCAGCGCGATCTTCCAGTCGCCGACCTCCTTGGACGGAGCTCCTGTAGTCTCTGTGGCTTCCGCGCTGGCTGCTGCGGATTCTGCCGGTTTCTGGCTGGAACAGCCGGTGATGCTGGCTGCCGCAAGGGCTGCACAGCTTAACAGTGCGAACAATCTCTTTTTCATAAAAATCCTCCTTAAGATTTCTTATATGTAACCCCCGTATACCATGGGAGTTAGATATCCATGTAACGATATTTCCGGACCAGCATCCTGCTTATTCTCATGCAGGACCGCGGACCGACTGTTGCTGCAAAATGCCGCAGACACAAAACAGTTTTTTTTCTGTCTTATTTGGATGCTTTCTTTCCGAAGTTTCCGGAACGAACGACAACATCAAGAAGTACAGAGAATACAACGATGATACCGATGACAAGTCTCTGGATGCCGACCTGTGCACCGATCATGTTCAGACCATTCTCCAGTGTCTGCCATACAGCCGCACCGGCAAAGGTTCCGAGCAGAAGTCCTGTCCCGCCGAGCGGGGAGATGCCGCCGATAACGCCGGCTGCAACGCCGTACATCTCGTACATGTTTCCTGCTTCCATGTTGCCCATACCGGCCTGTGCGCAGAGGATGTAACCAACGACACATGCGCAGACAGCGCTGACCAGGTACGCTTTAATTGTTGTATTTACAACATTGACACCGGATAATTTCGCAGCGTCCACGTTGGAACCGATCGCGTAGATATGTCTTCCTGTGCGGGTCTTGGAAAGCAGGAAGAAGAAGATCAGAAAGATCACAAGCGCGATCCAGAAGGTGTTGTAAACACCGAGTGTCTTTCCATAGTAGAAGAAGTTCTGGAACTTATCGCCAGCCTCTTTTCCGATACCGGTCGCGATCGCGTCCGTGTTTCGGTTGTTGTTGACCATGTAGGCAACGCCTCGTGTCACGAACATGGTTCCGAGTGTCGCGATGAACGGCGGAAGCTTGAACTTTCCGACTAACATTCCGTTGATCACTCCGGTAACCAGGCAGCACGCCATCGCAACCGCCATCGCAACGAACGGATTGACGCCCATCGCCATCAGGGTTGCCGAGATCATGGCGCTCATTCCGACCATGGAACCGATCGAGAGATCGATGTTTCCGGTGATCAGAAGATAGCTCTGTCCGACGCCGATCAGAAGGTACTTTGACATGGAACGCAGAAGGTTCATGACGTTCTGTCCGGCAAATACTTTACGGTCGATGAGACCGAATGCTACATAGATGATGATCAGTCCCGCGAATGCCGTGATGACCGCGCCCATTCCGCGTGTCCCCAGGATCCGCTTTACTGTACTGTGCTTCTTTTCATTCATTCCCCTGTCCTCCCTCAGCTAACCTGTTGTTTCTTCTCAAATTCGGTAGCGAACTTCAGAACCTCATTCTGGCTTGTCTCCTTCGCCATGACTTCGCCGGTGATCTTTCCGTCGCACATGACGATGACGCGGTCCGCGATCCCCAGGACTTCCGGCATCTCTGAGGAGACGAACATAACGGCAATGCCCTGCTTCTTTAACTGGTTCATCAGGTTGTAGATCTCGACCTTCGCTCCTACATCGATGCCTCGTGTCGGCTCATCGAAGATCACGACTCTGGAATTTCTCGCCAGCCACTTTCCAACAACCACTTTCTGCTGGTTTCCTCCGGAAAGATTGCCCGCGTTGACCTCCACCGTCGGGGTCTTGATCAGGAGGTCCTTCACCGCCTTCTCGCAGAGGTCGTCCTCCTTTTTACTGCTGATCACGCCGAGCTTGCTGCAGATGAGGTCCAGGTTCGGGAGTGCCAGGTTATGACGGATGCTGAGTTTCGTGCAGAGACCGTCTTTTTTCCGGTCCTCCGGCGCCAGTACGATCCCCGCTTTGATCGCGTCCATCGGACAGGTGATTTTCACTTCTTTTCCGTCCAGCCAGATCTCCCCGCTGGTCTTCGGGTCAACTCCGAAGATCGCTCTCGTTGTCTCGGTACGTCCCGCTCCCATCAGTCCCGCGAATCCGACGATCTCGCCCTCATAGAGGGAGAAATTGATGTCGCGGACGAGATGTCCGGCATTTAAGTTTTTCACCTCGAAGATCTTCTTTCCTTTCGGGCAGGAGACTCTCGGGAACTGTTCTTTGATCTCACGGCCGACCATATTCGCGATGATCTGATCCATCGTCATATCCGCGAAATTTCCATCTGTGATATACTGACCGTCACGCATGATCGTTACCCGGTCCACGATAGCCTTCAGCTCCTCCAGGCGGTGGGAGATATAGACGATTCCGCAGCCGTCTGCCTTTAACTGGCGGATGATCCGGAAGAGCTCCTCGATCTCTTTCGCTGTCAGGGAAGAAGTCGGCTCATCCATGATCAGGATCTTCGCGTGGATCGAAAGTGCCTTCGCGATCTCGACCATCTGCTGTTTGGATACCGGAAGATCGCCGACGGTCTGTCTCGGGTCGATGTCGATCTTCAGATCTCCGAGGATCTTTGCCGCCTCTGCCTCCATCTCCCGGTCATTTAAGACGATCCCGTTGACCTTCTCTCTTCCGAGGAACATGTTTTCCGCAACCGATAAGTGGCGGCACATGTTTAACTCCTGGTGGATGATCGCAACGCCGACGTCCTGTGCCTGCTTCGGTGTCAGATTGTCATATTCCGTTCCGAATATGGTCATCGTTCCGCTGTCTTTTGTATAAACACCGCTTAAGATCTTCATCAGTGTAGATTTTCCTGCTCCGTTCTCCCCGAGAAGCGCCATGACCTCTCCCGACCGGAGTTCGAAATTTACATGATCCAGGGCTTTGACACCCGGGAATGTCTTGACGATGTCTTTCATTGAAACAATTACTTCGCCCATCTTCTCCCCCGCTTTCCAGTTCTATTTTGATCCGGTCTCCCGGTTCATTTTTTATGTGTGCGAAAATGTGTCCTGCACATCCTTTTACGGATGCATAGCGACACAGAGTGCCGCGATATCTCCGATCGATTCCCCGAGTCCCGCCGGAACGATCCGGCAGATCTCTGCGCCAGATTTCAGTGCCTCTTTCCGGATCTTTTCTTCCATGGAAGCTCTCAGATACTTCTCCGCCCGGACGAAAATACTTCCGATGACGATCACCTCCGGATTTAAAAGGTCGATCAGGATCGCCAGCATGCTTCCAAGATGTTCTCCTGTCTGCGCCCAGATCTTTTGCGCCTCCGGATCTCCTTCTTCCGCCCTTTTTCCTAGCTCCGCCGCGGTTCCTTTTCCGTACTGGGCGATCCCGCCGCCGCTCACATATCCTTCGTACGAGCCGGACTTTCCGTAGCCAACGTGTCCATCCTCAAAAAGCCGTACATGACCGATCTCCCCGGCCATCCCGCATGTTCCTTCGTAAAGCTTTCCGTTTAAGATCAGCCCCGCGCCGATCCCGGTTCCGAAGGTAAGAAAGATCATGTTCTCCGCGCCTTTTCCGGCTCCGAACTGCCATTCCGCCACGGCACAGGCATCCGCATCATTTCTTAAATATGCCGGAAGTCCGAACCGCTCCGTCAGCATATCCGTGATCGGAACTTCGTCCCATCCCGGAAGATTCGGAGGTCCCAGGATCACGCCCGTCCTGCTGTTTAACGGCCCGCCGCAGCTGACGCCGATTGCTTTCGTCTGATCTGTTTTCAGATCCGCAACGCTCTGAAAGATCATTTCCAGAGTTTCTTCCTTCGTTGTCGTTGCGAATCGCTTCTTTTCAAGGATTGTTCCGTTCTCGTCTCCACGAACGATGGCTGTTTTCGTCCCGCCGATATCGATTCCTATGTACTCGTTCATATAGACCTCCCCTGTTAGTTCCATCTTACATGAAAAATGTCCCCCATAACAGAGGACAATCCTACGGTTATGGGGGACAATATTTTGATGTATACAACAGGACGGGGCAGCTCCAATCCTACCTCACAATTCTCTTAAACTCACTCTTCTCATACACTGCCGCCACCTTCCCCTGCTCCACGACGAGCAGGCGGTCCGAGATATCCAGCGTATCGGAGATACTCGCGGTGATCATGAGTATCGCCGTCCCCTGTTTCTGGATCTGGCGCAGCACATTTAAGATCCTCATCCGGCAGAACATGTCGCCCTTTGCGAGCGGCTGGATGCAGACCATGATCCGCGGGCGCAGAAGATTCATCTTATGATAGAGCAGGGCAAACTGGTCTTCCTGCGGAATGTCGCGCACACAGGGCGCATCGATCACCGGTCCCACGAGCGACAGATATTCTGAATGGATACTCCTGTAGATTTTCCGCGGGATCAGGCTTTTTCTGAGTTTCCGGTCCAGGAGAAATGTCAGGTTCTCCATGTAGCTCTCATCCAGAAACAGCAGCCGGTTCACCCCGTCCGCCGGGATCACGGCGATCCCCTCATCGAGATAATCCGCCGCTTTTTTCTGTGTGTAGGTCACATGGTCCACCGTGATCCATCCTGATCTGCACCGCTTTTTTCCGGTCATCAGATCCATCATGTCCCCTGCGATCTTATTTTCCTTGTCGAGGATCGTCATACACTCACCGCGGTGCAGGATGAAGCGAAGACCATTTAAATTTCCGACTCCCACGGTGTGAAAGTGCAGGATCCCGTCATCCTCGGCATCCTGATCATTCTCCGTGGACATGATCTTCCATTCTGAGATGTACGGTGCCATCTTTTCGTCCGTCATCTCATCCCGCTCAAAGACCTTGTAGATGTGACCGTCCGAAAAAAGTGCGGTCCGGTCCGCGATCTTAAAGAGCTCCTGGTGGTGGTTTCCCACATAGAGCACGGAGATCCCCTCTTTCCGGATCTTCTTTAACATCTGCTGGAACTCGAAGAGCTCATACTGGCTCAGATAGTTCGCCGGGTTATCCACGATAATGAGATGACAGCCCGAAAGCAGCGCCTTTCCGAGTTCCACAAAGCATCTCTCAAGCTCTGTCAGGTTCTCCACTCTCTTTTCCAGGTCCACTTTCAGCCCTTTTTCCTCAAAAAAGCGGACCGCCTGGCTGAAGATCACCTGCTCATTGATAAAATATTTCCGGAAACCTTCCCGCAGGATAAAAAGGTTGTCCACAACGCTTAAGCCCTGCACGAGATGGCTCTTCTGTTCGATGAGCGCCACCTTATTGGACGCCCCACTGCTGTAGGCGTAGCTATTTACAACGTTTCCGTCATACCACACGGATCCCAGGCTGATCGGATCGTTCCGGCAGATCAGATCCACCATCTCTTTCTGGCCTTTCCGGTTCCGCGCCACCAGGCCAACGATCTCCCCGGCAAACATCTGGAATTCCAGATCATCCAGGAGCAGCTCTCCGTCCCGTTCAAGATCAACATGCGATATCCGAAGAAGTTCTTTTCTCATCGCCATCCTCCCTGACGATCCCCGTCGCGCACCAGCGGAAGCTCCACTATGACATCAGTTCCGATCCCCTCTTTGCTGTAGACATGGATTCCGTACTCCTCGCCGAAGAGGAGCTTGATCCGCCTGTTCACGTTCACCACCGCGATCCCGCCGCGGGCCGGCTTCTTCTCCTCCTCTTTTTCCGGGACATCTGTCTCCACATCAAGACGGCGCAGTTTTTCATTCAGTTCCTTCAGTTTTTCGTCCGTCATTCCGCGCCCATCATCGGAAATCCTGATGTAGAGCCGTTCCTCACTCGCACTGATCCGGATCACAAGATGACCTTTTCCGATCTTTCGCTCGATCCCGTGGTAGATGGAATTTTCCACGATCGGCTGCAGTGTCAGCTTCGGAAGTTTGCACTGCAGAAAATCCATCTCCGTGAAATCGTCGTCCGGATCCCGGTCATACTGGATCTTCAGGTCCAGTTTAGAACCGAATCGAAACTGTTGAATATAGTAATAATTCTCGATATTGGCAAGTTCGTCCTCCAGCGTCACGAGATTTTCCAGGTTTGAGATCGTGTAGCGGAAGAAGGTCGCCAGCGCCTCCGTCATCTCCGCGATGCTGTCCAGCCCCGCGATCAGCGCCTCACTCCGGATCCCCTCCAGCGTGTTGTAGAGGAAATGGGGATTGATCTGGTTCTGAAGCGCCAGATACTCCGCCTGTTTCTTCGAGATCGCGATCAGGTTGTTCCGGTCGATGATCTCGTTCAGGCGCAGGACTGCCTGCTCACTCTCCGGTGAAAACGGATAGCGGACCTTAAAAAGGTCCTCCATGACATAGCCCATGACAAACTGCTCATAGATCTTCCGAGTCTCCCGGTATGGGATCAGCACCGTCCGGTAAACGATCACCGCCAGAGCAGCGGAAAGCGCCGTAAATACAGCCGGGACCATCAGGGACTGCATTTCCCGGATGCACACCACCCACATTCTCACGAGGAATGTCCCGACCAGCCCGGCTGCGAGAAGTGCGCACCATTTAATCCGAACGGACAGGTAATTTTTCTCATCGGTATGTTTCTTCTCCATCATGAGTACAGCTTTCTGTATTCCTTGGGCTTTAAGCCCGCATATTTTGTAAAGGTCTTCGTGAAATACCGCACATCGCTGTAGCCGACCTTCCCGCATATATCGGCCACCGTGTCATTTGTCTCCTTTAAGAGCTTTTTTGCCATGTCCATGCGAACCTTCGAGAGGTATTCCAGAAACGTCATCCCCGTATCCTTCTTAAAGATCGTGCTGAGGTACGTCGGGGAGAGATCCACAACCCGACTGAGTTCTTCCAGCGTCAGCGGCTCTCCAAAATGTTCTTCCACATACTTTTTCACCACGCGGATCGGACGGTTTTCGTCCTGTCTCTTTAATCTCGCCGCCTTCTCGTAGGAGGTCGTGATCCGTCTCGTCAGATAATCGAAAAGCTCCGCCGCATCTGCACAGTTGTCGGCACTGACGCTGAAGTTCTCCATAAAGTTCTCTTCCACCGGAAGGCGGTACTTTTTCATAAAAAACAGGTACTGGTTGCAGATCTCCTTCGTCATCTGAAGGATCTCATGACCGCTGATCTCCTTCTCCGCCAGCATTTTCGTCTTCAGATAGAGCAGTTCTTCCCGCACTGCAAAAGAGTCCAGACTCTCGAGCGTGTGGGCGATCCGATCATTAAATTTCGCGAAGATCTCACTGTCCGCGAAGGACTCCCCGCTTTCGATCTTTCCTTCCATCAGCTTTCCCGTTCCTGCGAGCAGCCGCTCCTCGATGAGGAGTCTGGCATTTTTTAAGGAACTGCCGATCTCCGGGAGACTTCCCACGCCCTCGCCGAGCGCCAGCGTCACCGACAGGTTCTTTAAAATGTCCCCCTGGACCCGGATCTCCGAGAGCAGGGCTTTCATCTGTCTCCGGATCTGCATCCGGTCCTCTGCGTCATAGTTCAGCAGAAAGAAATGGAATCCGTTGAGCTCCGTATTCTCTGTCTCCATGACATAGTCTTTTAAAAATCTTTCCGCCGCAGACTGGACTTTCTCCGCCATAAACTGGACATTCTGCTCCTCATCGCAGACACGCCCATCCAGTTTTAAGATGGCGATGCAGAATTCCCCCGGCTCAAAACGATAGTGAAATTCCCGGTTGATCTCCAAAAGCGGCTGCGACAGGGTCTCCTTATTTCTTCTCCCCACAAGATCCTGTAAAAAGGCCTGTCTCAGGTTCTTCTCGTCGCTCCTGATCGCCAGTCTGGTCTTCTCCTCCTGGCTCAGCTGTTCCGTCTGCGCCCGGAAACGGGTGCTGAGGCGTTTTAATGTCTCCGTCAGCTCGTCCTTTTTTATCGGCTTTAAGAGATACGCATTCACCCCGTACCGGATCGCCATCTGCGCATACTCAAAATGGCGGTAGCCGCTGATGATCACAAACTCCGCATTCGGAGCTTCCTCTTTTCCGAGCCGGATCAGGTCCAGCCCATCATATCCCGGCATCCGGATGTCCGTGATCACGATATCCGGATGAACTTCCTTTATCTTTTCCAGCGCATCGATCCCGTTCTCCGCGACCGCTCCGACCTCCATATCAAGAGCATCCCAGTCCACCAGCTTTTCGATCAGCTGGCAGACCTTGCTCTCATCATCCGCGATCAGTACCTTTAACATCCTCGTTCCCCCCTGTTTCCCCCAAAGTCATATTAAGGTTATTGTACCCCGCCGGGCATGATTCCGTCAACCGGTATGAAGCGACGCTCTTCACGCTTTTCGGCTGAAGTCTGCCAAAAAAGTACTGCATTCTCTTTCCCCACATCTGGTCTGACCATTATTTCCCACTTGACACATACCACAACATCTGGTATATATATGTCATACCGATCATATGACTGACGGATAAGTGGTGAACCACGTGAAGTATGATCGAAGAAAGCCGACCGTCTGGGCGATCATAGCGCAGACTGTGGGTTATTTTTTTACCCTTTTTCAGTCTATCGACGTCTCTCGCACCGCGCTGTGATTCTGTAACAGCGAAATTTTCCAAAGTGATCTCGCCGCCTCATAAAACACAGACTTGAAGGTAAAAATCCCATCGACGAAGCCGATCTGGAATGGATTTTTGCTCGTAACCTGCCATGTATCCGAAGGGAAGCTCCGGGGGAGGTTCCTGTAAATGTGAAGGTACTGAACAGTCACGTGTATTTTAAAAAATACAAGGTAATGAGAAAATTTCTTATGAAAATGATTTTGATAATCATTCTCATATAATCTATTGTTTTTCTTTTTTCCCTCTGTTATAATGGCAAAGCATTTCTTCACAACGGAAGATTTCAAGATTTATCCGATTCGACAAAATGTACTGGTGAACGATCGCCTGCTTTTTCGGACCGGGAAACCGGAATTTCTGACAACCACAGGATTTCCGCAGCACATGAGATTGAAACATATAAGGAGGAACCATCATGTCTGAACAGAATACCCCGAACGGTACTGCTGACCTTTTCAAAAAAGCCTGGAGAGGATTCCAGGGTGCAAAATGGACCGATGAGGTCAATGTCCGCGAATTCATCCAGAATAACTATACCCAGTATGACGGAAACGAGGATTTCCTCTCCGCTCCGACCGAGGCGACCGATAAGCTCTGGGGTCGTCTTCAGGAACTCCAGAAAGAGGAGCGCAAAAAAGGCGGCGTTTTAGAGTGCGAGACTGAGGTCGTATCCAGCCTGACTTCCTACGGTCCTGGCTACATCGACGAGAGCTTAAAAGAGCTCGAGACCATCGTCGGCCTCCAGACGGACAAGCCGTTAAAGCGTGCATTCATGCCTTACGGCGGGATCAAGATGGCGGAGGAAGCCGCTGAGACTTACGGATATAAAGTAAACGAGAAATTCCACAAAATCTTCACCGAATACCATAAGACACACAACCAGGCTGTCTTTGACGCCTACACTCCGGAGATGAAAGCTGCCCGCCACTGCCATATCGTGACCGGTCTTCCGGACACTTACGGCCGTGGAAGAATTGTCGGCGACTACCGCCGTGTGGCTCTCTACGGAATCGATTTCCTGATCGAGGAGAAGAAAAAAGACCTGGAGCTCTGCGGAAACGGTGCGATGTACGATGAGATCATCCGCCAGAGAGAAGAGATCGCAGAGCAGATCCGCGCGTTAAAGGGCATGAAGGAGATGGCAAAGATCTACGGCTACGATATCTCCGGCCCGGCGACAAACGCAAAAGAGGCAATCCAGTGGCTGTACTTCGGCTACCTCGCAGCAGTCAAGACCCAGAACGGCGCTGCGATGAGCGTTGGACGTATCTCCACCTTTATTGATATTTATGTAAACCGTGATCTGGAAGAGGGAACTCTCACCGAGTCCCAGGCTCAGGAACTGATCGACCATATGACCATGAAATTCCGTATGGTGAAGTTCGCGAGAATCCCGTCCTACAACCAGCTCTTCTCCGGTGACCCGGTTTGGGCGACTCTTGAGGTTGCAGGTCTCGGACAGGATGGACGCCACATGGTCACAAAGACAGACTTCCGTTTCCTCCACACATTAGAGAACATGGGACCGTCCCCGGAGCCGAACCTGACCGTGCTCTACTCTTCCCGTCTTCCGGAGAACTTTAAGAAGTACGCGGCGAAGATCTCCGTGGATACTTCCTCCATCCAGTACGAGAACGATGACGTGATGCGTCCGGTATGGGGCGACGACTACAGCATCTGCTGCTGCGTATCCGCTACCCAGACCGGTAAAGAGATGCAGTTCTTCGGCGCCCGTGCAAACCTTGCAAAGTGCCTGCTCTACGCAATCAACGGCGGTAAGGACGAGAAGTACATGACAAAGGATGGAAAACCGATGCAGGTTGGTCCGGAGTATGCGCCGATCACCTCCGAGTATCTCGACTACAACGAGGTCATGCACAAATATGATCTCATGATGGACTGGCTCGCAGGAATCTATGTGAATATCCTGAACCTGATCCAGTACATGCACGATAAATATTACTACGAGGCAGCCGAGATGGCTCTCATCGACACCGACGTGCGCCGCACCTTCGCGACCGGTATCGCAGGTTTCTCCCACGTGGTGGATTCCCTCTCCGCGATCAAGTACGCAAAGGTCAAGGTTGTCCGCGACGAGAACGGCATGGCATCCAGTTTCATCACAGAGGGCGACTTCCCGCGCTACGGAAATGATGATGACCGCGCCGACGATATCGCAGTTTGGCTGTTAAAGACTTTCTTAAAGAAAGTGAAAAAGTACCATACCTACCGGAATTCCGAGGCGACAACTTCCATCCTTACGATCACTTCCAACGTGGTTTACGGTAAGGCGACAGGCGCTCTCCCGGACGGACGTGCAGCGTTCACTCCGTTTGCCCCGGGCGCTACCCCGTCCTACGGTGCGGAGCAGAATGGTCTTCTCGCTTCCTTAAACTCCGTCGCAAAGCTTCCGTATGAGTACGCACTCGACGGAATCTCCAACACCGAGACGATCGCTCCTGGTGCACTCGGCCATTCCGAGGACGAGAGAAAGAACAACCTGGTTCATGTTCTCGACGGATACTTTGACCAGGGCGCTCATCATCTCAACGTGAACGTGTTTGGTCTCGACAAGCTGAAAGACGCGATGGAACATCCGGAGAAACCGGAGTATGCGAACTTCACGATCCGTGTTTCCGGGTATGCGGTTAAATTTATTGATCTGACAAGAGAGCAGCAGCTGGATGTCATCGCAAGAACCTGCCACGAGGCAATGTAAATTTATCCATTTAAAAATCAGCCGGGAATGTTGTTTGTTCCCGGCTGAGTCTAAATTATGAAGGTTTTTTCTGGCTTGGCATTAGGGTTTTAATGTTTGCACTTTTGCACCGCACTGCTCATTTTATCTTTATTTTTATCCCCGGCAGATTCCGGGAGAAGGGAAACTTTTATATGGAAACAACAGGCTACATTCACTCCATCGACAGTTTTGGTTCCGTAGACGGACCCGGCGTCCGCTTTGTGACTTTTCTTCAGGGCTGCCATATGCGGTGCCGGTATTGTCATAATCCGGATACATGGAAGCTGGCAGGGAATCCTGCTGCGGCCTGTCCGCAGACCTCAGAAGCTGCCCATGGGAACAATTCCGCTGCGTCAGAAACCCGCCCTGACTCCGTCTCTTCCGGCTGCAATTACAAAGAGAGCACCCCGTCCGCCCTTTTAAAGCAGGCGCTCCGCTACAAGCGCTACTGGGGCAAAGAGGGCGGCATCACGGTCAGCGGCGGTGAACCGCTATTGCAGCTGGATTTCATGACGGAGCTTTTCCGCCTGGCAAAAGAAAACGGCGTCGGCACGGTGCTTGACACCGCGGGACAGCCGTTTACAAGAACAGAACCATTTTTCTCAAAACTTTCGTCTCTCATGGAGAACACGGACCTTGTGATGCTCGATTTAAAACACATCGATCCGGAAAAACACCGCGCGCTCACCGGCCACACAAACGAGAATATCCTGGACTTCGCCAGATACTTAAACGAGATTGGCAAACCCACGTGGGTCCGCCACGTCCTCGTCCCGGGCGTGACCGACGATGAAGAAAACCTTCGCGGTATCCGCGCGTTTTTAGACACACTGTCCAACGTGAAAAAGGTGGAAGTTCTCCCGTACCATACGCTCGGGATCTACAAATGGGAGTCACTCGGCATCCCGTACACCTTGAAAGATGTGGATCCACCGACGGCAGAGTCTGTGAAGCGGGCGGAAGAAATCCTGGGGTGTCAGAAATAAGTTTTTCCAACCAAATGCCGTTGATTCCCGTCAGCGTCAAGCTCTCATGCAAACACAGGCTTTGACTATTGCTCACATAACAAGTGAAAACACGCTTTGCGAGTTTCCCCTTGTTATCGCGACAGTCGCCAAGGTCCCGCGCAAGCGCGGACTTTGGCTCGCTGTTCACGTATTTCTTTTATCTTTTCTGATTATAAATTTCCTTCAGATTCTCAATCGCAAGAACCGGATCCATCGTATGAAACATCATGTAATTTCGTTTCATAACTTCGACCGGCGCTTGTTTATATATCTTTCTACTGTCCTCACCGCTGTAATAATGCCAATAACGGTAAATATAACCGATCCAATACAGAACATCTTTTGAATATACTTCTCCGCCAACTAAACTCTCTGTCTTGGAATTTCCGATGACCTCATCTAAAAGATACTCTTCTCCTGCCCATTGCATACGATTATACTCAGAATCCAATGCTTTTGCCGTCTCAGAATTCATGAACAATTTAATAAATTCCATACTACTGTAATTATGATCAGCTGACAGTTCAAAAAGTCTTCCCTGTATGTCACAGAGTTTTAAAGCTATCTCATTCATTGTTTTCCTCCGGCTTTGGCGTTATCCAGGATTTCATCAAAAAATAGTCCCTCACGGCGATAATTCTTACAGATACCGTTTGCAAGAGAAACTCCCCGTGCACGATTTTCCTCTGCAACCTCCTTAATAAATGCTCTCTCCAAATAGGAAAGCTCTATTTCCGCTTCAATATGGATTGCATCACATCCTCTTTGTGACACCGCAACGTACTGACTTCCCAATTGCAATGCAGAAAGACTGTGCACCAATGCTGCATCTGTGATATTTCCAATAAAGAAATTATCAATCACATAAAACATCCTGTCATTTGCAATGCTTCCAATAAGCAGATCTTTTCCGGCTGCCATATTTCGATACTTGTTATAAAATTCAGTATCCTTTATGCTCTCCATTCTTCCCCTGTTATATGCTACAAGCATTGCCCACTCAATATCTGCTGGTACATTCAGCAATTTAAGCTCATTCACATCGACAGAAACGATATAAAATTTTGATTTTTCATAGTCACAAATCAGTGTCAACGCCTGACCTGGATCTGTTCCCATATAAAAGCCTCTGCCAAAATCACACTGTTTCCGGCTCTTCGGCTCAATAACTCCTTCTATGCCGGATTTCGATCCATGATAAAGCAGCACCTTTCCGTGAACAGCTTCTATTTTTTTTGCCGCTTCCGCAATTTTCTCCAACGTCATATCATAAACCGGAACTGCCCGTGCCTTACACAGCTCATGCAATCTCATCTGTGCCAGTTTATTAGGAACAGCCCGGCCGTTTTCCCAACGGTTCACGGTTGCAAAAGACACATTCATATACTCTGCGAACTCGGTCTGACTCATGTTCAAATAAAACCTGATTTTTTTAATCAAATTTTTCATGTCGCTTCTCCAAAATATAACATTATTTATAATGTAAAATATATCAGATGTTATGTTTCGTGTCAATGTATCTACCAGAATCCACTTCATACCATGCTGTCAATATGTTGTCGTTTATTCTTTGCATCTTTTTTACTTCTCTCGAAACACCTCTTTTCAATAACACTTATCATAATGTTCACTTACATTTATATTATACACCAACCAGTCCAGCAACATGAAGAGCATTTACCTATAAAAATAGCGCATTATATTTAATGCGCTATTTTTACCATATGCTTTTATTTTCTGCTCTCTGCCAGCTCCCCAAGCTTCCCAAGAATCTCCTTCGCCTTCTCGATCATCGGCTCGCAGTTCTTGTTCTTCTTTCCTTTTTCCTGGTAGAACAGGACCGGTTTCTCGCCGCCCTGGGCGAAGCGGAGCGCGGTCTTGTACTCTGCGATCAGCGCCGGGATCTTTGTGACATCGAGCTTTGCCTTCGGGTAAAGTTCAATGCGGATCTCCTGGGTGTTGATGTCCACCTCGGTCACGTAGGCGCGGTGGGCCAGGGCTTTTAATTCCGCTACACGCAGCAGGTTATCCACAGATTTCGGAATATCGCCAAAGCGGTCGATCAGCTCATCCTGCATATCCATGTACTCGTCGTCCGTCTCGATGGCAGAAATTCTCTTATACACATCCAGTTTCAGATACTCGTTCTTGATGTATCCGTCCGGAATAAACGCGTCGATATCGCAGTCCACGACCGTCTCAAACGTCTCCTCTTCCTCCTGTCCGCCCTTCAGAGCGATGACTGCCTCATTGAGCATCTTGCAGTAGAGGTCGTATCCGACCGCCTCCATGTGTCCGTGCTGCTCCGCACCGAGGATGTTTCCCGCACCGCGGATCTCAAGGTCCCGCATCGCGATCTTGATGCCGGAGCCGAGCTCTGTAAACTCGCGGATCGCCTGGAGACGCTTTTCCGCGTCCTCCTTCAGCATCTTATCGCGCTTGTACATGAGGAACGCATAGGATGTCCGGTTCGAACGCCCGATCCGCCCGCGGATCTGGTAAAGCTGGGAGAGGCCCAGCCGGTCCGCATCCTGAATGATCATCGTGTTGGCATTCGGGATATCGAGTCCCGTCTCGATGATCGTCGTGGAGACGAGCACATCGATATCACCGTTGATGAAATCCAGCATGATCTTCTCGAGCTGGTGCTCATTCATCTGACCATGAGCGAATGCCACATTTGCCTCCGGAACGAGCGACGCCACATGGTTTGCCACCTCGTCGATGTTGTTGACGCGATTGTATACATAGTACACCTGACCGCCGCGGCCGAGCTCCCTGTGGATCGCCTCGCGGATCATCTCGTCGTTGTACTCCATGACGTACGTCTGGATCGGCACACGGTCCACCGGCGGCTCCTCGAGAACACTCATATCGCGGATCCCGATGAGACTCATGTGCAGCGTTCTCGGGATCGGCGTCGCCGTCAGAGTCAGAACATCCACGTTCTGCTTCATCTGCTTGATCTTCTCCTTGTGTGTCACGCCGAACCGCTGCTCCTCATCGACGATCAGAAGTCCCAGACTCTTGAACTGCACATCCTTGGAAAGCACCCGGTGCGTGCCGACCACGATGTCCACATATCCTTTTTTCAGACCTTCGATCGTCTTTTTCATCTCTCCGGGCGTCCGGAACCGCGACATCATGTCCACGCGGACCGGGAAATCCTTCATTCTCTGGACGAACGTATTGTAGATCTGCTGCGCCAGGATCGTTGTCGGGACCAGGTACACGACCTGTTTTCCTTCCTGCACCGCCTTGAACGCCGCGCGGAGTGCGATCTCCGTCTTTCCGTATCCCACATCCCCGCAGATCAGGCGGTCCATGATCTTCTTGCTCTCCATGTCCCGCTTCGTATCGTCGATCGCAGTGAGCTGATCGTCCGTCTCATCATAGGGGAACATCTCCTCGAATTCCTTCTGCCACACCGTATCCGGCCCGTACTGGAATCCTTCCGCATCCTGTCTCGCCGCATAGAGCTGCACGAGCTCCTTCGCGATCTCGCGGACTGCCGTGCGGACCTTCGTCTTCGTCTTCGTCCACTCGGTCCCGCCGAGCTTGTTTAACTTCGGAACCTTCGCGTCAGCCCCCGCATACTTCTGGATCCCCTCCAGACGGGTCGCCGGGAGATAGAGGTTTCCGCCATCCCCGTACTCGACCTTGATGTAGTCTTTGATGACATGGTCCTGCTCGATCTTCTCGATTCCCTTATAGATGCCGAGACCATGACTCTCATGCACCACGTAGTCGCCGACAGAGAGTTCGGAGAAGCTGCTGATCTTCTTTCCTTCGTAATTATATTTTTTTCGCTTTTTCTTCCGCTTTTCCACGCCGAACATGTCGCCCTCAGTGATGACGACGAACTTGATCAGCGGGTACTCAAAGCCCTTATGGAGTTTTCCGTAGGTAACCATGATCTCCCCCGGAGCGACCGGCTGTCCCGGGTCTTCCGGACAGAATGCCCGCAGGTCATACTCCCTTAAATCTCCTGCGAGGCGGCTCGCTCTGGTCCTTGACGCGGAGAGGAGGACAACGCGATATCCGTCCTTCTTCCATCTCGTCAGGTCCTTGATCAGGATCTCGAAGCTGTTCTGGTAGGAATTTAAGTTCTTTCCGGTCAGGCTGTACTTCGCCTTCGGAGTCATGCCGGGGAGTCTCTGGTCGAGTCCTGTCATGAAGATCGTGTGCGGCGTGTGCGCGTCCGCCAGGATCGTTTTCGAGGAAAACAGGAGGTCCGCCTGCCCCGGCAGGATATAGCCCTGTTCCAGGCGATGGGACATGCTCTCCCGGAACTCGGTCTCCACGGTCTCCGCTTTTTCTTTCATGCGCTGGGGTTCATCTAAAATCAATGCGAGACCAGATGCTTGTTTCTTTTCGGCTGTTTTTCCGGCCGCCCTTGCCGTTTTCTTTCCTGATGTCTTCGTCCCAGCTGTCCCAGTATCACTCTGATCTACGTTCCCGCCTGATTCTACTGTCTTCTTTCCTGCCTCTTCAGCTTCAGTTTCAATAACTCCCACTTCCGCCTGTTTTCCTGTTTCTGTCGCAGAAGACACCAAAGTGACCTTAGCGCCGACTTCTTTCATATAGTCAAGAAATGAAACCGTATCTTTACAGAAATACCTGATATACGCATCCAGCGTCTGGACATCAAAGCCCTCTTTTAAGGATTCCACAAGCTCCCCGACAGCCCGCCTGATCCGCGTCGCCTCCTCCGGCTTTTTCTGGTCGCGGAAGGTCTTTTCCTGCTTCTTTCCCTCCGCTTCCAGGCGCAGGATCCCGTCCTCGATATGTTCCTTCGTGAGGATCAGTTCTGCTGCCGGATAGATCGTGACCTCGTCCATCTGCTGGATCGAGCGCTGGCTCTCGGCGTCAAAGGAGCGGATCGAGTCCACCTCGTCTCCCCAGAGTTCGATCCGGACCGGAACCTCCTCCGTGAGCGGAAAGACATCAAGAATTCC
Source organism: Pilosibacter rotomagensis (assembly GCF_045062245.2). Classification (NCBI taxonomy): domain Bacteria; kingdom Bacillati; phylum Bacillota; class Clostridia; order Eubacteriales; family Clostridiaceae; genus Pilosibacter; species Pilosibacter rotomagensis. Next base: position 511,945 of record NZ_CM170323.1, on the reverse strand, counting down.
GCCGCGGACCGAAAACTGCCCCATTCCATCGACCTGTCCCATGCGCTCATAGCCCATGTTCGTGAGCTGTGTCTTGATCTCCTCGATATCGAGCGTCTGTCCCGCCATGATGTTCAGGCAGCTCTCCCTGATCATGGAAAGCGGCAGAAGATGATCCATGAGACCGTCCACGGTCGTCACGACAACGCCGCCTTCGTCCTCCAAAAGATGTTTAAACACCTGCATCCGCTGTCTTGTCAGGAGATTTCCGTGGATATCAGAGCTGTAAAACAGAAGGTCTCTCGCCGGGTACAGCCAGGTATTCGGCTCAAAATAGCTGAAATCATCATAGATTTCCTTCGCCCGGTTGTCATCGTACGTCACGACAAGGCGCCACGGATGTTCCTTCGAGAGTTCATGCATGACATGAACTTTCTGGGAATCCGTCACGCCGCTGACCTGGATCGGACCTTTTCCTTTATCCATATCCTGTTTCATATCGGTATACTCCGCCAGCTCCGCGAGCGGATTTGCAAAAACTTCAGCCATGGTTCCTCCTGTTTTTATTCGTTTCCTGTCCGATCATATTTCTGATTCTATTCCAGTTAGTGTGCATAGGCATTCTCCGCACGCACACTGCGGCAAAATTTTGCCAATACTTCTTTTATTTTTCTTCTTTCTTCCGGTTATGATCATTCATCGCCTGCGCGATTCCGACATTCACGATCTCGCAGACTGCGTCGGCCGCTTCCTTCACGGCGTCATCCATCGTCGCCTGCTCTTCCTTTGAGAAGTGTCCGAGCACATAATCTGCAAGATCCATTCTCGCCGGTTTCTCACCGACTCCGACCTTCACGCGCGGGAATTCCTGGGTTCCGAGATGTGCGATGATGCTCTTGATTCCGTTGTGACCGCCGGCACTTCCCTTTGCGCGGATCCTTAACTGACCCGGAGCCAGACTGATATCATCGTACACGATCAGGATATCTTCCGGATCCACCTTATAATAATCGGCCGCCGCGCGGATACTCTCCCCACTGGAGTTCATATACGTCTGCGGCTTCATGAGGATCACTTTCTCCCCGCCGATCACGCCTTTTCCGCAGAGCGCCTTGTGCTTCTTCTCAGAGATGTCCGCCCCGATCTTCTCCGCCAGAGCATCCATCACCATAAAACCTGCATTGTGTCTTGTATTTTCATATTCCTTTCCCGGGTTTCCGAGACCTGCAATTATTAACATTTTTATCTCCTTTTTTTCTCCGCTCTCCGCGGCAGTAAGTTTTTATCGCTGTTCGTAACTGTTCCATATCTTCGCAGTTACCATTCTTTCATTCGTTTCTTTCTGCAACGCACTTAAGGGGGATTTTTCAGTCCCCCGGTTTTTCCATTTTATCAGCTTTACCTTGTCTGCGCAAGGCTGAACTTGGCCACATTATAAAAAGATCCTGCTGCCACACATGAGCAGGATTTCGGCCCCTTTTATTTGCCGGGAAGTTTCACAAGAACTCGCCGGTAAGCAAAAACTGCCGCCACCAGACACGATCCCGGATGAGATCTCTCTGATCTCCCGGAACGTCTCTGCTGACGGCAGTTTTTATGTGATATACTCACCTTTTCATACTCCGGCAGGTACCCCCTAAGTACCGTCCGTACATTTCCCCGGATCATGCTTTCGCATTATCTCCAGCATCCATTCGGTTGTACGGAATTTCATACTCTATAGCTTACCACATTTCTTCATATAATGCAATCAATTCCATTAAATACAGGGTTTTATGTGTCATATGTATGCTTTTTCTGAATTTGTCTGTATATTTTTTAACAAACTTTAATTTCTCTCCCGCTCCAGGATCGTATATTTCTTCTCCATCCGTACCGGATGCATACTCTCTTTCGTCCGTCTCAGATTTTCCAGTCCCATATCATCTTCCCGGTTCACCAGTCCTGTCTCCGGATATGAATGGAGCAAAAACTCTTTTTCCAGATAATTGTACAGACCACGAAGCTCAGTATCTGCCTTTTCCACATGTGTCACCGTCATATCAGTCTCCTTACACTCCGTTCCCATGGAAAATGCCTCCAGAATCCCGTTCACACGAACACCGGCAATCGTGATCTCCGCTTCCCTGCAGAATCGGATTGCTTCCCGTATCCCGGTCTCCTCACTGTCCAACCGGTTCAGAGCATCATCACTTTCCTTTTTCGATGACCAGCGATCCAGAAACTGTAAAATCTCCGGTTCATCCTCCGGTCCAAGAAGAACAAACTCTGCCCGGTCTCCATAGTCTCTCCGGAATCTGGAGATCCTGTTTTTCATTTTTGAATATTTCCTTCCGGGAAGAAGACGCATCTCCTCCCCGGAATAAATATAATCAAAGCTGTCCCTGTCCTCCACGACCTCATACTGAGCCGGATCCGGATCGATCGCCGCCAGCGCTGTCATATCGTTTCTTCGTCTTCTATATAAAATGCTGACTTTCTTCGCACCCAGTCTCTTCGCCGTTCGGACCGCATCCATGGACACGTTTCCGCCTCCGATGACAACGACTTCTTTTCCGGTCAGATCGATGATCTCGTCTTTTCCAACACGTCTTAAGAACTGTACTGCGGAGAGCACGCCGTCCGCGTCCTCGCCCGGAAGTCCGAACTACCCGTCCCAAAGAACGGTATCGCATATACTATTACTATCTGCACTGATTCCATTCTCCTCAGCATAGCTGAGGGATCAGACTTTTCATAAAAAAGAGGACCTACCAGAAGTCAATGTCCGCTGGCAGATCCTCTTTTTTAATTTCCAAGCATAATATTCAAAATTTCCAAATCCGTGGAGTGCATACCATCTCGTCCCATGCGTCCGATACTTCGGATTGTTTCTTCAACATCATCCTCCACCAGACCTTCACCTGGCTGGAATGCCCTGTCATGTAATCCCATTTTCATTCCAAGAAGCGCAGTTTGAAGGGCTGTCGAAATTTTAGCTGCGCAGGATGATTTCGCGCCATCACACACCATACCTCCAACAGTTGCGATGGTGTTGGTAATTGTCTCACAGACCACTTCATATGGATATCCAAGCATGTAGCAGATACCACAGGCTGCTCCGCATGCGGCACTCACAACGCCACAGTATGCAGACAGACTTCCGATATATTTTTTCTGATGAACTGCGATCAGATTCGAAACTACAAGTCCACGCAAAAGTTTTTCTTTTTCGATGTTTTTCTCCTTCGCGTAAACAATGACCGGCACGCTGACCGTGATCCCCTGATTACCACTTCCGGAATTGATGACCACCGGCATCGGACAGCCGTTCATTCTGGCATCCGAACCTGCGGCCGCAAATGCACGTGCCTTCAGACCCACCGTCGGCTTTTCGTTTCCGTCGATCAGGATTCTTCCAACCTCTGCTCCATACGGATGTTCCAGGCCTTCCCGGCAGATCGCCATATTGCACTCGATTTGGCGATTCAGGATCTCTTCAACATCCTCAATTTTTACTTTATCCGCAAACTCCAGAATATTTTTCACTGTGAGAAGCTGTTTGTCACCTGCCTTATGACCATTTTCCTCATCTGCCTCAGTCTTTTTCAGAACACTCATCCCATCTTTTTCCATCCGGGTGATATTTTTATGGGTCTTCTGAATCTCGACCAGCGCCGTATGCTCTCCGGCGCGCAGTTCCACTACAATGTAAAGAGTCGCCACGCCTTCGATCAGTTTACAGGTACAAAATTTCTGATTTAAAAGCTCTTTTGTCTTCTCCTGATCCTCTTTTGTCACACTCTCAAGCACTGCCAGATCCATATCTGGATCTCCGCCCACGATTCCCAGTACTGCTGCCACATCGATTCCTTTTAATCCGCCGGAGTTCGGTACCGTCACTCCCATGACATTTTTAACGATATTTCCGCTGCAGGACACTACACATTTCTCCGGCATCTGACCTAACAGTTTCCGCGCTTTTGCTGCCGCGTAGGCGATTGCGATCGGTTCCGTGCAGCCGAGCGCCATAATCAGTTCGTCTTTTAATATTTCAAGATGGTTTGTGTATAATTTCTGGTCCATTTTTTATTTTTCCTCATGATATTTTTAACAGTTTCTTAGCGCTTTTTCTCCTTCTGTTCTTTCTTTTTCGATTATTTTTGCTATAATAATTCATATCTTTCATCAATGTTACTGCAGAAAAAATTTAAGGAGCACACTATGAACTTTTTAAATCTCTACTACTTTCGCGTGGCCGCTGAAGAACTCAGTTTCACAAATGCTGCCAAGCGTTTATTTATATCCCAGCAATCCCTCAGCAACCACATTTCCCGCCTGGAAAACGAATTCGGTGTGATCCTTTTTAACCGTACCCAACCGATCACACTCACCGAAGCCGGAAAATCCCTCTATGCAAGTTCCAAGGTTCTGCTTCATCAGAAAGAACAGATTGAAAAAAGCATGCAGGATATCCGGGACTTCCGAAAAGGTGAACTGACTCTCGGAATCAGTACCTCCCGCGGAGCTGTCATGCTTCCAAAGATACTTCCAGAATTCCGCTCTGCCTTTCCCCAGATCAAACTAAATCTTGTAGAAGGTACAACAAAAGAGATCAACCAGGCATTGTTTGAAGGACGGGCAGATCTCTGCATCGGTTTTGCGATCAATGATCCAGAAAAAGTACACGAGGAACTGCTCCATACAGAATCTCTCGTCTGCGTTATTCCAAACTCATTTTTGCCGCGCTATCTGAAGATAGACTCCACTTTGATTCCGGGTTCTGTTCAAAGTTTCAACATTTTTGCCGACTGCCCGTTTATCAAAATGCCGAAACAGACATGGCTGGGCGAAATGTTTGAAAAATGTTGTGAAAGCTACAACATTGAACCGGAAATCCTCCTCGAGACCACCAGTATGTCCACCATGGTTTCCCTCTGTTCTTCCGGAATCGGTGCCATCGTGCTTCCCGAAATCTTCGTCAGCCGCCGTATGACATTCTGGAATTCCTTCGACTGGAAAGAACAGGTGTCTGTCTTTCCGTTAAACTATCCGGCGGGCTACCGGCCGATCACAATCGCTTACATGAAAGACCACTATCTCAGCCGAGCCGCCGATGAATTCATCCGGATGGCACAGGAAAAGTTTTCCTGCTAAGCGTAGATCGGATGGATCTTCGCCTCCACATCATCTTTCGCTTTGCGGATAAATTTTAAAGTTTCCTCATTTAACGGATAGCGGATCACACAACCCGGTGTTAAGATCTGACCGCAGCCACCCATCAGTTTAAAACACTCATAAATCTGATGATGGATGGCATTGCGGTCATCTTTTGTGATATCGGTGCGGTTTAGTCCGCCCATAAGGCATTTTCCAGACTCAAGCGCCGCCTCATCCACTGACGGATATGTCTCCCATGCATGCCAGTTGAAGACCTGTACCGGATAATCCTTCAATATTTCCATCATGATATTACTTCCATGGGCATGCAGTGTGTTCATCCATCCATCTTTCGCCGCATTCAGGACCTCCAAGTCATAAGGAACGCCAAATTCCTTATACTGTTCTGCAGTCATAAAATTATAAGTACTGCTCTGCGCCGCAAAAAAGATTCCGTCCGCACCGGCTTCCAGCGCTGCCCGAGCCATATTGCAGGTCGTCTCCGTAATCACTTTCAGCGCATGATGAACTGCATCCCCGTCACCATTTTCCAGATACTGAAGAAGTGTATTTCCGGACAATTTATTCGCTGTTGTCAACGGGCTGAATATCGTGAAAATGACTGGCACATCCTCATTCTTTACCTTATCGAGAACAAGTTTCAATCCTTTTAATTCTCTCGCAAGACTTCCTTCCTTTACAGAACACGGTTTCAGTTCATACCAGTCCTTCGCTTCGTGGATCGGTGTTTTTGTGACTTTCGCCACTCCGCCTTTCGCAATATCTGAATAATCAATCTCACAACCGAAGTCTTCGATGGCGTACATTCCGTTATTCATAGTCTTTATAAAGTCGATATCATACTTTTTATAAAACTCATATGTCTTTTCCGCTAAAAGTTCCGGATTCAGATCGATTCCCGGAAGATGGGTCCAGAATGAATATGGAAGTTTGTCCGGTTTTTCCCCTGCAATAGCTGCCTGAATTCTCTCTTTCTTTGTCATCATATAGCGACCTCCTTTAGCCGTTCACGTTTTTGTTTTCGATGCCAGTATAAGAATTCAGATTACAAATGTCTAACAAGTTTTGTTCTTTTATTCACAATCATTCAGTTGTAATTCGGTATGTTTTTTGTTCATTTTTTTCTTTTTTATCCATTTTACAGTCATTATATTGTGATATAACACGGAAAAGCTGTTTGTTTTCTGACATAAAATTCACTAGAATGAATGTAACAAAAGCAAACGCGTTTCTTGCTGGACCAGTCTATTATGACGACAAAATTTTTTAGTTCTACTATAAAAGGAGGATCTCACATGAAAAAAATATTTGCACTTATGACCGCAGGAGCTTTAGCATTATCTCTTAGCGCATGCCAAGCTTCCAGCCAGCAGACAACAGACACCACAACAAAATCTGCTGATTCCACTGATACTGCAGCCGCCAAAAACGATGGTTCTTTCCCAAGCGAAACGATCACTCTCGTCTGCCCGTTCTCAGCCGGCGGCGGAACCGACATTGGTGCCCGCAATCTTGCACAGGCTCTTTCTAAAGTAATGGGAGTCAATGTTGTCGTTGAAAACCAGACAGGATCTGGCGGATGGGTCGCATGGACCGATCTGATCCAGGGCGATTACAAAGACGGTTATACGATCGGTCTGATCAACCATAACTATGCGATGGGTGAGCTTGATCCGGATAACCCTAGAAAATATAATCTCGATGACATCACTGTCCTTGCAAACCAGGCTCTCGACTACAATGTCATGGCGATCCGTTCTAATGACACACGGTTCTCCGATATTTACAGCTTTATCGAGTACGCCAAATCCAATCCTGTTCTCGTTTCCGCCCAGGCAACAGGAATTACCGACGGAGACGCAACAACTGCTGAATGGTTCAACAAGACCTTCGGAACCCAGATCACCGTTGTTCCGGTAGACGGAGCTTCCGACAGCCGCGGAATGTTCTTATCCGGTGACACAGATATCTTTTTTGCATCCATCTCTGATGTCATGGCTTCCTATCAGTCTGGTGAGATGAAGGTTGCATGCATTTTTTCCGACGAACGCAGTGACTTCATACCGGATGTTCCTACGATCAAAGAGGCAACCGGTGAAGACTTTGTCGCATTCGCAGCTCGCGGATACTTCTATCCGAATGGTGTTCCACAGGATATCGTCGACACGACCACTGACGCATTATTAAAAGCAATGGAAGATCCTGACTATATCGAAAATATGGCTGCTCTTGGTCTTCAGCTCGACAATACCTCCGGTGAGGACTTCAAAGAACTTCTTGAGAGCCAGATTGAAACCAGAAAAATGATCTGGAACGTACAGTAACTGATCATTCCCACATAAGAAAAGGAGTTTATCCATATGGCAAAAAAGTTTCATCGCGACGTATGGGTAGGAACCGTTCTTCTCATCTTCTGTATCGCAGTGTTCTTTACTGCGGTACAGATTCCTGGACAGGCTTCCTATCTTCCGATCACTCTGTCCCTGTTAATGGGATTATGTTCTGTATTTATTATTCTGAAAGGTCTCCGGCTCACCAAGGAGCAGGATGGGGATTTCCACTACTCCATGACTATAAAGAGCAGTAAATACGCATTCCTGTTCATGTTTTTTATTTTTATCTATTTCCTTGGCTTCCGCTATATCACATACTGGATCGCGACACCGATCTTTATGCTGCTTTCCATGAAATATTTAAAGCTGAAGTCCTGGAAAGTAAACATTGTGATCACCGTTCTCTACACCCTGATCTGTTATGTTGTTTTCGTTATCATTCTTCATCTCCCGATCTATAAAGTCGGCATTCTCGGACAACTGTTCCGTTATATTTAAGGAAAGGAGCTTATAAAATGGCAGAATATTTATCACTCGCATTGAGTTCGTTCCTCTCCATTGATGTCTTTCTCGGACTGCTCGTCGGTGTTGTAGGCGGAATGATCATCGGAATTATTCCCGGATTGGGACCGTCCGTCGGTATTGCCCTGCTGCTGCCGATCTCATTTTCCATGAGTCCCACAGCTGCCCTTGTCATGATGACCGCAATGTACACAACCGGTGTGTACGGCGGATCCATCACTGCTGTTTTGTGCCATACACCAGGTACCGCGGCATCTGCGGCGACCACACAGGATGGCTATGAAATGACGAAAAAAGGCCGCGGCATGGAGGCCGTGTCCGTCGTAACCATCGCATCCGTTGTCGGTGGTATCATTGGTGCCATCTGCCTGATCTTATTTGCCCCGGCACTCGGAAGAATCAGTCAGATGTTCTCCTGCCTTGAGTATTTCCTCGTTGCCTGCTTCGGTGTTCTCGTCGTTGCCGGACTCACAGGAGATAACCAGGCAAAAGGAATCTTCGCCGCTCTGTTAGGTCTTCTGATCGGCTGCATCGGCATGGACTCCATCAGCGGTGTGTCTCGATTCACGTTCGGACAGCTCTGGCTTGAGGATGGTCTTGACTCCACACCGATCCTGATCGGATTATTCTCAATCTCCCAGGTTCTCATCCTCGTTGAAAAGCTGATGACAGGAACCGGTGCAACCATTGTTGACGACCCGGCAGCTGCCTTAAAGGGAAAGCGTTGGGAAAAAGGCAATGCCGGTCTATTAACTCCTACCATGTTAAAAAGTTCTGTTATCGGTGCATTTATCGGATTTATCCCTGCTGCCGGCTGTTCCATCGCCGCATGGATCAGTTATGGTCTTTCCAAACGGACTTCTAAAAATCCGGAAGAATACGGAAAAGGTTCCATTGTCGGAATTGCTGCCTCTGAGGCCGCAAACAACGCAGCCTGCGGCGGTGCCATGATCCCACTTTTCACTTTAGGTATTCCTGGAAGCCCGGTCACAGCAATCCTTTACGGAGCGCTTCTCATGCATGGCTTACAGCCTGGCAGTGACCTGTTTACAGGTTCTAAGGCTCCAACTACTTATGCGATCTTCCTTGGTTTCCTTTTCGCGAATGTGCTGATGGGAATCATCGGAGTTTCCATGGCAAGACAGATGGCAAGAGTCTGCCTCGTTCCAAACTCTGTTCTCGTTCCGATCATCGTTGCATTATCCTGCATCGGTACTTATGCACTGAGTAACAGCATGTACGAAGTTATCATCATGCTCGTGTTCGGTCTCATCGGATACCTTATGAAAATCTACGGATTTGAACCGGCACCTCTGGTTCTCGGCGTTGTCCTTGCCGATATTCTGGAATCCAACTTCCGCAGAACCTTGATCATGGCTGCACCGAAGGGCGGACTCATCCCGTATTTCTTCTCCCGCCCGATTGCAATCATCATCCTGCTTGTAATCATTGGTTTCGCAATGGTTCCTGTTTTAAAAAACGTACTCACTAAAAAACAGAAGCAGTAATTTTCACTCATCCCCCTCTCTCCGGCAGGATATATTGTCCAGATATCCTGCCGGATCTTTTTATTATTTGTTTATGTTTGCAAAAACTGTCGAAAGTAAAAAGTTTTTTGCACTATAATGCAATTACTTGATTATTTCACCAGTTTATGCCATACTAATACTGCAGGAGGTGATAGACATGATAGGTTCCCATGAACTCAGGCAGCGTGACAGTTACCTGAATAAGCTGATAGGTTTTCAAGATACAGAACCGGTCAAAGTGATTACTGGTATTCGCCGCTGCGGAAAGTCCAGTCTGTTAAAGCTGATGGTTCAGCATTTGAAAAATACCGGTGTTCTTCCGGAACAGATCCTTGAAATGAATTTTGAATCCTTTGATTTTCGCAGGATGAATGCCGACGATATTTATCGCTATGTAAAAGAACGTATTGTTCCCGGAAAGCGGATGTATCTCTTCTTTGATGAGCTGCAGAGGATCGAAGCATGGGAGGACGCGGTAAACGCCTTCCGTGTAGATTTTGACTGTGACATCTATGTTACTGGATCAAACGCTTACCTTCTTTCTTCGGAGTATTCCACCTACCTCTCCGGGCGGTGCGTAGAAATCAGAATGCTGCCGCTCTCATTCCATGAATTTCTTGATTTTCACGGCTTTGAAGTACATGAAATACAAAGCGCGCTCGGGGGACTCCGCAAACAGGTATTCGACAAAAACGGGGAACATTATGAATTGCGTGAGGTATTTGATGCCTATATAAGATTCGGCGGAATGCCGGGAATCGCCGATGTCGGTCTGGATCAGGAAAAAGCACTGTCTCTTCTTGACGGTATCTATTCCACGGTAGTCATCCGTGATATTTTGGAACGTGAAAAACGCAGGGGGCAAAAACAGATCACAGACCCCACGCTTCTGCGCAAGATCATCCTGTTCCTTGCCGACAATATCGGCTCCAGCGTATCCATTTCCTCCATAGGCAACACTTTGATAAACGAAGGGCTCCTTGATGATGGTAAACGCAAGGGCGCTCCTAGCGCACATACTGTGCAGGCATATGTGAATGCACTTCTGGAAAGCTATTTTTTCTATGAGATCAAGCGCTTTGACATCAAGGGAAAGGCATACCTCCGCACGTTGGGAAAATACTATATCGTTGACATCGGCCTTCGCAATTATCTGCTGGGCTTCCGTAATCGTGACAGCGGTCATGCCATCGAAAATGTCGTTTACTTTGAATTGCTTCGCAGGGGTTATGATGTAGCGATCGGCAAGATCGGCAGCGCCGAAGTAGACTTTATTGCAACGAAAGCCGATGCTAAAAAGTATATCCAGGTGACAGAATCTATGATGAGTGAGGATGTACGCAATCGGGAACTTACACCGCTGCAAAACATCCGTGATAACTACGAAAAAATCGTTTTATCGCTTGAACCAGGGCTTGATGCTTCCTATGACGGCATCAGATCCGAAAATCTCATAGATTGGCTGCTCAGTCAATAAACGCTGTATTTCAGAGCGCAGCCAAATAAACTCCGCATATTCATTCATGAGCCGCCAAAAGGCATAGCATCCAAGATCTTTCGATACAGGAAAAGCACGCAGACGTTTTTGCATCTGCGTGCTTTTCCTATATCCGTAATTTAACTGACACTTTAATTATTTTTCCAATGCTCCGTATGCAATAACATATGCGCCTTATGGGACATCGGCTTTCCAAAGAAATCGCTGTAGATCTCCCTGATATCCGGGTTCTCATGGGAGTAGCGCAATTTTGCTTTTGCGTCCAGCGCATAGAGCTTTCTGCCTCTCGTAAACGCCCGCTCCTCGCCGTCGTGGATCGGCTGTCCGCCGCCGCCGACGCAGCCGCCCGGGCAGGCCATGACTTCGACAAAGTCGTAGTGGACTTCCCCGCGCTCGATCTGCTGCAGCAGTCTCCGTGTATTTCCAAGGCCGCTGACTGCCGCCGTGCGCAGCTTAATGTCTCCGATCTCAAACTCCGCTTCCTGGACTCCTGCGTTTTCCTGGAATCCTTCACTGCGGACCGCACGGAACGCGTCTGCAGGCGGGTTCTCGCCCTTTAAGGTGAAATATGCGGTGCGCAGGGCCGCTTCCATAACGCCGCCGGTCGCTCCAAAGATCACGCCCGCTCCGGTTCCCCCATGCATCGGACTGTCACTGGGGATTTCAACGAGCGTATCCGGACGGATATGGGCGGAGCGGATCATCTTCACGAGTTCTCGCGTCGTGAGGACCGCATCGACATCATGTCCGGCATACTCCCCGTAGAACAGGTCCATCTCACGCTCGCCTTTCTTTGCCACGCACGGCATGATGGAGAGCGTAAAGATCTGATCCGGAGAAACTCCGAGTTTTTCCGCAAAATATGTCTTCATGACCGCACCGAACATCTGCTGCGGGGATTTCGCCGTGGAGAGGTAGTTCACCATATACGGAAACTGGCTCTTCGCAAATCGAACCCAGCCAGGGCAGCATGAGGTGAACATCGGACGGTCTTTCAGTTCGCCGCTTGTGAAACGGCTGATAAACTCCGTGCTCTCCTCCATGATCGTGAGATCCGCGGAAAATACCGTATCAAACGCGTAATCGACGCCCATTCTCTTTAATGCGTCGAAGATCTTTCCGACCGGAGCGTCCGCGCCGGAGAGTCCAAGTTCCTCGCCCCAGGCCGCACGCACCGCCGGGGCAACCTGCGCCACAACGATCTTCTCTTTATTTTCGATCGCTTCCCAGACTTTTTCCGTATCGTCGCGCTCCGAGAGGGCGCCGACCGGACAGTGGGTGATACACTGACCGCAGAGAGCGCAGTTCGCTTCCCCGATCGTCTTATGTCCTGCGACATTCACGGTCGTTCTGGAACCGGTTCCTTCCACATCCCAGATCCCGAGTCCCTGGATCTTATCACAGACCTGAACACAGCGCATGCACTTGATGCACTTCGCGGAATTACGGACCAGCGGGAAATTCTTATCCCACGGCTGATATTCCGGTTCCTGCTTAAACGGGATTTCCAGAATATTCAGATCATATGCCACCTGCTGCAGACCACAGTTTCCGTTTCTCGGACAGACCACGCAGCGGTTATCATGCTGGGACAGCAGCAGCTGGACCGTATTTCTTCTGTGATTCCGGACCTTCGGGCTGTTCGTATGGATGACCATGCCTTCCTTCACGAGGTTGTTGCAGGAGGTGATCAGTTTTTCCTTTCCTTCCAGCTCCACAACACAGACTCTGCAGGCCGCGATCTCGTTGATCCCCTTTAAATAGCAGAGCTTCGGGATCGGGATCCCGTTCTTCTCGGCAGCTTCCATGATCGTAATATTTTCCTCTGCCGAAATCTTTTTTCCGTCGATCGTAATATTTACCATAATGTACTCCTGCCTCCTTTAAAGATTCCGTATCCGAAATGATCACAGCGCAGGCACCGTCCGGCTTCCTGCTTCGCCTCCTTCTCGGTCATGCACTTCTCGACTGCCTCGAAATCACAGACACGCTCGCCTGCTTCCCGCTCCATTAAGTTCACACGTCCGCACGGAGTCTTGTCCTTTAAGCTCGCCTCCGGAATTTCCACTCCGCTCGTGATCTCGTGGTGGTAACCCAGGTATTCATCGATGTTCGCCGCAACAACCTTCGCTGCTGCGATCGCTTTAATTACAGATGCCGGACCGCTTGAGCAGTCGCCGCCCGCGAAGACGCCCGGCATGTTTTCAAATGCACCGCTCTTTAAGGTCACGATCTTTCCGCGGGATACCGGGATCCCGGCTTTCTCGAAATGTCCGGACTCGATATCCTGTCCGATCGCCTTGATCAGGACATCACATGGAATGTAGACATCCGGCTCTCCGGTCGGCTTCACGCTGGCGCGGCCGTCCCTGATCGCGCTGATCATCTGCGGGGTCGCGTAGATGCCATGGATCTTGTGGTCTTCCCCGACATCTAAGGACGCTGGAGCCTTTAAGGTCACGATCTCGATCCCCTCCGCGATCGCGCCCTCGATCTCACCCGGCAGCGCCGTCATATCGTTTCTCCGTCTTCTATATAAAATACTGACTTTCTTCGCTCCAAGTCGTTTTGCCGTGCGGACTGCATCCATGGACACGTTTCCGCCGCCGATGACAACGACTTTCTTTCCGGTCAGGTCGATGATCTCGTCTTTTCCGACACTCCGCAGGAACTGTACCGCGGAGAGAACGCCGTCCGCGTCCTCACCCGGAAGTCCAAGCTTCTTATCCGTGCTGGCGCCGATCGTGATGAGCACCGCGTCATACTGTTCCCGCAGTTCCTGGATTGTGATGTCCACACCGATCTTTAAGCCATATTTTACTTCCACGCCGGTCTTTAAGATCGCGTTGATATCGTCATCCAGCCGATCTTTCGGGAGACGATAGTTCGGGATCCCGTACCGCAGCATACCGCCGAGCTTCGGCAGCATCTCGTACACGGTCGTCTGATGTCCCATGAGCTGTAAGTAGTAAGCAGCACTTAAACCTCCCGGACCGCCGCCGAGGACAGCGACCTTTTTCCCGGTCGACGGAGCACATTTCGGCGGATCCACAACACCCGCGTAATCTGCCGCGAACCGTTTCAGTCCCCGGATATTGACCGCATCGTCGACCATGTTTCTCCGGCATCTCGCCTCACACGGATGCTCACAGATAAAACCGCAGGTCGTCGGGAACGGGTTGTCCTTCCGGATCAGGCGGATCGCATCGGCATATCTTCCTTCTTCCACGAGCGCCACATAACCCGGAATGTCCACATGGGCCGGACAGATCGCGACACACGGGACCGGTTGGTTGTATGTACAGGTACAGCGGCCTTTCTTGATGTGCTCCACATAGTCATCGCGGTAGCCGATCAGCCCCTTATAGACCATGTTCGCCGCCTCATAGCCGATCGCACAGTCCGCGGAATCCATGATGGAAAGCGCCGTCTTCTCCATGAGATCCAGCGTATCCATTGTCGCTTTTCCGTTTAATACGTCACGGATCAGCTGGTTTAACTGCCCGAGACCGATCCGGCACGGAACGCATTTTCCGCACGTCTGCGCGTGGCAGAGCTCCAGAAACGCTCTCGCCATATCAACAGGACAGAGCCCAGGCGGGCTCGATTCGATTCTTCTCTCCAGATCTTTATAAAGTCCCTCCATCACGATCCGCGCGCGGGTCGGGGACATGATCTCCAATCTGCTCATATGATTCACTCCTCTGCAATTTTTTCATCGGTCACACCTGCTCACGCAGGTATGCCTGCTTTCCCCTCTATGGCTTATTGAATTTGTTTCTTAACATATTGTCGATTTTATCACGTAATTATTAAATAAATCAAGTCTTTTATGCACTTTACTTAATAATCTTTTGTTTAACGTTAATTTTTAGACAATTTTGCCGGTATTCTTACCCATATCAATGATCTGATTTTCGTTTCTCTCATCTTGCGTGTCGGGGAGAACTATGATACGATAAAGAATGGTGTGCAAGGAACGCTCCCTGTCCTGGTGTCCGTATATGCTCACCCGAAAGGAGACTTGTGATATGAAATCCGGAGAACACTTTGACGTGATCATCATCGGCGCCGGCCCGTCCGGTATCTTCTGCGCCTATGAACTGATCAAAGAAAAACCAGAATTAAACATCTTAATGATCGAAAAAGGAAGACCGATCGAAAAACGCGTATGTCCAAAGAGAAAAACAAAAGTATGCGTTGGCTGCAAACCATGTTCCATCACCACAGGCTTTGCAGGAGCCGGAGCTTTCTCCGACGGAAAACTCTCCCTTTCCCCGGATGTCGGAGGAAATCTGCCGGAGATCTTAGGATACGATAAGGCGACAGAGCTCATCAGGGAATCCGACGATATCTATCTGCAGTTCGGCGCTGATCAGAACGTATACGGTGTTGACAAACAGCAGGAGATCCGCAAGATCCGTAAAAAGGCCATCAATGCAAACTTAAAACTGATCGAATGCCCGATCCGTCACCTCGGAACCGAGGAAGGCTACAAGATTTATACCCGCCTGCAGGATCACCTCCTCGCAAACGGCATCCACATGGAATTCAACACGATGGTAAAAGATATCATCATCGAAGACGGAGCTGCAAAAGGTGTCATTACCGATAAAGACGAGGCATACTACGCAGACGAGATCGTCTCCGCCATCGGTCGCGAAGGTTCCGACTGGTTCTCCCACATCTGTGACGACCACGGGATCGATACTGAGGTCGGCACCGTTGATATCGGTGTCCGTGTCGAGGTCCGCGACGAGGTCATGGAATTCCTCAACAAGAACCTCTACGAGGCAAAACTCGTATACTACACACCGACCTTCGACGATAAAGTCCGCACCTTCTGTACGAACCCGTCCGGTGAGGTTGCGACCGAGTATTACGAAAACGGTCTGGCTGTCGTAAACGGTCATGCTTATAAATCAAAAGAATACAAGACAAACAACACCAACTTCGCGATCCTGGTATCCAAGAACTTCACAAAACCGTTCAAGACCCCGATCGAGTATGGTAAACACATCGCCCAGCTCTCCAACATGCTCTGCGACGGAAAGATCCTCGTCCAGACCTTCGGAGACTTCCAGAGAGGCCGCCGCACCACAGAGGAGCGTCTCTGCAGAAACAATATCATCCCGACCTTAAAGGATGCTGTTCCGGGCGACCTTTCCTTAGTTCTCCCGCACCGCATCATGGTCGACATCAAGGAGATGTTAAAAGCTCTGGACAAGGTAACTCCGGGTATCGCCAGTGACGAGACACTGCTTTACGGCGTGGAAGTTAAATTCTATTCCAACAAGGTCGTTGTCGATAAGGACTTTGAGACAAACATCCACGGTCTCCGCGCCATCGGTGACGGTGCGTCCGTGACCCGCGGTCTTCAGCAGGCATCCGCGAATGGACTTTCCGTTGCGAGAAGTATCTTGGCGAGAATGGATCAGAAATAAATGATAAAAAGAGCACCTTACGATCAATGTTTCAGGGATTTTTCTTTCTGACATTGTGATGATAGGGTTACAGTACACGGGCACTCCATGCCCGCGCACTGTAACAGGATTTTGCCGATGCTTCGCATTCCGAATCGGCAAAATCTGCTGCCACAACTGTATTGTACGGAATTTTCAGTTCAGAAAATTCCTACCGTGTACAGTAACACGATAGGTGCTCTTTTTCTTAGTTCAATTCGAGTTCAGCTTCTGTATTCCAGTCAGCGCGAACTGACAAACTTTCTCAAAATTTCTGTTCTCTGCCGTTTGTTTCGATCGATATCGGTATATTGTCTGCGAAGAATGTGTATATTCGCAAAATGTTTTTTCACTTTCTCGGATGTGCCCCCTGGTACGCCTCCCGGACTGTATTTTCCGTCGCATATGCCGTATACATCTGCGTGGATGCCAGGTCGGAATGCCCCATCATGGTCTGAACAGCGCGCATGTCAGCGCCGTTGCTCAAAAGATGGACCGCAAAAGAGTGGCGCAGGGTGTGCGGTGTGATGTCCTCCTCGATCCCGGCCCGCTCCCCATAATATTTGATCAGCTTCCAGAAGCCCTGACGGCTCATGACTCCTCCGCTGCAGTTTGTAAAGAGAAGTTCCGAACTCATTCCCTTTAAGAACGTCTCCCGCGAGGCCTCCAGATACTTCGCCAGCGCATTTTTCGCCGCATGGCCGAACGGGATCATCCGCTCTTTATGCTCATCCCGGCAGGTGATAAAGCCGACCGCCATATTCACGTCTGAAAGCTTCAGGCTTACAAGCTCCGTCACACGGATCCCGGTCGCATATAAAAGCTCCAGCATCGCCTTATCACGGATCTCTTTCGGATTCGCACAGGACGGCTGGTCCAGAAGTCTCGTCACCTCATCTACTGTGAGGATCACTGGCACCTTCTTTTCGATCTTCGGTGCATGGATCGATTCTGCAGGATCCCTCCGGATCATTCCTCTCCTATGCATCCAGCCGAAAAATGACTTTGCGGACGCCAGGGACCTTGAGACCGTCGATGCCGCCTTTCCCTCTTTTCCCTGAAAAAGGAGATAAGAATTCAGCGCGATCTTTGTTACCTTTCCGCACTCCGTGATCCCGTTCTCTTCCAGATAATCCGCCATCTTCAGAAGATCCCTCTGATAAGAAAGCGTTGTATTTTTTGACGCTTGTTTTTCCTCCTCCATATAATGGATGAAGGTCTGAATTTCCTCTCTCATACCTTTTCCCCGTTCATTTGCGGCCACTGTAATCCACTGTTCCCTTATTTTTCCCGGCAAAACCAATATTTTTCTACATTATATCCCCATTTTATGGCAAAATCAAACGGATTTTTCCCACTTGAATCCCTTTGCAGGGAACTCACGCAGCCCGGAAACCTTTTTCAGTACCTTTTTGCAGCAGTTCCGTGCCTTCATCCTCACTTGTGTCTACGAAAAGAACCGAAAAACTCCTGCTGAAACTTCCGGATTGATCAAAGTCTCTGCTGCGATTCCGAGTGCTGTCAATAAGATCATACTCAAGATCCGGGATTGCTCATTCCCCCGCACCGGTTCCCGGACCACGATCCACAAGAGATACGCCGCCAGCGCATAAAAGATCCCCTGTGGAAAGATCAGCCCAAAAAAGAGCAGGATCCCGCTGAATCCGCTGTGCATCGTCAGGGCACAGACGATCACTGACGCCTGAAACGATACGCAGACTGCCGACGCATAGTAGATGATCCCGGACAGCGACGTCTGGCAGATCAGGATCCCCACCAGGATCCACACAAAGCGCTTCTTCAGAATGCCTGCGAACAGGCTGTAATAATCCACTGACGACAGCTCCGCAGGCGCAAAGATCCCCGCAAACCATTGTTCCAGCGTATTCTTCATCTCCATGCTCATGTGATTGCAAAAAATCGTTCCCGCTGCAGTCCCAACAAATAAAAAAAAGGACAGCCAGAACAACTGACTGTCCAATAGTCTCCGGTGTCTGCGGATCCCAGTCATAGCGCTGCCGCCCCTGTTCCTTTTTCACAGTGTATGCGCACAGTCCCATGCTTTATCCACAATATTGTTTCTGATTTTTTAGTCTTCCAGTACCGGCTCTTACCGGATTCCTTCCTTCTGGGCATACGCAAGGATCGCCGCGATCGTCTTTGCGTCCGTCATCTTCCCGCTGTAGATCAGATCCAGAAGGTCCTTCACTTCCCACTCCTCCACGTCGATACTCTCGTCTGCGTCGAGGTGCTGTTTCGACGGGATCAGATCTTTCGCGATATAGACGCCGATACGCTCGTCACAGAATGCCACCGTTGTATTGACCGTCATCAGGAATTCCAGATTTTCACTGCGGAATCCCGTCTCCTCCTCAAGTTCTCTCGCTGCACACTCGATCTTCGGCTCATCCGGCGCATCCAGCTTTCCCGCCGGGATTTCCAGAGTAAAGCGGTCCAGGGCGTTCCGGTACTGGCGCACCATCAGGATCTTTCCGTCCTTTGTCACCGGAAGAACAGCGGCAGCGCCGTCATGATGGATATAGTCATAGACTTCCTCGATCCCGTTCGCAACGACGGTGTCCCGGTAGATCTTTAAGATCATTCCTGTATAGGCAAGTTCACGTTTTAAACGAATTGTCTTTTCCATGTTTCTTTCGTTTCCTCTCACTTTATGCTTTGTTCTGATCCACAGTCAATCATTTCACAAAATCCGACATGTCTGCATAGAACTGTCTGCGATTTGCTTCTTGTTCGCAATTTATCTCATTATCTGTGAATAATAGGAGAATTCTTTTTACAGCAATCAGCCCTTTAATTTCTTATTCTTCTCAAAGTTCGCATCGCAGGCCTTGATGATCGCACCGCGGAATCCATTCTCTTCCAGGGCGGCAAGTCCTTCGATCGTTGTTCCGCCCGGAGAGCATACCATATCCTTTAATTCGCCCGGATGTTTTCCTGTCTCAAGGACCATCTTCGCGCTGCCGAGCACCGCCTGGGCAACCATCTTGTAGGCAGCCTGGCGAGGAAGTCCGTTCTTCACGCAGCCGTCAGCCAGCGCCTCGATGAACATGTATACATATGCCGGTGAACAGCCGCTGGCGCTTCCCACAACATCCATCAGCTTCTCGTCCACCTTCTCCATCTTTCCGAAAGAAGTGAAGAAACCGTCGATCACCTGTTTTTCCTCGTCCGTAAACAGGTTCTCATCATAGCTCACACCGGACATTCCCTCGCCGACCATCGCCGGGGTGTTCGGCATCGAGCGGACAATTCTCGCCTCGTCTCCGAGTCCTGCCTGAAGATCCGCGATCGCATATCCGGCCGCGATGGAGATCACAACCTGATTTTTACGGATCTTTCCGTTTAATTCTTTAAACACAGTCGGAAGAACCTGAGGTTTTACCGCGAGGACCAGATATTTTACCTGCTCTGCGCACTCGGTTGCTGTGAAAACGTGGGCAACGCCCGTCTCCTCTGTGATCTTCTGCATCTTCGCTTCATGAGCGCTCGTAAAAAGCAGCTCCTCCGGCTGATATGTCTTTAAAAGTCCCCGCATGATCGCGGTTCCCATATTTCCCATGCCGATAAAACCAATTTTTGCCATATGAAATTTCCTCCTAAAAATGTATCTCGACACATTCTCGCGCCGAGCGCGGTCGCTTACGACAATCCTCATCTTCGCGCGAGTGCGCATCTTAGGCACGCAGTGCCTGTTTGTTATCGCGACAGTCACCAAGGTCTCGCGCAAGCGCGGACTTTGGCTCGTTGTTCGCGTAAATAAAAAAGCCGCAGCCATACAGATCCTCTCTGCACAGCAACGGCTTTCAATTTTATTTCGCGTAATCGGTAACTCTGGACTCGCGGATCACGTTGACTTTGATCTGTCCCGGATATTCCAGGCTTTCTTCGATCTTCTTGGATATGTCTCTTGCGAGAAGAACCATATCGTCATCGCTGATCTGCTCCGGCACTACCATAATGCGCACTTCGCGTCCCGCCTGGATCGCAAAGGACTTATCAACTCCCTTGAAGGAGTTTGTAATATCCTCAAGCTGCTTTAAGCGGTTCGTGTATGTCTCCAACGTCTCTCTTCTTGCGCCCGGTCTTGCAGCGGAAATCGTATCTGCTGCCTGAACGATGCAGGAAATAAGGTTCGTCGGCTCAACAT
This sequence comes from Pilosibacter rotomagensis, assembly GCF_045062245.2. Classification (NCBI taxonomy): domain Bacteria; kingdom Bacillati; phylum Bacillota; class Clostridia; order Eubacteriales; family Clostridiaceae; genus Pilosibacter; species Pilosibacter rotomagensis. Next base: position 491,294 of record NZ_CM170323.1, on the reverse strand, counting down.
CGCCATGGTGAGATTCCACAGCATTGATAACGATCGGGGATTCTTTGTATTTCTTACACAGTTCCGATCCGAGCTGTACATGGGAACCTTCCATCTCATGGTCAACGGATTTTCCAATGTCATGTAATAAGCCGGCACGCTTTGCCATTCTGACGTCCACACCGATCTCGGCTGCCAGTAAACCGGATAACTGTGCGACCTCGATGGAATGCTTCAATGCGTTCTGACCATAGCTGGTCCTGAACTTCATCTTGCCGAGGAGCTTGACGAGCTCCGGATGGATATTGTGAATGCCGACCTCAAGGATCGCAGCTTCACCTTCCTCGCGCATCATGTTTTCAACTTCCTTCTGCGCTTTCTCCACCATCTCTTCAATTCTCGCCGGATGGATACGTCCATCCACGATCAGTCTCTCAAGAGCAATTCTTGCGACTTCACGTCTTACCGGATCAAAACCGGATAATACGACAGCTTCCGGTGTATCATCGATGATGAGTTCCACACCTGTCATTGTCTCAAGAGTACGGATATTACGTCCCTCTCGTCCAATGATGCGGCCTTTCATCTCGTCGCTCGGGAGCTGTACAACAGAAACTGTTGTCTCTGCAACATGGTCAGCAGCACATCTCTGGATCGCTGTAACCACGTATTCCTTTGCTTTCTTGTCTGCTTCTTCTTTTGCCTTGGCTTCTAATTCCTTGATAAGCTTTGCAGTGTCGTGTTTTACATCTTCCTCAACAGATTTCAGAAGATATTCTTTCGCCTGTTCGCTGGTAAGTCCGGAGATCTTCTCCAGTTCTTCCTGCTCCTTAGCAAATAATTCCTCGACCTCGGAAGAACGTTTTCTTAAAGTTTCTTCCTTCGCGGCAAGACTGGATTCTTTTCTCTCCATTGCCTCAGATTTTTTGTCAAGGTTTTCCTCTTTGCTCAGTACGCGGCGCTCATAACGCTGGATCTCGGCTCTCCGTTCTCTGGTTTCCTTTTCAAGCTCGTTTTTCGCTTTTAAATTCTCTTCCTTCGCTTCCAGGAGAGCTTCTTTCTTCTTCGTCTCGGCGACCTTCAATGCTTCATCTATTATTTCTCTGGATTTTTCCTCTGCGCTTCCGATCTTACTCTCGTAACTTTTTTTATGGTGAGCCACAGCTATCTTCCAGGTAATAGGAGCCACAATAATTGCTGCTATCAACATGCTGATTATTGGTGACACAGGAGCACCTCCTTTATTTAGTTTTCATTGTACTAATTACAACACTTCAATTCTAAACTGTTTTATGCATTATGTCAAGTATAATGCCCGCATTCCAGGGACTTCTGTGCATCCCCACGAAGGTTGTCGAACTGCAGTCCGCGGGCTCTCTCAGCCTCTGAAAAGCAGCACTGCAGTTCCTGTTCACCGATCAAAAACAGCTTCTCACTCCCACTGTTTCATCGCACTGTTGATCGCGTCATAAGAAAAGCCTTTTCTCGCCAGGAACGCGTAGATCTTCTGACGCTTTGCCGGGTCCGGTTCCTCCGGATCGTAGTTTTTCTTTCTCAGCAGTCCGAGGATCTGGGCAGACTCGTCAACTTCCATATCCTCGAATATCATTTCCACCAGATCATCGCTGACACCTTTCTGGCGGAGGTCAAATTTCATCTGGCGGATACTCTTTTTATGTCCGTTTTTCTCTACATACCGCCTTGCATAGTCCTCATCATCCAGATACCGGTAATGTTTCAGAAAAAGGATCGCATCTTCAACAGAGGCTGGCAAAAGCTCCTGTTCCGCCAGCTTCTTACGCATCTCATTTTCTGTTTTTCCGGAAAACTGGAGATAGTAGAGTCCCTTATTTCGGGCTTCCCGAAACTCCTCCGGGATCGCCTCCCCATCTGCACCGGCATACATTTTATGTTCCCGGTGTTCTTCCTGTATCCACTCTCTCATCCGTGTGTTTCCTGTATCTTTCTATCTACAGTTATTCTTCTCCCTGTTATTCAGAGAAGTCCCTGTACTGTCTGCAGGAATGCTGTTTCTGACGTTCCGTGAAAGGTAACGCTGTTCCTGCTTTTTACTCGTCTGCCTCTGTCTCCGCAGCCAGTGTCTCCTCCGGAGCTGTCTCTGCAGCCATCTCACCCGGGACAACGTGCTGTGCTTCCAGTCCGTGGAGCTCTCTCACCTGGTTTTCGATCTCCTCACAGATCAGCGGATTCTGCAGCAGATAATTCTTTGCGTTTTCACGTCCCTGACCGATCTTTGCGCCCTTGTATGCATACCAGGAACCGCTCTTCTCAACAATATTCGCATCGGCAGCGAGATCAAGGACATCACCCTCACGGGAGATTCCTTTTCCGAACATAATGTCAAACTCGGCTTCTTTAAATGGCGGCGCGATCTTGTTCTTTACGACCTTTACACGGACATGGTTTCCGATCACCTCTCCGCTCTGCTTTAAGGACTCGGTTCTTCTCACATCGAGACGGACGGAGGAATAGAACTTTAACGCACGTCCGCCGGTCGTTGTCTCCGGATTTCCGAACATGACGCCAACCTTCTCACGGAGCTGGTTGATAAAGATCACGATACAGTTTGTCTTGCTGATGATCGCGGTCAGTTTTCTTAACGCCTGGGACATTAAACGGGCCTGTAAGCCGACGTGGGAGTCACCCATATCGCCGTCGATCTCTGCTTTCGGAACAAGCGCCGCTACGGAGTCCACGATCACGATATCGACGGCACCGGAGCGCACCATTGTTTCCGTGATCTCCAGCGCCTGCTCGCCGTTATCCGGCTGGGAGATATAGAGGTTATCGATATCAACGCCGATATTTTTCGCGTATACCGGATCAAGTGCGTGCTCCGCGTCGATAAATCCAGCGATACCGCCGCGTTTCTGTACTTCCGCTACCATATGGAGAGCGACCGTCGTCTTACCACTGGACTCCGGCCCGTAGATCTCTACAACACGTCCCTTCGGGACTCCGCCGAGGCCGAGAGCGATATCAAGGCTCAGAGAACCGGTCGGAACCGTCTCGATATTCATATTTGCGCCGGAATCTCCGAGTTTCATAACGGAACCTTTTCCGTAAGCTTTTTCGATCTGTGTGAGAGCCGCATCAAGGGCTTTTAATTTATCATCTTTATTCATATTTTTCCTCCAAAATCCGGAACTGCACTTTTTATTTTCCGGATAACAAAATCGATCAGAATCCAGGCGGTCTCCCGTAAAATCTGCAGGATCAACGCAGATGCCGCCCGATCAGTCATTAGATGCGAACAAGTGTTCTGTACTCGTTAATCATAATATAATCCCTGTAAAAAGTCAACCATTTCTTGTTGTTTCTTCGCATTGCGAAGCAGTATACTTCCCTCCCGTCTCCTTTCGTTTTATTCATTTGGCTTTCCACGATTCTTTCGGCGACCCGCCGGTGTGACGATCTGCAGCACATATTTTTTCGTGCTCACTATATCAGATCGGTGATCCGGATAAACTCCGGAAAGATTTCAGATATGGGTACTATATCGGATTTCCATCCGGCTGTCAATCGGCATCCTTCACAAATTCCGGGGAGATTTTTTTACATGTACCACTTGTTATCGCGACAATGCCAAGGCCTCGCGCAAGCGCGGACTTTGGCTCTTTGTTCGCGTAAATCAAAAAGACGGCAGCCCATGCCCACAATACACAGTCTGCCGCCTTACGCTCAGCCTTTCCGGCTGTCAATATTTCATTTTAAAAGACTTCTGCGTCTACCGCTCCTTCGATGCTCTCACCACGAGCCCGCTGAGTGCCAGCAGTGCAAGGACGTTCGGGATGACCATCAGACCGTTGAAGAAGTCTGCTAAAGACCATACAAGCTCCAGCTTCAGGCAGGAACCGATCACGATGCAGACAACAACAATCATGGAGTAAAGCTTTGACGCTTTCTCACCGAACAGGTACTTCACGTTGACAAGTCCGAAGAAATGCCAGCTTAAGATCGTGGAAAATGCGAAGAAGAACAGGCACACCGCGACGAAGATGATGCCGGCGCTGCCGAATCCTTTCATGAATGCCGCCTGTGTAAGCGCTGTGCCGTCCTTTCCGCTGCTCATAACGCCTGTCGTGAGAACGGAAAATACAGTCAGGTTCAGGACGATAAATGTGTCGATGAAGACGCTGACCATCGCGCAGAGTCCCTGATGATGCGGGGATTCCGCTTTTGCTCTCGCATGTGCGTGCGGTGTGGAACCCATACCGGCCTCGTTGGAGAAAAGGCCGCGGGCAACACCATAGCGGATCGCCTCGCGCACTGTGATTCCCGCGCCTGCGCCGAGAACTGCTTCCGGTGCAAACGCCCCCTCAATAATGGAAAGGAACGCTGCCGGAAGAGCCGTGATGTTCATGCAGATCAGAATCAGGCTGCCGACGATATAAACACCGGCCATGATCGGAACGATCTTCTCAACTACCGTTGCCAGACTCTTTGTTCCTCCAAGGAAGATCACCGCTGCGATCACTGCGACAACAATGCCGACGATCACCGGCGAAAGTTCCACATGGAATACCTGAAATGCTTCCACAAACGCTGCCCCGATGGAATTGGACTGAACCATGTTTCCCATAAAGCCCAGAGCAAGAATAATAAATACCGCGAACAGAGCTGCGAGTCCTTTTCCGAACGTTCCTTTGAACGCCGCTTTGATATAGTAGACAGGGCCTCCTGTCACCTCGCCGTTTACCTCTGTCTTATATGTCTGTGCCAGAACTGCCTCCGCATAGATCGTCGCCATTCCGAGGAATGCGCTGACCCACATCCAGAAGATCGCACCAGGTCCGCCTCCGATGAGGGCTGTCGCCGCTCCTGCGAGGTTTCCGGTTCCTACCTGGGCAGCGATCGCCGTGGCGATGGACTGGAACGGGGTCATCTCACCTTTCTCATGCTTTTCGCCGTTCATGCTGAAATGTCCGAATACCTGGCGGACGCCTTCTCCGAACTTTCTGACCTGGATGAATCTTAAGCGGATCGTGTAGTAAAGCCCTGTTCCGCATAAGAGAATGATCAGGAGAAAGCTCCACAGAAAATCATTTCCTTTTGTTACAAGCTGCATCAGTGTGTCCATTTTTGTTATCCTCCTCTTTCATGATCATAGCCGCGGCCCCTGCAATCAATTCCCCGGGCTCACGCGCAAAAAATAAGAGCTGATAAGATATCAGCTCTCCAAAGAGTAGAACATTTGCATACAACGGGGATTTTCCCCATTGTGGTTATTTGTATGCCCTGTCCTTTTGCCTGAGAGATCAACCGGTACCATGGACATGAACCGGTCTTACACCTTCGGCGCTCCATTCGGAGACTCTCCAGAGTGTCCATGCGGACGTTTGTCCGTCTGGACTGCACTTATGCATAACATCCTATCACAATTTCTTCTATACATCAACGTATTTTTAAGCTAAACTAATGAATTTTGTAATTTTTGTAAAAAGTGATGCAATGATGGCAGAAATCAAAAGTGATTTCCTGCAATCTGACGAATGTGGATTTCGCTTCGCCTCCTCATCTCCTGTGCAGCCCGGATTCAACATCTCTCAGCTGCACGATCCCGGATCAGCTGCGTTTCCTTCAGCCGGAGAACGGGATTCCAATCACTCTCACCCGGCCCGCACACTGATCACAGACATCGTCCGGGAACAAGTGAAAACACGTTTCTCGAGTTTCCCCTTGTTATCGCGACAGTCGCCAGGTTCTCGCGCAAGCGCGGACTTTGGCTCGTTGTTCGCGTAAATCATAAAAAGTTGCCGTACGCGGACACTCACTGCACGCGCACGGCAACTGATCAAGTTCTCACTCTTCCGTATTTTCCTTCTGTTCTTCCTGCTGCCTTTCTTTCTCAAGCTCCTGCTGCTTCAAAGTCTCCGAAAAATCCACCCGGATCTCCGTTCCTTTTCCTGCCTCGCTCTCCAGGGAAAGCTTCGCACCGTGCTGTGCCACGATATGTTTGACGATCGCAAGGCCAAGTCCCGTACCGCCGGTCGCCTTCGAGCGGCTCTTATCAACACGGTAGAAACGCTCAAAAATCCGCTCCTGATGCTCCGGCGAGATCCCGATCCCGGTATCCTTTACAGAGAGGAAGGTATGTCCGTTCTCCGTTCCCGTCGTCACCGTCACCGATCCGTCCTTCTTGTTATAACGGATCGCATTGTCGCACAGGTTGTAGATCAGTTCCTCCATAAGCTGCCGGTCCGCAAAGACAGGGGCAGCCCCGCCGCGGACGCTGATCGTCACATTCTGCTTCTTCGCGTTCATCTGGAGCATGTCCACGCATTCCTTTGCAAGCGGGAACAGATCCAGATCTTTATACTCCACATCCTTTTTCCCGCCATCGAGCTGGGAAAGCTGGATGATATCGTTGATCAGTGAGAGCAGTCTCGATGCATTCTTGTGGATCTCCGCGGCGAACCGCTCTGCGTTGTCCCCGGCCATCCCATGTTCGATGAGCTCCGCGTATCCGGAGATTGCCGTGAGCGGCGTCTTTAATTCATGGGAGACATTTGCCGTGAATTCCTGGCGCACCTGGGAACTTTTTAAGATGTCCTCATGCTGCTGCCGGATCTTGTTCATAAACGGGACCAGCTCCTTGTAGGCAGCCTGCGTCCCGGGTTCCGAGAGATTCTCCGCCATCTTCTCGATCGGTGCCACCAGATTCTTCGTAAAGTAATTGGACATCAGGATACAGAAGAAGAACAGGAACACAAACACGCCGACAACTGTCAGCATCATGTTCTGGGTCAGAGCAAAAATATTGTCGCCTTCCCTTGCGATCCGCAGGATCCGGCCATTGTCCAGACGGATCGCGTAATAGAACATGTTTTTATCCAGTGTGGTCGAGCGGCGGGTATCGCTTCCTTCCCCGTTTTCCAGCGCCATATGGATCTCCGGACGGTCCTCATGGTTCTCCATCGCGGTAAAGTCCGCATTGCTGTCAAAGATCACATTTCCGCTGGCGTTGATCACCGTGATGCGCAGCGTATCGGGATTCAGATCATAGGCATCCGGGTGCAGATCCGAGATACTGTCAAAGATATGCATATTTTTCATGACAAGTGCATCCGCCTTCAGATCCCCGATCACCTGTTTCTGATAGACCCCGTAAAAAACGAATAAAACACACAGCAGTGTCAACAAGATTGAAAACACTGCCGTGGCAAGAAGTTCTATATGGATTTTTCTTTTCATTCGATCATGTACCCCACATTTCTCACTGTACGGATCATGGAACCCGCCTCGCCGAGTTTCTGTCTGAGCGTCCGGATATGCATATCCAGAGTTCTCGACTCTCCTTCAAAATCGATGCCCCAGACACGCTCCAGGATGATCTCACGCGTCACAACGATCCCGGCATTGTGGAGCAACAGCTTTAAGAGTTCATATTCCTTGAAGGTCAGGCTGCATGGGGCATCCTTCACATACACCATGTGCTTCTCATCATCCAGGAAGATATCCCCCAGGGTCAGGAACTTGTCCTCCTCCATCGTTCTTCTGAGCACCGCCTTCACTCTCGCGATAAGCTCCATCACACCGAACGGCTTTGTCAGATAATCATCCGCGCCGACATCGAGTCCCTTCACCTTGTCGATCTCGGTGCTCTTTGCCGTCACCATGATCACCGGAAGTTTCTTCGTCTCCGGGCGGCGGCGGAGCTTCGCTACGATCTCCAGTCCGTCCTCATCCGGCAGCATGATGTCCAGGAGGACAAGATCCGGCTGCTTCTCTTCCAGCTTTTTATAAAAATCATGAGCGCACTCAAAGCCCTCTACCTGATATCCGCTGTTTTTCAGTGCGAACATCTCAATTTCCAGAATATTTTTATCATCTTCCACTGCATAGATCAGAGCCATGTTCTTCTCCTCCTGTCTTAATTTCTGTCATTTTCCGTCATCGGCCTGATTCAGATCATGATTTTTATTTCACGATCCATAGTGCCGGACAGCTATGCGTTCCCACGGCATACCGCCCTTTTCTCCTACTATCTTACTACACATTTTCCTAGACTGGAAGCGCGTATTTATCACGATACTGTTCCACCATCGCCGCAAACTGCGGATCTCCGTCTCTCTTTAAATTTTCCAGATATCCGTGGGCATCAAAACCATCGCGCTCGATCTCGATCACGCTGATCGCGATATTGGAACAGTGATCGGAAACACGCTCCAGATTCATAGAAATGTCAGAGAGGACAAAGCCCTGCTCGATCGTACATTTTCCCTTCTGGAGTCTCTTGATGTGATTTGCCTTCACCACGGTATTGATATCGTCGATGACTTCCTCTAACGGCTCCACCTTTGACGCCTCATCCGTATTATTCGTCTCGAACGCATCAATGGACATGTCCAGGATCTCCTTGACGGCATCTAAAAAGATTTCCAGCTCTTTGTCTGCCTTGCTTGAAAAATGCATCTCTTTCTCTTGCATCTCCTTCGCGGAATCCTTTAAATTCATGCCATGATCGGAAATACGCTCAAAATCACCGATGCAGTGAAGGAGCAGGGATACCGTATGGCTGTCGTTTCTGGACAGATTTTTTCCGCCGAGCTTTACCATATAGGTTCCGAGTTCATCCTCATAACGGTCTACAAGGTTCTCCAGCGCCTCCACGCGCTCTGCCTTTTCTTCTGAAAATTCCTTTAAAAGTTCTACTGATGTAAAGAAGCATTCCTTCGCCAGCTTTGCCATCTGGATCGTTGTCTGACGGCACTGCTCTACTGCGAAACCAGGAGTGTCGAGGAAACGCGGGTCGAGAAGACGGAACGCACTCTTTTCCTGCTCTGCGACAGGAACTTCCTTCTTCTGCTCATCCGGGATCGTGAGACATGCCAGTTTTACAAGTCCGTTGCCAAACGGAAGGAGCAGGATTGTCGCCGCAATGTTGAAGCTGCTGTGGATCACTGCGATCCCCATCGCATTTGCCGCTGTATCGAGGAACGAAAAATGAACGACCGCATTGATCGTGTAAAAGACGATCATAAAGATCACGGTGCCGATAATATTAAAGTACAGGTGAACAAGCGCTGCACGTCTCGCATTTTTGGAGGCGCCGATACCGGAAAGCATTGCAGTCACACATGTTCCGATATTCTGTCCCATGATGATCGGAAGAGCCGTGCCGAAGTTGACTGCTCCCGTTGCACATAACGCCTGAAGAATTCCGACCGATGCAGAAGAGCTCTGGATGATCGCAGTGAGGACAGCTCCGGCGATCATTCCAAGGACCGGATTTGAGAACATGGTCAGGATCCCTGTGAATTCCGGTACATTCGCAAGCGGTTTTACAGCACCGCTCATGGTCTCCATTCCGGTCATCAGGATCGCGAAGCCGATCATGATCGTTCCAGCATCTTTCTTCTTCTCCTTTTTGGAGAACATGATAAGGCAGACACCGATGAGTGCAAGGGCCGGTGAGAACGATGTCGGTTTTAAAAGACGTACAAAAAAGTTTCCGCTCTCAATTCCTGTAAGGCTCAGGAGCCAGGAAGTAGCAGTCGTTCCGATGTTGGCGCCCATGATGATGCCGACCGCCTGCGTCAGCTTCATGATGCCCGAGTTTACAAAACCTACGACCATGACGGTAGTCGCGGAAGATGACTGGATCACCGCTGTGACTCCGGCACCTAAAAGGACCGCCTTGATCGGATTTGATGTCAGTTTTTCAAGAATTCTTTCCAGTCTGCCGCCGGAAAGCTTTTCGAGACCATTTCCCATGGTCTCCATTCCGTAAAGGAACAGCGCGAGCCCGCCAAGCATCGTCAATACTCCAAAAAAGTCCATAAAATTCCCCTCTTCAAAATTTTGATCATTCATTAACTTTTTACATTTCTTTCTTACCATGTATCAGAATATCAAGGAAATGTAAAATGCTTGACAGGGATTATGTAAAATCTGTGTAAAATTGTGTGTTTAAAAAATGAGATGTTTTTATACTGGAGTCGATTGATAGAATCTGTAGATTATGGTAGAATTTTCTCATGGTGTCACCATAACGGTAGGCGGTTGGTCCCCGAATTACATAGAACCTGTAAATGCAAAAAAATAACCGCCCCGACCTAGCAAATCGAACGGTTATTTTTTTACTTAATGTCTAGGATCACCCGTCTATCGGTGACACCTCTTTATAAACAATATAACATACTCGCAACAACATTTCAATATGTTTTCGTTTGCTATCTTTATCTCTCAAGCATTTTCCCCACATCCAACAGTCCCCATCCCTGCTGGTTTCTCGGCAATCCGATATCCACCGAACTTTCCCGCAGTCTCAGTTTCACATCCTTATTTGACATGTCCGGAAAGCGTTCCAATAAAAGAGCGACAGCTCCGGAGACGATCGGTGTGCTCATGGAAGTGCCGCTCTTGATCGTATACTTGTCGGCTCTGCTGGAGCAGCTCACAACGCTGCAGCCCGGTGCAACGAGATCCGGTTTGCAGATGCAGGCCGCCGTGGGGCCGCGGCCGGAATAATCCACCATCCGGTTTCCACCGACCAGTACCTCCCGGTCATCGTCCGAACAGCCGACCGTGATCACCTTCCGGCTGATCCCCGGCGTCGTGATGCTCATGGTCCGCGGCCCATTGTTTCCGGCCGCCACCACGACCACAAGCCCGGCGTCCCATGCCCGGTTCACGCCTTTCACGAGGGCGGAATTCTCACTCATCCCGCGTTTCGAGCAGGCGCCCACCGATATATTTAAGATCCGGATGCCAAGCTGTTCCTTTCTCTCCAGAACCCAGGAGATCCCCGCCAGAACATCCGAAGAATAGCCATTTCCTTTTCGGTCCAGGACTTTCACCATGATAAGATTACACCCCGGTGCAATCCCGCTGTACCGCCCGCCGGACATTCGCCCGCTGCCGCCGATGATCCCGCAGATATGCGTCCCATGCCCGCAGTCATCATACGCAAAATTCCGCCGGTTCACCATATCCGCGAAACCGGTCACCCGGCTGTCAAAATCCCGGTGAAGAAAGATCCCGGTATCCAGAACGGCCACGCCGATCCCCTTCCCGGAAAGCCCCATCCGATATGCGCGCTCACAATGGATCTGATCTTTGATATGATTCACATGCAGGATTCCTCCATGCATTCTCTCTTACTTATAAAATATTCTGTCTGCCTGTTTTGTGCGCCCTGCCGCTTTCCGATCAGTCCGAATCCATCACCGGAACTTTCCGGTCTGTGCATATCTTCTGACAGCATTCCCTGTCTTTTCTTTGTTTTCCACATTCTTCAGAATTACGGTCAAATCTTAAAGAAATCTTAATAATTCATTCAAAGAATATACAATCATTTTCCGGCCCGGTGTGCTATACTTTAACCATAAGAAATGCACGAGATATTTTAAATCCTTTATCCTAAACCTTTTTGAAATTGAAATCCTAAATGATGAATCCCTGTACGAGATGTACAGGGTTTTTTCATATCTTTTTGTTCTGGCAGACCTGACACCCACAAGACAAAGCATGATTCTCTATTGCCCATGCGGTCACCTGAAATCGGTCCCAATTTCGCGTAAACGACAAGAGACGGTACCGTTCACCAGGAACCATACCGCCTCTTTTTTCTTTTAACTGACCGCCTGTCATTTTTCAGATCCTGCCCGCCGGCATGGATCCGGCCGCACACCATCTCATATGATCAGGCTTTTCTTTTTTCCCTTACACGTTTCTGACATTCTTAAGAATATCGCAGAAATCAAATGTAGCAAAGTAATCCTTCGGAGTCTCTGCACGGCGGATCATCTGAACGCTGCCGTCCTCCTTGAGGAGAAGCTCTGCGCTCTTTAACTTTCCGTTGTAGTTGTAACCCATCGCGAATCCATGTGCACCCGCATCGTGGATGAATAAAAGGTCACCCATATCAATCTTCGGGAGCATGCGGTCGATCGCAAATTTATCGTTGTTCTCGCAGAGGGAGCCTGTCACATCGTACTTGTGATCACACGGCTCGTTCTCCTTGCCCATCACAGTGATGTGGTGGTAAGCGCCGTACATTGCCGGACGCATCAGGTTTACCGCGCAGGCATCCACACCGATATACTCTTTGTAAGTGTGCTTCTCATGGATCGCTCTTGTGACAAGCGCACCGTACGGAGCCAGCATGAAACGTCCAAGCTCAGTGAAGAGCGCAACATCGCCCATTCCTGCCGGAACGAGAACTTCCTCGTAAACTTTTCTTACGCCCTCACCGATAACCTTGATATCGTTCGGCTCCTGGTCCGGTCTGTACGGGATTCCGATTCCGCCGGAGAGGTTGATGAACTTGATGTCAGCGCCGGTCTCTTTCTTTAACTTCACGGCAAGCTCAAAAAGAACCTTCGCGAGAAGCGGATAATACTCATTTGTCACAGTGTTGCTTGCAAGGAACGCATGGATACCGAAGTTTTTCGCGCCCTTTGCCTTTAAGATCTTGTAAGCCTCCGTGATCTGGGCCTCCGTCATGCCGTACTTCGCATCACCCGGGTTATCCATGATATCAGTTGTTACCTTGAATAATCCGCCCGGATTGAAACGGCAGCAGATCGTCTCCGGGATCGTTCCGATCGTCTTCTCCAGACACTCGATATGTGTGAAATCATCCAGGTTGATGATCGCACCGAGGTCGTAAGCCAGTTTGAACTCTTCCGGCGGGGTATCGTTGGAAGAGAACATGATGTCATGACCAGAAAAACCGCATGCATCGGACATCAGAAGCTCTGTCTTTGAGGAACAGTCCGTTCCGCATCCAAGCTCCTGCAATGTTTTTAAGATGAACGGGTTCGGGGTTGCCTTTACTGCAAAATACTCTCTGAAGCCTTTATTCCAGGAAAATGCTTCCTTTAATTTCATCGCATTCTCACGGATTCCCTTTTCATCATAAAGATAGAAAGGAGTCGGATAGGTCTTTGCGATCTCTTCCAGCTGTTCCTTCGTTACAAACGGTTTCTTCTCCATGTACGTTCTCTCCTTATCAGTCAATATATTCCGCACCCTGAGACGCTCGATCCTGTGCTGTATACACCATGCACTACAGACAGCCGCGCCCGGTGCAAAGCCCGGCAGGCCGGACTCTTTCTTTTAGTCGATATTTACTACACGCATGATATTGGTGGAAGCCGCTGGCTCATGTCTTCTCGCATAATCCACAACTCCCGCAGTCACGACCGCGATATCGCCTGTTTTTACAATACCATTCTCTTTTAAAATGTCAATACTGTTCTCAATTAAAGTGTCAGTGGATTCCGCTCTCTTTGCCTGGAACGGAGTTACACCCCAGTAGAGCATCATCTTTCGGACTGCGGAGATACTCGGGGACATTCCTACAAGTTTTGTTGACGGATGCCACTTGGAAAGCATTCTCGCCGTATAGCCGCTGATGCTCGGTGCAATGATAACCGCTGCATCAAGGGACTGTGCCGTTGCGACGGACGCATAGCTCACCGCATTGGAAATATTGTGGCGGTTATCATCGGATACGGTTCTCTTCTCGTAGAAATCACCGCTCATATGGGACTCGGTCTCCTCAACGATATGAGCCATCATCTTTAATGCCTCGACCGGATATTTACCGTTTGCAGTCTCACCGGATAACATAACGACGTCTGTTCCGTCATATACAGCGTTCGCAACGTCAGAAACCTCCGCACGGGTCGGTCTCGGGTTACGGATCATGGAATCCAGCATCTGGGTCGCTGTGATAACGACCTTACATGCGGCGCTGCACTTTTTGATCATCATTTTCTGAAGGTGCGGAAGCTTCTCCGGTGCAATCTCAACTCCCAGATCTCCGCGGGCTACCATGATTCCGTCGCTGGCCTCGATGATCTCGTCAAGGTTCTCAAGTCCCTCAGCGTTCTCGATCTTCGCGATGATTCCCATTGAGGAACCGCCCTCGTCTAACATCTGGCGGATCTCACGGATCGCATCTGCGGAACGGATGAAGGAAGCCGCGATATAGTCGAACCCAAGCTCGATACCGAAACGGATATCTTCCTTATCTTTATCTGTTAACGCCGGAAGCTTGATCTTTACGTTCGGAACGTTTACGCCCTTTCTCTCTCCAAGCTCGCCGCCGTTCATGATCCTGCAGTAGATCTCGGTTCCCTCAACACGCTCAACATGAAGCTCGATCAGGCCGTCATCGATCAGGATCACGTTGCCCTCTGTTACGTCCTCATTTAAGCCATTGTAATTGATGTGGACTCTCTTTGCGTCACCGACGATATCCTCTGTTGTAAGGATGATCTCCTCGCCTGCTGTCAGGGTTACCTTCTTTCCGTCCTTTAAAACACCGGTACGGATCTCCGGTCCCTTTGTATCAAGAAGAGCTGCTACCGGTTTTCCAACCTCTTCCGCAACCTCGCGGAGCTGTTTGTAGCGGGCTCTCTGCTCATCGTGTGTTCCGTGGGAGAAGTTAAAACGGGCAACATCCATTCCGTTTAAGAGCAGCTGTTTCATGACCTCTCTGTCATCGCTGTTCGGTCCCATGGTACAGATAATTTTTGTTTTCTTCATGTTATGCCTCCTGATTGCTGTTTGCCTGTCTTGGATCCATCCCGCCTTTTGTTACATGTTTGTGGGTATACAGGTGGTCCTGACAGTATTCATAGTCGCCTTCGCACTTGGAGCAGTAGCGGAATACAAGATTCGGGTCGTCCTCCTCGGTACGTCCGCATACAGCACAGCGGTGGCGTCCGATCTTTTCCGCTGTCTTCTGCGCCTCGCGCATCTGTGAGTGAAAGACCTGTTTTCTCCGAATTTCCTTTGGATTCAGACGGCTCCCCCTGGACATGAAGAGGTATACGATAAAATTAAGTAAAGACATAACGATCGCAATTCTCTGCGACATGCCGCCGAAAAGGAATCCATAGACGAAGTAGAGTCCATCAAAAAGTGCCAGATACTTCGCCTTGATCGGAAGTACAAAAAACAGGTAAAACTGCATTTCCGGGAATGTGGCCGCAAATGCAAAAAACAGGGAAAAGTTCAGATAATCTGTGGTGAGAATATAGACCTGCCCTGTAATGATGTAGATCAGCAGCGCCGCAAGGACATGGCCGATCACACCCATAAAAAAGTACACATTAAACCGGAAGGTTCCCCAAACCCGCTCCAGAGTCATTCCCAGATTGTAGTAAAGGTAGATCGCTATCAGGTTGAAGAAAAGACGGCCAGACGGCGGCCAGATCATAAATGTAACGACTCGCCAGATCTGTCCGTGAAGGATCGCCCTCGCATCCAGCATCAGGTACTGGATGTAGAATGCCGGTGCCATCATCTGGACCAGTACGCCCACCGCATACAGGATCACGATATAATACATGAGATTCGGAATCGCGTACCGTCCGAATTTCCGCTCCATCTTGTTCATAAAATTCATTGAAGCTTTCCTTTCCTAATAGAAATATCTATTTCTCCTACGCCCCGTATTATAATTCCCAACCGTTTCTTTTGTCAAACGCTTTATGATATCGTTACTGGAATGTCTATCCATCCCCGCAACGCTTTCTTCTAAAATCTTTACACATTCTTTACAGAATTTTAACCGTTTTTAACCTCAAGATGCCAGTTCCGTCAATTGTATTTCCTTTTTTAATGTGTTATACTATGTGCGGAATTTTGACATAACAGTTCAGCTATGTGCCGATTCCGGCAGAAAATTGTATGGCTGAACGGTTCGGCATGTTGATGCCCGCATTCCGGCTGGCTGCCTGCTTTTTGCGGACGGCTCGTTTTTTTCTGTTGAAAAGGAGGTATGGGGAGAACTCCCCGCTCGTATGAATCAATGCTATCGTCTTGGAATCGATATCGGTTCCACTACAGTAAAAGTTGCCGTGATCGACGACAACAACAAAATTTTATTCGCGGATTATGAGCGGCATTACGCCAATATCCAGGAAACCCTGGCCTCGCTTCTGAAAAAGTGTAAGGGAGAACTCGGTGAACTCTCTTTACGGCCCAATATTACAGGTTCCGGCGGACTCACTCTGTCGGGTTACTTACATATTCCATTTGTCCAGGAAGTCGTAGCGGTTGCGACCGCACTTCAGGACTACGCTCCGCGGACGGATGTCGCCATCGAGCTTGGCGGCGAGGACGCGAAGATCATCTACTTTACAGGCGGGATCGACCAGCGTATGAACGGGATCTGCGCCGGCGGTACCGGTTCCTTTATCGACCAGATGGCTTCCTTATTACAGACGGATGCTGCCGGTCTGAATGAATATGCAAAGAATTATAAGGCGATCTACCCGATCGCTGCCCGCTGCGGCGTGTTCGCAAAGTCCGATATCCAGCCGCTGATCAACGACGGCGCGACCCGTGAGGACCTTGCAGCCTCTATTTTTCAGGCGGTTGTAAACCAGACCATCAGCGGTCTTGCCTGCGGAAAACCGATCCGCGGAAACGTAGCGTTCCTCGGCGGTCCGCTGCACTTTTTACCGGAGCTTCGAAACGCCTTTATCCGCACCTTAAATTTAACCGGTGATGCGATCATCGCCCCGGACCACTCCCATCTTTTCGCTGCCGTCGGCGCTGCCATGAATGCGAAGGATCGCGCGGAGATCTTCTCTCTTGACAAGCTGATCGCAGATCTTTCCGGCGGCATCAAGATGAAATTTGAAGTAAAGAGAATGCAGCCTTTATTTAAGGATGAGGCAGATTATAAGGAATTCACCGACCGCCATGACCAGTACAAGGTCCGCCGCGGCGACCTCGCCACCTATGAGGGAAATGTATTCTTAGGAATCGATGCCGGTTCCACCACAACGAAGGTGGCACTCGTCGGCGAGGATGGTTCCCTGCTCTACAGCTTTTACAGCAGCAACAACGGTAGTCCGTTGGCGACCGCGATCTCTTCCATAAAGGAGATCAAGTCCCTGCTTCCGGACAGCGCAAAGATCGCCTACTCCTGCTCCACCGGCTACGGCGAGGCCCTCTTAAAGGCGGCCTTCATGCTGGATGAGGGCGAGGTCGAGACGATCTCCCACTACTACGCGGCGGCATTCTTCGATCCGTCCGTAGACTGCATCCTCGATATCGGTGGTCAGGATATGAAATGTATCCGCATCAAGGACGGCACCGTGGACAGCGTCCAGCTCAACGAGGCATGTTCCTCCGGCTGCGGTTCCTTCATCGAGACCTTCGCAAAATCCTTAAACTACAGCGTTCAGGATTTCGCAAAGGCGGCACTTTTTGCCCAGAATCCGGTGGATCTCGGAACGAGATGTACCGTATTCATGAACTCCAACGTAAAACAGGCGCAGAAAGAGGGGGCTTCTGTTGCGGATATCTCCGCCGGCCTCGCCTACTCTGTCATCAAAAATGCCCTGTTTAAAGTCATCAAGATCACTTCCGCCGGCGACCTCGGAAAGAATGTCGTTGTCCAGGGCGGAACCTTCTACAACGACGCAGTCCTCAGAAGCTTTGAACGGATCTCCGGCTGCGAAGCTGTCCGCCCGGATATCGCAGGTATCATGGGTGCCTTCGGAGCTGCTCTTATCGCCCGTGAGCGCTATATGCACCGCCCGCATGAGACGACAATGCTCTCCCTTGATGACATTATCAACTTAACCTATACGACCACCATGAGCCGCTGCCGCGGATGCGTGAACCACTGCGTCCTGACGATCAACCGCTTTGAGGGCGGCCGTCAGTACGTTTCCGGAAACCGCTGTGAGCGCGGACTCGGTGTGGAAAAAGCAAAACGCGATATCCCGAACCTGTTCACCTGGAAATACCACAGAATCTTCGACTATGAGCCGCTGACTGCCGACAAGGCGACAAGAGGCATTGTCGGGATCCCGCGTGTCCTCAACATGTACGAGAACTTCCCGTACTGGGCAACTTTCTTTAAGGAGCTCGGCTTCCGCGTGATGCTGTCCCCGCAGTCCAGCCACCAGATCTATGAGCTGGGCATCGAGACGATCCCGAGTGAGTCCGAATGTTACCCGGCAAAACTCGCACACGGCCATATTTCCTGGCTGATCAAGCGCGATGTTCCATTTATCTTCTATCCGTGTATCCCGTATGAGCGGAAAGAAGTTCCGGGTGCCGGAAACCACTACAACTGCCCGATGGTCACCTCCTATTCGGAGAACATCAAGAACAACATGGAGGAATTAAAAGAAAAGAACGTGAAGTTCTTAAATCCGTTCATGGCGTTCACAAGCGAAGAGATCCTTTCCAGGCAGCTTCAGGAAGTCTTTAAGAAGGAATTCGATATTCCAGAATCCGAGACGAAGAAGGCCGCTAAAAAGGCCTGGAATGAACTCGCCCAGGCGAGAACCGATGTGGAGAAGAAAGGCGAGGAAATCTTACAGTACTTAAAAGATACCGGAAAACACGGAATTGTTCTCGCCGGACGTCCATACCACATCGATCCGGAGATCAACCACGGAATCGCCGACATGATCACCTCCTACGGCTTTGCAGTCCTGACCGAGGACTCCGTCTCCCATTTAGGAAAAGTGGAGCGCCCGCTCGTCGTCACTGACCAGTGGATGTACCACTCTCGCCTCTATGAGGCCGCTTCCTTCGTGAAGACGCAGGATAATCTGGATCTCGTCCAGTTAAACTCCTTCGGCTGCGGTCTCGACGCCGTCACCACCGACCAGGTCAGTGATATTCTCACCCGGTCCGGCAAGATCTATACCGTTTTAAAGATCGATGAGGTCAACAACCTCGGCGCGGCAAGGATCCGTATCCGTTCCCTGATCTCCGCCCTCCGTGTCCGCGAGGAACGCCGCTACACGAGAACGATCGTGTCCAGCGCTTACAACCGCGTGATGTTCACGAAGGACATGAAGAAGAACTACACGCTGCTCTGCCCGCAGATGTCCCCGATCCACTTCGAGCTCATCGAACCGGCAATCCGCAGCTTCGGCTACAACCTTGTCGTTCTCCAGAACGATGACAAGACAGCCGTCGATACCGGATTAAAATATGTAAACAACGACGCCTGCTACCCGTCCCTGATCGTCATCGGACAGATCATGGACGCGCTCCTCTCCGGCAAATATGACCTCGACCACACGGCCGTGATCATGAGCCAGACCGGCGGCGGCTGCCGTGCGTCCAACTATATCGGCTTTATCCGCCGTGCTCTCGAAAAGGCCGGCATGGCACAGATCCCTGTCATCTCCATCAACGCAAACGGCATGGAGACCAATCCGGGATTCAAGTACACGCCGTCCATGCTCGTGAAGGCCTTACAGGCCGTTGTATACGGTGATGTATTCATGCGTGTTCTCTATGCGACAAGACCTTACGAGGCCGTTCCCGGCTCCGCAAACGCTCTCCACGAGAAATGGAAGAATATCTGTGTCAAAGCACTCTCCACAAAGAGCGCCGGAATGATGACCTTTGTGAAGAATATCCGCGGCATCATCCACGACTTCGATAACTTAGAGCGCACGAATGTCCACAAACCGAAGGTCGGAATCGTCGGAGAGATCCTCGTGAAATTCTCACCGACCGCCAACAACCATATCGTGGAGCTCTTAGAGTCCGAGGGCGCTGAGGCGGTAATGCCGGATCTCATGGATTTCCTGCTTTACTGCTTCTACAACAGCAACTTCAAGGCAGATAATCTGGGAATGAAGCGCTCCACGGCGCATCTCTGCAACATGGCGATCTCCCTTCTGGAGTACATGAGAAAGGCCGCAAGAATTGCTCTTGAAAAGAGCACTCACTTCACTCCGCCTTCAAGGATCAAGGATCTGGCAGTGATGGCAAACGGCTTTGTCTCCCTCGGAAACCAGACCGGTGAGGGCTGGTTCCTGACCGGTGAGATGCTGGAGCTCATCAAGAGCGGTGTCAACAACATCGTCTGCGTCCAGCCTTTCGGCTGCCTGCCGAACCATATCGTCGGAAAAGGTGTCATCAAGGAGCTTCGCTACGCGAACCCCAAGGCAAACATCATCGCCGTCGACTACGATCCGGGTGCCAGTGAGGTTAACCAGCTGAACCGTATCAAGCTGATGCTTTCCACAGCACAGAAGAATCTTGAGAAAGAGGAGTATGTAGATCCGAATCTGGCGAAGACGTTAAAAAAGGTGGAAGAGCTTTCTTCCAAGCGGGTCAATAAGTGCCGGTTGTAATTTCACATTCCATAGACTTCTAAATACAAATTCGTCTCAGTCGAAAACTGACTTCCACTGAGACGAATTTGCTGTTACTACCACCTGAAAAAGGTGGGATTCTTATCGAACCTGAATAAAGCACATAAAAACAGCGGCAGATATCGTTTCAGATACCTGCCGCTGTCTGTTATCTTCCGATCAGCGCCCCGGATGCTCCGACATGATAGCCATCCGGCGTCACTGCACTTACGTACATTGCGCCCTCCGGTATCGGATTTCCACCCGGATCAAGGACTCCTGCCATCGGATTCAGGTAATACCAGACTCCGTTCACAAGGATCCAGCCGATCGCCATATCTCCGTCCGCGTTCAGATAGTACCAGCGTCCGTTCACAAAGATCCAGCCCGCTGCCATATCTCCGTTCTCATTCAGATAGTACCACTTTCCGTTCACGGATCTCCAGCCTGTTGCCATTCTTCCGTCCGCATCCAGATAATACCACTTTCCGTTCACGGATCTCCAGCCTGTCGCCATTCTTCCGTCTGTGTCCAGATAGTACCAGCGTCCAGATGCATCGAGCAGCCATCCGATGTGGGTGTATCCGTCTGCGTCACCGTAATACCAGTGACCGTTCTTAAATACCCACTCATTGCGCGCCAGCGTTCCGTCCATCTTCATGAGTCTCTTTCTGCGGGCTGTTCCATTTCCAGACCCCGCCGCAGAATTGCGCTCTTTTGCTGATCCACCGCTTCTACCCTGCGTAAGTTCTACCGGAATCGTAAGCATACTCTCATTTCCTGTCTCATCCCACGCTCTAAATACTACATTGTATTTTCCCGCATGATACAGGGTGATTTCAGCAGTTCCGTCATCCTCAAGCTCCAGATCCTGCTCTTTTTGATCATATTCCTGATATGTCACTTTCGCAACATCTGTCAGATCATCTAAAATACGGATGCCGATCTCATACGGAGTCAGAGTCCAGCGGCTCGCATAGATCTGCTCGATCTTCGGCCCGGTGCTGTCCACGATGATTCCCTGGCTGTTGATGATAATATAATTTCCTGCATCATCCGTGATTCTCGCATAGACGATGGACTTGCTGTCCGCTTCAATGTCAGCCCATGCCCAGTCTTTCCATTCCACGTTCGCCAGCTCTTCTCTTGTAAGCCCTTCCACTTCTTTTCCGGTTCCTTCCGGCACCTTGTACTCGTAGTGCTCAATGGATGCCACATGGTCGTTGTCATCCGCAATGATCTCAACTTCCACATTTTCCTTAAACAGCAGGCCGAAGCTCACTTTATTTAAGAATGACTTCCAGGAATTCTCCCCGAGTATCAGCTCACCGGTCGGATCCTCCACATCCCGGAAGACTGCTTCCAGCTCTGTGGACTGTTCCATGGTCATTGCGAGCTTCTTATCCGTGCTCAGATAATTTCCGTCTGTTCCGGCAATTCTCCACCCGAGGAATACAAAGCCTTTTCCTTCGGATGCCTCTGATTCAAATATCTCCCCTTTCTTCAATAACTGGCTCTCCTGCGTTACAGTTCCGCCATGATAATTCACAACCTTCGCCTCGCAGAGCTTCGTCACATGGAATTCCTTCTCCTCCGACATGCTGCCCGCAAAAGCACCTGTCGCTGTGGCCTTCACTTTCACATCGCCCTGATCCTTCACAGTGAGAATTCCCGTATCCTGGTCCACAGACGCGATATCCGCACCGGAGAGGATCTCATACGTGTAAGTCAGCGGCGCTGCCATATGACCGGCAACATCACAGGTCTTCCGCTCCGCCTTCGGCTCCAGCGGGATCTCCACGGTGTCTTTATCCGTCTCGATCGTCTGATCGTCTTCCCCGGCGATCGTAAGTCCGTCAAATCCACAGGTGCATCCATCTACGGTAAAGCGGAACGTGTAGATCCTGGTCTGTCCGTTTTCTTCTACCATGATCTCTGCCGTCCGCTTATCCTGCGAAGCTTCTGCCTGACGGATCGTAACGGTTCCCCGTCCTGTCAGGCTTTCCGCCTTCTCAATCTGTGGGATCACAGGATTTCCGTCCTGATCCTTTCCTACATTGATGCGATAGCTTGTGATCTCCGGTGTAAACTCGGTTCCCCAGGTGAGACCTGTTGACGAAAATTCGATGTTTCGAAGCTTCGCCTGATTATCATAAACTTTCTGTGCTGTTTTCTTTCCGTCAGCGGTCGTTGCCCTGAGAATAAAGTAATTTTTGACCTCATCCGGAATCTTGATGTAATTTTGGATATAATCCGTCGGATCATCACTCTGACTCAACCGGATCTCATCCGCACCTCCATCCGGAGCGTCGCTCTCTACAAGTTCCCAGGTAACCTTTTTCTCCTCTTCCTCAGCGTCCGGAGCAACCACTTCCATGTAGACCTTATCTTCGCCGTCTTTCTTGATCCACATAACATTTACAACCGGTTTCTCAAGATCGATGTCTGCCACAGGAATGATCTGCAGCTGCGTAAGTCCGTCACGATTTGTGGACCGGACAATATACATACCATTTTTTGCAAGTGCAAACTGATATGAGTCCTCCTGCTCTGCCAAAACCTGCTTCTCGCTGATCGATTTTTTAGAAGAAAGCTCCAGCTCAGATACCTTTGCAGTATCGGTTGCATCCGAGCTTGTGTATACAAGATACGCATTGCCCTCATCCAGCTTTTCTCCGTCTGCCGGTTCCTTTCCGTCCTTATCCGTGATCTCCACGGTGCC
Source organism: Pilosibacter rotomagensis (assembly GCF_045062245.2). Taxonomy (NCBI): domain Bacteria; kingdom Bacillati; phylum Bacillota; class Clostridia; order Eubacteriales; family Clostridiaceae; genus Pilosibacter; species Pilosibacter rotomagensis. The sequence goes on along the minus strand of NZ_CM170323.1, from coordinate 468,485 downwards.
CTCCGGCCAGGAATCATTCTTTAGTGTTCCATTCTCATCAAACCAGTTGACCTGCAGCGTCTCCCTCGTCTCAAGTCCCGCCGCATCGCGGACAAGGATCTGATACGTTCCGTTCTTATTGATCGAAAGCTCAGATTTCGCAAGCCGGTTTCCGGTATTGGATACGAGATCTGCTGTCTTTCCGTCAATCGTCGCTGCCTGGATTCCCGTATTGTCCGCAAACCATACCGGAAACTTGATCGTCTCACCGGTCTTTACCGTGCCGGCTTTCGGGATACTCTTTCCATACAGGATCAACGGCTCCGCCGTATCCTTATTCTTTTCGATCTCCTCCTGAAGATTCTTATCGGAATCAAGTCCCCGCGGTCCATAAAATTCCACATATTTATCGAATTCTGTCATCTCACCGGTAACTGTGACTTCCACCTTGCACTTTTTCAGTTCATGGTTTCCAAAGTTCACCGCAACCGGATTGAAGAAGCTGTCGCTCTCATATTCCGTCTCGATAAAGCCGAAATCATTTCCGCGGATCGCAACCTTTACCTTTCCTTTAAAGTAGAGATCCATGTTGTCCGCAAAGGTTTCGAATGTAAATTTTCCATTCTGATATCCCTTACAGGTGTCTCTCATATACGGGAATACATCTGTGAAGGTGCTGTAGGAGGTCTCATCCCGGAACGGCTCCTTTCCATCCGTGAATGTCAGTGCAGGGTTTGTTGTCACGATGTTGACACCCTCTGTGTTGACAGCGAATGCCATATCAGTAAACGAACCTGTTTTCAGATCTGCGATACGGATAATTCCGGTTCCCGTCTTCTCCGGTGTGATGGTAAGCTTCTTTGTATCCGCGTTGTAGAAGAGACTTCCAAGATACTTCTCCTCTCTTCCGTCAGCACCGCTGACCTCACGGACCGTCACGGACGGTTCCTCCGTCACTCTTGTATTGCTGATTCCCACCGGGATCTCCACGGTATTTCCAAGGATCAGGTTTAAGGTATCCGGAACCTCAAAGAGGCTGACCGGCTCCAGACTTCTGTAAAGGCTGTTATTGTCGGTTGTGTACTCATAGCCCTCTGCCTCGTCCCCGGCAAGAATCGTAAATCTGAGATTCATGGACTTTGTCGGGTCCTTCTCATCGTAGCAGGAAACCGGAAGCTTCATGGTTCCTGTCACGTTGATCGCGGATCTTGCACTCAGGGTGTTGACCGCATGTCCGTCCTGATCCTTCAGAGTAAAGATTCCATCGCTGCCGGCGCTCCTTCTAAAGAGACTGAAGAGAGAGGTTGCCTTGTCAAGCTTCCACTCCGGTCCGGCGATCAGGGCTTCTCCCTCTGTATCAACCGGATACCAGACCGTCTCCTCAACACCGGCTTTCTCCTCGATCTTCGAATACTCGACCTTGATCTTCAGACCCTCAGCGTTTTCCGTACCGGTATTGTTGATCTGCATATCCACATAAACCTCAACCGTCGGCTCTCCCGCCGCTCTTGTCCGGCTTCTTGTCGTGATCGTCGTGTGACCTTCCGCTCCGACCTTCAGATAGCCAAAGCCAAGCTCCGGTTTTTTCCCGACAACATAGCTTGCATTTGCCGTTCCGACTGAGCTCCAGGAGAACGCGTTATCATGGAAATAGCTCTGATCCTCCGAGATCGTAAAGTACAGGGTCATCTCATCGATCCCTGCCGGAAGTGCTTTCGTCTGGGCTTTCAGACCGGACGCATCCACAAGCTCCGAGGTATCTGCCTTCGCGCCTGCGAGGATATTCTCCTTCACCGTCCAGCTCATGAGCTCCTTCGCCTCTCCGTTTACGGAACCATCCTCGTTAAGCTTCGCTGCCATAAGTCTGATGGTTGCAGGATTTGCCTCGCTCGCACGGATCGCCGTATCTCCGCTGTTCCGGAAAGAGATCTGAGGTGTCAGGCATGCGCCCTCCACGAAATTGTAGGAGTCAAACTTCAGGGAAGCTTCCCCGATCTTCTGGGTTCCGATTCCGTAGGAAATCGCGTAATAACCGGTATCAGATGCCATGCGGCCGTTTCTTGTCGCCGGGATGATCTCCGTTACCTCTTTACCTTCACGGTTCTTATACGGTTTCGCCTTAGTAAGTTCCGTCAATGTACCCTTTGTCACGATAAGAAGAGTTGCCTCTTTCGCATCCTGTAAAACATCGGCCACATCGCCGTCATCACTGCCGGCTGCTGTCTGTCCCGCCATGCCGCCGTTTTCATCATCTCCTGTATCAGGAGTGATCACTGCCGCGGACTTTTTCTGTCCGAGAGCGATTGACGGTGCCGCAAAGAGGAACCGGTTCATGCCGCCATTGTGGGTTTTATCGAAATAGTAGTCCCGGATTGTCTCATGATCCAGTCCGCTTCCTGCAGTATCCTCATAGACCTGCATGTGGTTCATCGCCAGCATCACCGGCGCACCCCAGGTTTTGACCTTTGCGTCATAACGGCTGATATACAGCGCATTATTGACCGTATCCGGAACAGTATCCGTATAAACTGCTGAAATATTTCCATCTCCGTCTGCCCCAATGATCACATCGGAGCGGACATCGGCTTCCTGGCGCACGGTTCCGTCGGAATCCTGATAGGTCGACGGGGTAAAGAATGGCTTCACAGATACAGTGCCGTTGCCATTCAAAAGTGTCTCCACACCACGCTCATCAATCACATACGTATTTCCGTTCATGCCGAACAGGAAGAAATCTTCCGCCTCCGGCGTCGTTCCATCATCGGACATGTGAAGCGCCCCATGAAGGAAGTTTAAGTTCGTAAAATACGGATTTTCGAAGGATTCCACAAGACTTCCGCCGCTGTAGCTTCCATCTTTTGTTGAATCCTTATCGTTATCCACCAGTGTGTACAGAAGAACCGGCGTGCCGATTTCCGGTACACCGCCATCCGGATCAAACGTTACCTTCTGCAGGAAGAGCTGCTTTACATTGCTCTTCTCGCTGTCTCCATCCACCTGTGTGCCTGTCGTGCTGTATGCAAGGTAGTAAACACCTTCGCCTTCTGCCTTCCGCATCACGATGCTGTCGATTCTCGTGTAATTCTGCTTCCATGCATTGGACGGGCTTGCCACATAGACCTTCCAGTCTCTGGAGGCATCGGATGGGCTTGCTACTGCAAAGTTTAAGAACGAATAATCTCCGTATACACGGTCGATATCATAGTTGACCGCCGCATTTGCCGCCGCGTGCGGATCCCCGCTTCCTTCCGTGTGATCTTTGTCGATTGTCTCGCCGTCCCGGGTATTGAAGTACTCGTCATACGCATTTTTCCGCTCTTCAAGCGCATTCGCATCGTACGGATGTGCCTCGGAGAATACCACAAGATCGTCACCTGCGGAAACCGGCTGGAAGCGATAGCCGTTGGAATCGCTTGCTTTCCACTCCCGTACGGTCTCTGTTACACGACCATTCTCATCTTCCAAAGTTCCGCCGAGCTGAATCTTCGTTGTTTTTACAACCGTATTCCGGCTCATGAGATAAGCTGCATTGGACGGGGACGCATTCTGCGGGAGCAGACCTGTTCCCTTATAGCTCGCCCATGAAACATGGAGCGTTCCGTCTTTGTCAACAGAACCGTAAAAGTCCAGATCTCCCGCTGCGTCCGGAGTTCCGAGATTTTTGTCTACAACGACATACAGCTCATTGTCATCCGGCTTAAACGGATTTACAAGACCAAGCCCCGTATTTCCTGCTTCCGATTTTGATACAAGCTCTGAAAGGACAAGCTTACTGTCCTGCATGTTGTTGTCGCGTTCCTTACTGTCCTTTGTCAGGTCCTTGCTGATCACATAGAGCAGGTAGTTATGGTCCTCTCCCTGATCGTCCGTCCAGGTGAGAAGCTGGTATCTTGTACCACTTCCAAGATTTTCTGCCAGCTTATAGGCACTGGCGGAAGAACCGAAACCGCTGACCTCAAACGGCATATCATTTAACTGGATCGCTCTTGAGGACGGATCAGGAAGATTGTCCTCCGGCGCATAGATCCACTGGTCGTATTCCCGATCCTCCGGCCACAGGATGTGGATTCCACGTTCCTCGTAGGCATCGTCGATGCTCTTTCTCGATCTTATGAGACTTCTTGTCCCGCCGCCGAAATTCTCTCCAAGCGCATGCCAGCGGAAGAACCATGTGTTCTCTCCGTCATCAGATCGGCTCTTATCATAGCCAGTCTCATAGCCGATGAGATCCATCTCATAGCTTAAGAAAAGAAGTGTGATCCTCATGCCGACTGCACCGGTCGTTACAAATTTATCAAAGCTTGCTGCCGCGTCTTTTGTTCCAAAGGATGCTGCGATCGCCACAGAGAACTTCAGGTAAAGCTCTACATTTGCGACCTCCACGCCGACACCGCCGCCTGCCTCGATATAGACCGTCGGGCTGATCTCAACACCGGAGAAGATCACCTTACTTCCCCTTGTGCCATCCGCCTTTGTATACTCCTCGACCTCCAGCCCTGTCTGGACTTCAAGATCTGCGCCAAATACAACAAACACATATACAATATGGACAGGCTCCGGATAGACTGTCATCTTCACAGAACCGCCCGCCGCCAGAAGGAACGCGGCCTGCTGGAATTCAAACTTGTTGCTGATCTGGCTGTATTTCCACAGGAAGGTCATATTGAGGGCAAGATCAAAGCCTTTCTCACTGGTCTTTCCCTGTGGTTTGACATAGTTCGTACCGTATGTTCCGGTTGTCTGGGTATTCGATTTCCTGCTCGCCGCGTCGCGAAGCTGGGAGATCGCGTTTTCCCCCTTTTCTCCAAATCCAACCGCATTCTTCATATCATTCAATGCGTCTCTGGATTCCGTAAAGGTATTTCCCGTCTTTGTCTTACTGATCTTCTCAATCTTCGGTGTTTCCTTGGAATTTGGAAGATTGTTTCCCTTCTCCACATACTCGGTTTCCGTCTTCTTACTGTAAAGCGGAATACCGATGGAAAATCCGACGGTATCACCATCCATGATCAGCTCCGCAGGACCAAAACCAAGGTTCAGGTTCGGAAGCTTGATCTTCGGATCTGTCTTTGAGAGATTTGAGCCCTGACCGGACTGCTCGATATCCGGATCCGCCTGTACCACCGGCATCTCATCCTGATTGAAGGAGAAGGATCCCTTGGACGGTCTTGCATAAAAGCTTCCGAGTCTGGAATTTTCCAGCTGATCCCGGTAGAGGATCGTCAGCGCATATGTATCATTTCCATGGAAGCTTCCGAGATACGCATTGATCTGGTCTTTCTCCGTTGCCGCCGGATACTGGTCCGTGGTCATCATCGTATCATCCAGCCGGATCTCGCCCGGGTTCTCAAAATCCTTTAAGAGCGCTCCGTGCCACTCCGGCTTCCAGACATATGCATTCTTACTGTCAGCCGTGTTTCCGCTATACTCTGCCGGATTATAATCACCGCCAAGCGGGAAGGAAACGTAGCCTACCGAAGCTTTTTCCGTATAGATCTTCTGTGTCATCGTGTCGCCGCCGTTGATCTGGCGATAAGACTGCATTTCCTTTGTGAGACGTGACTTCTGCTCCTCGTTTGTCACGATCGTCGTAAAGTTCGGAACGATCTGGCAGGTCTCATCCGCAGAAGCTCCCGGCGGAACTCTCAAACAGCGCGGGATCATATTGTAGCGGACAAATACCAGCTGGTCATACGTCTTTCCTTCGATGACCACCGGTTCAAGGGTTCCGATATCATAGCTGTCGTCCACAAGTGCCTGAACGAAGAGATCTGTCTTTCCGTCAACCTCATCCAGTTCATAGAGACCTGTCTCCGGATTCAGCGTAACATCGACCTTTCCGTTCTCATTATAGTCTACATAAAGAGCTGCCTCCGCGATGCTGCCGATCTCCATCGGGCGTACATGTCCAAGAACGGTGTAATCGTAAAACTGGAATTCCAGCTTCGTCATGGAAAGCTCCGCAAGACTTACCGGGATCTCCTCGTCGCCCTGATACAGTTCACCGTTGAACAGGATCACATCGTCATGCTTCAGATGGAAATTGACAGACTTTAAGTTCTTCACACCGGACAGGAAGAAGGTGTTATCCTTTACTGTAAGACCTTCCAAGGCAACCGTCCGGTCCTTATAATATTTATGGGTCCCTTCTGTAAGATTCTTATCGTACACGCCCTGGGTGATCGTTGCATGTTTCAGCATACTCTCCAGACCGGACTTTGTGGACTCATATTCCTCAGCCGTCTTATTTCCGTCATTGTCCTTATCGATGGATGCGGAAAAGTTTAAGACGAAATTCTGCGTTCTGTCTAACGGAACGTCCACATAGTAATTATCATTTCTGTTTGTCAGCTCATTGTCATTCCGCAGTAATGTGATCGACGCTGACTTTCCATCCGGCATTGCCGTATTCACGATCTTCTGGCTCCGGCAGTCGATCAAACGTACCGTGTCATGGAACTTATAGATGCCGCTCTGGCTGTTTTCCGTCAGCTTCAGCCGGCTGCCTACGTACAGATTTCCCCATTCATCCGTACCGCCGTCCTCGATCCTGACGGACGGGGCAAGCTTGTTCCGGATAAATCGATCCGCCGCTTCGCTCTTTGCATCGGAACCAAAATTGCGAAGATCGTCCAGCATCTGGTCATCCGCCGTATGGATCCGCAGGATCGGGTTGTCCGTAAACGCATTTCGTTTTAAATACGCATTCCTGATCTGCTGTCTTCCGGTAATGTTCTTGTTTGCCTGGGACTCAACACGCATGTACAGATAATTGTAGTTTTTCAGTGTATCATACGACACACTTCCGCTTGTCACTGCCTGCCACAGGTTTACGGTTGCTTTCGTGTTTGATGTCCTCGCATCACTTCCGCATCCGGCCTGTCCGCCGAGATAGAATGCTTTTCGCTTATAATTTCCGGAATTTTCTGAGATAAAGGTACCATCATTCCGGAACATGACATTGCTGTCCGCGGCTTCATTTCTGAGAAACCTTTTTACATTGTCCTGTCCGTCACCATAGGCCATATCCTTCGGATACTTATCATTCAGGTTTCCGACATAAGCAAAGGTCGCATTGTATTTTCCCGCTTTTTTGTGGGATGTATAGTCACTGTCCACATAGAGTGACTCATATTTATCATACAGATGATCGATATAGAGTCTCGCGTAGATCGTATTGTTTGTTGCGATCTTCCATCCGTTGTCGGAAAATGTGAAATTTGTCCTATCCCTATCTGTACCGGAATCCACATACCTTCCGTACTTCCAGTACCAGTTGGAGCCTCCTTCTCCCTCCTTCCGTCTGGAGTCCGCGTTTGCGTATCCATTTACATCGTCAGATGCCCCCGGAGCCGAACCGGCGATCCGGGCATACTGCTTCCATGATCCTTGATTGCTTCCAAACTGGAGCGCGTCCCCGTAGAGGAATGTCCGTGTCATCGGCTGGCTCTCGGCATCACCGAGAACCGGCGTAATATCGAGCGCTTCCACCGTTTCCCCGGCATTCTCAACAACCTCTGCCAGAACGGTATCTCCCTCTGCCGGAGCAAGTGCCTCATCACTCATCACAAGACGATCTGACGCGTCCTCCGCATCCGGAAGGTAGGTCAGCGTCGCAAGATTTTTCCTGTCGGCACTGTTCGTATTATAAAGGGAAACTTCGATGGTATCCCCACCGTCCGCCAGTGTCGCCGCCTTCGGATTCTTCAGATGGACTGTAAATGTCACATCGTCCGCCTCATCAAGAGAAGCTTCCCCGTCATTGATCAGCTCCACGGTGATCGTCGTCGTATCGATCCCGCCCGCAAATCCGGTGCTGCCTTCTGCCTTCACATAGTCTTTTCCGGCTTCCGCAGTTCCATCCTCTGTGTAATAATCCACCTGGCTCACATACTGGATACCGCCGGTGCGTTTTAAGACAAGCTGTGCCTGTCCCTCTGACCGGTCCACACGGAGGTCCGACACTTCAAAGCCAATCTCACTGTCGATCGCTTCTTCATTATCGGTAACGCATACCGTCAGACGGTTTGCGGAGTCGTTAAATTCCGCCCCGGAGGCGTCATAGATCATAGCCAGAAGAAATTCCTCTGCCTCATGCTCATCATCGTCCACTGCGGAGATCAGGATATCCTTTACCCACTCACCATCCGCAAAGGTAAGGTCAACGAATAAGGTGCCAAACGGGTCCTCCGCCTCTGTGTCAAGCTCCGTGTAGGACACTCTTGCAGCCTCCGCAGAGCTCGAAGTCGCGATCCATTCGGTACCGACCGGATCCTCCACCCTAAGCTTCACATCGTTCCAGCTCACTGCGTTCGCGGTGTTTAATTCTCCTCCATCTTCCTCCATCTCTGCCGCAGCAGGTGTCAGGGCGATATGGGCAGTTGCCTCCCCATCCCGGCCGCCGAGACGGTACACCGTGAGCTTCTTTTCCTTTTTCTCTCCCTCTTTTAAGTAAACTGCATTGTCCTTAAACGCAAAGACACCGTTCGGAAATGTTTCGATCCAGTCTTCCGTCTCACTGATCCCTGTTCCGTCATTTCCGGCTACGGTCTGTCTGCCGCTTTTCGGTTTGATATAACCGTATGCCGGCATACCGCCCTCGGCCGCCATAGCAACCGCAAGAAGGACTGCTGTCCCCTGCCTCAGCCGCGATTTCCATTTCTTTCTCATATGATCCCTCCCCAAAATCTGATCTCCTGCTGCATAAAAAAGAATCTACCTTTTTGTGTGTTTTGGAATTCTTCAGAAGCTGTTGCACAAAAAAAGCCTCTATACATATATTGTACAGAAGCTTTCTTTTCATGTCCTCACCCCTAAGTAGTAACCTTTGAGGGATTTTTTTCACTGAAAAAGCTTTTCCAGCTGCCGCCTTTTATCGCGGCTGCTGCCGCCGATCTCCAGCTTTGCATAGATGTTTTTCATGTGGGTCTTTACTGTGTTTTCGGTCAGGAACAGGCGTCTGGCAATCTCCTGGTTGCTGATGTATTCCGCTGCCAGTCTGGCGATCTCGAGCTCCCGCTCCGAAAGCCCTGAGAGATCATGTCCGGGAGCTCCCGGGAGCGTCATTCCCTTATAACGCCCGCAGATCCCGGCGATCTGCCGCAGATCATCCTGATAAGCCGACACATCCGAAAGGGTTTTCCACAGCTTTGCCGGGATCTGATCCAGGTTTTCCACAAACGGCATGTAGATCCTGTCAACAAAGGCAAGTTCCGCGGCTTTCTTTAGCGCCGTTTCCGCCTCCTGTTCCTTTCCAAGGTGTGAAAATGCCGCTGCAAGCTGGATCTCCAGATAGATCGCAGGCATGACATAGACCACCCGGCTTCCGAGAAACTGCTTTTCCATGCTTTCTTTTCTCGCCGCAAGCTTTGAGTATTCTCCCCGCGCCAGCAGAACCTGATGGTAGATCGTAAACGCTGATGCCATCGCTGCCCCTAACACGGAGGAGCTTTCCAGGAGACCATTCGCAACCCACGGCACGATCTTCTCCGTCTCCCCGCGCAGAGCCGAAATAAAGCTGTCGCAGAGATCCAGACTGTGGATCATGATATACTGGCGGTTTTCCATCAGCTCCCGGCGGAAGCTTTTCCTCTCCTCCTCGAGCGTCTCAAACCCGCCATTCTTTTCTGCCATCCGCATCTTCAAAAAGAGACAGCAGGTCCGGATCCCCCACTGGCCGTAGCGCTTTGCCGCGTCCACTGCCTTTTCCATGGCGATCAGCGCATCTGCATCCATCCCCCGGTCAAAAGCAGCCTCCGCCGCCATCATGTGCTCTGCCCCCTGTCCATGTCCCTGTGTCAGGCGGTAATAATACGGCATGCACTCATACATCTCGTCCATTTCCCGGTCAAGGGATCCGCTGCCGCTGTGATACAGCCACAATACCGACGGCGAACCAAACGTCCAGCTGTTGGTGGTATCAAGCGTCACCGCCTTCTCCCTCATCAGGCTTCCCGCTTTCCGGTGAAGGATGCTCATAGCGGAGATCTTGTTGTATTCCAGGAAGCTCATATTCATATAAAATTCACCGAAATACTGGTTTCTCTGTTTTTCGTCGATATCTTCCGGCTCTTCCATGCAGGAAAGGAAAAATTCCTTCATCTTCATCATCTCCGGCATCATTCCAAAGAAAAAGAACCGCCGCATACAGATGATCTGAGCCAGATAATGCTTCTTTAAGATCTCCGGCGGACAATGTTCCAGCCAGACCTTTAACCGGTTCCGGTACTCATTGCTCTGCCAGGAGGACTGGGTCGTCTCCAACGCCCCAAGCATGGAATCATAGTCTCCGGCACGGTAAAACGTCTCGATCGCCTCCGGGATCTCTTTATTTTTCATATACCAACGGCCAAGATTCCGTAAATACTGATCCTGCTCCGTTTTTGGAAGCTCACAAAACGCCTCCCTCGCACATGCAAGCAACATATGATGATAGCGATAGATTCCCGTCGTCCGGTCGCAGCTGATAAACGCGTTTCCCGCAGTCAGGTCCTCCAGAAGCTTTTCACAAGAAGCTCCCCATAAAAACTCCGCCTGTTCCGCGGTAAATCCGTCTGACACGGACATGACCCGGAGAAATTTTTTATGAAGCTCGTCTACCGTGTCAAAAAACAGCTTTCTCATTCCATCATAGATGGACTCTCCATCCGAAAGCAGCCGTCCACTCGAAGAAAGCTCCTTAAAATTCAGATAGATCATGGAGATCCAGCCCTCTGTCATTTTGCTTAAGTTCTCTCCCTGAGCTTCACTTAAATCGACAGAACAGTGCTTCGCGTACTGAAAGATCTGCTGTTTTTTCAGGCACAGATCCTCTTTCCGGATCTCTAAAAGCCGGCGTCCGAGCTCCTGCTTTTCCTGTCCCTCAAAGACCTCACTCCGGCTCATGATGATAAGGCGGAACTGTTCCGGCAGCTGTTTGATCAGAAACAGGAGAAATTTCCGGATCGGCTCTTCTTTTACAAGATGGAAATCGTCTAAAACCAGATAGATATCCCGCGTCTCACTCTCCAGACCGTCAAGCAGGATCTCAAGAAACAGCGCTCTCGCCGCATCATTCTTCGGCATTCCCATCTCGACGAATTCCTGTCTCAGCTTTGGAAAATTCCGAAAGCTCCGGCAGAAGCTGCTCCAGAAGATACTGCCCTCATCCGCCAGCATGTTCAGGCGGAATATAAGCGCAGAGCTCCCAAGTCCCTTTAAAAAGCTGGTGACCGCCGTGGTTTTTCCGTATCCCATCGGGGCAACCACCGTCGTCACCGTATATTCCGGAATACTTTCCAGGATTACCTTCAGGCTTTCCTGTATGTAAATATCGTTCAGTTTCCCCATGTCCATGCTCCCTGTAATACCGAAATGATCTGGTTCCATTTTATCATATCCGGCAGCGTTTTGTGAACATAAAAGATCGTGCTTTGGCACATTCTCGCGCCTCGCGCGGTCGCTTGCGACAATCTACAGTTTCACGCAAGTGTGCATCATTGGCACCGTCAGGGTCTTTTGTGTAATAGGGAATTCCTCAGAATTTCCTGTTACATAAAAAAAACAGCATACATTTCGCGGAAACCGATCCGAAAAATACATGCTGTTCTTTTATTCACAGATGTCCGCCAGCCCCAGCCGGACACCCTGCCATATTCATATGTTATGTAAACCTACATTAAGCCTCCGGCTTCTCGTAGCTGCGATGCATGGAGAAGGAATCCATATCGTAATTCTTTAAGTTCTCCCATACTCCGCGGCCGTCTGCTTTGGCGATCACAGCGTCGCGGTCTTTCTTGAATGTCATCTCCTGTTTCAGGTTGCTCGGTCCGCCTACGCAGCCGCCCTGGCACATCATACCCTCAATGAAATCTTCCGGAAGTCTGCCGACCTTGAGAAGAAGAAGGGCTTTCTTAACCTCAGCCGCACCGCTGCAGCGCGCAACCTTAACGTCAGCGCTCTCACCTTTTTCCTTGAAGCACTCGATCACTGCGTTTGTCACGCCGCCGCCATTGCCGAAGCGTTTTCCGAAGACACTGCCTTCCTGCTTTGTCTCCTCAGCCGGCTCAAGCTCAACTTCTTTTCCGCGCAGCATTTCGATGGCCTCACCGAAGGTCAGAACATAATCTGCATTGTTCTCGATGGACTTGTCAGCCGCCTCAGACTTCTTTGCCATACACGGTCCGATAAATACGGTAACGGTCTCCGGATCGATCGCTTTTAACATTCTGGATACCGCACACATCGGGGATACCGTTGTGGACATATTATCGATCAGAGTCGGATAGTGTTTCTTGATCATATTTACGAATGCCGGACAGCAGGAGGTCGTCATCTTCTTGCCTTCCTTAAATGCCTCTGCCCATTCCATTGCCTCGTACGCTGCTGTCATATCAGCACCGGCGGCAACCTCTACCATATCGGCAAAGCCAACCTTCTTTAATGCAGTACGCCAGCTCTCCATTGTGATATCCTGGCCGAACTCACCTTCAGCAGCCGGAGCAACCATGGCAACGACCTTCTTGCCGGCCTTGATCGCCTCGATCACCTGTACAACATATACCTTGGAGGAAATTGCACCGAACGGGCAGCTTCTTACGCAGGCACCGCACTGGATACATTTCTTTTCATCGATCTGGCAGATTCCGGTCTCCGGATCCATTGTGATCGCATCTACCGGACATGCACGGCGGCACGGACGGATCAGCTCAGCGATCGCATTGTACGGACATGCCTGAGCACAGCGTCCGCACTCTTTACAGACACTCGGATCAATATGGGCACGGTCACGGCCGATCGAGATCGCACCAAAGTTACATGCGTTCTGGCAGGCTTTACCCATACATTTCTGACAGTTATCGGTTACAACGAATCTTGTGATCGGACACTCCTCACATGCAGAAGAGATGACCTGAATGATATTGTCGCTCTGTTTGTCACTCGGACATTTTCCCTCCGCGAGACGGATTCTCTGACGGATGATCTCTCTCTCCTTGTATACACAGCAGCGGAACTGTGCCTTCGGGCCCGGGATCAGTTTGAACGGGATATTGTCTCTCTCTTCCTCGAGTCTGCCCTCGAAAGCCAGCTTGGAAACTGTGCGCAGCACGTCATACTTGATCTTAAGCAGTGCCTCATCGTTGGTTTTCATACCATTTCCTCCTCGTATAATAAGTTCGTAGGCAAGAAATATCGCTTATGAACTTATTCTTTTTATGGGTATAGATGGTAAGGACATCCAAGAGGAACTCCCCTCATCCTGAATCCCATCCATACGGTCAACAGTTACTTTTTATATGATTCATCCTGTGTTATGATATCAGGCAGAGTCTGATGTCCGAAGGCACTGCTTTTCCTCCTTTCAGCCGGCTTTGGCCGTGACTGCTTTTTTAGCATTCAGCCTGGCACATATGGCACATTCCGCTAACACAGAATTTTCGTCCCCCGCCGTAGCTCCAGCAAGAAAGGCTGGCCGGGTGCATGCTCATTGCGCGAGGCTTCGGTCACCATATGCAGCACAGGATAAACCTTTTACTTCAGGCTCCACAAATCCAGATCGGAAAGGATGTGATATCTTGTTAAAGATCAACTATATGTCCACCTTGTTTGTAGGTATTGATGTAAGCTCAAAATCCAATGCGGTCTATGCCATGGATTTTGAAGAAAACAAGTACATCTCATCCTCATTTGGCAACAATCAGCCCGGCGCTGATGAACTTGCCGATATGATCGCTAAATGCATGCAGAAACATAAAAACCTTGATACAATCATCGTTGCTTTAGAGTCTACCTCTGTTTACAGCGTCCATATCGCAAATTTTCTTTCTACATGTGAGACGCTTATGCCGTACAAGCCCTATGTTTTCTGTGTCAACCCCAAGGCTACATCCAATTACCGTAAATCCTATATCGGAATGGAAAAGACGGATCCTATCGATGCTTTTCTCATTGCTGACTTCGCAAGGGTCGGCAGGACGAAAAAGCTTGAGCCTTGGCGCGGCGGCCAGTTTATCGCCCTGAAGCGTCTTACCAGGCATCGCATGCACCTGTCAGAATGCATTACCAGGGAAAAGACCTACATGGTTTCAAACCTGTATCTGAAGTTCAGCGAACTGCAGCTTCTTGAGGGTGATAACAAGCCGTTCAGCAATATTTACGGCGCAACATCTTCTGCCATACTGACGGAGTTCCTGTCCCCCCAGGAGATCATCGACCTCTCAGAGGAAGAACTCCTTTCGTTCCTCGCTGAAAAAAGCAGGAACCGTATTTCTGACATATCCAGGACATCCGAGCTTTTGCGGAAAGCCGCAAGGGACTCGTACCGTTTGGATCAATGCATGTATGAACCACTGAATATTTCACTTGCAAGCTCATTTAACTGCATCCAGGCCTATCAAAAAGAAATAAAACTGATAGAGCAGGCAATTGAAAAGTGCATCAATGGGATGAACCCGAATGCGTTTCTTATCCTGAAGTCCATTCCCGGTATCGGACCGGTATGGGCCTCCGGCATGCTGTCCGAAATAGGCGACATAACTGCGTTCCACTCATCCGATGCACTTGCAAAGTATGCCGGTTTGTACTGGCTGAAAAACGATTCCGGCGATTTTATTTCCGAGGACAATCAAGTCTCAAAAGTCGGGAATCCGTATCTGCGCTATTATCTGGGAGAAGCGGCTAACAGCGTCAGGAAGCATGTGCCAGAATACACTGAGTATTATGCAAAAAAATATGCTGAAGTTACCAAGCATCAGCACAAAAGAGCACTCGCGCTTACATCTCGTAAACTTGTACGGCTTGTTTTTGGATTGCTGGTCAAAAACCAACTGTACACCGGCGAAAAGCTGGACACTCAATCAAATATCAACAAGAACTGATGTTCGCCTTTGGATTTTCCGCCGAAGGTCTATTAAAGTTACCCTTTTTCCTGAAAAATATATCAAAATCTTTTTTAAAAACTCTTGACATATCACCAGAATGCTAAATTTTGAATCCTCTATCTTACCTTAATTTTTAATGTTTTCGCATCATATTATCGCATATCCCCCTTTGCAAAGCAAGTCGGAAATTGTATATAATCCAACGCATTCCGAGGAAAAACCTTATTTTCTTAAATTGTATACAATAAAGTACAGGCAGCGAAATCCCTCGTATTTTCCTGGGTTTTTCTGTCTTTCTGTGTCGGATATTTGTTCGCAGTATGCGGCTGCCCAGCACCGATTTCTTTGTCTCTTTTTTTCACAAAGTCAGGTTCGGGTTCCGCCTCTTTCCCGTCGCTCCGCTTCCGATTATTTTTCGATTTGGCATATGCAGCCTTCGCCTTTAAAACATGTTTTTCCCCAATCTCATGTTGGATTGACATTCTCAAATCCCCATGATATATTCTATTTAGTTCGGTCGTGCTAACCCCAAAGGTCATCTGTCCTGAGGGAAAAGACGAAAAGAATCTGTTCCGGGAAAATTCTGCCATGGCAAATACCCCCCAGTATGCTCTTTTCGTGTGCATACCGGGGATTTATTATTTATGCAGACAATGAGAAAAGTCCATGTCTGTCAGATTTTTTTCAGGAGGAACTAAGTATATGAGAAAAATGTTATCCGTCATGATGGCTGCCGCGATCGCGGGATCTCTCCTTGCAGGCTGCTCATCATCCACAACCGAAACAACAGCTGCCGCTTCTTCCGCGGAGGAGACAACGACGGCTGCTGAGGAAACCACAACGGAAGCTGCTTCCGAGTCCGCCGCTGAAAACACCGGCGATGAGACCGTTGTCCGTGTCGGCGGTTTAAAGGGTCCGACAACCATGGGACTTGTAAAGCTCATGGATGAGGCCGCAAACGGGGAGTCCGAGAACAGCTACGAATTCACTATGGTCACCGCGGCTGACGAGATGACCGCCATGGTCGCAGGCGGAAAAGTCGATATCGCCCTGCTTCCGGCGAACGTCGCAAGCGTTCTCTACAATAAGACAAACAAAAATATCTCCGTGATCGATATCAACACTCTCGGCGTTCTCTACTTCGTATCTGCCGACAGCTCCGTGACAACGATCGATCAGTTAAAGGGAAAGACCGTATATCTTCCGGGAAAGGGAACTACTCCGGAATACGCACTCCGCTATGTGCTCTCCGCCGCAGGACTCGGAGAGGATGATGTAACTCTTGAATTCAAGTCCGAGGCATCTGAGGTTGCTTCCGTCCTCGCTGAGGATCCGAACGCCATCGGTCTTCTTCCGCAGCCTTTCGTAACTGCCGCTCTCGCCCAGAACGAAAAGCTCTCCATCATCATGGACCTCACAAAAGAGTGGGATAACGTCCAGGGTGACGGTTCCGGAAGCCGTCTTGTAACAGGTGTTACCATTGTAAACAATGATTTCTTAAAGGAGCACGAGGATCTCGTCGATACGTTCTTACAGGAACATGAGGCATCCATCGCCTTCACTGCGGAGGATCCGGATGCCGCAGCCGAGCTCATCGCAAAGGCTGAGATCGTCGCAAAGGCTCCGATCGCGAAAAAAGCGCTTCCTTACTGCAATATCACCTTCATCTCCGGTGATGAGATGAAAACAGCACTTTCCGGTTACCTTCAGGCTCTGTACGACCAGAACTCGGCCTCCGTCGGCGGTGAGCTGCCAGATGATGGATTCTACTATATAAAGTAATTGTGACTGCGAAAGTTCTCAACAGTTACAAGCATTCATGCCGACTGTGAAAAACGAGGTATGGCTGGCAAAACAGTCATACCTCATTTCTATATCGCCGTTTATTCTCACGGAATTTAGTTTACATAAGTCAGTTTAATAGCTTGAGCCATGAGAAATATCTGTTATAATTTGTAACTGTTCAGTAGGTCTGCGCACTTGCTGCGCTGACCGTAAGAAAACATAGGCTGGAAGGCAAAAATCCCATCAGCGAAGCTGATCTGGAATGGATTTTTGCACGTAACTATGAAGGCACTGAATAGTTACTATAATTTTATTATTACGATTACATGAAGAAATTCAACCGCTGGAAAACAGCATTGATTTTTATTACACTTTATGAAAGGAGACAGCCGCCATGGATCATCGTTTTCCCGGATTTCTCCGCAGGCTCTCGATCATCCTGTTCTGGATCATCCTCTGGCAGACCGCAGCCTCCCTGATCCGGAATCATATTTTCCTTGTTGGACCTGTCGATACGCTGCGGGCGCTCTGTGAACAGATCCTGCTCCCGGATTTCTGGTCCGCCATCGCGTTTTCTTTCTGGCGGATCAGCATCGGATTCTTTCTGGCGTTTTTTCTGGGACTTTTCACCGGATCTCTGGCGTACCGTTTTCCCATCGTGGACGAATTCTTAGAGCCGCCGGTGCAGCTCATGAAGACGGTTCCCGTCGCGTCCTTCGTGATCCTGGCACTGATCTGGACCGGCTCTAAAAACCTCTCCGTCTTTATCTCGTTCCTCGTGGTCTATCCCATGATCCATGTGAACACGAAAGCCGGGCTGATATCTGCGGACCGGGAACTTTTAGAGATGGCGGAAGTCTTCCACGTCCCGTTTATCCGCCGGGCGTTCTATATCTACCGCACAGCACTCTACCCGTACTTAAAAAGCGCCTGCCGCACCGCCCTCGGCATGGGATTTAAGTCCGGGATCGCCGCCGAAGTCATCGGTGTGCCGGACGGTTCCATCGGCGAGGGGCTGTATCTCGCGAAGATCTATCTGAGCACCGCGGAGCTCTTCGCGTGGACGGTTGTCATCATTCTTGTGAGCAGTCTGTTTGAAAAGGGATTCCTGTGGATTCTGAAGAAATGTGCCGGAAAGGGGGCCTATGTGAATGAGTCCGATAAATAAAAAAAATGACACTGCTCTCGCGCTCCGCTCCGTCACCAAATCCTACGACGGACAGCCGGTTCTCTCCGATCTCTCCCTAGAATTTTCCTCCGGAACTTTCTACTGTCTGATGGCACCATCCGGAAACGGAAAGACTACAATGTTCCGTCTGGTCCTCGGACTTGAAAAGCCGGATTCCGGTGTGATCCTGTTCGGTACACCGGCAGAGAATCCCGGCAATAACGATATAAAAGCATCTTCCGGCACGGTATCAAAATCTGATCCCTGCAAGATCCGGGGAATGCGTCCCCTGATCTCCGCAGTTTTTCAGGAAAACCGTCTTCTGGAAGGCTATACCGCCATTGAAAACCTCCGCTTCGCTCTTGGAAAGCGATATTCCAGCGAAGCTCTGACCGCATACCTGCTCCGTCTTCTCCCGGAAGACGCCCTGAATAAGCCTGTCTGTGAATTCTCCGGCGGCATGAAGAGGCGTGTCGCGATCCTGCGCGCGATCCTCGCACCGTCTGAGATCATTCTCATGGATGAGCCTTTTACCGGACTGGACGCCGATACAAGGCAGCTCACGATCGATCTGGTCAAAGAGCTCTGCGCCGGAAAGCTCCTGATCATCGCTACCCATGCGGAGGATGACGCAGAACTTCTGGGGGCGAAGATCATTCACTTATAAGTCAGGAAAAGCGTTCCAACTGACTTATAACTTCTCAACCAGATCATCTGATCTGCAGGTCTTTAACTTTAAAAAGCGTTCTCCTGTCCGGGCATCTCATCAACTGATATACCGCAGGAAAACGCTTTTTTATTATTTACGAACGATGCAGACAGTAACAGTTTTTTCTCTCTATCTTGCCGCAAACAGCTTATCCATCTTCCTCATATGGAAGAAGTAGACCACGAACATTGAACATCCCGTAAACAGCCAGGACGCCACATACACATTCATCAACATATCATAAGTCGTGAACATGCGGAATATCGTTGTGAGCCAGATCAGGCGGAATACGACCGTACCGAGGATCGTGATGACGGATGGCTCCAGAGACTTTCCAGTTCCTCGCAGGCAGGAACTGGCAACCTCATATGTCGCAGTTAAACCTTCCAAGGCACACACACGATCCATTCGTATGATCCCGTATGCCGCCACCGCAGCGCTCGTCGTATAGATGCTGACGAAAAAATCTTCCCACACGATAAAGATCACGCTGAGGATCTCCGTAAATCCGAATCCAAAGAGCAGGCAGAGCCAGAAGATCTTTCTGCATCTCTTCATGTTGCCCGCACCAAAGTTCTGACTTGTAAATGTAACCGCCGCCTGGGCAAATGCACCTGCAATATCATATGTAAAATACTCAAAATTCAGCGCCAGGGATGAACCCGCGATGGCCGCCTCACCGAACATGTTGATCCCACTCTGGATAAACACGTTGGAAACAGAAAAGATCGCACCCTGAATTCCTGCCGGGATACCGATCGCCAGCACCTTTTTCAGCTCATTTGTATCGATCCGCATCCTGTCAAACCGGAAGCTGAACTCATCATTCCTGCGGTACAGATGGGAGATAATGAGGAATGTGCTGACCACGTTGGAGATCACCGTGGCGATGGCAACGCCCGCAACTCCCAGATGGAATCCGATCACAAGGAGCAGGTTTAAAATTACATTCAGCACGCCGGACACGATAAGGTAGCACATTGGTCTCCTCGTATCACCGTAGCTTCTGACAATGGCAGCACCAAAGTTGTACGCGACCATAAACGGAATTCCCACAAAATAGATCCTGATATATAAGAGTGCCTGATCCAGCACTGTCTCCGGCGTTCCGGATGCCACAAGGACCAGTCTTGCCACCAGCACTCCGATCACGAGAAGCGCAATTCCGAGAACCGCACCGAAGGTCAGGATCGTGTGGACCATGCTGTTGATCTTACCGCGGTTCTTCTGGCCAATAAGGTTCGCCAGCGCTGCATTCGGTCCCACAGAAAGTCCTACGATCAGGTTCACGAAAATTCCAACCAGCGCCACACAGCTTCCCACAGCCGCCAGCGCCTGTTCCCCCGCGAATCTTCCCACAACGGCAACGTCCGCTGAATTAAACAGCTGCTGTAAAATACTGCTGAACGCTAACGGTATCGAAAACAGGATCAGTTTTCCTGCCAGTCCTCCGTTTAACATATCCATTTCCTTTGATCTTACTGATGTTTCCAATGGCTTTCTCCTCTTTTGCTTCCATGTGCTGACCTGACCAGTAAATTTTTTCATATCCTCCACAGTATACCACACTTTTCTTATCTTGACACTTCAAAAGATCCATGCTATCATGATGGTAACCTGATACGCACGAGTGGCTCAGTGGTGGAGTATCGCCTTGCCAAGGCGAGGGTCGCGGGTTCGAATCCCGTCTCGTGCTTTCAATGATACAAAAAAGGAGGTATCCGCTGGATATCTCCTTTTTTTGTATGTTCAAGCCCTGCCGGGCTCGAACGGTTCGATTGTCTACGCTCCGCGACGTCTCGTTCTCTCACACTAAATCAAAACGCACATCTTCTTTCTCCCATATAATTAAGGTAATTGAAAGCATGATGTGCGTTTTCTTTATTCTCTCTATTTAGTTTCCCGGAAATCCCGCAATATTTCCAATGGCTTCCGTCGGCGCCGCTGCAGTTGTTTCATCACCCGGGCCGTTTGGCGCGGCTGCCGTCGTTGCTTCTGTCGCCGGTGCAGCCGTCGTCGCTGCCTCAGTCGCTGCCGCTGTCGTCGATGCAGCCGTTGTCTCACTGTGTGTGCCCTTCGTCTCAGATCCACCGGTGGATACCGCTGTTGTCGATGTGCCGGAAGAACCGGCTGCGGTTGTCGCAGCGGCAGAGCTCTCCGGCGCGACGCTCTCGCCCGGAACGTATCCGTCCGGCATTCCGTCTACGGCTGCGGCGGACGTGGACTCAACGGCCGTCGTCTCATCCGGTGAAACCTTCACGGTTCCCGTATTTCTGCGGATCACAGCTGCATGTCCCTTGTAGGTTTTCGCGTGATCTTCTGTCTTCTCGATAACGGTTCCGTTCTTTGAAACGATCTTATAGGTAACCCAGCGGCTGCCGTTCGTCGCTGCCTTCTGTGTCACCTCGGTGCCCGGATCCAGCGTCGGGTCTTCCACATAGGTCGGCTCCGGCGGCGGAAGCTCATCCGTCTTCTCAGACTCCAGACTCCAGGTGATTCCATCTTCCAGAACCGGTACTCCGTAGAAGGAGACCGTCATCTTCCGGTTGCTGTAGTTCGCGCGGATACCGATCGCCGCCTTTGATGTATTGATAAACCGGAAATCCGGAATATCCCAGCTGATCGCCGCATCCTGTCCCGGAGTTACGTAGTTCGGCTCAAAGGTATGGGATCTTCGGAACGTGATCTGCATACCGGACTGGAATGCCACACGGTACATCGTCGAAGATACCTGGCATACACCACCGCCCGGTTCCTGTACGACCTCGCCTCCACTGTAGGCAGCCGCTTCCTGATATCCCTTTTCCGCCGTGCGCTGTCCTACAACCTTATTAAAGGAAAATTCCTCACCCGGCCGCACGATGGTTCCGTTGATAGCTCTGGCCGCAAGCTTTACGTTTGTATTTCTCTTCTCGTTGGCGGTCGTCTCCGTCGTAAACGTAGAAAGAGTCTTATACTGCTCCTTCGCGTTCGCTGCGGAAAGCTCCGGCTGGCTCTCATTGACCTCAGCCTGTATCACGGCGTCATAGTTTCCGCTTGTCGCAGCCTCCACGAGGTCCTTTATAAGCTTCTCCTGGTTCACAGCCTTGCCCGGAGCTCCGTCCGCAAACAGGAACTTATCCGTCGCAGCGTCATACTCGGAGATCGAGCCGTTCTTTGCCTTCACATCCCACTTCGCCGCCGCGTCCGCTGCTGCCTCTGCCGCTGCGGACTGCAGATCTTCAGAATCTTCCACCGAGAATGTATATTCTCCGCCATTCTTGTCAGCAGAAATCCCGTCCAAAAAGGCATCCAGCTCGGTGTCGATCATATTGTCCGCGTCCACGCTCTCCCCGTTGTAAGAGATCTTCACATTCCACGGAAACTTCGCCTCGATGGCAGCTTTCGCCTCACTCTTTGTCATTCCCTTTAAAGAAATCCCGTTGACGCTGATATCGGATGCCTGGAATGTGGATTCCTCCGCGACCGTATCCGTTGTCTTCTCTTTTCCATGCCCGAACAAGCCGGAAATAAGCCGGATCACTCCGATGATCAGGATCAGGCAGATGATCGCTCCGCCGATCATGATCCGCCGTCTTAAGATCTGTTTTCTCTTCCGCCTCTGCGCCCGGATCCAGGCCGGGGAATGCTGCCTGTACTCGTCTCTCTGGTCTCTCTGGGTTCTGGGATCTCTCTGGTCTCTCGGTCCCCTTGATCCCCTCTGGTCTCTCTCTCTGTTCATGTCTGTATTTTCCTTATTTTACTTTATCAGAATTTATCAGGATGCAACGACAGGGTCCGCACCGAAATGGTGCCGAACCCTGATATATATCGGTTATGATCATGTAATACCGTTCCAATTACGGTATTTTTACAAAATCTCATCTGTCTGTATCAGACAATTATTCATTATATCGGTACCGGAATGCCTTGTCAAGAACGCCGGACAACAAAAATTATGCCGATGCTCCGCATTCCGAATCGGCAAAATCCGCACTCCAACGGTATCATACGGAATTTTCAGTTCAGAAAATTCCTACCCGTGAAAAGTAACCTCTTAGTCCAAAAATGGACCCCCGGAAGTTTTCTCTCCCAAAGATCTATTTTTTCAACTTCTTTATCTGTTCCGGTCCTCTCCTGCTGCCGTTTTTTCGTGATCCGGCCGCGCTTTTCAGGCTCAGCCAAGGAATCCAAGATGCTCCAGCAAAATCTTGATCCCCATGAGGACCAGGATCAGTCCGCCGACAAACTCTGCCTTCGACTTGTACTTCATTCCGAATACATTACCGACCTTCACGCCGATCGCCGACAGGATAAATGTCGTACATCCGATGAAGGTCACTGCCCAGACGATGTTTACATGTAAAAACGCAAATGTCACGCCGACCGCAAGCGCATCGATGCTGGTCGCCACCGCCAGGGCTAACATCGTCTTCACGTCAAAGCTGGCGTTCAGTTCTTCGTCCTCATCCTCTCTGGCTTCCTTGATCATATTGATTCCGATGATCCCGAGAAGAACAAATGCGATCCAGTGGTCGATCTGTGTGATCATGGACTCAAACTGGCTTCCGAGAAGGTAGCCGATCGTCGGCATCAGAGCCTGGAATCCGCCAAAATATGCACCGCAGATCAGCGCGTGCTTCGGTTCCATCTTTTTTACCGACAAGCCCTTACAGACAGACACCGCGAACGCATCCATCGACAGTCCTACAGCAAGGATAAAAAGCTCTAAAAGTCCCATAAGTCATGTTCCTCCTAAAAATTGCTTATTTTTTCTGATAAAAAGGAATCCGCTTTCCGGTTTCCCGCGCCGAGCACGCTTTCCTGTGCGATCCTTCCGCCTCGCACATTGCGCATCTCAGGCACGCAGTGCCTTTTTGTTTAACAGAACGTTCCATCGGGATTTCCTCTTAAACAAAAAAAGAGACTCTCTCTGTCATTTTCGACAGATAAGTCTCATCATTTCAAGTAAAGCCAGGAACATTTCCAGTATGTTGACCTTACTGCGCTTTCCGGCGCCGACTACTCCCTTATTCTGGTAAGTCCGTAACTGTATTGTATCGTCACAGTTACATGAGTATCTTTTTGTCCTACAGAAGAGTGCGGATGAAGGGATTTGAACCCCCACGGTTGCCCGCCAGCTCCTAAGGCTGGTGCGTCTGCCAGTTCCGCCACATCCGCGCATTCTCCGATAGACTCTCATTATAGCGTGTTTGAAAAGAATTGTCAATTATGGATTTTCTTCGTCTCCTCATCGTAGTCATCCAGGAAATTGTAACTCCAGTCTCCCTTGTGATATCCGATGACCGTCTTCAGATTGATGTTGTGAACACTGTTGAAGATGTTCATGTCGATCGTGTCACAGCGCTTTCTGAGCTCCGCGATCAGCTCCTTCATCTCGTCGCGCTTCGATCCCTTTTCGCCGCCGCATGTCGCGCAGCGCTCCGTGAAACGGCACGCACACTGGATAAAGTGGAGGTGATTGTAATCTCTCCACGCCTTGATATCCGCCTCGCGGACCATGTACATCGGACGGATCAGCTCCATGCCCTCAAAGTTCTTGCTGTGGAGCTTCGGCATCATGGTCTCGACCTTTCCGCTATACAGCATTCCCATCAGCGTCGTCTCGATCACATCGTCAAAATGATGTCCAAGCGCGATCTTGTTGCAGCCGAGCTCTTTCGCGTGGGAATAAAGATATCCGCGGCGCATTCTCGCGCAGAGATAACACGGGCTCTTATCCACGTTGGCAACGATATTGAAGATATCGCTGTCAAACACCTGGATCGGGATTCCCAGAAGCTTCGCGTTATTTAAGATGATATTCCAGTTGTCCTCATTATATCCCGGATTCATCACGAGAAATACAAGGTCAAACTTCACTTTTCCATGAAGTTTCAGCTCCTGTAAGAGCTTTGCCATGAGCATCGAGTCTTTTCCGCCGGAGATGCAGACCGCAATCTTATCTCCTTCCTTGATCAGCTCGTAGTCATGGACTCCCTTTGTAAACCGTCTCCAGATCGATTTGCGGTATTTTGTGATGATGCTGCGCTCTATTGCCTTCGTGCGCTCCGCGACCTCCTCCTCGTTCATGACCATCATGGACAGGGACAGGCGCAGGAAGGAGCGGTATCCGCCTTCCACGCTTCCGGCGTCAAATCCGGCATCGTCCAGAAGTTCCGCCACATACAGGCTCTTGTTTCCCGTATGGCAGAGCACCCAGACCGGCTTGTCCTTCGGGATCGCCGCGAGAAGTTTTCCAACATTTACGCCCTCTTCCCAGGCCTTTCCCTCTCCGATCGTTCCGGACTCCATGTCCGCCTCCTCCGGATTCTCCAGGTATTCCACCAGCTTGTCCTCCGGGATATTTAACGCGGCATCCATGGACCCCTTTTTATATTCCTCCGCCGGGCGGATGTCGATGATCGTCCGGTCAAACGTTCTTCCATTGATCAGCTCTGCAGCTGTGATCGTCTTAATCATTCTCTTTCTATTCTCCATTTACGGCTGTCGCCCTGATCCGGGCACCGTCTCCTGCTGTTTTTACTTTTCTAAAATATCCGTAACTGTTCAGTACCCTCACACCTACGGGAACCTCCCCCGGAGCTTCCCTTCGGATGCATGGCAAGTTACGAGCAAAAATCCATTCCAAATCGGCTTCGCCGATGGGATTTTTGCCTTCAAGCCTGTGTTTTATTACGGTCAGCGCAGCAAGTGCGCAGACCTACTGAACAGTTACAAATATCCTTCAACATATAAACCCTGTTGAACGGGAATGAAAAATAATATCCGTCCGCGAAGTCCTCCACCAGCTTCATGACTTCCTTCGCAAGCTGGATGCCCACGGCCTCGCCTTCCTTCCGGCTGGCTTTTTCAGGGTATCTCGCGACGATCTCATCCGTCACATTGACGCCCGCGATCTCATTTTTCATGAACATCGCGTTCTTTCTGCTGATGAGCGGCATGATCCCGCAGAGGATCCGCGCCCCGGTCTCATCCTTGATCCGGCGCAGTCTCGCCGCGTCCTCCTCCGTGAATACCGGCTGGGTCAGGAAAAACTCCGCTCCCTCTTCCATCTTCTTCTTTACACGTCCGATCTCCACGTCCAGGTTCTTTCTTCCCTGGTTGATCGCACCACCGTAGCAGAGCGGATTCTTCGCGAAAACATCCTCGTTCATCTCCTTCGCGATCTTCATAAGCCCCGTGGAATCCGAGTTGAACACCGCTTTGACCGTCTGTCTCGCCGTCGACGGGATCGGATCTCCCGTGATGATCAGGAAGTTGTAAATATCATTGATGGCAGCTCCCAGAAACAGGGACCGCATCGCGATCGCATTCCTGTCACGACAGCAGATATGCGGCATCACATTTAATCCCGTCGCCTGGCGCACCTTGTTCGCCATGAGGACGGAATCGACTCTCGTTCTTCCGGACGGGGAATCCGGGAATGTGAGGACATCCACGCCTGCATTCTTTAAAAGATGGGCGGATTCCAGGAGTTTCTCATCATCCGCGTCAAACGGCGGCGCCAGCTCGACCGCGATAAGCTTCTTCTCTTTTCTGTTTCCGTTCTCATCATAGAGGAATCCCTGTCTTACCACATGTTCACTCTGTCCGCTGCTCTCCGCCTCTTTTTCCGGAGCACTTTTCTTCAGGATTCCGTCCCGGGCGGACATTTCACGGATAAATTCCGGATCCGTTCCACAGCAGCCGCCGAGAATGTCAGCACCGAGCTCCTGAAGCTCCTTCATCTTCTCCGCAAAATATACCGGAGTGTTGCCAAACTGAAGTTTATTTCTCGTCAAAGTCGGATATCCCGCGTTCGGGATCGCCAGCAGGAATTTATCCCCAGGACGTCCCGCTTTTTCCAGGATCTGGCGCATATGAGCCGGTCCCACACCGCAGTTTAAGCCCACCGCATCGATCTCCGGAACAGCCGCCGCGTCCGCCAAAAGGCGCTTCGCGCTGAGTCCTGCCGCGCTGTAGCCGAACTGGTTCACGGAAAAAGAGACTGCGATGAACATGTCATACTCGGCACGGATCTTTTTGATCGCCGGAAGGATCCCGTCGAGGTCTGCAAACGTCTCAAAGTCCAGGACTTTGACTCCTGTCTCCGCAAACGTCTTTGCGATCTGATAATACTCGTCCGCCGCTGCCGCCGCGTCCTCCGTCCCATTCACCGGGATCGGACCGATATCGCCTGCGATCCAGACGTTCTTCCCGTCCGCCGCGCTCCTTGCGATCTCCACCGCCGCGCGGATGTTCTTCTCAACTTCCGGAAAGCTCTCCTGCAGCGTCTCTGTGTTCGCCGCAAAAGTATTCGTCCGGATAAAATTTGCTCCGGCATTCAGATATTCCTCGTGGGTCTTCTTTACTTTCTCCGGGTCCGAGAGATTCGCAAGCTCCGGGATTTCCTGCGTCTGGTATTTTGCTGCAAAGTAAGTTCCGAACGCGCCGTCGGTGATGAGGTTGGTTTCTTTCAGATATTCACGTAAATTCATGCTCGTCCTCCTGGGGGTAAAAAAAGAATGGGCCTTGGCACATTCTCGCGCCGAGCGCGGTCGCTTACGACGATCTTCATCTTCGCGCGAGTGCGCATCTTAGGCACGCAGTGCCTTTTTGTTTAACAGGAAATTCCGACGGAATTTCCTGTTAAACAAAAAATCGGACCTCTAAATCCAGAGGTCCGACGCTTCAAAAAGCGGGTGATGGGAATCGAACCCACGTATCCAGCTTGGAAGGCTGGTGTTCTACCATTGAACTACACCCGCGTATAAACAATGAGAGGCAGCTGCTGATATGAAAAAATTTTCGTTGGGAGCTCGCTCACATAAGAAAATTTTCTCATATCAGCAGCTATCGCCGTTGCAAACGGCGATTATGGAGCGCAGCTCCATAATACCTCGGAGCCACCCTAATCATCGTCCCATTCCCTTGACATTCTCATCTCTTCAGGTCTTTGCTACCAAAATGGGCGGAGGTGGATTCGAACCACCGAAGCAAGTTGCAGCAGATTTACAGTCTGTCCCCTTTGGCCACTCGGGAATCCGCCCATATCATTCTGACAAGTCAAAATGATACCATACATCGATTCAAAAATCAAGCATTTTTTATGACCAAATGCCCTTGAAAACACTGCGTATTACAGTCCCGGCACACGCACCATGATCGCCATCTACTCGCCTTTACTCCCAATAAAGATCATCGCCCCATTCGCCGCGATCTCCACTTTCATCACACCGTCCGTCACCGGATACCGCACAGTGCCCGCGTTGTACCGCTCCGCATCCGTCGCCATCACGCGGTCCATAAAATCGCCGTTCACTTCCGCTTCCCACACCGGAATCCGGATTCTCTGGGAATAATCCTCACTGTTCACAACGACAACTCCCTGGCCGTCCGCATCAAAACGTCCATACGCGATCACACCATTCTCAGCCAGCAGCGGCTTTAACGCCCCGCGTCGGAACGCCGGAGTCCTGTTCCGGATCCCCGTGAGATACCGGTGAAATTCCGTGAGTTCCAGGTCTTCCTTTCCCCAGGGGAATGTTCTCCGGTTATCCGGGTCCGTCCAGCCAAAGACGCCAGCCTCATCACCGTAATAGATCGTCGGTGCCCCCGGCCATGTCATCTGGATCACCGCGCCGGAGCGGAAGGTTCCGTAATTCACGCCGATCTCCGCTTTCTCCGCATCCTCCGGCTTATAAAGCCGTCCCACGACGCGGTTCGTCCTCGTGAGGAATCGCGAATGGTCATGGTTTGAAAGTTCATTCATCGCCGCATAGAGAGATCCCGTCTGCATCCGGCTCATGTTGGAGAGCATAGAGCACATGAACGCCTGACTGTTGTGCAGAAGGTGGTCATCCTTCCGCTCGCTGTGCTTTTCCAGACCGGTCAGGAACCAGGATACCGGTTCCATGAACGCGTCATAATTCATCACCGTATCCCACTGGTCCCCGGAAAGCCATGTTGTGGCATCCCCGTAATGTTCCGCCAGGATCAGCGCGTCCGGATTCGCCTCCTTTACGACCTTCCGGAAATCTCTCCAGAACCGGTGGTTCATCTCCGGCGAATGACCGAGATCCGCCGCCACATCGAGACGCCAGCCATCGATCGAGTACGGCGGGGAAAGCCACCGTTTCGCGATATCGAGCACATACTGATACAGCTTTTCCGATCCCTCATAATTTAATTTCGGCAGCGTGTTATGTCCCCACCAGCCTTCGTAGGAGTCATTGTCCGGCCAGCCGTTCGCATCCTTAAACAGAAAGAAATCCCGGTACGGACTGTCCGCTGAGAGGTATGCACCCGGCTCATACCCGCCGTCCTTCTCATAGATCTTCTCACGGTCCATCCACTTGTTGAAAGACCCGCAGTGATTAAAAACTCCGTCCAGGATGATCCGCATGCCCCGCTTGTGGACTTCCTGCACAAAACGGGCAAAAAACGCATCACTCGCCGCCAGGTTCTCCCGGTCGGAGGTCCGCACGGAATACCGCTTCGCATTGCGGTTATCCGACGCATCCGCCGCCACAAGTTCCCCTTCATCCTTCACGATCACCCCGTAATGAGGATCGATATGTTCATAATCCTGGCAGTCATACTTGTGATTCGACGGGGACACAAACACCGGGCTCAGGTAGAGCACTTCCACCTTCAGGCTCTGCAAATAGTCGAGTTTGTCCCAGATTCCCTGGATGTCGCCGCCGTAAAACCGGTCCACATCAAGGACGGAAAGCCGCTCATTCCATTTTTCCACCTTCGCCACCGGAAATCCGATGTAGACATATTCGTCTCCCAGGACATCGTTCGTCGGATCCCCGTTATTAAACCGGTCCACGAAGATCTGGTACATCAGAGCGCCTTTCGCCCACTCCGGTACATGGAATCCAGGTGTGATCACAAACGGAGCGTCCATCCCTCCCGGCTCCGACACACCGAGGCGGTTATAGTGACAGACTTCGTCTCCTTTTACAACCTCAAAATCATATATCAACGGGGTCTCCCCCAGTTGGATCGTTCTCTCATAAAAATCAAATCTTCCGGCCGTCTCCGCCTTCTCAAGCTCCAGCCGCCTGCACTCATTCCGGTTTCCGCCATCACGGATCACCGCGTATACATGGTCCACGTCCCCGGCCCCGGTCCGGAATCTTATCTTAACATTCTCCCCGCACTCCGGCTCTTCCGGGATGCGGTACTCTCTCGTTCCATCGCTGAAAAGTGCCGCCTTCAACATTTTGAATGGCCTCCTTGTTGGTCTGATGCAGCCTCTCTTGCGATATCCGGGCTGCATTTTCTGTATCTGTTCTCACTCATTTCTCACAAATGTTATTATACAGGATTATATCCCCATTTGCACGTTTTTTCTGAAAGTTCACTCCGGCGATCCTCAAAAACTGTTTTTGCAGATTAAAAAGAATGTGCCTCGGCACATTCGGGCGCCTCGCGCGGTCGCTTGCGACAACCTTCATCTTCGCGCGAGTGCGCATCTTAGGCACGCAGTGCCTTTTAGGTTAACCGGAAGTTCCATCGGAATTTCCGGTTAACCTAAAAATCTGAAGCTCCCGCACGGCACAGCAGGATCCTCAGATTTTTTCTTTAAAAATGGGCAGAAAGAAAGCCAGCGGGGGGAACCACTGGCTTTCTTCCGGAAAAGGTATTATGTCTCTTATGGGGTATAGCAAAAACTATATAATGTATTGGGGGGTTACGAGTAGTAATATAGCATAGGAGTCCGGATAAGTGTGCACAAACATTTAAAAACATGAAAATTTTTTTTGTTCATATTGCCACCGCCCCGGTTTTCTTTGTGCATTTTTGTTATTGTAAGTAAAAAATCGACGTTTGCCTGCATTTCTTTTGCACAAACGTCGATTTACTTAAGTTTCTAAAATTTTCTGTTGTGAGATCTTCTGTCGGGGTGCAAATCCGAAACCTTACTCTAACTCCGTCTTCTCCGTTCCCTCAACGAACAGGCTGTCAAACTCTTCCTGTCCGATCTTTTCCTTTTCGATCAGAAGAGCGGCACACTTATGAAGGATGTCCTCATGTGCCAGGATGATCTCCTTCGCCTTCGCATAGCACTCATCGATGATCCTCTTGACCTCGCTGTCGATATCGGAAGCAACACGCTCACCGTAAGATCTCGTATGCGCCAGATCTCTTCCGATGAAGACTTCGTCATCGTCGCTGCCGTAGTTGATCATTCCGAGCTTCTCAGACATTCCGTACTGGGTTACCATCGCGCGGGCGATCGCAGATGCCTGCTTGATATCCTGGGATGCCCCCGTCGTCACGTCTCCGAGGATGATCTCCTCCGCGATCCGGCCGCCGAGAGAAACCATAATGGTCTCCAGCATCTTATTCTTTGTGTTGAACATCTCGTCCTTCTCAGGAAGCGGCATCGTATATCCTGCCGCGCCCATTCCGGTCGGGATGATGGAGATCGTGTGGACCGGTCCGACATCCGGGAGTTCATGGAACAGGATTGCATGACCTGTCTCATGGTAAGCTGTGATCTTCTTTTCTTTCTCGGAGATCACCTTGCTCTTCTTCTCCGCGCCGATCCCGACTTTGACGAACGCCTGCTCGATATCAGCCTGGAGAATATAGCGGCGCGCCTGCTTTGCCGCAAGGATCGCAGCCTCGTTTAAGAGGTTTTCCAGATCTGCTCCGGTAAATCCGGCCGTCGTCTGTGCTACTTTCTCTAAGTTCACATCGTCGCCCAGCGGTTTTTCCTTCGAGTGGACCTTTAAGATCTCCTCGCGTCCGCGGATATCCGGTTTTCCGACTCCGACTTTCCGGTCGAAACGGCCCGGACGCAGGATCGCCGGATCCAGGATGTCCACACGGTTTGTCGCCGCCATCACGATAATTCCTTCATTGACTCCGAAACCATCCATCTCAACGAGGAGCTGGTTTAACGTCTGCTCACGCTCGTCATGTCCGCCGCCCATACCGGTACCGCGGCGTCTCGCAACGGCATCGATCTCATCGATAAAGACGATGCACGGAGCGTTTTTCTTCGCGTCCTCAAAAAGATCGCGTACACGGGAAGCGCCGACGCCGACGAACATCTCGACGAAATCTGATCCGGAGATCGAAAAGAACGGAACTCCCGCCTCACCGGCAACCGCCTTCGCGAGAAGTGTCTTACCGGTTCCCGGAGGTCCTACCAAGATCACGCCCTTCGGGATCCTGGCACCGACATCCGTATATTTCTTCGGATTTTTCAGGAAATCAACGATCTCTTCCAATTCTTCCTTCTCCTCCTCGAGTCCTGCGACCTTGGAGAAATTCACGGAATTCGTCCGGCTCATCTTCGCACGGCTCTTTCCAAAATTCATCATCTTGGAGTTTCCGCCGCCGCCCCCGCCGACTCTCGCGTTCATGAACATAAACATGAACATGATCACAACGGCGCTCAAAGCGACCGGGATAATGACAGACATCAGGTAGTTCTCCTGTGGGACATTCTCAACGACGTAGTCGATGGAATTGTCCTGGAGAAGTTTTTCCGCGTCCTTGACATCGGATACTGCAACCGTTGCCCGGTCCCCGCTCTTTAAGAGGATATCCAGGGTACCTGTCGGCGGCTGCTGGTTCTGATTGATCTCCACGGATTCGATCGTCTTATTCTCGACGGCCACCATAAATTCCTGGTGGGTCATCTCCTGGCTGAATAAGCTCCCCTGGCTCGTCAGGCTGGACGCGAACATGATGAGCGCGATCACAAGCAGGACAAGGCCAAGTCCGCGGAACTGCTGGTTCTGTTTCAACTTGGGGTGCCTCCTTACTGCTGCTCCACAACGCCGATGAACGGAAGGTTGCGGTATTTCTGGTCATAATCGAGGCCATAGCCTACAACGAACTCATCCGGGATCGTAAAGCAGGTGTAATCAACCTTCACCTGTTTCTTGACACGGCGCTCCGGTTTGTCGAGCAGTGTGCATAAGTGGATGGAATTCGGATTTCTCTTGTGTAAGATATCGATCAGGTATGCGAGAGTCCGTCCGGAATCGATAATATCTTCGACGATCAGGACATTCTTTCCCTCTAACGGCTGATCTAAGTCTTTTACGATCTTTACAACGCCGGAAGACTGGGTTCCGCTTCCGTAGCTGGATACGGACATAAAATCAAGCGTTACCGGAACGGTCAGGCGTTTTGCGAGCTCGCAGGTAAAGAATACGCCGCCCTTTAAGATGCAGATCAGGTGAACTTCTTTTCCTTCAT
This sequence comes from Pilosibacter rotomagensis, assembly GCF_045062245.2. Classification (NCBI taxonomy): domain Bacteria; kingdom Bacillati; phylum Bacillota; class Clostridia; order Eubacteriales; family Clostridiaceae; genus Pilosibacter; species Pilosibacter rotomagensis. The sequence goes on along the minus strand of NZ_CM170323.1, from coordinate 435,772 downwards.
AGTCCTTATTGATCTGGTCCGCGATCTCTTTGATCCGCTTGTCTACTTCTTCTTCACTTAATAATACACGAATTTTATCAGCCATGGTCTTCTCCTTTGCAATTCCAGATGCCTGCTCTCCCACCGCCGTCTTCCGACCGGTCTCCCCCGTCAGGCAGGATCATCTCCGCCTCCAGGACACGTTCAGTCTCATCTGTTATTTTATAATAATCACTGATCCGGTATCCGATCACCCATAATATATGGTCTCCGTCCGCCAGGACCGGAATTCGGTCCCGCTCTTTTTCCGGGATCTTTTCATCGATCATAAACCTTCCGAGCTTCTTTTTTCCTCCGCCGGAAAGTGTGAAATAATCCCCGTTTTTCCTGTATCGTATGGATAATCCATCTTTTATTTTATCATAGTCAAACCATTTCGTATACTGGTTTTTCGGAATTTCCAGTTCTTTTTTCCGTTGGGTGACATGAAGGCGGATCATGGTCGGACCGAGCTGCAGGATCTTTCTCTCTCCCGCTTCCGGATCGATCTTCTTTTTTTCTGTATCCAAAAGCGCTTCGCAGGATAAAGTTTTCAGACCTGCCATTTTCACCTCTGTGCATTCCAGGTCCTCTGCATTTTTCCTGAATTTATAGGCCGAAATGTCCCCAGTCTTCTCTCTTCTTTCTTTTTCTCCCACCTGGCACACTTTCCGGATCTCCAATGTCTCATACCCGCGGACCGCCTGCAGACCATACGGAAGGTCCGCAATACAGCCGCCGCCCGGACCGGAAAGATCCATGACCAGCCGGATGTGACGCTCCGTGATGTCTTTCGCCTTCCCGGCGGCATTTAAGATCATTCGGCGGATGATGTAGGTTTTTAAGATTTCGGGCTGGGGATCAAGGATTTCGGTGCGGATCTTTACAGAATTTCCGGTTTGGCTCTTTTCCTTCCGCTCACTTTCCCTTAAGACCCGCTCCGCTTCCGCCTCGAAATACGCATCCGCTTTGGCAGCAAACTCCGACACCGCCAGGATATGTTCCGCCGCCCGGCTGTTGATGTTCTCCGTCACCCAGGGCAGGAGCTCGTTGCGGATCTTATTTCTCGTGTAATCATTCTCCTTGTTTGTGGAATCTTCACACCAGGAATGTTCCCGTGATGTCAGGTATTCCTCGATCTCTTTCCGGGAGACGCATAATAATGGGCGGATGATCTCCGCTCTCACCGGCCGGATTCCCGAGAGCCCGGGAAGTCCGCTCCCGCGGAAGAGATTTAAGAGCACCGTCTCCGCATCATCGTCCTCATGATGGGCGACGGCGATCTTCGCACAGCCGTATTTTTCCGCCGTCTCCTTCAGATGGCGGTAGCGCAGGATCCGCCCGGCTTCCTCTGTCGACAACCCGTGATCCGCGGCATATGATCCTACTTTCTCATGCACCACGGTAAGCGGAACCCCCATCCGCCCGCAGAGTTCCTTCACGAACCGCTCATCCCGGTCCGCCTCCGCGCCGCGGATCCCGTGGTTCATATGAAACGCAAAGACATGGATCCCAAGTTCTGCTGCCAGTTCACACAAAAGCAGTAACAGGCAGACGGAATCCGCACCGCCCGATACCGCCGCCAGGACCCCGTCTCCCCGGTCTGTCATATGATTTTTTCGCATAAAGGCAAGAACCTTCTGCCGGAACCGACCGATTCCTGCATTCATTTTTTCGTTCATTTTTTTCTCCGTTTTTCTTTTATCGCATTGATCCTATCTCTTCATCCTCAGCTTTCCCGGATTTTCACCATTCATCACACGACGGATCCATCCTGTTCCAACCTGGTCTATGAAGTTTTTCACCTGCGCTTTTACGCTCAGATCAGTAAACCCGCCTTCTGAGGGCAGCTTCCATTTCCAAATTCTTCCCGCCGCGTATCACCCGTAGATCCCGCCGACCAGCACCGTCATGTCATCACGCGGCTCTCCCTCAAACGACAGCGCAAACGTCAGGATCATCTCCGCCGTCTCCTGCACACCGGCGTCGGGCAGCCCGTCGAGGAAATCCCGGAAAGTCTGCTCCTTTTCCGCCCCCGGCATCGCATCGAGAACGCCGTCGCTCACCAGGATGATCTTGTCCCCGTCCCAGAGTTTCCGCGATATCATCACCGGCTCCACGGGATTCAATACTCCTGCTGGAACCGTCTCCGACTCCAGGATCTCCGCCTCCCCGCCGGATCTCCGGTCCGGCAGGAGAAAGGACGCCGCCGCCCCGAGTTTCATCATCTCCAGAACGCCCGTGTAAAGATTTACAAGTCCCAGATCCAGCGTCGCCGGCCGGTCGCCCATCCCGCTCAGCAAAAGCACCGTATTGATCAGCTTCAGCGTCGATCTCGCGGAGAATCCCGTGTCGAGAAGCTGTTCCGCGAGCTCCATGACCCGCCCGCTGTCCGCCCCCGCCGCCGGTCCGCTCCCCATTCCGTCTGAGAGGCTCAAAGCGACCTGCCCTGGGAGTGTGTTCCGGAACATATAGTTGTCGCCGGAGACCTCTTCCCCCTCTTTCGGGGTCCTCGCAGCTCCAAACAACAGCCGGTAATTTCCTTTCTCGATCAGGCGCACCGTGGAAGTTTTTCTTGTGACCAGCGTCTTTCCGTTCCGCGATGAGACAAACTCCGCTCCGGCAGCCTGTCCGAACAGCGCCGCCATGTCCTTCACAGTTACACAGCGCCCGTTTGCTGTCCGCACCGTAAGGAATGCTTCCCGTCTTCCGTCCCCATACTTCAGGACCAGCATGTCCTCCAATGCAATCCTGCGTTTCCGGAATGCAGACCGGACCGCCGGGATCAGCGTCTCCGTCACGTCCGCCGCCTGCTCCATCTGTCCGGAAAACTCCCCGAGGATCCCCGCCATCTCCTCAAACTGCAGCATGACTGCGTCCCGGCTCTCGAGGAACCGGTTCTTCCAGGCGAGATTCATCGTGGAGCGTCCGAGACTCCGGTTCAATTCTCTGAGATAATCCGTCTTTTTCCGACACCTGTCCAGAAACTCCCTGGGCATGTCCGGGTACTCCAGCGCACCTTTTTTCTCGAATGCGCGGAGCAGATAATATAGGAAATAATGTTCCCCGTCCTGTTCATCCAGGCACTCCTGCTTCATGCCGCACCTGTCGCAGCTCCCACAGACCATTGATGCCGCCGATTCCAGTGCCGCGATCCCGTCCTCTCTGGAAAGTCCCGGATCTTCACCGGAATTTTTCATGATCTTTGCGAGCTGCCCCAGTGAATCCGAGATCTCCGCGAGTCTTCCCGCCGCATATCCCCCGGCTCCGGACAACTTTCTATGTATCTCCCGATCTCCAAACACAAAAATTCCCTCCTAACCTGCGTACCCTGTCACGAAAGACCATCCAGGTCTCCATGACCAGCCAAACGACGCGGAATACGCCATTTTATTATATGCAGGCAGGCGGGAAATATTTGTCGGATTCCCGTATTCAGTTTTTAAAAATTTACGACATCATCTGCGCTGATTTGAGCCAGACATTCATCCACTGTCATTTTACAGATGATGCGGCATACAAGTCTTTCAGATGATCCGCCATGAACATCAGTTGGATTCATCCGCTTTAAAAAGGATCTCATCCTTATTTACAAGTCCCAGTTTTTCTTTTGCGACTTTCTCGATATACTGTTTCGTCTGGACATACACACGGTACTCTTCGAGTTCGGCGGCTCGCGCCTCCTCCTTCGCCAACGTCTTCTCGAGTGCCTGTTCCCGCGCCTGGTATTCCAGATCACGTTCTCTCAGGGAAGTTCCGCCGATATGGACAACCACAGCAAGGCTTCCTACGACCACCGTGATCCCGATCAGCGCCATCCGGTTACCCAGACTGTTTCTCGATCTTCTTTTGTTCCGTCTGTTCCGGTTTTCTCCCATGACTCCTCGCTTCCTTCTTGATCTTACCTTCTATCCTGATCAACCGGTCCATTCCGTTTCCCGTGCATGAACGCTCACATTCATGACAGGCAATCCATTTTCCTGTGGATTTTCCACACTCCCACATGTTTCCGGGAATGACCTTTTATTTCTACATTTCAGACTGCCTGTTTCTTCTCTTTTCTGAGGCAGTCTTTCTTTTAATTTTATACCATTTTTTCAGCTTTTTCAATAGGTGGAACACATTCCTGCTGATGATTTTATCATAAAAGATCATGCCGAAAAACACGCAGGCGATCACATAGGCACGGACGATCCCGCTGTTCTCATAAAACAGCAGAAGAAAGGTCATGACAGCTGCGCAGATCCAGTAAAAAAAGTCCTCTATCCCCGTCCAGACCAGCCCGTGCGGAACAAAAAAGCGGAACCATCTTAACAGATCATAGCTTGCCATCAGAATGCATCCCAGCACGAAACTCATCCAGACAAGTCTCACTTCCATGGCAAGATATGTGCTCACTCTGCGATTCCTCCACAATTAAAAATCCATTCCGCATCGGCTTCGCCGATGGGATTTTTGCCTTCCACCCCATGTTTTATTACGGTCAGCGCAGTAAGTCTGCAGACCTACTGAATCGTTACTATTATTTAAACAGTTTCGCCCAGAAGCTTCCCCCGCTCTTCGTGCCGCCGCCCGCCGAGTACACAAGGCTGTCTGTCCTGCCCTCAATATCGATCTCGCCCTTTTCCAGGCTCAGCCTGTTCACATGGAGGTCTTTCCCCTTGATGGTCAGAAGTCCCATGTCCGTGTCCAGCACGATGGTATTCTCGTCGAACGAGATCACATCCAGGATCCCCGTGAGATTTCCCTGATCCCGGTTATTCAAAACGATCTTATGCGCCATTCCCGGATTCTCTTCCATAAAGCACCTCCCGCATGTAAATCTGCCGCAAGCGACCGCGCCCGACGCAAAAATGCGCCGGCGTACATTCTCTTTTATATATATGATGGGAATAAAAATTTATGCCCACAGGCAGCGATCTCCGGGACGCCTTTTTCCCGGGGCATAAAGAAAACCTCACAGACTTATCGCCGTGAGGTTCCTTATTAAATATATTCGAACATTTCCTTCGTATCTTCCTTGCGGATCGTCTCCTGCACACTCGTCACACGCACCTTCACGGCCTTTGTTCCGAATGCGACCTCGATCACATCTCCGACCTTCACTTCCGCGCTGGCTCTCGCGACCTTGTCATTTAACATGACACGACCGCTGTCGCACGCCTCGTTTGCCACGGTTCTCCGCTTGATGATACGGGATACTTTCAGATATTTGTCTAACCGCATAACTGCTCCTTTTCGCGGCGATACCGCCGCCAGAATTCCTGCTGCCCGCCCCGGGCGGACACGTTTTCCCGGAAACAATAACCCCTCCGCAACGCACGTTCGCATCACAGAGGGGATTCACATGACCTGTCAATCGATCAGGTCAAATTTATAAGTCAGTTCATTCCGAAAACAGAATTAAGCGTTTACCATATCCTTTAAAGCCTTACCAGCTTTGAATTTCGGGTTCTTGGAAGCTGCGATTGTGATCTTCTCACCTGTAAGCGGGTTTCTTCCCTCTCTTGCTTCTCTCTCGGATACTTCGAATGTACCGAAACCAACTAACTGTACTTTCTCACCTTTAACTAACTCTGCTGCAATAACATCTGTGAAAGCCTTCAGTGCCTTCTCAGCATCTTTCTTGGAAAGTTCTGCCTGCTCAGCAACTGCTGCGATTAATTCTGTCTTGTTCATTTGTTTTATTTCCTCCTAAAATTCATTTCAAAACCCGCGGACAAAGCCTGCCCGAAGGACCTTTGCATTGCACTCTTACATTTATATATGTTTCTGCATTCTTTGTCAAGGAGTTTTGCCCGATTTTACCGTGTTTTTCAGCGTTTTTCCCTTCCCGTACACACGTCTTCCCGGACATGCACAGGAACCGCATTTTGTCAATGCTTTCCGGCTTTTTTCTTCATTTCCCTAAAATGAAAATTTAAATTCCACTTCTCCAAAGGGCGGTGGAGTTTACTCTTGCACAGTTGATATTTACTCATGCATACTGATATGATACTTTAATCGTCCTTCTGACAGCAGTAGAAGGAGTTTGACTATGAGTAAATATATCCCAGGCAACCAGAAGCATCTCACCATAGAGGATCGTATCTATATCCAGAATGAACTGGATAAGGGTACATCCTTTAAAGATATTGCCCGCTTTCTCTGTAAGGACCCTACTACGATTTCAAAAGAAGTGAAGGCCAGAAGAGCCTCCGATTGGTTTCACAAAGGGACTTTTCTTAATGCGAAGAACTTCTGTACCAAGCGTTTCCGTTGTAAGAAAACGAATGCCTGCAATAAGATCCTTCTTTGCGGCGTTAAATGTGCTTCCTGTCCCACCTGTAACCAGACCTGTCCGGATTTTCAAAAAGAATGCTGCAGCAAACTTGATCGGGCTCCCTACGTCTGCAATGGATGCAGTAAAAAGATCAATCATTGTACGATTGCCCACAAATATACCTACAATGCCAGGTTCGCTGATCGGAAATACCGGGAGTGTCTCAAGGATTCCAGGTCCGGAATCGCTATGACCAGACAGGAACTCCACAAAAAGGATAAGATCATCACTCCTCTGATCGATCAGGGCCAGTCTCCTTACCAGATCGTTGCAAACCATCCGGAATTGAATCTTTCCGTCCGCAGCGTTTACAACTACCTTGATATGGGACTTCTGACTGCCAGAAACGTTGATCTGAAACGTAAAGTGAAGTTTAAACCCAGAAAAGTCCATAAATCACAGATATCTGACCGCCGTGTCTTTAATGGCAGAACTTACGCTGATTTTCAACAGTTGCACCTGGAATCTTTTGTAGAGATGGACACCGTCCACTCCGCTGTTGGTTCCTCTAAAACACTGCTTACCTTCTTTTTTACAAGGGAAAAGCTGTTTCTTGCGTTCCTCATGAACCGGAATACGGAAGGATCTGTACGACTCGTTTTGGACCGTTTAGAAAAGCGTTTTGGTACCTTCGATTTCCTGACTCTGTTTGAATATATCCTCACCGACAGAGGCGCTGAATTCGGTGATCCTGATTCTCTCGAAACCGGTGTTACCGGTATCCAGAGAACCAACATTTATTACTGTGATCCCATGAGAAGCGGACAGAAAGGCGGCATTGAACAGGCACACACCATGCTCCGCATGATACTGCCGAAACGAACTACCTTTGAATTCCTGACTCAATGGGATGTGAATCTAATCACCAGCCACATCAACTCAACACCGCGGGAGAGTTTGAATGGGCGTACACCGTATGATGTCGCCCTGGAGGCTTTTGGGGAAGACGTCTTAAAAGCATTTCAGCTTAGGCGTATTGACCCTGACAAAGTCATCTTAACACCTAAGCTGATCCGCTATAACCACTAACCCATGAAGAAATCTGCTGTCAGACTGGAAGTAAACTTTTCACATTTTTCAAATGTGGCTGGTGGAATTTAGTCGTGCACACCGACCTCCAGCAGCTTGTTTGCCATACAGAAAAACAGAAAATTTCGCCATAGATTACTTGTATTATAGCATAGATTCCGCTTTTCTTCTTAAAAATCACTAGATTATAAGCAACTTTTAAAAGAGCGGTGGAATTTACTTTTGCACTGGAATTTACTTTTTCAAGTCAGCTTTTCTTCATTTCCCGCTCCTGTTTTTTGATCGCTTCCCAGAGATCTTTCTCATCCTCGACCTCCGGAATTTCACCTCCGAAGATCCTCGGATGACGGCGGATCATCTTCTCGCAGATCCCATTTACCACATCATCCACGGTGAAATTTCCGCGCTCCGCCTCGATCTCACTGTGGAACATGACCTGGAACAGGACATCCCCGAGCTCCTCACAGAGATTTTCCGTATCCCCGCTATCGATCGCCTCCAACACCTCCGCACATTCCTCCACGAGATGCTTTTTTAGCGTCTCATGATCCTGCGCCCGGTCCCAGGGACAGCCGTCCTCTGCACGCAGCGTCTTCATGATCTGCTTTAAATCTTCAAACGTATACATGATGATTTCCTCATTTCTTTTTCATTTTTGCGATGTATAAATTCACCCTGTTTCCACATACTACCCATAAGGCACACAATATGGGAAACATGGTATGTGATATGCAGGAGGAATAAACGTTATGAAAGCTACTGGAATTGTAAGAAGAATCGATGATCTCGGCCGTGTAGTCGTTCCAAAGGAAATCCGGCGGACTCTGCGTCTCCGGGAGGGAACTCCGCTTGAGATCTTTACCGACCGTGAGGGAGAGATCATTCTGAAAAAATACTCACCGATGATGGAACTGAACGCGTTCGCAGGTCAGTACGCGGACGCGATGGCCCAGTCGACCGGGCTTCTCGTATGCATCACGGACCGGGACCAGGTAGTCGCGGCGGCGGGCGGAGCGAAAAAGGACTTTTTCCAAAAACCGATCAGCCGAGCGCTGGAGCATGTGATCCAGGAACGCACCGTCATCCAGGCAGGAAAAGAGGACCGAAACTTCACGCCTGTAACCGACGATGACGGGGACAGCATCACAGCCCAGGTGATCACACCGATCATCTGCGAAGGCGACGCCATCGGAGCCGTCATTATCATGAGCCGGGAGCCGCGCGCAAAATTTTCAGATCCGGAACTGCGCCTGGCGGCAACAGCTGCCGGTTTCCTCGGGCGGCAGATGGAAAGCTAAGGAAGCGCCGGGATCTCAAACGTCAGGAATTTCATCCCCTGATAAAGCTTTGAAGCGGTTGTCGTGACTGCGAGAACCTTTTTCCCGCTGCGGACGACCGTATCCCAGAAAAAAAGCGGCATTCCGGCAGGACCATCCCCTTCTCCGGTCATCATGGAGACATCAATATCTCCCGTGAGCTCCGGCTGAAGATAGATGTCCACGCCCGTCGGTTTCTCCGGGAAATTCCGGCTGATATAGTCATGGATCAGGCTGGTCGATAATTCCGCACAGTCGAAGGTGTGTCCGCCGCATACAGACAGCGGGATATAAGTAAAATCCATCTCCGAAGTCTTCCCGCCATCCCTGATACAGCGGACGATCTGGTAGACATAGCTTCCCGCGTCAAGACCGAGCTTCCGGCATAGAACGGGATCCGCAGAGATGATCCTGTTCTCCAGGAGCGTGTGCGGTTTCTGTTCCGCTTTTTCCGGTGAAGCAAGCCGTATCCCGCCGCCGAAAGCAATCGTTCTCGATGCGGAAGCGGCGGAGCCAGCCTGCGCGGCCGAAAAACCATCCGTCTCTTCCGAAATTTCCGGGTCGTCCCTCCTTACAAAGGTCCCCTTTCCCTGTCTGCGGACGAGAATCCCGCGGGCGGTAAGCTCTTTGATCGCGGTCGTGACCGTGATCCGGCTCACCCCGAACATCCGGACAAGCTCCGCTTCCGATGGGATCCGGTCACCTGTCTTCAGACGGCCATTCCGGATCTCGCTTATAATATGATCTTCGATCTGTACATATTTCGGGGTGTAGAGTTTCTTGTCATCCGACTCCACTTACTTCGCCTCTTTCTTTTTCGAGTTTCCATAAATATACACCATAATGGAAGCGATCGCAACCAGGGCGCCGCCAAGGATCGAGGTATGTTTTACAGGCTCTCCGAGAACCACTGCTCCGAGAAGAATGCTGAACAGGATTCCGGAATAATTGTAGATACTGATCTCGGATGCCGGAGCAAAACGGTATGCGTATGTGATAAATACCTGTCCGAAAGAGCCGAAGAGACTGATCAGCATCAGGAGCAGGAACTGGCGCAGATCCGGCATGACAAAGTTTCCGATCACGAACGGCAGGGAGCCAAACACGCTGAATGTAGAAAAGTGCATGATGACGGTAATTCCATCGACTTTTCCTTTAAAATACCCTAAAAACGTGTACGCAATTCCCGATGTGATCGCGGAAAGGAGCGCAACGATCAGCGGAAACGGATCAGACTGGAAGCTCGGACGGAATACGATGAATGCGCCGAGCACAGACAGGACCAGCGCCGGGATCTGGATCGAGGAAAGCTTCTCCTTCATGAACACAGCTGCAAGCAGAGTCACGAAGATCGGAGAGAGCTTATTTAACACTGTGACATCGCCCTGCGCCGCATGGCTGGATGCGTAGAACAGGGTAATCAGCCCAAGGAATCCGAAGAACGAACGGCCAAAGAGATACGGCTGATACTTTTTCGGACCATAATAAGAACCATGTTTCTTCCGGATAATGAAGAAAGAAACGATCAGGATGAAGAGATTGCGGACGCAGATCTGCTCCATCGTCGGAATTTCCCGGCTCATGCGGACAACCACCTGCATGGACGCAAAGGAAAGTGCGGACAGGATCATAAAGAGGATGCCCTTTTGTTTTTGTGTGATATTCATGATGTCCTCCTGAAAATTTAATAAAGAAGTTCGTTCCCTGACACATGAAAATTTTTCTCAATTATCATGTTGACATGTCAAGTTGTGTGGCATATGCAAGTATACACCTGTCTGTGTCTTTCGTCAATTCCTGTCTCCTCGTGACCACCTGCAGCCGGTTCACGCTTCTTGGGAATCTGCTTTCGGCTGCCGGTTTCATCGGAATTCCCTTCTGATCTGGAATGGGGATACAAAATGAGCTGCCGCACGTTAATGCGACAGCCCTTTCACACGATCTTACTTTTTTATTTTACTTCCACCAGCTCGATCTTAAAGTTCAGCTCTTTTCCTGCCATCTCATGGTTCGCGTCGAGAGTGATCATCTTCTCATCTTTTGCGGTAACCGTTACCGGGAACGGCTGGCCGCTCTGGTTTGTAAGGTATACCTTCTGGCCGACTTCCAGGTCCTCAGAACCCGGGAGATTTGCGATCTCAAGTGTGAGGATCGCGTTCGGATTCGGCATTCCGTAAGCTTCCTCCGGCATCAGATGGATCTCTTTGATCTCGCCGACTTCCATATCTGCGACAGCCGCATCAAATCCTTTGATCATCTGGCCTGCACCGCATACGAACTCCAGAGGCTCTCCACGATCATAGGAAGAGTCAAACTGTGTACCGTCGTTAAAAGTTCCTCTGTAATGGGTCCGGCATGTCTTTCCGACATTGCGTCCTGTCATTGTATCCATTTTAAGTTCCTCCAATATTCTCTGTGAGTAACTTTCCAGCGCCTTCACGATTTCCCGGCAAAACTATCTTCCGGATTCGCTGCATAGGTCTGCTGAATCATTATCTCCATGATCTTTAATCTCATTCAGTATACCCGGTAAAGAGAATATTAGCAACCGGTTTTCCGCGTCTTCTCACATCCTGAAAATTCCGTTCTCACAAAATCCATGGCTTTGATCCAGGCTGTCGGCTCTTCCAGCCGCAGATTACCGCCCATCAAGATCCGTTCAGCCCTGTCTGTTCTTTTTCCTTTCCAGTTCTTTCTCCTTCTGCCGCTCCTCTTCCAGTCCCGGAGACCACAGCGGCTCCTCATTCTCATCGAACACGATCTCCATCACATCCTCAACGCGGCAGTCCAGGATCCTGCACAAAGTTTCTACGGTATGAGTTGAAATATATAAATTTTTCCGCAGTCTGTTCAACTGACCGTTGCTGATCCCGTATGTCTTGATCAGGCGGTACTGGCTGATCCCTTTTCTCTGCATTGTCTCCCATAATCTCGTATATTTAACCATACTGTTTCCTCCTTTGTATCATTGAGCACCGTCGTTGTCTGCAATCCCTGTCAACATCCGAAAGAATCCGGCTTTTTTCCTTATATTTTCACAAATTTCCGACAATATCTTCTATTCTCTACTATGGCGGCTCTTTCGCCGCATTATATAAGGAAAGGAGGCATTCCTCATGATCGATTACAGTCCACTCTGGAACACCTTAAGATCAAAGCACATCAGCCAGTATCGCCTGGTCCGCAGCTATCATTTCAGCTCCGGCCAGCTTCAGCGGATCCGGAAGAATGAGCATATCTCCACTCATACTCTGGAAACTCTGTGCAGGATCTTAAACTGCAGTGTCGCAGACATCGTACGCATCTCATTTTGAGCCCGGCGAGAAAGAGGTTTAAAAACGGCTGGTCTTTATCGGAATCATTTTCCGGTAAAGATCAGCGTCCGTGAACCTGTTTTTCGCTCTTTTCGTCCTCGAAGGAAACTTCCATTACATCCTCGATCCTGCAGTCTAAGATCCTGCAGAGCGTCTCCAGCGTATGTGTAGAGACATATGTATTCTTTTTCAGACGGCTCATCTGACCGGAGCTTAAGCCAAACTCCTTGATCAGCCGGTACTGACTGATCTTTCTCTTTTCCATGGTCTCCCACAGGCGATTGTAACTTACCATTTTCTCCTCCGCACACGGCAATCCGGCACACGTTTCAGCCGAACAGATACAGGCCGAACAAACACTTTTCCTGATATCATCTATATACCATACATTGACACTATTTGTATATTGTCCATAATTGGACTATATATTTATCACACTTGGACAAGGTGGCATTATCAAAACGGCCGGCCAGCCATTCCTGACTGACCGGCAACCATACTCACTTATCACACAATTGCAGGCACCGCACCTGCCGCTTTTTCATTTTCCCTGTTATCTTAATTGCCCGCGCACCGGCAGCCAGGCTCACCTTCCGTCCGGCTCTCCTTTTCGGCTTCCTTCTCCATCTGAAGCACCTGACATTCCAGCTGCAGTTTCTCCCGGTTCCAGCGGTAGATCGTCGACTGCTCCGCCGAACAGTTCCGCTCTCCTCTCACCGTCTCGATGATCGCCTCCCGCGCATAGTGCTTATGCGGGAGCATAATATCAGGAAGATGCAGGTGGATGCGTCCGCATATCTTGCATTTGTACCGGCGCAGAACAAACATCTGTACCGTCCCGTCGGACAGGATCAGCTTTCTTCTTTTACTGTCCCGGACCGTCATAGCTCCACCACAATGCGGGCATTCCGGAGCGCTCGATGGAATAATATAATACATTCCATTACGCTCAATTTTCGTGTACTTGTTTGATACGATCATATGTATTCCTCCTCCATTCGTTGTCTGTCAGGACCCCATCGCCTTTCGATTTGATCAAAAACCCGTATCCCGGTCTCATGGGGTGTTGAGCCCGGAACAGCGCCCGCAAACTTATTGATCATGTCATAAGATCCCGTTATCCCGCCTCACGAAAAGCCGCCGCCCGACGCCGTTTTCCGCATATATCCGACGCCGGCTCCCGCCCTTCCCGACAGGATCCGTTTTCCCTTAACATGTTCTATTAATATAATCATTTAATAGATTTCTAATTATCTCTTTAGATGTTCTTATATGCCGGTATAGCCCGTTATTCCGGGCTTTTCCGGCACTTTTCATATCGGAAGAACCTCACAAATCTTTTTATTACCCCTCATGTTTTCGCTCTCAAAAGTAGTAAAAGCAGTAGTAAATTCTGCGTACTACTTATGCCGCCTTGGTTTCCTCGGCGCTTTCCGCCGCAGGCTCCGGCTTGGCCTCTGCGGTGGGTTTTGCCTTGGCTTGCAGCCGTTCCATTTCCTCCTGTGCGGAATGGAAAGTAGCGTGGGCGTAATAGTTCAGCGTCATTACAATGTTGGCGTGTCCCATGATGTACTGCAATGCCTTGGGGTTCATGCCCGCGTTTGCCATTCTGGTACAGAATGTATGCCGCATGGTGTGCGGCGTCATCACATCGGGCAGCGGCTCCTTGTGGCACTTGTTGTACTTCTTGGCAAGGCACTTGAACATGGCGTCATAGTTGACGGCGGTTTTGGGCAGGCCGTCCCGGTTCAGGAACAGGAAGTCCTTATAACCGTCAACCTCAATGCACCTGCCGTCCCTGCGCTTCTTCAACACGCGCTCAAACGCTTCATAGGCGGCTGCGCTCATAGGCACTTGACGGAATCCGCTTTCTGTTTTTGGCGCTTCGGTATAGTAACCGTCCTCGGTGCTTCTCAAAAGCTGGTGGTCTACATTCACAAAGCGCTTCTCAAAATTCAGGTCGGCTGGCGTCAGGCCGCAGAGTTCGGAAATACGAAGCCCGGTTTCCAGCAGGATCACCACCTCGTCATAATACTTGGCATAGACGGGATCGTTCTGCATGAAGTCCAAAAGCTCGTTTTCCTGTGTAGGGGTAAGCGGCACCTTTGGTACGGTATCGTCGTTGATAACCTCATTGATCTGGAAGTCAAAGGGATTCTTGCGGAGGCAATCGTCCTGTACGGCCATATAAAAGATGGCTTTTAAGGAACGCTTGCTGTTGCAGATGGTGTTGTAGGCAACGCCCTTTTCCTGCATACGCAAGGCCCATTCTTTCGCGTCAGACAGCTTCACGCTGTCAATGCTGGCCGCGCCCAGCTTATCTTCGGACAGAAGTTTCATCAACTGCTGGCGGCTCTTTTGGGTTCCTTTCCGCACATTCCCGCGCTGCCGGGTGTACTTTTCATAAAGCTGGCACACGGTCATTTTCTTGCCGATGGTGTCTATCCCGTCGTCAAGGTCTTTCTGTATCTGCTTGATTTTCTCGCGCAGGGAAAGACAGGGCCGTTTCCCGGCAGGTACTTTGTCGGTGGGTACTAACTTCCATGAGTAAACAAACTGGGGTTCTCCAAAGGTGTTAATGTATTTGTAAGCGTATCTTCCATCTGATCGCTGGCTCTCTCCAGACTTCAAAAGGCGGCCTTTGTTGTCCCGTCTTTTTTCATCTCGTTCTTTTCTTGGCATTTCGTCATGCTCCTTTCCATGACGGAAAGAGCCTTGACACGCTTATAACCTATTATAACACGCGCAAGGCCCTTTTTCACTATATTGTGTCAAGGGAATCAATGATTTTTTCAAACTGCTTCCGCTTGATCTGGATGCGGTTGCCGTTCAGGATCACCCAGCCAGCGGTGGGGTTTTCCTCGGAAAGCCGACGCAGTTTGTTTTCCCCAATCCGAAAATATTTGGACGCTTCCTCAATGGTAAGCGTGTATTTTTCCCAAATAGGCACATCGTTATTACTCATAACAAGGCCCCCTTTCTTTTCAAAACAAAGGTTGTTTTTGTGAAAGTGGGCAGAAAAGAACGGACGGCTGCTGGCACAGCTCCACGGGAATCTCACCCCCGCGTGGTTCTCACGCGGCCCTGCTCGTTGCCTGCGACGCTTCAAACGCTCGGACTACGACGGCAAGGGAGTATCATTGTCCTATCTGCGCGTCGTCGCCCGCAGGCTGCCACACCTGCTTTACGGCACGGTAAAATCGCTCCGCTTACCCCAATGAGGGAAAGCCTCTTGGCGCACCTGCCGCCCGGCTCGGCACAGACAGAATGTATCCGTCTGCCCTATGACGCGCCGCCATTGTCCTGCGGGCGTATTTGTCAAGGAGCAAAGGGGCCGCCGGGAAAACAGGCAGGCGGGGAAAGGGAAAGCCGCCTGTCTATGGCCGGGGCCTTAACCGTCAGTCGCCAATGGGACTAACGATGGAATGGATCAGCTTGATTTGCAATCGGCGCTTCATATACTCGTCAATGCAGATATGAGGCTGGCCGCTGCCGTCATAGAGCGTCCGGGTACACAGCTTATTGATATAGCCGTCGTAATGCTGCAAGACACGCTCCACGGCTTCGGCGTTACCGGCGCAGGCCGCGTCGATCACAAAATCCGGCAGAGGGCTTTTGCCCTTGTAACTGGATTGCTTCATCCGCGTTTAACCTCCCTCCGGCATGAACGCCATCAATTTTATACGCAAGTCTTTCAGGGTGCTTGTCCTGTGGCGCTGTACTGCGCTGCGGGACATTCCCATCAGGCGGCCGATTTCTTCGTCAGTCAAATCCAGAACAAAGCGGAGAATCAAAATACTCTGCTCGTCTTTTGGCAGGCTGGCAAACGCTTCGGCCACAAGCTCGTTGTCGATATGTAGGTCATAGCCATGCGAACTGAATGTAAAGCTGTCGCAGGAATACCGATCTACGGTCGAGAGCTTGTCCCAATCAGCCGGGGAAACAGCGTCCAGCGACACTTCACGGTCGCGGCGGCACTTCATTTCCCGCAGATAATCTATCGCCTCATGGTACAGAACCAGCTTGCAATAGCGGTCAAACTGGCTCCATTCACCGTATTTGCGGGGGATCGCTTCCATCTTCTCACCCCCTTTCTATGGGGGATGTGGTGGTTCTCTCCCTTTCCGCCAATAGAGCGAATGGAATCTCTCTGGCTGCCCGCTAAACGCCTCCTTTTTTCACTTTTTTGAAATTTCTTTTTGCGCCGGATAGCAGGCCGCAGGAAACAACAAAATTCGCCCGGCAGGTCAAAGACCCACAGGGCGAAACAAAAAGCAATATGTTCTTTCCCTACATGGTATAGTACATACGCACAGCCGCTTGTCCCCGCTGCCGGGGGACGGCTTTTTTTGACAGGCTAATCCCTGTCGGATTTTGTCGAAGTAGTTTTCGTTGCATAGCGGCTCCCTCCTAAAGCCGCCATGCCAGAACACGGTGCAGGGGTCGTCGAAGCAAAAAAACGGCGGCCTTGATCTACTCAAAACCGCCGTATCCGTCAGTGATACAGGAAAGCGCACGAAATCCTCTGCCCGTCAGCGGTTTTTTTTCTTTTCCCCGCTGTGGAGGCAGATGTTTTGATATGTAAGCTCGTTTCATTCCACAAAGAACAGAACCCGCCGGATCAGCTCTGGGATATTGACCGGGGCGGTGATATAGTCGTTCATGCCCTCATGCCGGTATTCATATTCCGTGGCAGGGTCGTTGTTCTCGGTGAGGATAAAGAACGGCAGAAGCCGGACAGGGGGATTCTTCATTTGGAACATCCCCGCCACCCGCCGTAGCGTATGAAACAGCTCCATTGCTGTGCCGTCCGGCAGTTCCAGATCGCACAAGATCAGTTCTATTTCCTTATCCTCAAAAATCCGGCGCTTGGCTTCCCAAATCGAGGAAACCAGAATCAGGTCAAAGCCCTTTTGTAGCATAGCAGCCCGCAGCACTTCGGCGCTGGTATCTTCTGCATAGACAAAGAGCAGCTTGTGAAAAGTCGGGGCCTTTTCGCCGGATAACTGCCGGTAGGCGTATTCCACCAGCTTATCTTGTAGTGGCAGTCCTTTCATTTTGTCCATGCACAGCGTCGCGCCCCGGCGCATAGCTTCCTGTTCGTAGTCGTCCTTGTCATGACAGGACGCCAGAATAAAAGGCAGCTCCTTGTCTGCGGCCCGCACCTCGTCCAGAAAGTCCATGCCGGAACCGTCCGGCAGGTCGAGATCACAGCAGACCACCAGCGGCATTTCCTCTTGGATGGCGGCCCGCGCTTCTTTCAGCGTACAAGCCGTTTTCACCGGGTAGCCCCGGTGCTGTAAGTATTTTTTCAGACACCATGTATAGGTGTCGCTGTCGTCGATCAGCAGTATCTTTTTCATGTGTCCTCACCCCCAATATTGATTTACCACAAGCATAAACTACAAATGTTACACAAATGTCCGAGGTGCCTTTGATTTCGACAGAAAAACAGGCTGAATTGTTACAACGCTCGGACATTTCAAAAATTTTTTTGAGAAATGGCGAAAAAAGCGGGGCAGCACACGCCGCCCCGCCGATCCCATACGGCTATTCCATCGTCCTGATTTGCTCAACAAGAGATTGCTTTTTCAGATTTCCAGTTGTGTAAGAAATCAAGGTGAATTGCACAATCAGCAGGATTGCTAAATATATCAATACGATCAGCCACGGAAATGAATAGTAAAAGTATGGATTCATCGTTTTCACAACTACCTGTACGGATAGGAAGCCCAGTCCAGTCCCCAAAACCAATGTTACCAGCGTAGCAAAAACTGAATACATCAACCCCTCATAGCACAGCATTTTGATAAGCTGCTTTTTGCTCAAACCAATCGCCTGTAACATTCCAATTTCCTGCCTGCGGGATAAGAAGTTTGTGATTGTCGTATTGACAAGGTTGATTAAAGAAAAGCACACAACAATAACAGCCACGATCAACAATACCCCGAAAGAAAGTTGTTGAAGTCCGCTATAATAAGTGATACTTTCCTTTATGGTTTCCATAACCAAATCGCTATTTCCGTCTATCAGTTGATTTAATGCAGCTTCAACCGTATCAAATTTTTCCATATCGGTAATTACTGAAATCGTACCTGTGCAATCTATCCCGGTCGCTTCATTCATAAGCTGCTCTGGAAGCGCAAAGCATTTTGAAAAGCCGGAGTAAGAATATTCGTTTACAATGCCCATGACGGTATAGGTCTTTGTGCGAATTTGGCCGGATTCGGTTTTATAGTCCACTTCGACGGTATCACCCAACGAAGCCTCAATATCATAGAGATCGGCACGCTCTTGAAGCAAGACAATTCCATTTCCTGCCACCAGTTCATCATAATCAGTCGTTCCCGCAATTCGTTCTTTCTCCAAATTCTGCTGTTCATCTCGACAAAAGCCCTGAATCCATTTTCCAGAATTACCATTTACACGATATTCTGCGTCCGTGTAATACCAGTGCTTGATTCCTGTAACGCCATCAATAGATTCTACTGCATTTACAAAATCGGCATTTAGAAAATTCTTTTGCTGCAATCCAGACAAAGAAATACCAGCAGTGTCCCACGATTGATTTGCGTTGAGCTGAATGTTAAATTCACCGACAGGGAACGCCCTGCCTCTTGCCTCTGCAACGCCATCATAGGAAACTAACATTGTCGAAATCAATACAACCAATACTCCGCCGAGTGAAAGAGAAAGTATTGTTAAAGTGGACTTTGCCTTTTGTCTGGACAGATTCATTTTAGCAAGTGAAGCAGGCGTTATTTTACGGTGCAACACGGAACTTTCTTTCATCTTCCCCTGATAATCGGAATATCTCAATGCTTCCAGCGGAGATACTGCCGCAGCTCTTTTTACAGGAGTATGAATGGCAATCATCACAATAATAAATGCAAAAAGGCCAACCCCGGCCGTCACACATAAAGTAGTCAGCCAGTACCAACCGGCAGGAATCAGGAAGTACCCAATCACATTTCCAATAACCAGACCAATCGGGATAGCAATGGCAGCAAGTAATTTTCCCTCGCGGTAAACCATCTTTTTGATCTGTCGTTTTGTAGTTCCGATTGTGCGAAGCTGTCCATAGTTACGGATACTGCTTGCTACTGAAATATAAAAAATCGAATAGATCACAATGCCGGAACCAATGAAAGTTACAAAACCGATCAAGAAATAGAACAGCATATCGCTTCCGTGATTTTCGTCCTTTAAGTTAAAATATGTGGAACGGACAATCACATTATCATCGGAAATTTCTAATTGCTGTGCCAGAGTGTTTGCATAGTTGGTGGCTTCTTCCTCGCTCATATTTTGAGCGCCTTTCAGCCCAATGTAATAATCAATCATGCCCTCGTCGCCATACTGCTGTCTTACTAATTCTTTCGATATAATGGCTGTATAGCGCCCAATATCGCCAGTTTTCACATTTAGGATTCCCGTCAATTTGAAATCATGGGTAGTGCCGTCAGAAAAGGGAATTTGAATTGTCTGGCCCAATTCATTTGAATAGCCCAAACTATCCAAAAAGGATTCCTGCACTACAATTTCATTCTCCGAAGCGGGTAAATCTCCCGAATAGGGCATACTTTGGGATTTTAACATATCTGCATTTGCATAAGTAAAATTCACGGTTGAATGGTTTACCTGTTCAGAAAATGCGTTAAAAAATTCCCCAACCCACGCAATTTCTTCTTGCTTGTATAGTTCCTGTCCCTGTTGTTCAGAAATCGCATGATACATAATCTGCGCTGTTTTTTGGTTGCGGTTCTGCGTTTCCTGCATAACCCCAAAGCCATAGAGGACAATAGCAGATAGCAATGCGCTGGCAAGTGCAATCGTCAAAACAATAAAGATATTTCTTTTTCGATTCGCCGATATACTGCGGTTTGATATGCGCTTTACTATGCCGCTGGTATCATTTTCAAAAGGCCATGTCATAGCCTGCCACCTCCTTATTCCACAATCTTGCCATCCTCAATGCGGACAATCCGATCTGCAAGACGGGCTATGTCGTTATTGTGGGTAATCATCACAACAGTTTGCCGGAACTCCGCACTGGTACGCTTGATAAGCCCCAGCACCTCGGCGCTGGTCTTGCTGTCAAGGTTGCCGGTCGGCTCGTCGGCCAGCACGATAGCCGGTTTGGTAATCAGGGCGCGGGCGATAGCCACACGCTGCTGCTGTCCGCCGGAAAGATTATTCGGCATATTTTTCAGTTTATCTTCCAGCCCCAGCAGGTGAACGATTTCGTCCAAAAACTTCTGATCCACCGTGTCCCCGTCCAGCTCCACTGGCAGGACGATGTTCTCATACACATTCAGGATGGGAACAAGGTTATAGTTCTGGAAGATAAAGCCGATGTTGCGGCGGCGAAAGATGGTAAGCTGTTCGTCGTTCATCTTCGACAGTTCTTTGTCCCGGACAATCACATTGCCAGAAGTAGGGGTGTCCAGCCCGCCCATCATGTGAAGCAGGGTAGACTTGCCGCTGCCGGAGGTTCCCACAACGGCCACAAATTCGCCGTCCTCCACGGAGAAGTTCACACCGTCAAGGGCGCGGGTGATGTTCGGCTCTGTGCCGTAATACTTTTTCAGGTCGATAGTCTGTAAAATGCTCATAAAATTCAATCCTTTTTTTGTTTGTTGTAAATGCGGAACGCTGCTGCGCCGGTGGCCGCCAACTGCACCAGAATCAGCACAGCGAACAGGCCGAAGCTCTCATAGTAGAACAGTTCATCCCAAAATAGGAGAACATCACAGAGAGCAGTCAAGGCAACCGTCCAGCGGATGTGCCGGGCCAGCCATTGCCGGAACACCAGCACAAGGGCAACGGGCGGGACGATCAGCAGCGCCAGATTCAAAATCAATGTCGGGGTCAGTTCCATTGCGTCGCCTCCTCACTTTTGTTGATAAGGGTATTGTAAAACCCAAATGTCCGCGAAATGTTACAGCGGCCAAAAAATTTCATTGAAAATCGGGGTGAAATGTTACAACGCTCGGACATTTCAAAAAATTCACGGCGGACAGCCGGAAATGGTCGTCCGCCGAATCATACTACACAATCTTTTAGATAGATTGATTGTGAAATAATTTCAATCCAATCACCACATCTATCATAAGTTCCACAATGAGAATTATACTAATGGCAACATTAAAATTACATAGGTTATATAATCCGATATAGATTTCACAAGTAAGAAATACAACTTGCAGACACAAATTTAAGTATGTCACTAAATGCTCGTTAGTTCTATTCCACAATCTAAACAGGAACATTGTAAAAATAGGTTTTCCCGTAAAAGCAAAAAGCACTGACAATACCGGCACCAAAAATACATAGTAAGAATCTACTGCATTGCTGGGGGATGTACCTACCCATTGAATTGCTATTTTATCAGGAACAACGAAAAATAAAACAATAGATAAAATAACATTGATTATTAAGATGATTGTTGTTGCTTTGCAAAAATTGATTTTTTTCATGGTGTTTTCTCCTGTTATAAGTGTGCTTTATTTAGTCGGCAACATAATGGAAAATTCCGAACCCTTGCCCGGCTCCGAAACCACTTTGATATAGCCGCCCTGCCGTGTTACGATCTCGCGGGTCAGATACAGGCCAATGCCCACGCCCTGCTGTTCGTGTACTTCTTCCTCACGATAGAAGCGCCGGAAGATGGCGGCCTGATTGCTTTCGGAAATGCCCTTGCCGGTGTCGGTTACTTTGATCTCCACATACATTTCCCACAGCACCACCGACACAGCGATTTTCCCGCCTGCCGGGGTGTACTTCACTGCATTGTCCAGCAGGTTAAAGAGGGCTTCGGCTGTCCACTTGCTGTCATGGGAAACGGCCAAATCCTCCGGGCAGTCCACGGACACGGCAATTTCCTTTCTCTCCGCTGCATACACGATCCCACTCATGGCCTGCGCCACAGTATCAAAGAGGCGACCCGGTTTCTTGTCCAACTGGATCACGCCTGTTTCCAGACGGGAGGTTTTCACAAGGGCCTGAAAGAGAAAGTCCAGCTTATCCGTCTGGCTGCGGATTCCCCGGATAAAGTCGGTGCGCTCCGCCTCGGTCATAGGCTTTTCCAGCAGGGTGTCCGTCGCCATTTTCAGATTGCTTACCGGCGTTTTCACCTGATGGGAAATATCCGATACAAGGGTCTGCAACTCCTGCCGTTCCTCGTCCACCCGGCGGCGGTTCTCCTGCATGATCTGGTAGAGCCTCGCCAGCCGGTGTCCGATTCTGGCAAGCTGGGTTTCGCTGTCCTCCGGGCGCTGGGGTGCTTCATTCCCGGCGATCATGTGGTCTAAGGTCTGGCACAGGTCAGCGGTAAACTGCGACAGCCGCTTTCCAAACGCCTGTGTCAGTACAAAAATCCCCACAAGGGCGCACAGCAGCAGCGCCCCGCCCGTCAGCAGCACCGCCGTCTGTTTTGTCACAAGAAACAGGGCTATGGTGATCCCGGACATGGAGAGGACAAGCCCCAGTGCCACCCGGCCAAACAGCCGCTTTACTGATAGGTTTTGAAACTTCATTTTGCCTCGCCTCCCGTCCATTGATAGCCCATGCCGTAAACAGTCTTGATGTAGGGTGCGCCGCCGTCGGATTCGATCTTGCTGCGAATCCGGCTGATAGAAGTTGTCAGGGTGTGTTCGTCCACAAACCTCTCGTCTATATCCCACAGCTTTTCCAAAAGCTGCCCACGGGTCAGCACTTGCCGGGGATTTTTACGAAACAGGTTCAGCATTTTGTACTCCATCGGGGATAGGGTCAGGGGCTTGCCGTTTAGGGAAGCCGTCTGCTCCGAGAAGTCCAGAAACAGCCGCCCGTCGTCGTAAATGTCCTTGGCCGGTTTGTGGTGTTCCAGCATGGCAAACATGGCTTTGATTTTCCGCTGCAAGGCCCCGATCACAAAGGGCTTTGTGATGTAGTCCACCGCGCCCACCTCATAGCCCCGTATCTGGCCGCTCTCCTGATCGTTGGCGGTCAGGAATATTACGATGGTGTCCGGGTGCTGGGGCTTTATCAGCTTGCACAGCTCAAAACCGTTGCCGTCCGGCAGGTTGATGTCCAGCAGCACCAAATCAAATTCCCGCTGGCGGATGGCGTCGGCTGCGGTTCTGGCATTTAGGGCAGAAGTCACGCCGTAGCCATCTGCGGTCAGGTTATAGTCTAACATCTTATTCAAAAAACTGTCGTCCTCGACAATCAAAATCTGCTTCATATTCTCACTTCCTTTGCTTTTTGCAGATAGTATAACAGGCAAATGTCCGCGAAATGTTACAGCGGACGGATTTTTTCAAAAAAGTGCTTTTTCTTTATTATAGGATAGCCCGCTTTTCCGTACAAGGCACAAAATATGAATTATAAAGTTTAATCTTACTGCATATAGCAACATTCCATTGAGAAAATATGAAATATACAATGTAGATGGGTGGTGCTATATGGCAAATATCAAAGATTGTCCCGGCTTTGAAACTTTCGGCGCGGATGTAAAAGCAGCGCGGAAAGTCAAGCAGTTATCGCGTAAGACGCTGGCGGAACAGGTCAATATCGACTGGCGCTATCTTGCCAACATCGAAAATGACGGCACGATTCCCAGCCTGCCAGTTATCATACAGCTTATTAAAATCTGCGGGCTTCCCGTGGAACGGTATTTTAACCCGGAGGTCATGCGGGAGGAAAGTGCACAGCGGCAGCGGGTCAGCCACAAGCTGAAACTCTGCCCGGAAGAATTTCTGCCGATCATCGAGGGCGCGATTGACGGGGCCATTCAAATTCAACAGAAGAATGACGAAACGGAGGGTGCATGACAACCCTCTGTTTTGTTTTTGGGAGGACGCAATCTGCGCCCTCTCTTTTTTTGTACGGTTTTCGGAAAAACCGGGATTTTGCGGGTATTTCCTTGGGGTCAGAACGCTTTTTAAGGGAAGAAGAACAAAGACAGCAAGCATAGGGAGTGTAGCCACACTCCCGGCAAACGGCTTCCCGTTTGTATCTTGGGGAAGTCCCCAAACCCCTGAATGAATGGAGGTGAGAAAGTGGCAAACCGAAAACGGAAGTTTGTGCTGCGCGTCCCGGTGACGCCGGAGGAACGGGCGCTGATCCAGCAGAAGATGGCCCAGCTTGGCACAAAGAACTTCTCTGCCTACGCCCGGAAAATGCTGATTGACGGCTATATCGTCCATATCGACACCGGCCCCGTCCGGGCGCAGACCGCAGAGCTGCAAAAGATCGGCGTCAACATCAACCAGATTGCAAGGCGTATCAACAGTACCGGGACTGTGTACGCGCAGGACTTGGAGGACATCAAGGGGGCGCTGGCACAGATATGGCAGTTACAAAGATCCATCCTATCAAGTCAACGCTGAAAAAGGCGCTGGACTACATCGAGAACCCGGACAAGACCGATGAAAAGCTGTTCGTTTCTTCCTATGGCTGTTCCTATGAAACGGCGGATATTGAATTTCAAATGCTGTTAGATCAGGCGTACCAAAAGGGCAACAATCTGGCCCACCACCTGATACAAGCCTTTGAACCGGGGGAAACCACGGCGGAGCAGGCCCACGAGATCGGGCGGCAGCTTGCCGATGAAGTGCTGCAAGGCAAATACCCCTATGTGATTACCACCCACATTGACAAGGGCCATCTGCATAACCACATCATTTTCTGCGCCGTGGATATGGCAAACCAGCGCAAGTACATTTCCAACCGCCAAAGCTACGCCTTTATCCGGCGCACCAGTGACCGGCTGTGCAAGGAACACGGCCTGTCTGTGGTAAAGCCCGGCAAGGACAAGGGCAAGACCTACGCCGAGTGGGACGCACAGAAAAAGGGTAAGAGCTGGAAAGCAAAACTGAAAATCGCCATCGACGCGGCCATTCCGCAGGCCAAAGACTTTGACGGCTTTTTGCGGCTCATGGAGGCGCAGGGCTATGAAGTCAAACAGGGCAAGTTTATTTCATTCCGCGCGCTGGCAGACGGCCTCCGTCCCGGACAGGAACGCTTTACCCGCTGCAAGACCTTGGGGGAGGATTACACCGAGGAACGGATCACCCAGCGGATCAAGGGCATTGCCATTGACCGGGGGCCGCACAGAAGAAGCACCGGGGAAATCTCCCTGCGGATTGCCTTGGAGGACAGTATCAAGGCCCAACAGTCGGCGGGCTATGCGCGGTGGGCGAAGCTGCACAACTTGAAGCAGGCCGCCAATTCCTTAAACTTCATCACAGAGCACCAGATCGACAGCTACGAGGGCTTGGAAAGCAGGCTGGCCGAGATCAGCGCGGCAAACGACGCGGCGGCCTCCGCCCTGAAAGACGCAGAACGCCGACTTGGGGATATGGCGCTGCTGATAAAAAACCTCTCTGCCTACAAGCAGCTCCGGCCTGTGGCGCTAGAACTGCGAAACGCCAAAGACAAGGCCGCGTTCCGGCGGCAGCATGAAAGCCAACTGATCTTGTATGAGGCGGCGGCAAAGGCGCTCAAAGAGGCCGGGGTCACAAAGCTCCCCAACCTGTACGCCCTCAAAACCGAGTATAAAAAGCTGGACGCAGAACGGGAACGGCTGTCCGCACAGTACAGCGAAGCGAAACAGAAATTGAAAGAATACGGCATTGTCAAACAGAATGTAGACAGCATTTTGCGGACAGCGCCGGGAAAGGAGCATACGCAGGAACGATGAACATACCGAGAATGAGTTACCCCCAATACCGCAAGGCCCGCAGGCTCACCCATGAGTGCTGCAACTACTGTAACGGGAACTGCCTCCTGCTGGACGATGGGGAGGAATGTGTCTGTGTGCAGAGTATTTCCTATTCGCTGCTGTGCCGGTGGTTCAAGGTGGCCGTCCTGCCGCTGGACGCGGCCCTGTGCGCCGAGATCACCAAAGGCCGGGACGAGATCAAACGCTGCGCCGTCTGCGGGGCGGCGTTTACACCCAACTCCAACCGAGCCAAATACTGCCCGGATTGCGCGGTGCAGGTGCGCCGGAAGAAAGAGGCGGAACGCCAGCGGAAAAGATACCTCCTGTCTACGCATTTAGGGCGGTAAAAGTCCACGGAAATCAAGGGTTTTTCCGCATGGTCGGCAGGCAGGTGGATAAAGTTATCCTGTTCCCCTCAAAACGGGGTTCTAAATGCGGGAAAATGGACAAAAAAGAAGCGCCGGACGCAGAGGCTTTGATAGCCTCCGCGCCCGGCGTTTTTTCAGCCTATTAGCTGCTCTACATAGGTAATCAGGGGATGCAGTTGTTTCAGGCGAAACATCTCAAATAACTTATCTGAACTTACCCATTGAACATCTACAACTTCTGTTTCCTGTAAACGCATTTCTTCAATCTTTATATCCCTATGAAACAGCCAAACATCGTAAAAATCCTGCACATTTTCCCGTCTGGTCTGATAAATCAATTTTTCACTTCCGGGAGTAAGCAGTATTCCTAATTCTTCTTTTACCTCTCGGATTGCTCCTTGCAAGCTGGTTTCCCCGGAAAGTACAGAACCACCCGTACATTCCCAATAAAGAGGGTATTGCTTTTTCGGATGCCGCTGTGATAAAAGATACTGCCCCTGCTGATTGACGATCCATGCACTCACAGATAAATGATACAGCCCTTTGGGTATGATTTCTCCACGGCACACTGTTATTCCAGACTTTTCCCGTTTTGCATTATATAAATCCCATTTTTCCATTTTCATGCCTCTTTGTGTGGGATCGGTGCTTGCCGAAAATCAAGTAAGTAAATATCAGCAATCCTTTCTATCTCTGCACGCTGATCTGCGGAATACTTATCATAAATCCCACCTACTAACATACGGGCTGCCTTTGCGCTTTTAATTGCTGGAAGTACATCATCAAACACAATGCAGTGTTCAGGTGCGACCCCTAATTTTTTTGCAGCCAATTCAAAGACATCCGAATATTCTTTTCCCCGCTGCACCTCATCTGTTGAACATAAGGCGTCAAATAATTCTAAAATCGAATTGTTCTTTAAGCATGGCATATAGAGCTTTTCCGGCAACCCCGTAGCAACTGCAAGTTTTATTCCATGTTCTTTTAAGCGCAGAAGATAATCAAGGGCATGGGGCAGCAGACCGACATGGTTGCTGTATTCCTCGACCGCCATATTATTCCATTCCTCAATAATTCCCTCTACCGTTTCCTGCAATCCAAAAAGATCAATGGTGTATTGTGCGGCTTCCTCAAAACTCCTTGCACATATTTCAGTTACATAATTTTCCGGGACGGGAAGATTTCTCTTTTTCAAAAACTGAATATCTATATGCTCCCATACATCCATTGAATCCAGAATTGTTCCATCTAAATCAAAGATTGCCGCATTAAAATCCATTTTTCTTTTCCTTTCCGCAAAATAAATCTTTCAGTTCCGCAGCAGCAGCTTTTATATCAGACTGCGCTATAATGGCAGATACAACAGCCAGCCCGTCAATTCCCATGGGCTTGAAACGCCCTGCATTTCCCTTATTGATACCGCCAATAACAACTATCGGCAAAGAAACGGCTGCGCGGATTTTCTGTAATTCCTCCATTGATACAGAATCAGCGTCGGTTTTAGTTCCAGTAGGGAACATTGCGCCAACTCCCAAATAATCTGCACCATCCTGTTGTGCCTGTATTGCTTCTGCAATGGAAGATGCGGATACTCCCAACAGCATATTTTCCCCAATTACTTTGCGGACGGCAGCCGCAGGTAAATCATGCTGTCCAATATGTACCCCCGTAGCCTGCACAGCCATTGCAATATCTATCCGGTCGTTTATGATAAGGGGAATATGGTATTTATCCGTAACCTGTTTCACGGCAACAGCCTGATTGTAAAATTCTAATGAGGACAATTCTTTTTCTCGGAGTTGTATCATTGTGCAGCCTCCTAAAATTGCCTGTTCCACCGCTTCTGTCAGGCTATCGCAGCTCATTAGTTGACGATCAGTAACAAGATAAAGTGTATAATCAAAGTTCATTTTGCACCTGCCTATTCTTTAGATAAACCATGCTGATACAATTCGTAGAAATGGTGCGTCGGGCCACAGCCTTTCCCAATCGCAAGAGAGTGTTCGATTGCCATTGTGACATATGCCTTTGCAGATTCGACTGCAAGCGGAACACTTTTTCCCTTTGCAAGCTGGGAAGCGATTGCAGAAGAAAAGGTACAGCCTGTCCCATGAGTATTTTTCGTATCAATGCGGGATGTTTCAAAATGGTAGAAATTTTCTCCATCAAATAGGACATCAACAGCATTTCCTATATGATGTCCACCCTTGACAACAATCGCCTTACAACCCATGGCATATATTTTTCTTGCGGCAGCCTCCATATCTGAAACTGTGGAAATCTGCATATCCGCTATTTTCTCTGCCTCTGGAATATTCGGAGTAAGTACATCGGCAAGTGGAATTACTGTATCTATCAAGGTGGAAACCGCCGTAGGATTCATCAATGGGCAGCCATTTTTGGCATACATAACCGGGTCGATTACAACATTTTGGGGCTTATATTGTAATAGTTTCTTTGCCACCGCTTTCATACATTCTGGTGTAGAAAGCATACCGATTTTTACTGCGTCCACTTCAATATCTTCAAATACGGCGTCAATCTGTTTTTCAATCATATCCGGGGTAATATCTTGGATGTCGATAACGCGGCTGGTGTTCTCTGCAACAACAGAAACAATAACACTCATTCCAAATACGCCGTGAGCAGAAAAAGTTTTCAAATCAGCCTGAATACCTGCACCTCCGCTGCAATCTGATCCGGCAATGGACAATACTTTTTTCATTTTGCATTTTCCTCCATTCTCTCGTTCCGATAGGCCATCTTCCAAAAAGCAAGTTCTAACAAACTTGCTTTCTCAAAAATATCAGCCAGATACTTTTTATTTGCTTCTGATAACCCAGCACATTTATGCTCTGCAAAAGCAGACCATTCTTTGCAGCTTTCTGCATATTGTTCATCGGCATAATCTTTGATAAAGTCCCAATATCTTGATTCTCTGCTTGTGGGGACAGACGCCAGTTTGCGGAATATATAGCTGTAACTTAACATACAGGGAAGAACCGCCATTAAAATTTCTTCATTCTTTCCATGTGACGCAATCTCAAACATGAAATCAATGTAATTTTGATTTTCAGGCAAAGGGGCGATCAGTTCAATATCATCATCTGTTATGCAAAATTGCTTTAGATAATCCAGCCGCACTTCCGATTCCGTATCATTTACAAAGTTCAGCATGGAGTAGTAAAGCTGAATTTCTCTTAATGTAGCAGCATGAAAAATTGCCTTTCCGTATATGCGGGCATAGTTTTTCAGATAGATACTATCCTGAATCATATATCTCTTGAATTTTTCAAGAGGTAGCTTTCCAGTTTGCACTTCCTGCACAAATGGGGTAGCTGCACATTCTTCCCAAATGGGGATGTTGTGGGTTAAGATGTCTTTCATAAATGCCATGTTTGATCCTCCTAAGATAAAAAAATAGAGCCTCTAAAACAATTAGAAGCTCTTTCAGACGCAATACGAGCGTAAGAAATTGCTTCCCTACGCCGGTATTAGCCGACAGGTCCAGAGGTCAGGTCTTACCTTTTTCAACTTGTTCAGTTCCCTCGCAAACACATATCATATCTTATTCAATTAAAAAAGGACATTCCCAAAACAGAGAATGTCCAAAAAATACGAATCTGTATTCTTCAGCTCCCTGCGTTGGTATTAGCCAACAGGTTCAAAGGGTCAGGTTTTAACCTTCTCAACTACAAGGTAGTCCCCCTGCTTGAGTATTATTATAGTTAAGAAGTCCCCAAAAGTCAAGTCTACGCATTTAGGGCGGTAAAAGTCCACGGAAATCAAGGGTTTTTCCGCATGGTCGGCAGGCAGGTGGATAAAGTTATCCTGTTCCCCTCAAAACAGGGTTCTAAATGCGGGAAAATGGACAAAAAAGAAGCGCCGGACGCAGAGGCTTTGACAGCCCCCGCGCCCGGCGTTTTGCTTATTCGTCTGTGAAGTGGAACTGCTGCGCCGCAAAGTCGGCGTCGCTCATGGCGTCCAGCTTATCGGCGGTCTGGCAGGCCAGCGCCGCCATTTCCTTGTCCATGTCCGGCAAAGCTGCCCGGAGATTTGCCGCCGTCCTGCGGCGGTCAGCGTTGTGGTACAGACAGATCAGGTTTTCTTCTTCCACGGTGAAATACATTCCTCATACCTCCATTTCTTTTGATTTTTCCCGCGCCGGGGGCTTCTTTTTCTGTTCCTCCTTGGCGGCGGCAAGCTGCGCCCGGATGGACGGTTTCTTTTGTTTCTGCGTCGTCTTTCGGGTCTGCTTGGGCTTTTTGGCCTCCGCCTTGGCTGCCTCGGCCACATCCAAAAGGGAAATCTGTTCCCCGGCTTTTGCCCTTGCTTCCAGTTCCTCCATAGACGGGGCGTTGTTCATCATGCCGTCGATCATGTTGTAGTTCTGTTCGGTGGACATTTCCGCCGTCTTGATATGGCTTTCCTGCTGGGCGGGGATGGCAAAGGCCCTTGTGCCGTTTGCCATAATCAGATACCTGCCGTCCTCCGACTGGTGGTGGAATCCATACCCGGCGGCCTCCATCTGTTCCCGACTCCTGTCGGTCAGATAGAAACGGCCTCTCGGCGTCTGGATTTGTTCGCCGGTCATGCACTCGTCTGGCGTGAGCTGCTTTTCCGGCTGGGCGAAAAACTCCGGCACCTGCCGGTAGTCGGCCCCCTCGTCCACATAATAGGCGGTCTGTTTCCCATCCTGCCGGAACACCACAATATCCCCCGTAGAGAGGGAATGTCCCTTGTAATCGGCGGGATGTTCTATGTTGAAGCGGCGGTAAATCTCGTCCAGTGTGGTGTCCTTGTCCAGCGGCGCGGTGTAGACAAGCTGATAATTCTTCCTGTCCACCGAAAGCCCGTCCGCCTGCAAGTCCTCATAGGAACGATAGCGGAAGTCGCGCCCCTCTGGGCCGGGCGGCACTTGGTAGATGGAAAAGTTGGGCTGCGCTGGTGCTTCATAATCAGAGGCAACATATTCCTCCACCGTCAGCCCGGCAGCGGCGGCCTCCTGTTCCAGCTCTGCCTCGATCTGTTTTTTGTAGTCTTGCAAACTCTGGTCGAAGTCGGCAAGCTGCGGCGGCTCCGGCAAGTGGTACTGGCCCTGATTGAGAAGCGGGCGGCACTCATTTACATAGTCTAAAACCGCGTTGAAATAAGCGGTCTGTTCCGGCGTCAGGGTTTCCCCGGATCGCAGGGGACGCCGGGCCTCCTGCTCCATAGCGGCCAGATTGCAATGCAGCTCCATATACGGGACGAACTCATGCAGCAACATATCCCGCTGGGCCTTGTCCGCCTCCCATGCCTCCGGCCCCTCATGGTGCAGCACATGGTTTTTCCAGCTTTCATCCTGCGCGTAGTATTCGTGGTAGCCCCGGATATGCTGGATCAGGGAACCGTCCCCGTCGCCAAAGTCCTGCCGTCCCTCGTAGCTGTCCGGCTGGCCCTGCATGGTAAAATCAATGCGGAACTTGGTCTTATCGTACCAATGGCCCGTATAACCCGGCTGCTCCCGGTCATGGCGTCTGGCGCTGTCCAGCTCTTTGAAAACGGCCTCGGCTTCATGCAACGGCATTTGCTGGCCGTCTTTCAAATGGGGGCTTTCACTCCAAAGGATCGTGACAACCGGCTCCGCTGCCGGATTCTGTGCGATCTGCCGCTGGGCGTTGGCAACGGCAATCTCACTTTCGATCTCGCTTTTCACAAAGGAATCCATCTGGCCCTTTTGCAGCTCATAGCCCTGTTCACACAGGCGGTTGATAAGCCCGATCACCTTGTCCGTATCTCCCACGGCCTCGGCATAGGCCACGATCAACTGCCGTTCTTCGCTGCCCAAACGCGGGGCGTTTTTCTCTGCCAGCTCGATCAGGGCGGTGGCCCGGTCAGCCGGGGACGCCTCCGGCATGAACGGCTTTCCATTCAAAAGGCCGTCGATCCCGTTCCACGCCTGCGGCCGGGGAATGGCGTTGGCCTGTTCAGCGGCTTCCAGAAAACCGTCCAGCCTGTCGCCGGTCAGGGGTTCCCTTGCCCCAGCCGGTAGCTCATGGATGGCAAGAATTTCTTTTCCGGCTTCCGCAAGGGACAGGTCGGGATTATCAAGCTGGCCTCCGTCCAGTTCCTTGTAGTCGGGGCCATACAGTGTGTAATCATAGCCGGTTTCCGATGTCTGGATATACAGGTAATCGCCGCTTTCCAGACGGTAGGCGGCCTCCTGCGGAGCTTCTGCCTGTTCCAGCGTTCCATCCCCGGCAATGGTAAAGCCCTGCGCCTGCGCCGCCTCCTTGGCTCCCTGCGACACTTCGCCGGTAGATTTCAAATCCGCTTCAATGAGGGTTTGCAGCATGGCTTTTACGCTGTCGGTCATTTCCTGCTGTTGCTCCGGGGGCAGCTTGGAAAATACGCTGTCCGGGTCTGGCTGCTCGGCGGCCTGTTCCAGCGGCGCGGCCTGCGGCTGTTCCTGCTGGGCCTGCCGTTCTTTCTGAAGCTGGGCAAGGTGGCCGTCAATGGTGGTAATCAGTTCATGGGCGGTGGCCCGGATGGTTTCAAGGGAGGCTTTCAGCTCTTTCAAGTCCTTGCCGGAACTCCAACCGGCCACATAGCCAAAGGAATAGTCGGAGGTGTCCAGCCCGTAGTGCTGGCAGACGGCATAGGCCACGCTTTCGGCCTGTACCTCGCGGGTGCGGCTGTCGGGGCGGTCGGCCTGCTCTATGGCCGGGGCTTCCGGGTCGATGGCGTGGAGCTTGGAATGGGCAATCTCGTGGATAGCCGTCTTTAGGGTCTGTAATTCGCTCATGCCCTCCTGAATGGCGATCCGCTTTTCCGTCAGGTGGTAGTAGCCGTGGGAACCGCCCGGAATGTCCTCAAAACCAATGGGAACCGGGGAGGTCTGTTCCAGCGCCTTGAAAAATTCCCCGTAGCGTTCCACGCTGCCGGTCAGTTCTTCCACGCCGATAGAGGGCAGCGGTTCCCCCTCGGTCTGGCTCACATCAAAGACGGAAACGATCTTAAAGGCCGGAACCTGTATTTCCTTTACTTCGGTAACAGGCTTTCCGTCCTTTCCCATCACCGGCCTGCCCTGTGCGTCCAGTTTTTGCACTTCCTTTTTTGCCTTGAACGGGGCTGGGGCCAGTATCTTGATGGCCTTTTCGCCTTTCCTCACATTGCGGTGAAAATCGTCCCGCCACTTGTTGTAGCCCGCCACAAGCTGTCCGCCCTGCATGGCGATCAGGAGGGTGTTGTTGAAGCTGTAACTGTGGAACTTGGACATGGTGGTGAGATAGGCTTTGTAGCGTTCACTCTCGAAAAGCTCCTGTATGCCGGTTTCCAGCCGGTCGGTGATCTCTTTCATGCGCTCGGCGCTGTTCTGGCCGTTTAAGAGAATGGGGGTAACAGGCTGCGGGGCCTTTGTAGGCGCTGCCGCCTCCGGCTGTACCTTGCTTTCCTCCCGCAGAATTTCCGGCGCAGGATAGGCCATCACCCGGTATTCCTCCGGCACTGGCCGTCCCTCATGGACGCGCTGCCATTTGTCGCTGGTTCGCAGAATATAGCCGTAATCGGTAAAGGTTCCCTGTTCCTCGTTGGCGATAAAACTTCCCAGCCGTTCCGTGTCAATGGCCGGTTTCCACGGGTCAGGAACGACAAACAGCCCGGAATCATTCAGATAATATTCCCCCAGACTGCGGTTGTCCTTGGCGTTGATTAAGACAAAACAATCGGTGTTTTCGGCGTAGTCCAAAAGCTGCCCGATGGTCTGCATTTTTGCCGGGGACTGCATGGCGGCGTTCAGCTCCGCAAGCTCCACGGCGTCCAGCCTTTGAAGCTGGACGGCAAGGAAGTTCAGTTCGTCCACGCTGGCGGCCTTGATTAAATCCTCCGGCAGTTCCAGCGGTTTTTCCTCCGGGGCGGAAAAGCCGCCAATGAACAAGTCCTGCTGGTTGTCGGCGGTGATGTGGATTTCCTTTAGGGCTTCCTGTACCTGTTCAGCGGAAGTCGGCAGGGAAAGCCAGTAGCCATGCGGCCCGCCGGTCTGCGCCTCGGCGCGGTTATCAAGAAAAATAGAAAATACTTCGTTCACGGGTTCCCTCCTTTCCGGGGTGGCTGCGGTCTGCTGCGGCTGCGCGGTTTCTTCCTGCGCGGGAAGCTCTGCGGCTTTTGCCGGTTCCTCTCCCTCAATGGTGTAGCCGGGGAGCAGGCAGCCGTTGACCTTGAAATAGTCGGCGTATTCCTTGGGGATGGCCGGGGAAATTTCGGTAAAGTAATGTTCATGGGCTTTAATCCGGCCATTCAGGTACTTGTCCAGTTCTTCCCGGCTGGAAAAGACTTTCCGATCCTGTCCGGCGATCTTGGCCTGCTGGTAGCTGCCCGGCGCGTTAGTGCGTAGGCTCCAGCGGAGCGTCCACGAGTAGGGAACGGATTTTGGGGCGGCGCTGTCATACCGGGTGTTCTCGGAAATGGAGTAATCCATCTGGTAAACCATGTTGCTGCGGATATGGCGGTATTCGTCCGGGGCCTCCCACTGGTTTGCGGTGTGGGTGACGGGAAGCGTCCGGGCATATTCAAGAGCTTTGTCCAGAAACAGGGTTCTTCCGGCCTGTTCCTCCCATGCGGTGGCCTGTTCTTTCAGGCGGTCAAACACTTCCTGTTCTGCGGCGGCGCTTTCCGCCCGCAGGGAAAGAAGCTCCGCAAGGGGCAGCTTTACCATTTCGGAAAGATCGGCCTTGCCGCTTTCAAAGTAAATCCGGCGCTCGATCCGCATAGTGCTGGCCGGTTCTAAATCGTCATGGTCGTAGGAGCTGTAAGACATTTTGGTTTCACATCCTTTCTATGGTGGTGATCTGATACAAGGGGGTTGGGGCTTCCCCAAAGAGAAAATCCCCGGCCCGGCAGGTGCGCCGGGTCAGGGATTTTGCCGGGAGTGTGGCTACACTCCCTATGCTTGCTGTTTTTAGTTTTTGCCCCTCTGTTCCACGCGGTAGTTCACATACTTGCCGCCGGTATCGGCCAAAAGCACCGTTCCGTCATAGGTCTTGCCGGTTTTTAGGGAGCGCAGGCCCTTTACCTTTGCCTTTCCGTCTTTAAGGAGCGCGGCGGCGATTTTCGGGGTGAACGCCTTGCCCCGTTCCTCAAAAAATCGGTCATTCTTCCACATGACAAACTGGCAGCTTCGGTTTCCGCAGTAGTAGTTCTTTTTGCCCTCGTAGACGCTTTCCCCGCAGCGCGGACATTCGCCGATAACCACACGCTCGGCTTGAAACAACTTCTGCGCGTCCTCGCTGATCTGAGAGTAGTTTGCGATCAGGCCCCTTGTCATTTCTGCAATGCCAGCCATGAAGCCCTCCGGGTCGGCCTGCCCCTTGGCAATGGCCGTCAGCTCCGTTTCCCACTGTGCCGTAAGCTGGGGAGAGGTCAGCACCTCCGGCAGCACACAGGCAAGGTTGTGGCCGTCCTTGGTGGGAAGTAGCTGTTTGCCCCTGCGCTCCACAAAGCCCATCTGCACCAGCTTTTCTAAGATGGAGGCGCGGGTGGCCGGGGTTCCCAATCCCTGCCGCTCGGCGTCCTCCGGCAGATCGTCCGCACCGGCGCGCTCCATAGCGGAAAGCAGGGTATCTTCCGTGTAGGATTTTGGCGGTGTTGTGAAATGTTCGGTGACGGCGGCAGTTACCTTGTCAAAGGTCTGTCCCTCGGTAATTTTGGGAAGTTCCTGCGCAGGCTCCGGGGCGGTGTCGTCGGCGTCTGTTTTGAACGACGCCTTAAAGCGGCGGTCAAGCTCTTTCCAGCCGGGGGTCAGGATGGTTTTTCCCTTGGCGGTAAAGGTGTTCCCGGCACAGGTGAATGTAGCGGTGACAGCTTCGTACACATGGGGCGCGGCCACGGCGCACAGCAGCTTGCAGCACACAAGGGACAACAGTTTCTTTTCCCCCTCGGCCAGCCCGTCAAAGCCTTTCTGCACAAATTCCATCGTCGGGACAATGGCGTGGTGGTCGCTCACCTTTTTGCTGTTCAGCACCCGGCCAAACTGCGGGGACAGATCAAGCCCCGCCGCAAAGGGCAGCAACGGCCACAGGCCGGACACAAGGCTTTCCGCCGTCGGCAGCATATCGTCGGTCAAATACTGGCTGTCGGTGCGGGGATAGGTCAGCAGCTTCTTTTCGTAAAGCTGCTGGGCATAGTCAAGGGTCTGCTTGGCGGTAAATCCAAACAGGCGGTTTGCCTCCCGCTGCAAGGTGGTGAGGTCATAGAGGCGGGGCGGCTGCTCCGTCTTTTTCTCCCGTGTTACCGACACACAAACGGCCTGCGCCGTTTCACAGGCGGCTTTCAGGGCCTTGGCGTCGTCTGCGTTTCCCATGCGTTCACTGGCCGCCTCCATGCCGCCCGCCGCGATCTGGACGATGTGGTATTTCTCTTTCTGAAAGCTGCTGATCTTGGCCTCCCGGTCAACCAGCATTTTCAGGGTCGGCGTCTGGACACGGCCCACGGTCAGGGTCTTGTGGTAGAGGATGGAGAAAAGTCTTGTCGCGTTGATCCCCACCAGCCAATCCGCCTGCGCCCGGCAAAGGGCCGACTGATACAGGTTATCATAATCGGCTCCCGGTTTCAGGTGGGCAAAGCCGTCTTTAATGGCCGCATCCTCCATGCTGGAAATCCAAAGGCGCTGAAACGGTTTCTTGCAGCCCGCCATCTGGTAGACGAAACGGAAAATCAATTCCCCCTCGCGCCCGGCGTCGGTGGCGCACACAAGGCCGGTGACATCGGGGCGCTCCATCAAAGAACGCAGGGTGTCAAACTGCTTTTTCTTATCGTCGGGAATGATGTACTGCCATTCCTGCGGCAGAATCGGCAGGTCGTCATAGCGCCATTTTTTGAAACGCTCGTCATAAGTCCCAGCGTCGGCAAGGGAAACAAGGTGGCCGATACACCAGCTCACCAGATAGCCGTTCCCCTCCATATAGCCGTCCTGTTTCTTGTCCGCGCCGATCACACCCGCAATGCTGCGGGCTACGCTTGGTTTCTCTGCAATTACTAACTGATAGCTCATACTTCGTCCTCCTTATTTCCATCTTCGTCTGTCATATCCTCGTCCGGCTCCGGGGCTTCGTCCTCGTCGTCCTCGTCCTCTCCAAAGTCATACTCGGCCAGATCGTCATTTCCTGTGGTGTCAGCTTTTTCCTTTTTGAATTTCAGGAAGTAGAGGGCTGCGCCGCCGCCCAGCAGCACTATCACAAAGAACACCACAAGGCCGCCCATGCCGCTTGGCTTTTCCTCCTGCGGCTTTTCTTCCTCCGGCTGGGGCTTCGGCTCCGGCCCGTTGCAGGCGGTCAGGTTGTTTTTACAGACCGGGCAGGCCGTATTGACGGCCCCGGCTTGACATTTGGCCGTACAGGTGCAGACCTCCGGCTCTTTTTTCCCGTCCTCCAACAAGGCTTGCAGGTCGGCGTCGTCCACTTGGTTGAGGAAATGCACCGCTGTTTCCTTGTCCTCGTTGGCCCGGTCGATCAGGATATAAAAATAATTCCCGGCCTTGGTGGTGACGGTGATAAGCTGCTTATCCCCGAAAAAATCATCCACCAGCGTAGCGTTGCCCTGCGGGGTGACGGGTACGCCCACCGGCTCCATGCCGCCGGTGGTAGGTTCTTCGGTTTCCTCCGGCACTTCTGCGGGGGCCTCGGTGGTTTCCGGCAGCGGCACAGGGTCAGGGTCAGCGCCTCCGGCGTAGGCGGTAACAGTCGTGGTCGCCATGCAGAGCGCAGCGGCCACAGCCAGCGTCAAAGTGCGGAACAGTTTAGATTTCTTCATGGGCGTTGTCCTCCTGTTCAAAGTCCGGGATCGGGGCCGGGGCCGCCTGCAACGCGCCGCCGCGCACAAAGGCGGCGAACTCCTGCGGGGTCATGTTGAGGCCGCGCACAAGCTGGACGATCTGCAAGTTTTCCTGTTCGGTCTTGGCCGCTTCCAGCTCCCGAAGCTGCTTTTGCAGCTCCGCGATCTTGCCCTTGGTTTTCTCAATATCCTTTTCAATGCGCTCCAATTTGTTCATTGCCATAGTCAAAAACTCCTTTCTGGCGTTTAAGGCAAACGCCCGTAACAATAAAAATGCTGCTGCCAGTAGCTTGAATTGAGGTTCGTGTAGGAAATGGGGTCGCCGCAGTGCAGCATGACCGAATTTCCTACATACAGCCCCACATGGGACATCCCGGCAGTGTCGTAAGTGCCGACGAAAAATACAAGGTCGCCGGGCTTGGCCTGCTCCGGGGAAACAGGGGTGCAGATGTTGTAAAGCCCCTGCGCCGTCTGGCGTCCCACATTCCAGCCGGAATGATTGATAACCCAGCTAATGAAGCCGGAACAATCAAAGCTGGTGCTTGGGGAGCTGCCGCCCCACACATAGGGATAGCCCACATACTTTTCCGCCTCCGCGATCATGGCGGCAAAGGCTTCGTCCTTTAGCGCCTCCGGGGGAATTTCATAGTAGGTCGGCTCTTTCGGGGTGGAGGCGTGGGGATAGCTGTCGTTGGGAAACAGGTCTGGCCGGTTGCCCAAAGTCTGCATATAGGCAGCATAAAAGCCCATCTGTTCCTCGGTGAGAATGTAGATGGGCAGGTGGGACAGGTCAAAGTTTTCCAGCTTCACATTACAGATATAGTAGGTGTAGGGGACTTCCACGGTGTAGGTGTTTCCCTCGCTGTCCGTCCTCGTTTCGGTGCGGTAGCGGGTTTCCGTTTCGATGGTCTGGGTCAGGATGTACTGCTTTTCAAAAAGCATGGCAAGGTCGCCCTGTACCTCCCCCAAAGTGAACACGCCGTTATGCAGCGCGGAGAGGATGGAGGTCAGCACATAGGGGTCATGCTTGATCTCGTCCAGATCGAAACGGTATTCGTCATAGCCGGGGTGCAGGCTTTCGTAGTTGTCAAGTTCATGCTGCAAGTCTGCTTCCAGCGCGGCATAGGCGGCTTCGGCCCCCAGCATATCGCTGTCCTCGGAGAGATAGGAGGTGGCGGCAAGGCCCGTCCCGGTGCTGCCAAACATGGCGGTGCAGGATTGCAGGCCGCCCATCACCAGCAGGAACATAAGGCCCACGCCGCCGACGATCAGCGCCCCTTTCCAGTGCCGGGCGGCAAAGGACGCGGCCTGTCTGCTTTTCTCTGCGGCTTTCTTGGCTGCGGCAGCCGTGGTCTTGGCGGTGCTTGCCGCCCCCTGTGCGGTCTGGCCCGCCGCCCTTGCTGCCTTGGCGTATTCCCGCTTGATGTGCTGTTTCTGCCAGAAGCGGGAAACGGGATTTTTGGCCGCCTGCGCCAGCTCCGGGTTGTCCCGCAGGGATTTTTGATACGCAAACTCGGCGTTGGCGGCGATGGACTTTCGCTCGGCCTTGGCGGCGGCCCGGTAGGGTTTGAGCTTATGGCGGTGGACGCCGCTGCGGATCATGCGGCCCGCCTGCCGTTCCGCCAGTTCCTCCCCCTTGTGGCCGCCCTCCACGCCCACATTTTCGTGTTCTACCTCATGGATTTTTCCGTGGAGGTAAAGCCCGGCTTCCTGTATGGGACGGCTGGCCGGGTTTGGTTTGAGCTGGGGAGGGGCTTTCTCCACCTTGTCAAAATACAGCCTGCTTTTGGCCTTGCCCTTGGCCTCGTCATAGACGGTTTCCTTGGTGACGACGCGCTTTTTCGGCAGGGTTTCTTTGGCCGCTTCCAGCTTATCCGCCCGTTTTTCCGCCTTTTTGATATACGGGGCCAGCTCCGGGGAGGCCCGTTCCTCGGCGGTAAACTGCAACCGGGAAACGGGGCCGGTGGCCTGCGCCACGGTTTCCCCGGCGTCCTTGGCCGCTTTCTTTGCCTTGTGGCGGTCGTGCAGTTCATCCGCCCGTTCCAGTATTTTTTCCGCCGCCCCCTCCGGCTGGGCGGTGTATTCCTGCTCGGCCTCCCGGCTGGACACATTGACGCTTTCGCCTGTGGTCTGGTTATCCAGCGTCAGGCCGTCGCGGGTCATGTGCTGCGTTACCTTGTCGCGGGGTTTTAAGGGTTCCATGACTTCACCTCCTTGTGCCTCATACCGTCGCCCCCTCGCCTAACCGGGTCGTCATGATCTGGTAGATCTGGGTGTTTTTCGGGATGGGGTTCTTAAAGGGCAGGATCACATTTTCGTAAATGAGAAGCCCCTCGCCGGGTTCGGAATTGTCCACATACCGTAATTGCTGGGGTGAAATGTTCAGCCGTTCCGCAAGGATTTTGCGGTCGCCGCTGGCCTGATTGAGCAGGCAGATAAAGTCGCTGTTTTCCAAAATGTTCTCAATTTCCGGGGAGGAAAGCAGGTCTTTCACATTCTGCGTGGCACCTGTGGGAACCCCGCCCCACTTACGGAAACGCTTCCAAATTTCGCAGGAAAAGGCCGCCGTCTGTTCCTCACGCAAAAGCAGGTGGAACTCATCACAGAAATACCATGTCGCCTTGCCCTTGCTGCGGTTTTGGGTGACGCGCCCCCAAATCTGGTCTTGGACAATGAGCATACCGATTTTCTTTAGCTGCTTGCCCAGCTCCTTGATGTCAAAGGCCACAATGCGGTTTTGAATGTCGATGTTGGTTCTGTGGTTGAACACATTTAGGCTGCCGGACACATACAGGTCAAGGGCCTGCGCCACCCGGTCAGCCTCCGGGATATGCTGGTCTAACAGGGCTTTGTGCAGGTCTGCAAGGATGGGCATATTTTCCGGCTTGGGGTTTGCCAGATAAGGCCGGTAGATCACCTGTACCGCCCGGTCGATCACCGTCTTTTCAATGGCTTCCAGCCCGTTCTTGCCGCCCATGACAAGCTCACAGAACGACAGCACAAAGTCGGATTTCAAGGCCAGCGGGTTTTCATCCTCGGAGTAATTCAGGTTGATGTCCAGCGGGTTCACATAGTTTTTGCTGGTAGGCGACAGCTTCACCACCTGCCCATGCAGCCGCTTCACAAGGGGGTAATACTCGGCTTCTGGATCACAGATATACACATCGTCCGGGGTGCAGAGGAACACGCTCAAAATTTCGGATTTACAGCTCATACTTTTGCCGCTTCCCGGTGTCCCCAGCTTTAGCCCGTTGGGACACCTCGCCCGTTTGCGGTCGAGCATAATCATGTTGCCGGTCTTGGCGTTGATCCCGTAATACATGGCGTCGCCGCCCTGAAAAAGCTCCTGCGTCACAAAGGGGACGAACACGGCCACGCTGGAAGTCGTCAGGGAGCGTTCAATCTGGATGTGGCTGGCCCCCAGCGGCAGGCTGCTCATAAGCCCCTGTTCCTGCTGGTAGTCCAACCGCACAAGGGAACAGTTGTACTTCTGGGCAATCCCGGCAGCCCAGAACACATCGTTTTCCAGCTTTTGCCGGGTGTCTGCGGTGTTCAGCACCAAAAAGGTAAGCTGGAACATCCGTTCATTCCGGCTCTGCAAGGTCTTTAACAGCTCCTTGGCGTCCTGCCCGTAGGTGGCAAGGTCGCTGGGAAGTATATCCATGTCGTAACCACTTCTTACCGCCCGTTTCTGTTCCTGAATCTTCATGGCGTCAAGGTCGGTGATCTTGCGCTTGACCGTCTTAATGGCGTCGCTCTGGTCGATGGCCTGCACATGGAGGTTCACCACAATGCCGTTTTCTGTGTTGAGGAAGTCGGCCAGCATTTCATCCGACAGCTCCGGGGAGAGGATTTGCAGGAAGCTCACCGCCCCGTATTTGCCGCCCAGCCCGAACATCCGGGCATTGCCGAAGCGGAACGAGGACGGGGCGATAAAGTCCTTGGTGGAAAGCCCCGACGGGGCAAGCCACTTCCAGTCAAAAGAAAACGGCTCCCCGTCCGGGTGGAAAATGCTGTGCATGACTTCCAGCCGCTGCTTGGCGTCCAGTCCCCACGCGGAGGCCCCCATGCTCTTGAAATAGCCCAAAAGGTCGGTTTCGATCCGGCGCAGTCTGGCGCGGGCCATTTTCAGGCTGTCCGCCTCAATGGTGTAG
The DNA here is from genome assembly GCF_045062245.2 of Pilosibacter rotomagensis. Taxonomy (NCBI): domain Bacteria; kingdom Bacillati; phylum Bacillota; class Clostridia; order Eubacteriales; family Clostridiaceae; genus Pilosibacter; species Pilosibacter rotomagensis. The sequence goes on along the minus strand of NZ_CM170323.1, from coordinate 393,735 downwards.
GTCACAAATTTCCGCTTCATCAGGCCGTTGTTCCCGTTCACAAGCTGGTCTTGCAAAATGTCGGAATACTCGCTGCGGATGTCGTCGAAGTCGTCCCCCTGCGCCCGGATTTCAAAGCTCTTGGCGTACTGCTTGGGGTCAATCTTGCAGTTGATAAAGGAAAACTGCACATGAATGGAGGCGTCCAGATAGTTGTAGAGGTCGCACAGGTTTTCAAAGATGGCGGTCTTGGTGTCCGCCTGCGCCAGTTGGTAGCTGATGTCCGTAAACTCAATGCACTTGGAAAAGGTGCGGGGCGTCACCCGGCATACGCCGTCCTGATACATGGCCTCATAGGGAATACTGGTCTGCGCCGAATGGGGCTTGCCGTCGCCCTTATACTTTCGGATGACAGCCTGAATTTCTTTCTTTTCGGCGCGGGTGAGCTTGACCGGCGCTTTTGCGCTCGTTTCGTTCTTTTGCTTTTTGGACAATGGCGTTGACCTCCTTTTCCATTTGGGATTGCCGCACAAGGGCGGTATAAGCGTTGTTGGTCTGGTAGGGGCGTTCCTTGGGCTGGATGAAGCAGCACTCGACGATCTGGCGCGCCACCACTTCAAGGGGCTGGCCGTGTTTTTCGTAAAGCGCCAGCAGAAAGCCCGGCAGCATGGCGAACACCATAATGAGCGCCGCCGCGCTGGTCGGGACGCGGCCCCGGATCAAAAAGAAAAGCGGGATGCCTACAAGCAGCGCACCGCCAAAACAAATGAGCTGGCGTTTCGTCAGCCCGAATACTACCTTGGATTTGACCTTGGTTAAATCCTTGGGGACAGTTACATAAGCCATAAAAAGTCACCTCGTTTCTGGTACGGACAGGGAAAAATCGCTGTCCAATTCATTGCCCCACACATCCCAGCCGGGGGTTTTCTGTCTGGCAAACAGTTCTGCGCGGGGCAGGTCGCCCGCAAGGGCTATGATTTTCTCGCGGGTAATGTCTGGTTTCTTGCTGTGTTCCTCCACCGGGGAAATGATAAACTGATGGACGCTTTTGGAGTAACGCTTGGGATGGCCCCGCTTGGCAAGCAGGCAGATTTCCGCGTTTCCTCTCGTCCAATAGCCCAGTCCGTAAAACCATGTGGGGCTTTTGCGGTTCAATTTCAGCCAGACAAAGGCCACGGTCTTAAAGGAAAAGCCCCACGCCTTAATCAGACGCAGCGCCTCCGGGAGCTGTGGGAAAGTCGCCCACAAAAACAAGAGGCAGTCTTTTCCCGCCAGCGTTTCCACCGGCAGGGCGCACAGATCGTCAATGCTCATGGTGGGATAGTGATGTTCCGCCGCCCCTGTCCGTTTGCACTCATATCTCCACGGCGGGTCGGCGTAAAGGATGTTGTAGGTTTTCTTTTGTGTTTCCTCGATGGTTGGTATTCCTCCTGTCTGTCAATGTGCGGTAAATACGGCTTTCGATATGCTGCCGGTCTTGAACAGACAGAAGCAAAGCAAAACGGTATAGCCCATACAGCCCCAGATCGCGCCGGATATGTCGTCGGCGGTTCCGATCTGCTGGATCAGCACCGCATAAATCCCGACAACCACCATGATTAAAAAGGCTTGGAAGCCCAGCGCAAGCAGGGATTTCAAGTAGTTCTGGCCCATGCCGCGCCACTCTGCATTGCCCAGCGTGGCAAGGGGGATCGGCCCCAATGCGGTCACGGCGTAAATTTCAATCATTCTTCCATAGGTCACAAGGAAAATGCAGATGGAAAGAATGTTCATCGTCAGCCCCACAACAAGGGTCTGGAACCACAGGCCCAGCAGCGGCCCGATGTCCATTGCTTCAAGGCGGCTTTCCAGATCGGGCAGCAGCGTGTCAAAATCAATGCTGGTATCTCCGATAATCACCCCGGCGCTTTGGTTGACGACCTGCTGGGTGGCGTCAAACACGCCCATGACGATATTCCATGTGTTCGTCACAATGAGAATGGCAAAGGCGCTTTTGAAAATCCAGCGGAAGAACATGGAGCTGTCGAAGTCGTGCATATTGTTCTTTTCCACGATCATGTCGATCAGCTCATAGCACATCACAAGGGCGAGAATGGCCGCCGCAATGGGGACGATCACCGTTTCGGACAGGTTTTGCAGCATGGAGAAAATGCCGCCGTTCCAGTCCTGCGGGGTACTGCCCACATCCGACGCGATTTCCCCGACTTTGGTATTGACTGTGTTAAACAGGCCGGACAGGTTGCCCATGATACCGTCGATCAGGATTCCTTTGATCCATTCCCCGATTAAATCACCAATCATGTGGGGACACCTCCTTTCCCGCGCCCTCCCAGATCAGAGAGGGCGCGGAGGGTTTTCTAACACACATGGGGTTATCCCAGCAGCCCGGACAGCAGCGGAACAAGGGTCATGCCGATCAGGGCAACGCCTCCTCCGGCGACAAGCTGCTTGATTCCTTGGCTCTTTGCTTATGTGTGATAAAGAAGTAATAGAAGTGTAAAAAATTTTGCCTTTCCTATCCGATACTTGTCTTTGGTATCGGATAGGGCAGGCGGTCATTCGGGCAAGTCCACCTTGCCGACGAAAGAATAGTAAATCTCAATATCCTGTCTGCGTGTGCCGTTTTCATCGTAGCTGCACTCATGCACAACGATTTTCTCTACAAACTCACGTAAGAGGGTGTGGGTCAGTTCTTCAAAGTTCATGTGCTTGCGGACAATGTTCATAAACTTTTCTGCGTTTACGGTAGCTTCCTGTGCTTTGGAAAGCTCCGCCTGTATTCTGGCAACACGCTCTTTCAATTCCTGCTGTTCGGCTTCATAGTCTGCCGAAAGCTCCGTGAAACGCTCGTCAGAAATGCGACCGCTTACGCTGTCCTCATACAGCCGCTTGAAAATAGCGGAAAGTTCACCGATACGCTTTTCGGCAGCTTCCAGTTCCTTTTTCTTGGCGGCGTTCCGGCGTTTGCCGCCGTCCTCGTTCTGCTCGATCAGCAGCTTCATAAAACGGGCTTCATGCTTTGCCGCATAGCTCGTCACTTTCCGTAGATTGGAGAGAACGCCCGCAGTCAAAAGGTCGGTGCGGATAAAATGTGCGGTGCAGTCATGGGTGCGCTTCTTGTAGTTCCCGCAGATATAGCAGTCCTGTTTCCGCTTATCGGTCTGGTAACGCTGCTGATACATGACGCTGCCGCAGTCCGCGCAAAAGAGCATACCAGAGAACAAGCCCACTTCATCATAGCGGTTGGGGCGTTTGCGCTGCTTGCGTAATTCCTGCACACGCTCCCATGTCTGGGTGTCGATGATAGGCTCATGGTGGTTCTCGAAAACTGCCTGTTTCTCAATGGGATTTTCTATGCTGTGCTTGGTCTTGTAGGACGGTTTCTCCGTCTTGAAGTTCACCAAACAGCCCATGTACTCCCGGTTTTCAAGGATATGCACCACGGTATTTGTCGCCCATTTGCACTCATAGCCGGGGTGATAGCGGCGTGTGCTGCCCGTCCTGCGGTATTCCAGCGTTCCCGGCGTTGGGATTTCCTGCTCGGTCAGCATACGGGCTATCTTGGTCGGACCGTTCCCGGCAAGGCACAGACGGTATATCTGCTTGACCACGGGTGCGGCTTCCTCGTCAATGATGAAGTTTTCGTCCTCGTCCATGAGGTAGCCGTACACGGGTTTGCTCGTAACAGGCTTGCCGCTCATGCCTTTTGACCGTTTTACAGCTTTGATTTTCTTACTCGTATCTCTCACCAGCCATTCGTTGAAAATGTTCCGCAGAGGGGCAAAATCATTATCGCCCTGTGCGCTGTCCACTCCGTCATTGATAGCGATGAAGCGGACACCTTTCTGTGGGAAAATCATTTCCGTGTACATTCCCACTTGCAGGTAGTTTCGCCCTAACCGTGACATATCCTTTACGATAACGGTAGCCACTTTCCCGGCTTCAATGTCCGCAAGCATGGATTGAAAACCGGGTCTTTGAAAGTTCGCACCAGAATAGCCATCGTCCGTGTACCAGCGTAGATTGGAAAAACCGTTCTGCTTTGCGTAGGTTTCAAGAATACGCTTCTGAGATGGAATTTGTCAAGGGGCTTTTCTGCAAAACACAATGTTTCTGAAAATAGCGTTCAAAATATATGCAGAGCCGTTAGTCCGCAGAGGATGCGAATTATCGGCTCAATGGTTTTCTTTTATTTGTAATCATTACTTTTCCAATTCCAGATATTCTTGTCCCATGAAGAAGATTTTCAATTCGTTTTGATCTACTTCTATCTCAAATTCTACACTACTATTTCCCTGTGTAACACAGATTATATCCGAGTAAGAAAAACTATAATATGCGTCACCGCAGGATAGACCCGAATCGGGCATATCTTTACTCACAGCAAGTTCCCCGTTTTCTTGAAAGGTAAATATCTCCTCAGCATTTGCATCCTTCCATGTGCCAATAATATCTTTTTCGTTCTGAATGCGATTTACTTTACCAACACATACAATGGCAAGTATAACTGCACCAACAGTCAAAGCAATGCCTGCAACTCTCTTTACCAGTTTCTTTTTACGCAATTTCTATTACCTCTGTTTCAGTTGCTTTGTTAGATTGAATGATTACATATTGCTCAATTTCAGTTCCTCTACAATTTCCACCTTTGATACGCTTCTAACAGCAAACAGCATAGCGATACATACCATAGCGCCGACAGCCATAACTGCAAGAGCATAAATACCGCCGTTCATATAAAAAGCAAATGGTGTCATACCCGACGATATGAAGTAGTAGATAGCACAATGAATCAAAAAGCTCACAGGCAACGCAAGAACCAATGCTTTTACGCCGTACAAAACAGCTTCGAGCAATAGCGTACATTTTAATCCTTTGGCAGTCATACCAACAGAACGCAGAACAGCAAATTCGCTTCTTCTCAAATGAATCGTATTCGAGATAGTGTTACAAACATTCAAGCTGATAATAACCGTCATCAGGATCGAGAACAGGCAGATTACCAGTTTTGCAATCGTATATACCTGTCTGGAATTATTCGTTGCGGCTGCAATGTCCACAGTTTGCGGAAATCCTCTGTCAGCCAGACATTCCATTGCTTCTTTATGCTGTGCTGTCTGTATTCTCATTTCCACATAGGCGTTATCATCTATCAGCAAGTTAAAATAACTTAAAGGCACGATGAGGACAGCTCGATCTCTCACAAACATGGATTGGATATTTGCATTTTCTTCTGAAACGATTTCTTCCACGATAATCGGCAAGGCATCCTCGGATGCCCCCAGCGGAATGATTTCTGTTCCCGGTTCAATAAGAAACGGTGAGCCTGCAATTACCCGATTTTGTGCCGAATTATAGTATCCCATAGTCTGATTGAGCAAAATTCCATGATTGAAATTTGTCACATCCAGACTGAATCCATTTTCATCGCAAAAAGAGACAAAATGTTCTTCGTCCAATCCTACGACATATACCTCTGCTTTCGTACCATTGATAAAATATCCTTGCATATCAGGATTGATTTGTTCCTGCGAAAATTCAGCGGTCATATATCGCTGAAAAGAATAGGAAACATCCGCAGTGATATTTTCATCCGATAATGCCCCGATTGCGACAGGAATATCTTTGTATTGAATCATCGAAATCACATCAGTATAACAGGAACCGTCCTCCTTCATATCCAAGGATGTCTGATAAAGCATAAAATCAGAGAAACTATATAAGGAAAGGGCAATTACCACCGACAAGAAAATAGAGCCGGTAATCGCTCGGAAGCGTTTTGGATTACGCTTAATATTTTTTGCTGCTAACGAACCATAAATGCCAAAAACCAAAGAAACGATTTTTCCGTCACGGAATTTCTTTCTTGATACCGCATTGTTAGACTGGCGGATCGCTTCAATAACTGTAATTTTAGCTGCTTGCTTCACAGGCTTTCTACTTCCGAAGTACAAAGAAGCAATGCCGGATAATCCGCTGACGAGCAGGATCAATCCGTTTACCTTCAAGGACAGTTCTACGATGCCAAAAGTGAATGTTTCTCCAAAAGCTGCCCTGACCACACTTAATAACAGAGCAGATAGCAGGATACCAACAACCAATCCAAAGGGTATGCTCACCACTCCCAAAAGGAAGGCTTCTAAATATACGCTAAGGCGTTTTTGCCCTTTTGTGGCTCCAATACTGGATAGCATTCCCATCTGCTTAATTCGTTCCTGTAAGGAAATGGAGAGGGCGTTGCTGATCATTGAAGCAGATGCAGCCATCAAAAGACAAACGACCATGACCACCAAAGCAATCAGTTTTGCAGCTCCTTTACCCCCGGTAATTCCATGATAGACTAACAATTCCGAATGAAACTTTGCTACATGACTGTCTACTGCCGCAGCCACTTCTTCGGCTTCTGTATAGATCGAATTGGATAAATTCTTTGCCTTGACATACGCAGCAAAATCGGATGCCGTTTTGTCAACACCTGCAAAGGCATTATAGTTTGCTGCGATTTTTGAGTCATTCACATCTGACAGAATACCAACAACTACATACGCTTTCTCTTTTGTTGGAACGAAGCTTTCTTCTTCGCCCCTATAATTTGTCAGCCCGGAAAGCTGGGCATTATATTCATCCCAAATTCTTGAACCAAGAGTTAAAGAAATCGTATCTCCAATCTCTGTATTCATGTTGTTTTTCTTCAAAAAAGATTCTGAAATAACAATCTCATTTTCATCTTGCGGGAAACGCCCTGCAAGCAAATACTGATTTAACGAAAATCTTTGGGTAAAGTTCTCGTCAATCTCGCCAACGGAGAGCATTGTACTGTTGGATTTCTCCCCGTAAAAACTGTTTCCGGCAAAGCGGAGAAGCGAAACTTCGCCTACATTGTTTTGACTATATAGCTCTTGAACCTGCTCCCAAGTCAAATCCTCCATGTAGTAGTCATAATCGCCACCATACACTTTTTCTTTCTCTTTCAAAAAATCAACCAACGACCATCCCCCACAGAGAATAGCGGTTATCATACTGATTGACAAAAGAATGGTTAAAAGTGTGAGTAGGGTACGCTTTTTATTCGACAACAGATTCCTGAGTGTAAGCATGAAAATCATATTCATCAGCGTATCACCTCATCCCTCACAAGTCTGCCATCCTGAATTTCCAGAATACGGTCTGCCTGCATTGCGATTTCACGGTCATGGGTAATCAGGATCATTGTCTGGCGATAGACTTCATTGGATTCACGCAGAAGTTTCATAATATCCCTTGTGTTCTCCGTGTCCAGATTTCCCGTTGGCTCATCCGCAAGGATAATCGCAGGTGCGTTAATCAACGCTCGTCCGATTGCCACTCTTTGTTGTTGACCGCCGGATAACTGACTTGGCAGGTGCTTTCTACGCTTTACCAGTTTGAGTGTGGATAGCAGTTCTTTCAAACGCTCCTGATTGATTTTACGCCCATCCAATCGAATCGGCAGCGTGATATTTTCCTCGACAGTCAAAACCGGGATCAGATTATAAAACTGATAGACAAGCCCAACCTGCCTTCTTCTGAATACAGCCAATTCATCTTCATTTTGCTCATAAACATCCTGTCCATCCACAAATACTTTTCCCGAAGTCGGTCTGTCAACACCACCTAAAATGTGCAACAGGGTAGACTTGCCAGACCCAGATGCTCCAATGATTGCAACAAACTCTCCTTTATCGACGGAAAAAGAAACATCTGACAAAGCATGGACAGGAGCATTGTCCATTTCATAGGTTTTGCAGATATTCTCTACTCTTAATATCTCCATAAAAAGTTCCTCCATATATTTTTGCAATTCAGTATAGCAAAGCCAAGTGACTGCTTCATTACTTTTTCATTACAAAAATGTCACTTAAAAAGGGGCTGCATTAAGCAGTCCCCCGATAAAAGCAGATTTCAAATTTTGCACCGCCTGACTCCCGATTTTTCGCTTGGATGACACCACCCTGATTGACAATGATCGTCTTTGCCAGAGCCAACCCCAAACCGGCATTACCGATTGTAGAGCCACTTCCTTGATAAAATCGGTCAAATAAATGGGGGATGTCTTTTTCCTGAAAACCTGTTCCGCTATCCTCTATAATGATCTGTGTCAAAAGAGGTCTTTCTATTGCCTTGATTTCGATAGTGCTGCCCTCTGGTGAATGTTCGATACAGTTTTTGATTACATTCCCCAAGGCTTCAGCAGTCCAATCAGTATCAAGAGATAGTTTTAATTCTGCCGGAATCACTTGCGTGATTGTCTGCATTTTTAATTCTGCCGCAATCTCCAGAGGACGAATTGCTTTTTCTACCACATCTTTTAAGTATACCGCCTGTGGCTTTAGAGTAATCGTTCCTGCATCCAGCTTGGATATTTTCAGAAGTGTGGCTATCAGCCACTCCATTCTTGATAAGAGCATAGTCTGTTCGCGGATCAGCTCATACCTTTCTTCGTCAGTCAGTTCCTCATTACACAGAGAAGCATTTAAGATATTCAGCGATGTCAAAGGTGTTTTTAATTGATGTGAAATATCGGCTAAAGCATTTGCCAAATTACCTTTCTCCATTTTCAGAGCTTCTGCCTGTTCAATAAGCCGTCTTGTCATCTTGGATATTTCATCATGTAAAACAGATAACTCACCTTCTTGAAACTGCCCAAAAGAAATTTTTTCATCTCCATGTAACAGCCTATCAATATGCAAACTAAAATCAGCAATTTTCTTGTATCTCTGATATGTGAAAAAGAGGGAAACTGCACTGGATGAAATGATAGCCGACAGAACAATCCACACAGCTTTGCTATCAACGATAATGCCAATGCCGCCCCAAAATAGAATAAGAATACTGCTGACAACAATTTGCCTTTTAACTTCTTTATTTCTGATAAAGTCCATATCAACCCACCTTATAGCCAAGCCCACGAACGGTAATTATGATTTCCGGCTCCTGCGGATTGGTTTCAATTTTGTCACGTAGCCTTTTCATATAGACAGTCAATGTATTATCATTGATAAACTCCCCAGTAGTGTCCCATAAAAGCTCCAACAATCTTCTGCGAGAAAGGACAATACCTTTGTTACGCAAAAAGACTAACAGCAACTTATATTCCATAGCAGACAACAAAATCTCTTTCCCATTCTTTGATACGGTTGCTTGATTTGTGTCCACAACTAAGTCGAGGTAACTGATAATGTTTTGTGTGTTCTTAGTTCTCCTTAATACGCTGTTGATCCTTGAAAGCAGTTCTCTTGGTCTGAACGGTTTGCTGATATAATCGTCAGCCCCCATATCTAACCCAGCCACAACACTATATTCATCATCAGAAGCCGTTAAGAAAATAACTGGCATAGTTCCTCTTTCTTTAATTGCAGAACAAACAGAAAAACCATTTCCGTTTGATAATTGAATGTCCACCAAGGCTATATCGTATTGGTCGCTATCCAATTTTTCTATTGCTTCTTTTTGACCGGGAGCATTTTCGATTTTGAACCCTTCATTTCCTAAATAGTCTGATAATGAGGATACGATACTTTGGTCATCCTCCACTAATAACAATTTACTCATCGTGTGTTCTCCTTGTTGTCAGCTATAAATTCATTTTTATTTTGTTTATATCTTCCATCAGCCGGCTTTTGGGCATCTTGGGGAATTAGCCATGCACGAGGTAGCCGAACAATTCCATCAATGCGATTCTCCTCACACAGCTTTTGAACACGACGCACCGATATTCCCCAAAGTTTAGCCGCATCCTGTACTGTCATGTATTCAAACATAGTTTACCTCCGCATCAAATAGTTATATATATTATATACGCACAAACGAACAATATCAATGGGCTGTTTGTAAACACTTAAACACTAACTGTGTACGAATTAACTCGGCGCTAACAATTTCCGTCATCCTGTTTCGGATATTATTTATTTTTCCACCCAACCCATTCTGTCCGGGCAGCTACCTTTAATTTTTTGTTACGCCTCCTCTGCTGCGAGCAACTCTACCAAAACCGAAGGACCATATTTTCAGACTGCCGAGCGACCTCGACTGGTGCCAAACGATTTTGCTGAGGCGATAGAAAATAGAATTGCAATGTACTATAATAAAGGTGTGAAATTTTCCCTCGCTTCTGTAAGATTGTCCGCCAGATCCATAGTACATAGGTGAGGAGGTGGATACCTTGTTAGAGGATGTGAAGATCATTGAACTGTTCTTTGCTCGTACTGAGCAGGCAATAGCTGAACTTGCTGCAAAATACGGTTCAACTTGCAAAAGAATTGCAAACAACATTTTGAAATGCGAACCCGACGCAGAAGAATGTGTAAATGATACATACCTTGCTGCGTGGAATGCAATTCCTCCAGAAAGACCTGACCCACTCAGAACCTATATTTTTCGTATTACCCGCAATATCGCTACCGCAAAATACCACGCAAATACTGCACTAAAGCGAAACAGTTACTATGATGTTGCACTTGATGAGTTGGAAGAGTGCCTAACTTCTGCGTCTACTATTGAACAGGAAGTGGATGCAAAGGAGCTGTCACAGGAAATTGATCGTTTCCTTGACAGCTTGGATCAGGAAAGCAGGGTTATGTTTGTAGCAAGGTATTGGTACTCAGATAGCATTACAGAAATTGCAAAGAGGCTTCGTACAACAAATAACAATGTGTCTGTTCGCCTTTCCCGAATCAGAAGCAAACTTAAAAATCATTTACAGAAAGCGGGGTATGATTTATGACACGAAAGAACATCTCTGACGCCGTTGGTGGCATTGGTAGCCGTCATATCGAAGAAACGGCGAGTTATCAGGCAAAGAAACAAAAAAGCATTTGGCTGAAATTTGGGGCAATTGCTGCGTGTCTCTGTCTAATCGTGGTGGGAGTGTTTAGTATGGGATTATTCGGCAAAAGTACAGAAACAGCTACATTAGGTGATGGAACTACCATATCTTTCACTAAAGCAGATACGGTAGCCTCTGCTCTGAGTTTGAACTTGCAAGCACGAGCATTGACCAAAGATGAGGTTCAGACTATTTTCGGTGATCTTCCGATTTCCGGAGATGCCCTCTTTACCTTGGACGATGTAGCATTTGTTGGCTTTGATGGTCATTACAGCGATATGAAATTTGTTGTTTCGCTGTCTGGGAACAATCTTATGGATACTACCGTAATTGGCAAGGGAAATGTATCTATGGTTGGAGATACGCCAGTTAAAGCTGGCTACTTCGTTACAAATGCAAACAGCGAAGGAATTAAGACTGTGATCTATTACGCCTATATCACATTTGATAACTATTCCATCTATATCGAAAATGCAGGCGGAGAAAGTGAAAGAGAGGCTGTTCGAGCGGAACTGATGGCAGCACTTGATAAGTTGTTGGAAAACTCTTTTGATTTTAAGTGATAGAATTCGATTAAATATTGCAAGCACCGGTATGGAAAACCCATACCGGTGCTTATTTTACGCTTGACGTATAGGGATTATCTCCATCCCCCTATGTCACAGACTTCACCTGAAGTTTCAACCTCCAGCACTTTTAACGTTCCATATCTCTGTTTTTCATCTTACGCTCAAGCCGCTCCGATCGCCGCCTTTGCCGCAGTTCTCGATCCATTGTCTTTTCCTGTGCATATTCGTCAAGATAGCCAGACACATCCCGTAGGCCACTCTCCATCAACCACCAACTGAACTTGTCGCCATAAGCCGCTTCAATGCGTTGGGCTGCTGCTTTCTCTCTGTCAGGTCGAAGTGCCTTCCGCTCCAGATAAAGCTGCAAGGAATCAAAGCCGGAAGCTTGCTCTTTCAGCTCGGCATACTCAGACAATGCAGCCTCCAGCTCTCCGGCATACTTATTCTCCTGCGCCTCAAGCCGTTTGAGATTATCTTCATAGCGGTCAATCTGGCGCTGGAAGATATCGCTTGTGGCGTCCTCTGGGTATTCCAGAGAATGAAGCAGCATAGCCTTTTCGCTTTTTAGCTCCTCTAACTTTTCCGTCAACTCGGCTATTTTGGAGGCAAGCTCACGGTGCCTGACAAAGTGGATCGCAGGAAGGGATTTCTTTTCAGCCAGTAGGGACTTCCGTTCTTTGGTTGTTTCCTTTATCTGCTGCACAAGGGAGCGGTACTGTGCCAGATTTGGCTTCAGAATATTCAAGGCACCGGTCATCTGTTTCTTGCTGCTGCGGATATGCCCTAACTGATAGCAGAAGATCAGCATATTTTCCCGCAGCTTTTCCAACGCTTCTGCAATAGCGGGCAGCGTGTTCTTCACCGCCTCCGTAATTTTCTTGAACTGCGCCTTCAGTTCCCGCAGGAGCCTGTTGTCCGCCTTGATCTGACGGTTGAGTTCGCACCTGTCGGACACGATACCTTTCTGTTCCAAAGCACGGGCAATCACGCCCTCGTGGATGGTGGGCTGCTCGTCAATGCCTCGCTCGACAAAGCTGCGGTGGTCGATGCGCTCCTCATGACCGTATCGCTCCAAATATTTGTTTGTCACATCTGCCCATGCTTTGCGCCAGATAAGGAGCTGTTCCTCGCTGTTCCAGCGTTCAGAAATGGGATTCTGTCTCCCGTATTTGGTGCTTTTGGGATACTTGCTGGCACGCTCATATCCATGTTCCTCAGCTGCGGATGGTGTCATATACACTTTCTTCCTGCCTACCTTGTACTGGTACTGTTTCTCCCATCCGTCAGCCTGTGCAGCCTTAAACTCGGCAGCGGTAAAGCCCCGTTCCTCACCGTCACGGCTGCAGAGATATTCCTTCTCCGTTTTGTATTGCCATTTGCCGCTTTCATCAAGCGGGCGCACCGTCAAGAGAATGTGGGCATGTGGATTATGACCCGGTGGATCAGGATCGTGGATTGCCAGATCGGCGCACATCCCGTCTGCGACAAATTGGTTTTGTACGAAGTCCGTCAACAGCGTCTGCCATTGCTCTAGGGACAACTCTATGGGCAGGGCTACCACAAACTCACGGGCTAAGCGGCTGTCCTTGGTTTTCTCGTTTTCCTCCACGGCGTTCCAGAGAACCTCTCGGTCTTGCCATGCGGGTGGGGCCATGTCCGGCAGGAATACCTCCTGCCACACAAGCCCCTGCTTTCGGGTGTAATCGTGCTGTACTCCGTCATAGTCATTGAGGATGTGGGAGCAGCTGAGATAAGCGGAGGCTGCACAGGCGGAGCGTCCGGCTCCCCGGCTGACCACCTTTGCCTCCAAGTGGTAAATTGCCATTTGCGTTCACCTCGATTCGTATTTTGTGAGGGGGTGGTAAAACGCCACCCCTTGGTTTCTGTTTCTCTTTGCAAAGAGAAAATGGGCTGCATTGCTGCCCATATCTGCGATAAAGCTGCCGGTGGCAGGTTTTCGCAGGCAGGAGGCGGGCAGAGTATCTGCCGGATTGGTGCGACAAGCAGCAATCTCTGCATCAGCAGAAGCGCCGACTGCACAGGGAATGCTGACTTGCGGCATTTCCTGCCCTCTCTGGAGAAGTGTCCGATGGACAGTTCGTGAAGAGCGCACGAGCCCGACCAACGGAAGGGATACCACCGCCTGCTTCGCAGGTGGTGAGTAAGTGCGCCCTTCGGGATAAAAAAGGAAGGGACGCCCCGGTTGCCCGGAACGCCCCTCGCAGATTAGTGTAGCTTCTCATATAACAAGTCCTCTAATTTTTCAAGCTCCATTTGCTGAGCCTCTGGAAATACTTTCTCCAAAACAGCGCCCTCCTGAATCAAGCGTCTGGTACGGGCCTTTCGCTCTTTCGCCCGATCCCGCATTTGTGCCTCCTCCAATCGGTGCTTGGCCTGCAATTCTTCCTTGGTCATGATCTTTTTATTTGCCATATCTGGCTCCTTTCTGCCGCTGGGCGGCTTCGTGATAGTAAAAAGCAGGGAACTGGTATCACACAGATACCAACTCCCTGCAGAACTGATGGTAAATTGTTTTCCTCATTCTGAGAATTGCCAATTTGGTAGCAAAGACGGATTGTATTGCCACCAACATAGTAGTAAAATCAAGAAAAGTAATTTCAAAAGCCGTCTGCAAAATCCAGCGCAGCTGAAATGTCCTCCTCGGTTTCCTCCGAAACAAGAGCAGCGGCAGGCTGTGCGCTCTGCATAAGCTGTAGGATACCGCCAAGGCTTACCGGCGTACAGCTCTGCAAGCTGCGTGAGATGGTATCCTCGATCCGGCTGAGGAAAGCGTCCTCCTTCTCCCGTGTTTCCAGATAGGGATCATCGGCAAGCTGCTTGCTACGGTCAAAGTAAGCGTTGACCGCCGAAACGACTGCCTTGCTGACTGAACGATATTCTCGCCTGTCAAGGCTCTGCAAATGCTCCCACGCCCTGCGGTCTGCTTCGTTCTCCAGATTCAGCCGAAGTGTTGTTGTGTAGATTTGCTTCATACAAGATCGCCTTTCTTTTGCATTTTCTGTGCAGACAGCAGCTCATAGCCCTTGGCTGTGGCGCAGATGTCATCATTGATCATCACCCGGCTGGCATCATATTCTCCGAAATTCTTCACCATGCAGCTTCCACCGCCGACAACATAGAGCCTCATCAGTTCCGGGTCATACTCATGCTCACGCAGTCTGCGGAAGATGCCTGCGGTGTAATCCCTCGCTGTGTTCTGGATAGCAGTTAGGTAGCGTTCGCTGATGTCTGCCGTCCCAAAGCGAATCACACGCTCCAGAATCGTATCATCTACCGATGCGCCAAACTGCCGCATGAGATTTTCCCGGACAGCAATCATGCACTGGTTTGTCCCGTACTTCTCCGTGAAGCACTTCTGAGATAGCGGACGGCGCTCGTTGATATACATGACATTCATCGTTCCGTTGCCAATGTCGCAAAGCATATTGATGCCCTTGAATCCCCGCAGTCTGTCCGCCACAGCGGAGAAGCCCTGCGGGAAGATGTCCGCTCCGGCAAACTCCACATGATAGCTGACACCACGGAAAATGAAATCCGCCATTTCATTCTGCAACAGGTACGCCTTGAAGCTATCCTTCTGTTCGCTGACCCAAGTAAGAGGGAGCCCCGCCGCCAAATGCACACGGGCAGAGGTCTGCTTGCGGATATTCAGCTCTCTTGCAATGGCAGCAAGGGTCAGAATATAGTAGTCACCGTCTGTCATTTTGTCAGAGATAAACTCCTTGTGACCTTCGCCCACGGTGTAATAGCTGCCGTTGTAGACAAGCAGATTGCTTTTGAAGGTCGGCTCCTTGTCAGAGATGATCACGCCCGTAGGAAAGCAGCAATGTGCAGTCTTGATATTCCCATAGCCGTGGTCGATGCCGATGATTATAGGGTTATTGTTCATATAGTTCATAGTTTGTCCTTTCTGCCGCTGTGCGGCCTTGAAAATAGATTGTTTGTGTACGGCTCTGTACGGTAAACGCCAGTGCTGTACGCCGCTGTACACCGATTGGTCTTTGGATTTTGCGTTTGCTTTGTCAAATCGCTGTTTATACCGCAAGAAAATGCGGTAATCGCAGCACATTGCACATAAAGAACGCTGATTTTGCGGTAAAATAGCTTTTTGAAAACGGAGTTGAGAACTGCCGTACATCGTGTACGGCATGTACGGCAGTTTTGAAGTCCAGTTCTCATATTTAATAAGGAAGCAAGTTCATCGCCTCCACTCCGATAAATCCACGCACCCGCTTTCCGGCTGCGTACACATTGTTGGTAGCCTCCACATTATAAAGCCGTTCATTCTGGGCCAGCTCTGAGCTGATACGATTTGCTGACATAGGCTTTTGTGCGTTGTCCTCGCACCAGCGGAGATAGGCTTCATAGATAGCCTTGGAGCTGGCTTCGCTGTCGGCCTTAAAGCGGATATAGCCCTCGGATTGCAAAAACTCGATCACATTGTTGCTGCTGCGCTTTACTGTCTCCATATTTTCTTTGGCTCTATCGCTGATGGTGAACTGATACTCGTTCCCAATCAACCGCCGCAGACCCTCCAGACACCACAAAAAGATGCCCTCACGCTCCTGTGTCAGCTTATCCACCAGAAATGGATCATCGGCTCGTCCTGCTGGCCTGTCCTTGGTGGTCAACACGATCTGCCTGCGGAAGAAGCCGTCTGACTTGTCGTGCAAAGCGGTTAAAGCGCCGTTGCCGAAGCAAAGAAAGCGGACATAAAGCTGGCTCTGATAGCTTTGAACACCCTTGCGTTCCATATCCATCTTGCACTCTGAGGTCACGATGGATTTGATATAGTTGGTCTTGGGCAGGGCACTCATATCCATATCGTCATCCACCATCAGCAGCTTGTTTTCCAGGTCTGCACGGCTGAAACGGTTGTTCTCTACCTTCTGGATGCTGGTGGTATTCATGTTATCTCCCAGCATGGAGCGCATTACAAGTCCGATTCGACTCTTTCCTTCGCCGCCCTTACCAATCATCAGGAGCATTTTCTGCCCCTTTGTGGTAGGCAATAGGCAGTAGCCCATATACTCCTGCAAGGTGGGAATGTCCTCCGGGACAAGCAGCTCGGATAAAAATTGCAGCCAGCGCACAGGCGGCGGTGCATCGGGGAGATAGGCCACACTCAGACGGTTGTTGCAATAGCTTTTGTCCTCGGTGAAACGCCCATCCAGAAAGAGTGTCCCGTTTGCCACATGGATACGGTCAGTCTCGATGGGCAGGGGCGGCGAATAGGCTTGCAGCTTGATACTGGCCAGCAGATTTGCCACCACCTTGGAAAGCCCGGAGGTCAGACAGCCGGAGATCTCCTCCAGAATGAGATTGCCGATTTGCGCCTCGTCCTCAATCAGTCCATCCACTGTGAACAGCCTTCCTCTGACACATTTCATGGGATGCTTTTTTAAGAACTGCTGACAAAACAGCACTTCGTTGATGCGTTTTCCATCATACCAATCGGGAATGCTTTCTTCAGGCGGCATAACCATTGGGGTATTCAATTCGTCCATAGGTTTCCTCCTTTCGCAGTTGTTCCAGACGCTCCTTTAGTGCTATGATTTCACCATCCGTCATCCAGTCCTGTACAATTTCCCGACGCTCATAGCTGTCACCAAAGGTGAGAATGTTCAGTTCATATTCAATCTGACTGAGCTTGTGGCAGGCTTCCACGAATAAATCATGGACTGGCTCATCCGGCGTTTGCGGCGCATAGTATGCTTTCCATTCCTCCAAGCAACGGTAATAGTCCGATAAAACAGAAAAGCACAGACGCTCGTTTTCTTTGAGCTTCTGTGCTTCTGTTCGGATACGCTTTGCATTGAGTGCCGCTGCGCTGGGCGGCTTGTCCGGGTCAAGATGAAAGTCTATCACCAGCTTCATGGCTGCGTCGTAGGGCTTGAGATCAAACAACCTTGCAGTGAAGTCAATGACATCTCCATGCTCTCCGCAGGTAAAGCAATAATAATGGTCGTTTGCCACATACAAGCTGGGGTGTCTGTCATTGTGAAAGGGGCAGAGCGCCTTGCCGTGCCGGTTGACCTCAAGGCCATACGCCTGTGCCGCTTCCCGCAGGCTGACGTTGTTTTTTACGGTTTCGAATAAATTCATGTGTCCTCCTTTGCGTAGAAAAAGCGGCTTGCCCTGATATAAGGCAAACCGCTTCCTCAAAATTTATTGTTTTATTGGAAATATTAAGCCGGAGAGGTAACTGTCTCCGCTGCCAGTTTTTCCTTCCTGTTCGCTGCATTGCGAACCCGCTGGCCTTTGATATGCCCCTCATATCGGCACTCATCACTGCAATACTTGACATTGCTTCTTGTGGTGGAAAAGGTCTTACCGCAGTTTTCACAAGTGCAGTCACGCCGCCTGTTTTCTGCCGCTTCCTGCCGGTAGAACTTCGCCCGGCAATTCGGTCCGCAGAACATAGCAGCCGAGCTTTTGGATTCAAATCCCTGACCGCAGCACTTACAGGTTAGCTGAAAAGGCTGCCCAACGGTGTGCTTCCCGGCCTTAATCAACTGATAGCGCTCCCGGCTTTTGATGCGATGCTGGCGTAGCTGCTCCTGCCGCTTGATTTCCTCTGCTGTCAGCTCCGGGGCAGGAAGTTCAAACTTTCCGATGAATTTCAGGAAGATTTCTACCTCCTGCGTTCTGTCCCCGTCGATGCGCTCCGGGGCATGAACGATGATTTTATCAATAAATTCATTGATCATCGGTGTAGTCAGCTCGGAGAAATCGGTGTACTTTTCTGCCAAAGCAAGGAACTGCTCTACACGGGCAGTATCTTCCTCATAGCTCGTCAGGCTTTCCTCCGTTTCTGCAATCTGTGCGGAAAGGTTTTTCTGTTCGACTTCGTACTCAGCAAGCAGGCTGTCAAAGCGTTCCTCAGAAATTCGGCCTACGGCAAAGGATTCATAGAGCTTTTTAATGATCGTATCCAGCTCACTGTGGCGCTTACGGTCTTTGTTCAGCTTTCGTTTGGCATCTTTGGCCGCCTCCACCTGCCTGACCTGTGAAGCGGCTCGTATCTTCTCGGTGAATTTTTCCCGATCTGCTATGGCAAGCTGGCTGACAGTGCGGATTGTCTCTAAAATAAGGATACGCAGCGACTTAGTGGTAATATAGTGCCCGCAGCAGTCCTTTCCATGCTTCTGATGTGCCAGTGTATAAGAGGAGCAGTCAAAGAAATCCGACGGATACGGAGTGCCTTCTGTACCGCCTCTGGAACGATGATTATACATCTTTGCGCCGCAGTCCGCACAGTATAAAAGCCCGGTCAGGGGATTGGCTTCGCCTATGGTATCAATACGCCGTGGCGTTTTCCGCAGTTGCTGAGCAAGCTCCCATGTTTCCGGCTCGATAATGGCCTCATGGGTGTTCTCGAAGATCAGCCAGTCCTCCTTGGGATTAGGAATAGAGGTCTTGTCCTTATATGACAGCTTGTGGGAACGGAAATTGACCGTATGCCCCATATACTCAGGCTTAGACAATATCTGCCCCACAATATAGCCGCTCCAGTTATAAGGATATGCGAACTCGGTCTTACTTTTCCAAACGCCAATGCCTTTCCTTGCAAAATAGACCGCCGGAGCTTCTACCTTATCTTCAAAAAGGATTCTGGCAATGTCATAGGGGCCTTTTCCCTCGATGGTCAGACGGAAGATGCGCCGCACAACGGCGGCGGCCTCCTCGTCAATCAACCAATGGTGCTTGTCGTTCGGGTCTTTCTTATAGCCGTAGATGGCACTGTTGGTGGTAGGCTTGCCTGATTCCCCCTTCACACGGATAGCGGTTTTCTGCTTGCGGCTCAGATCACGCAAGTACCACTCGTTCATGATGTTGAGGAACGGAGCAAATTCATTGCTGTTCTGGTCGTTGCTGTCCACGCTGTTGGCGATGGCAATAAAATGAATGCCATGCTGACGGAACATAACCTCCGTGTAAAAGCCGGTCTGCAAGTAGTCACGTCCGATTCGGGACATATCCTTTACGATCACACGAGCCACCTTGCCAGCTTCAATGTCTGCCACCAGCTTTTTCCATGCCGGTCTTTCAAATGTGCCGCCTGAGAATCCGTCGTCCGTGTAATGGGCAAAGTTTGTGTACCCCTGCTGTGCGCAATAGCCCTCCAAGTATTTCTTTTGATTCACAATGGAGTTGCTATCCCCAATCTGGTCATCGTCACGGGAAAGTCGTTCGTATAAGGCGGTGATCTTGTCCTCAGTCTGAATGATGCTCATGATGCGCTCCTTTCAGACTGACGGCTCATTTGTGGTACACCAATTATATCACAAGTTCCGTCGTTTGTAACTACTTCGTTGCGTATCATTCGTAAAATTTTATCCTCCATTGTCTCTTTCCCACTTTCACTGAAAGCGACTCTCACCTTGTAGGTGGTGCCGCCAATACGTCTTATCATATACTGTGCCTGTTTGTTTTTATCCATAGCGTTCCTCCTTGAAAAATTCATGTTCGTTTGATATACTAATGGTGGTTCCGACTGATGTAAGTCGGTGGCATCTTGTGTCATGTTTCATAAAGCTACCGCAACTTGCGTCCTCCTTTCTCTTGATACGGGTTGAAAAAGTAACCTAAATAACCGCTTATCAGATTACCCTCTCACTAATAGGAGAAATCCGGGGTGTAAATCGGAACTGTTTTTGAAAGAAATTCAAAAAATTTTCGGAGGTGAGGTCATGACAGATGAAAATAGAACATTTCTCCTGTTCCCGGATGACGGTGATGACCTAACCGAATGGGATGAAGCCTCCGATCTGACGATACAAAACGAGCAGTTAGAGGAAATCCTCTCCGAAGAACGAGCCTTAGAGCTGGAAAGAGAGCTGGAGCAGGACGAAAACCCAAGGGACTACACCGTAGAACTGGAGGACGAAGAGGAAGAAGCTGCTCCTGTCAGCGAAAAACGCTTAAAGCGCCAGATACGGGCAGAGGCGTTGGCACGGCTGGAGGATGCTGCAAGAACAGAGGACGACTTTCGATACGTTGTCAGCGAATGGGACAGGTTGGATCGGAATCGGGAACGACGGGAGCGTGACCATGAAAATCTCCGGGGAGATGTTCCGTTAGAATACATGGCAGTTCCCAATCCGAAGATGATTCCGCTGTATTTGAATCTGCCACGATACCGCCAGCTTGCCAGCGGCAATTTTCTGGATATCATTTTTTCTTGCCCCTATGAACTGCATGAGTTGGTTGCAAGCTCATTTATTTCTGAGCTGATACGCAGCCTTACCATTGATCAGAAGGAAGTGCTGTATTACCTGTCCATCCGGCAGTACAGCACCATACAGGTGGGTATGATACGGGGACAGACAGACCGAAACATTAGAAAGCTCCGAAAGAATATCCACAAGAAGCTGCAAAGAGCGGTTTATGATTACCTTTTGGAAAAACAGAACGACTGTGGAAGCCTAACGCTGCGGGAACGGCAGTTCTTAGAGGAATATGGGCTTTTGCTGAAAGCCTATGGCAAGGACGCCGTTATCCTCCGGGAGAACAAATCAAAGCCGAGGAAAAAGAAAGCTGCCCTTGGCAGCAGCAAGGACAGCGAATGATCTGATTGAATTTGATAAGCAGATGACCGAAAGGAAGGATTTGCGTTATGAATACATTTTTTGAGCAATCCCGTTCCCATTGGGTGCGGTATGAACGCTATGAAATCAAAACAGGCAAGGACGGGAAGAAATACATCACCCCGGCAAAGGATGCCAGGCCGGATGTCTATAACCCACTCAAGGAAGCCCCGGACATTGTGCTGGATGCTCTGAATGTGGGGATGCTGATGATGAACGGCAAGAAAAGCTCTGAGCCAGAGGTAGAAAAGGCAATCTTGGAATTTATTACCCACTATGGGCTGCTGGGCCTGATGACGGCCCTGCCCACCACGCCGTCCTTTATGGATTATGAGGCGGTATATCTGCCAAAGAACCATTTTATCAAGGAAGAAACGATGGAGACGGAGAAGTATCTGTCCCTGTTTTACCCCTTTGATAAGCTGGATGTGGTCAAGAACGGTGTGGAATCCAGTTGGAATGTGTCCAGCGACCGGGCAATGATTGCACTGACCATGACCTTTATGGACGAGCCGATGGCAAAGACCATGAGCTTCCAGCGGGCGTATGCAGAGCCTTACGATTGGGTGGCACAGCAACTCAAGGATTGGGCATTTAATATGCTGACCTCTTTCTTCTATTATAATGACTATGATTCCATGGAGGAAGAAAGCCGGAATATGCTGCGTAAGTCTATGGCTGCATTTGGCGGCATTGCACCCACCTATCATATAGAGCTGTTGGATAGGCCAACGATCTATTGGGATTTCCATTCCCTGCTGTTGGGGATTCAGATGATGTTCAGCTTCATGCTGGTGGACAGCACAAAGCCGTTGCGGATGTGCAAGCAGTGTCAGAAAGTGTTCCTGAGTAACCGGGCTAACTCCGCTTTTTGCAGTGCAAGGTGTAAAAATCAGTATAATGTTTATAAGAGCCGGGGAAAGAATAAATCAGAGGATGGTGATAATAATGCCTGAAAATCAGAACATAGAATGGAAAGCTAAGTGGAAGGATGACTATCTGGAATGGATTTGCGGCTTCGCCAATGCACAGGGCGGCAAGATTTATATTGGCTGTGACGATGATGGAAAAGTTATCGGCCTGCCCAATATCCGCAAGCTGCTGGAGGATGTTCCAAACAAAATCCGAAATGCCATGAGCATCGTGGTGGATGTCAATCAGCTGGAGCGTGACGGGAAAGAATATCTGGAAATCGTTGTTCCACCATATCCCGTTGCCATAAACTGCAAAGGTGTCTATTATTATAGAAGCGGCAGCACCATGCAGACCCTTTCTGGCCCAGAACTGGAGAGCTTCATTCTACGCAAACGTGGTGCTTCGTGGGATAATATGCCCTTGCCGGGATTTACGTTGGATGATATTGATGATGAGTTGGTCAAGAGATTCAAGACCCTTGCCGCCAAGAAGGGCCGGATCGACCAAAGCGTTTTAGACGAGGACAAAGCGGATTTAATGGAAAAGCTGCGTCTGACCAATGCCGGGTATTATACCAACGCAGCGATGCTGCTGTTCTGCAAAGACCCTGACCGCTGGCAGCTGGGCGCATACACAAAAATCGGCTTTTTCGAGAATGATGCCGATCTCCGTTATCAGGATGAAATTCACGGCTCCTTGTTGGAACAGATTGACAAGATCATTGAAGTCATCCATCTGAAATATATGAAAGCGAAAATCACTTACGAAGGGATGCAGCGCATTGAGCGTTATTTTGTTCCCGACGCTGCCCTGCGTGAAGCCCTTCTTAACGCTCTATGCCACAAGCAATATGAAAGCGGCGTTCCGATTCAGATCAGCGTGTATGAGGATAAGCTGTATATCGCTAACTGTGGTAGGCTTCCAGACAACTGGACGGCAGACAGCCTGATGTCCAAACACGCATCCCGCCCTTACAACACGGCGATTGCGAATGTGTATTATTTGGCCGGCTTCATCGAGAGCTGGGGACGTGGTATTGAGAAAATCTGTCAGGCTTGCAAGGAAGATGGAAGCCCGCTTCCTGCGTACACCGTGCATCCCGGCGATATTATGATTCAGTTTACAGCGTCAGAGGATCGGGTTATTCGATCTGCCACCTACAAGGTGACAGAAAAGGTAACAGAAAAGGTAACAGAAAAGGTAACAGAAACCTTGGATGAAAAATCCATGCAAATTCTGGCCCTGATTTCCGAAGATCCTGCATACACATCTACCACCATAGCAGATAAGCTATCTATCAGCAGAAAAACAGTTTCTCAGCGTCTGAAGGAGCTGAAGGAAAAAGGAATCATCGAGCGCATCGGGTCTGACCGAAAAGGCTACTGGAATATAAAGAGCTAAGTGATACAGAATTAGCCCCACACCAGCGTTCATTCATGCTGATGCGGGGCTAACATGTGTTTAGCAATATACAAGCTCCGTCAGAACAATTTCCTCTGCACGGTTATGAATGTTGTTCATGCGCCGTACCCATTCCATTTGATCGGTAGCTTTAAGTGCCTCGGTCACACCTTCCAGTCGTGCCATAGCTTCGCACATGATCTCCATACGCTGATTGCAGGATTTGTCTATCTCTGCAAGATGTTCATGCAGGGTGCAGCTTGTTAGGTAGTGTGCATAAAGGACGGGACGATGCTCTTTCAAGTAGCGGCGGCGCATACGGCCATACTTACCGATCTGATATTCCTCGGTCTCCGGCAGCGCAAGGTCGGGGATATAGTAATCGCCAACCTTCGTATATGTGCCGCCCATTTCTTCAAAAATAGACTTCATTTTCATGCTCCCTTCGTGCTAAAATGTCAGCAGTTATGCGGATTTTTTTCCTTTCCCACAACTGCCAGACCAATTCACCACAAATGAGCCGCCAGTCATGTAATAGTATTAGGCGGTAGAAACCACCCTCTACATATTACATCTTGGTTGGAAATGGAATTGCTTTCGCCTTGCAGCTCGTCCTCATGGGATAGTCTTGGATAAAGGGCAGTGATTTTCTGGGTGGTCTGTCTTAACATAAAATCCTCCGTTTCCGACAGCCAGCCCCACTATTCCGTATTTCGATTATACCACATGGGGCGGCTGTCTGTATAGCGGCTTCTGCTTCTTTACCGCCCGGTAAAATGACGATTTTTCTGTGCGGCTTGTAGCGTTAGGGCGAAAGCTGGGCTTTGTGTCCTGCGGCGGCTTCCGCCTCCAGCACTTTCATCATCTTATCGGCTGCGGTGTCGGTGGTATCTTTTTTGAAAAATCCGGAAACGACAAGGACGGTGTTGCCCATGCGGATCTCTGTCACGCAGTCCGGGCGGCGTTCCGGGGTGGTGTTCTGCTTGTTCTCTGCCATAGGCAACTCCTTTCATTTCATCAATTCTTTTAGTCTGTTCAGCTTGGCTTGCGCCGTTTCACGGCGGAAGTTCTCTCCCGTAAAGAGGATAGGGGCGCACATTTCCAAAAGGCGGCCATAAATCCGGGCATGGGCGGTGTCCAGCGGATTTTGCAGGCTGTCCAATGTCAGATTGGTGGTAACGATTAAGGGCTTGCGGCTGCGGTAGCGGCTGTCAATCACATTGTAGACCTGTTCTAAACCGTACTCTGTGCCGCGCTCCATTCCAAAATCATCAATGATAAGCAGAGGAAAACGGCAAAGACGCCCGATATACTCGTTGCGCCCCTCAAAGCTGGCGGTCAGGTCATTCAAAATCGCAGAGAAGTTCGTCATGCGGACAGCGACTTCCTGCTCCATGAGGGCATTAGCGATACACCCGGCAAAATAGCTTTTTCCTGTGCCGACCTTGCCCCATAGCAGATAGCCGATATTTTCCTCGCGCATGGTTTCCCAATGCTCCACATAGAAGTGTGCAATCTCTATTTGCGGGCATTTCCCGTTGTCGTTGGCGAAAGTCCATTCCTGCATGGTAGGATTGGTAAATCCCCGGCGCTTCAAGTCCTCCACGGTGTCAAGGTGCTTTCTGCGCTGTTCGGCGGCTTCACGCTCCAAACGCTGGGCTTTCTGGCAGTCACATTCTGCCGGGTGGCGGTCACGCCCAAACAGGGCGGCTTGCTTTTCCGGGAAGTAGGCTTCTTTCGGAGTGTAACACTTGCCGCAGTAAAGCAGTCCGTCCTCGCCCGTGTAGTCCTCCGGCTGTGGGGTAACAGCCGCCATATTCAAAACTCGTTCTGTAAACAGATTACTCATAAGCTCTCGCCCTCCTTGCAGGTGTATTCGGGTATGCCCTGTTTCGGGGCAGCCTTTGCGGTATCGTCTGCCGCCCATCTGCGGATAGTGGCGGCGTGGTTTTTATATTTCTTGCCCGTGGACGCGATATAGCCGGAAAGCCGCTCAATGTAGTACGCCCATTTTTCGGGCAGCTCCGCTTGCAGTTCGGAAAGCTCCGTATCAGTCAGAAATACATTCTCATATCTGCCATAGCTGCGGGCGATGGCTTGTCCCTTTAACTCTCCCTCTTTTTCTAACTCTATATCTATCTCTTTCTTTATCTCTATCTCTGGTGGACGAATGTCGGACAAATGTCCGCCATTTGTCCGCGGCGGCAAAAGTGCCTTATTTTCAAGCCTTGCGGCGCGTTTCCGTTCCGCTTCGGTAGAGGATTGACCGATCATCAGCTCGATGTCGGTCATATAAAGCAGCCCGCAGTCAAGCTGCTCCACAAGTCCTAACTGCTGGAAGATGGCTAATGCCCGTTCCACCGTCCCGATTTGGTGACGGGTCAGCGTGGCTATCATCTGGGCGGTATAGGGGATATGCTCGTCAAGCTGCAATCTGCCGCCATTTTTCAGCGATTTTAAGTACAGCTTCAAGAGGATATTGGAATACAAAATCCCGTCTTTCATGTCCTCCAACAGCACAATGGAATCGCTGTCGAAGAAGTTTTCTTTCAGTTTGAGGTAGTAATATTTGCGGTTATCTGCCATTGGCGGTGTCCTCCCTGTGTTTCCATCTCTTAGAGAAATACCGGGGGCAGAGGACGATAATCGCCCGGAAGCTCTGCTTGCAGCCGTGTGTGCAGCCCCGGCAAAGGTCATTGTAGGTAATACGGTTTCGGTGGTTGAGGAAAAAGCTCCATTCCAACCGCCGCTTTTTGCTCATGCGTGGCATTTCTCGCTCCTTTCTGCCGTTTCCGCTGGTATAAGCGGATAGGTCGGTAAAAATGTAGTTTCTCGGTGTCATTTTCGGGGATTTCCTGCGCTGTGCGCCCCGTTTCAAAGGTGGGCAGTATTGCGGATAGGGTGCAGGGCATATCCCCGTTTTGGTATCGTTTCGGGGCGGTTTTTAACGCTCATGTTCGTGCTTTTTCTCTCTGTCTTTCTCGCCTTGCAGGATTTGAGAAAGATTGCTTTTCACGGTATGCAGCTCCTTGACACGGGCTTTTTTCTCCCGGTATTCGTTGTAATGGGCGTTCTTTTCGGCGGTAAGCTGCTCGATTTCCGCTTGCAGGGCTTTATGGCTTGGCAGCTTGGAAACGCCATGCGCCCGAAAATAACGGGTGGCTGCGTCCGCTATGATAAAATCGCTTTCGTGCCGTTCCCGGTAGGCGCTGCGGGCTTTTTCCGTTTTCTGCGCTTTCAGACCGTCACGGGCAGGCTTGGTCTTGGCATAGGCAAGCACCTGTGTCTGAAGTTCCTTTTTCTCCCGGATAGCAGCGTCCAGGGCTTTCAGCTTGGCGGTGCTGTCCTGTAAATCCGCATTGGCGGATACAAGGGCTGCGTCCAGTTCCTCCGGCGAATAGCCGTACTGCCCGTAGGCGGCAACGGTAGCCGCCATTTGTTTCAGATTGTGGACTGCCGCCCAGCGGTCATAGCCCACGCCTTTTCCCTCCGCCCGTTTTGCCGCCCGGTCAACCATGCGCTGAATGCTGTCCTTTTTCGGGGTGGTTTGGACAGCTTTTTTGCCCTGCAAACGCTCCCTTATGCTGCGGGGGTATTCGGGTACGGCTGCGGTCTGCTCGGCGGCTCTGTGGGCGTTCTGTTCCAAAAGGGCAAGAACGGCGGTGCGGTCAAAATCATCGCCCAGCTTGCGGGCGGTAATGGGCTTTGTCCTGTCCGGCGTGAGATAAGATAGCCGTCCCCGGCTCTCCTTGACGGTCACGCCCTGCTGCAAAAGAACGGCGGCGAACTCGTCATAGCTGGCGGCAGAGGACAGCGCGGCGCGTATGGTCTGCCGCAACTTTTCCTTATCCGTTTCAAACTTTGTGGACTTGGCGGGCTGTTCTCCGGCTGGCAGCGCAGCGGCTTTCTCGTCCAGCTTTGCCTGTCCTTTCCGCTGCGCCCAATACTCACGCTCGGTAATGCGGTTCTTGCTGCCATGCAAAAGGTCGATTTGATAGAGGTTTTCCCGGTGGCACAGTTCCATGACTTCGGCTTTGAAATATTCCATCGCCGCGTCTGTGCAGCGGTGTTTACACCCGACGCGGGTGTCTGCCGGTCTGTCCATGTAGGGCAGGAACGGAACTTCCGCTATCCGCAGGGAATTGATAACGATATGCACATGGATATTGCCGCTGTGGTTGTGTCCGTCCGGGTGGGTGCAGACAATGGCTTGGTGTCCGGGAAACTGTTTCCGGCAAAATTCTTCGCCCAACATCTGCGCCCGGTCTACGGTCAAACCGTTGTCCGCTGCGTCCCGTGGGTCAAAGCTGATAATGTAGTGGTGACTTTTTACATCTTCCCGCTTCTGGTTCTTCCCATAGCGGAGATTGGAGCGCATACAGGCAACGGCAAAATCTTCGCCGCCGCAGTTCAGCGTGGCTATTCGATAGTCCTCCCTGAGCATGAGCCGCCCGTTTTCATCAAGGGTGGGCTTCATGGTAAACTCGTCATGTTCAAAGGTGAGGTACTGCTCGGCTGCGCCATAGTCCGCATTTTTAGAGCTGATATGTTTGAATGTTGCCAACAGCGTCACCTACCTTTCGCAGGACTTCAAACTTCAAGGCAGCAAGGTCAGAAATGGCGGCGCGGACTTCAACGGACAGGGCGTTGTATGGTGTGCCGTACTCGTTGAGGGCGCGGGCAATCTGATTGAGGTTGCCACCGATTTTTCCATATTCGGCGGTCAGCCTGCCAACGGCGGACAACAGTTCATCATTGACCGGGGAAACGGTAACGATGGGGCGAATGGTCGCCCGTGTAATGGCTTGCCGGATAAATTCGGCTTGGCTCATGTCATAGTGTTTCAGCCGCTCGGTAAAGTCGGCGTATTCTTCCTCGGTCATGCGGGTTTTGACCACATGGCAGCGGTGGGGCGTGTTGTATTTTTTCTTCAAGCGTTGACCTCCTTTCTCGCCCGACAGGGCGCATGAGCAGGGTTTGGGGAAGGCACTCCCCAACAAGATTTACCAAAGGGGGCAAAACCGCAGATATGCGGATTTTGGCACCGTGGTAGAATCTTGCTCTAAAAAACTACCGCTTTCCTCGGCGGCTCTGGTTTGCGGATATACTGGCTTGCTCCACCAATATAGCGATTGCGGCGGCGTGTTCTGCCCGCTGTTCACCACTACAACGGTGAAAAGGGGTCGTTTTGGCAAACGCAGCGGAAATTTTTTTGTTTTTCCTGTCTGCTCCCTACAACAATCCGGCGGTGTGGTTTGCCAAAGATTTTTGAAAATGGGCGCAAAAAAAGCAGTAAACCTTTTCAAGATTTACTGCTTATCTGCCGCTGTGATGGGCGGCGGTATTAAATTGTCAGCCGTTTTTCAAATGGAATTTATCTGCAATCGCTTTCTTTCCGCTTTCCAATTCCTTTTCTGTAATCTTCCATAATCCTAACGCAATGATCTGCTATCTTTTGCATTCCGAGTTCTTCAAAAAAGGCAATTTGTATTTTCATCAGTTCTTCACAAACAGTCAACTTCTGCTCATCCATATTGCTAATAGCAAGCCATGGGAACGCTTTATATTTCTTAGTGTCCCCAATGAGAAAATTGTACCCTATCAACTCATTTTCACGGAAAACGAAATAGAATTGTGGGCCTGAACCTGGAACTGACTTTTCCATAATTTGCTGCATTGTTCTCACGCCGCCGTATGCCGGAAAAAAACCTATTCGCTCAAGAGCATTTAATATGTCAATCCTTTTATCTGTGGGTATGTCTCTATAATTGATAATCTGTTCCATTTGCTCTACCCTCATTGAAGTTTAATTTGTCAGGCTCTAATTATACAACTTTTCTGTTTAGCGGTCAAAGCGGAACTTCAACAGGCTTTCTATCAGTTGCCTGACGATATGCTCCTGCATATCTGTGTTAATCTGTCCGTCCATCTTCGCACAAGAGCGGACATATCCCGCATAATGGGATAGGACGGCGGCAACAGCTTCCGGGTCGCCCTCGCTTGCCTTAACGATTGTCTCATAGGGAAGTAGCTGGCTCATAGGACAAACCCTCCAACTCTGCCCGTAGCCGCCGTAAAATCATCTGAATACGCCGCCCGGTTGTGTTGCCAGCCCGTCCATATCTCCGTCCAATCTCCCTATGCGTCAATCGTTGGAAGTAGTACAAGAAAATGATTTCCTGTTCCATCTGTGATAGTGCGGACAGGGCTGCGGCAAGCTCTGGACTTTCCAAAAGCACCATCTGACCACAGACGAAAAGCGGATAGCTGGTCATGCCGGATTGCTCCGCAAAGTATTTATCTGTGGTACTGAATGGATAGTGTTTTTCTTCTATCAGATATTCAAGCGAGATTTCCCGCTTGCGGCGGCTCCGTATGCTCCGAGCTGCGTCTATGGCAGCGTGGCGAATAACAGTCTTGCAAAAGGCATCGTGTGTATGCCGGATATGTTCTTGATACTTTTCGTGTTCGGTCATGGAAAATCCCCCTTTCTGAATAATGGCAGAGGGCGGCAGCATCTTGTGCTGTCGCCCTCTTGATTACCGAACAGCAAAGACGGGCGGGGCTGTCAACGGCGGCGCATTTGCGCCGTTCATCTTGACCGTTGACAGGCTCGGCTGGGTTTGCTATCTGCTCACGGCAATTCACTCTCATTGATAGGAATTGCCTCAAGTTCCGTATTCAAATTGTTCCAATAAGAGCCGATATCCGCACTTGTGAAATACTTAAAACCGCCTGCTGCTGACTTCAATTCGCCGTTTTTAACCCCATAGCAGGCGTAAATCAAATCGTAGCTTGTTCCATCTGAGAGGTTAAATCTAAAGCTGGTCACATCTGCTCTGGCAGTTTCCTCAGTCGTTTTGTCTTTTAGGGATAAGCCCTTGAACTTATCATACAGGGTCTTTATATCATTTTCAGCAACAACTACTTTCTTTTCTGCTGATGCAGGCACTCCGTCATAGTGGTACATTTCAACGTTTTCGACATCTTCAACCTCAAATGGGAAGTCGATTTTGACAGGCTCATAAGCAATGTTTATAGGTAACAGAAAGAGAGCTGTAAAAATTGCAATGATACAAAGAGCGATGGAAACGAGAACAGCAATCGTTATCTTTTTTCTGCCTCTCTGCTTTTCTTTTGCCTCATGGCGCATAATAACGCTTTCGCTTTCTTCGTGAAGAACATCTTCGCTCGTGTGAGAAAGCAATTTCTGATAAATTGCGTTACAGTCAGCACAGGCGTTCAAATGCTCTTTTACCATCTCTGCGCTTGCTTCGCTGCAAGCACTGTCAACATACAGCGGAAGAATATCTCGAACAATATCGCATTGTTTACTCATGCTTTTCATCCATCCTTTCTTGAATTTTTAGCTTTGCACGATGATAAGTAACTCTCGCCCATGATTCTGTTTTTCCAAAAATTGCAGCGATTTGTGAAAAAGATAGTTCCCCGAATACGCGAAGCTGAAAGACTTCTTTGTATGGTTCTTCCAAACGGTGAAGAACGAGGTGTATGCGGAACGCCATGTCAGAATCTGCAACTGAGTTCTCAACATTTTCATTTGATGGCAAGTCATTGATTTCACTCACATCAGCTACTCGCTGACGGCTTCGCATTTCATCATGGTAAAGGTTTTTTGCTATGGAGCAGAGCCATGTCAATTCATCTGACTTACCTTTGAATTGTGATGTTGTAGAAACAGCCTTATAGAATGTGTTCTGCGTGATTTCCTCTGCTATCTCACGATTTTTGGCAAGAGAAATAGTATACGAGTATACCTGTAAATAGTAGGCTTTATAGAGCTTTTCATAGTCCATACTTGTCATCACCTCCTTCAGCTTCATAGGTTAGACGGAGAAATCGGAATTTCGTTACAAAGAAGTTTGAAATTTTTATACCTTTACGCTACTCTTGCTTTGTGCGGACTATTGGTAGACGCGCATTAACGGCAAGTAAAGAGATTGCTGTGTCAGCTTGATATGTTCAAATGCTAATTAAGTATAGCATACAGCTATGAATTTTTCTATTGCGTTCCCCTGACTTCGGAATAGTGGCAGGGCTGGCTATCCTTGTTTTGCTTTGTGCTTCTCTACCGTACATGAGCATTGCTCGCCGGGTTGTCCGCCCCGTATCCCTCCAAAAGATTGACGCCGCCCCATACGCAAAGCGCTCCGCCGAGGCCCACAACGATGGTCTGCAAAGTATCAACTGCACTATTGAAAAATTCCATAAATTTACCTCCATAAATTCAGATTGTGATGGTGTTTGGGTGCAAAAAAAGCCGCCGTACACAGCGGCAGCCTCACAATCCGCAGACGGCCCGGAGTTACTGGCCGTCCCGCCATTCCAGCACAGCCAGCGAAAAAATTTCGCCCCATGCTTCACACAGTCTGCGGTCTATTTCCCTTGCAAGTTCTTCGGCTTCCCCGTCCGTGGGCGGGGTATCATGTTCTGCGATCCACTGGCACAGCACCGCAGCGGAAATGATTGCCCGGTAGATTTCTTTCTCATACTTGAAATAATCCGCAAATGTCCATTCGTCCGAGTGTCCCATCGGTCACGCTCCTTTCTCTATGGCCGCTTTATTCTGCGGAAAAATCTTCCTCCGACAGCTCAATGTCGTAGAGGTCAAAGGGTTCGTCCTCCGTTATCACGCGCCGCCTTTTCCGGCGCAGGGACGACAGGTAGCTGTCCACATCAAAGGTGTTCTTTTTGTCAGCGTCCGAGAGGTATTTATAGCGGGGGTGGCGGGTGATGTCGTATTTCTCACTGAAAAACGGCCTCACGCCGCGCACCTGCAAAATACACTTGCCTCCGTCCATCGTTGCAATTTCGTCTTGGCTCATCAGCTCTTTGCCACATTGTCAAGTGATGAATTCAAGAAAACGGCAGCCGCAAAGAAAAATCTTTGTGGCTGCCGTTCTAATTGGCGGCTTGAAGCAAAAAAATCCCCGGTTGTACCAGGGAAATAAAAACTTTAGTATAGCCTAAAAGAGAAAGCTAGCGCCTTGAGGCGCGGCCAAGTAGAGTGGGCTTAAAGCCTGCGTCCCGAGCCACCCGTTTTACGGGTGGCAGCGACTCCTTGTCTGTTTATCTTATACTTGTCAATTTATATTATCCAATAATGTGAATTATAATATGACAGTACGGATGCATATTATAGAAACATAACTTTGAAAGAATCAAGCATAACCTGTGGAGTGACTCTTCAACGGATAAACTATTTTCACTTCATACAGTTCCGACATATGGAATAAGGAACACCAATCGCCCTCAATACAACTTTCTTTCTATTAGTTAAAAATGCACATAATCAAAAAAGAAAATCGACTTATTTTAGACAAATTCATTGACAAGTTCTGCTTTAGGTGATAAAATAAAAGTGAAAAGTCGAAATTTATATTGTTGGGAGGTAAGACCGATGATTTGTTTTAAGGTTAAGTTGCCTAACTTAATAATGGAGCATTTTTACCGACGCTGCCAGCTTTGGAGGCTTAGAATTAAAATTGTTTCTATTTGCGCATAAGTTAGGCATGATTATTTGTCTACTTATGCGCTTTTTTATTTGAATTTTCAGTATTAGCAGAAAGGAAGTGTTATACATAGATAACATATGGCTTATCCTTTTGCTTCTATTAAGTTTTTTTATGATTTTTAAGCCGGAACTTTTATGGAAAATTGAACACTTCTTTTCTGTAAAAGGCGGTGAACCTACAGATTTATATCTTGGTTTGATGCGGGTTGCTGGAGTATTCTTTTTTATTGCATCCATCATTTGCATTATTGTTTTGGTTTTATAAGAGAAGGGGGGCTTTTAATGAAAAAGCTAACACGTAAGATTGTTGCACTTACTCTTTCCTTGGTTATGTGCATAAGTTTTTCTAACACTACTTTTGCTTATGCCGACAACGAGAATATCAGTTCTTCTGCTGAAGCAAGCAAAGTGAATTGGTGGAAGATTGGCTGGATTATCCTTTCAGATTATGTGGAAAAGCTTATCGATCTCGATGGACAGAGTGAAAAGGATAGTAGTTGGGCCTATCTTGTTTCACCTAGCATAGAATATAACACGGGTGATATGGGGCCTGAGGTTTATTTTCGTCCAGAAGTAGATAACAGCGTTGGTTCTATCCGTATGCATGGACATAGGATTATCTTTGTCGATATTTTTACACAGATTGCACTCATCTTGTCAGATGCCTCTGGTGATACGGTAAGTCAAGCAACTACTGGTACAAATCAGTATATGTTTTATACAAAGAAAGCAGGAGACAGTTCTGGTACATGGAAAGCACAGTTTGTTTCAACTGAGACATACAAATGGCAGTTGTATTATGCCCATTATTACAATGCCAATGCTCGTTCAAGTGTTCCTATGACGGAAGATGGATTTTACTTTGGGGATAATAACAGAGTTTATCAATTCTCTGTTGCAGAATCTTACAGACTTAATTCTCTTCCTCCAGAGGTTGTTGATATGACACAACTTAATGCTCAATTTATTAATCCTGCTGATGGAAAAACTGTAGATTATCTCAAAGACTTTAATGCTGGAGATCAAGTTCATTTCTCTGATATAATTATTGACATTAGTTATGATGCGACTGAGGATGCGACTACATTTTATTTTACCGAGGATACTTATGAGGAAAACATAGGATGGAAATTTGCAGGAAATCTTCTTGACCAATATTCCGCTGGTGATGTTCTGAATCTAACTTTTGATGTGTTGAATGTCGGAAACTATCAGGGCATTACTTTTGAAAGCCTCGACTACTTTGAAGCAGCTTACGCGCATAATAACGGTGCCGCTTATCCCAATATTCAAGATTACCAATAATTTGATTTTGACATAAGGACTTATAGAAGAGGGCGTGTTGCGGATAATTTTCTGCAACGCGCCCTTTTTAGTATGCTTTAGCAAAATAAAGTTATCCCTTTTACTCTGGCCAAAGGAATAACTTTATTGCCTGATAGCATTAAAAGAAAATTGTTGTATCACTTTTGATATAAATTAAAAGTATTTAGCGTCTAAATTCTACCTTGACATTTCCCCAACAAAATTGTAAATAATCTTAACCTCCTGTGTCCTCTGACCATCAATCTTCTTGATTTCTCCAATCAGAATCCGGCTAATGAGCCGGTTCAGCACCGCCTCGTCCAGTTCCTCGATGGCGGCATAGCGCCGGATTTCCTTGATAAAAGTGCGGACTTCGCTTTCTTGCGCATCGGCACGACCTTGCATCATTGCCAGGTCATGCAGGCGTTTCTGGTTGGATTCCTGCTCCTGTTCCAGCGCCGCCGTCAGCTTCACAAACCGCTGCTCGGTCAGGATGCCTTTGGCCTTATCGGTGTACAGGCTCAGGAACATCCCGTCAATTTCCTGATTTCGGGCTTCCAGCCGCAGGCGTTCCTTTTCTGTCTGGGAGGCGTCCACCAGATACCGGTGCTCCATCCGGCGGCTGAGCCGCTGGTAGAACGCATCGGCATCCTTCATAGCCTGCGCCGCCAGTTCCTGAATGTCTTTCAGCACCAGATTGTATAAATCCCTGGCCTCGATCTTGTGGCTGGAACAGACCTTGCAGCCCATGCGGTTGTAGGTCTGGCAGATATAGTACGCCTTGTCAATCGGCTCCCGCATTTCGCCGGTGAAGCGGTTCTTCCCGGTTCGGCCCACTTTCTCATACCGCACCTGCATGGACTTCCCGCAGGTGGCGCAGTAGACCAGACCGTGGAACAGATTATAAAAGGGGCAGGAATTCCCCTGAATGGTCGGCCTGCGGTCAATGAGTTCCTGCACCTGTTCCCATTCCTCCGGCGTCACAATGGCCTCATGGCAGCCCTCGATCACTTCCCACTGGTCACGGGGAATAATGTCATAGGTGTTGGAGCGGATGCCTTTCTGATGCGTCCGAAAGACCAAATGTGCGCCCTTATAGAATGGATTTCTCAGGATGTGACTGATTCTGGCTCCGCCCCAGAAATAATAGTTGGCGTCAAACTCCGTGTTGGCTTTGACATGGGTGATTGGGATTTTTTCTTCCATCAGACGTTTGGAAATCCTCATGCAGCCCAGCCCGTCAAGGGCATAGTCATAGATTTTGCGGATGATTGGCGCTGTCTCAGGGTCAATGATGAGATGCCCCTTGTCCTCCGGGTCACGCATCAGGCCGAAGGGCGGCGTCCCTCCGCAGAACTTCCCCTGCCGGGAGCGGGTGGTGATGCCTGCCAGCACCTTTTTAGAAATATCCCGGCTGTACATATCGTTCAGGATATTCTTAAAGGGCGTAATGTCCATCTCCTGACGGGTCAGGCTGTCCACGCCGTCCGTGATGGCGATATAGCGTACATTGTGTTTGGGGAAAAAGATTTCGATATAGCTGCCAGCTTCAATATAGTTCCTACCAAGCCTGGATAGGTCTTTGGTGATGACGCAGCCGATCTTCCCCGCCTCAATGTCAGCGATCATGCGCTGGAAGGCAGGGCGGTTGAAATTGCGGCCCGTATAGCCGTCATCCACATAATATTCATACTGGAACATTCCATGCTTTTCAGCAAAGTCCCGAAGCATGATTTTCTGGTTGCTGATGCTCATACTCTCGTTGTCGCCGCCGTCATCCAGAGAGATGCGGCAGTAGAGAGCGGTGATTTTCTCATAGACTTGTTTTTTCCTGCTCATAGCGTTCTCCTTCTATGAACAGGGACACGATACCATTATAGTACCATGTCCCTGCCCCTGAATCAACCGTTTTTACGCAGCGTTTTCGGCCATTTCCCGCTGTTCCAGCCATTCCTCGAAGTGTTCGCAGGTCTGGCGCTCGATCAGCTGCTCAAAGGCTTCCCGCATGGACTTCTCCCCGGAGAACTCCCGCACCACCACAAAACGGACTTTATTTTTCTGCTGTTTGCTTTTTTCCATAGGCTACCTCCATAGAGTAGCAGGCCAGACGGCAGCACTGGCAACGAAGTCCGGCAACGAACCTCTGAAAACCTGTAAACTACCGTCTGACCTGCAAATCTTACTTTATCAATTTTCTTGAAAAATCTCGTTGTTTTCGTTGCCGGAGATAGAGATAGATATTAGAAAATACCTTATTTACAGGCTTTTTCCGTATCCAGACCGGAGAATCCCCGGCAACAAACCCGGCAACCAAGTGGCAACCATCCCGGCAACAGACCGCTAATTTTATGCGATCCACTCCTTCGGCAGTTCCAGCTGGCAGCATTCTTCCTCGGTCAGCTCCACAAATCCATCTTCGTTGCCGGGCAGTTCGTTGCCGGAAACGTCCCGTTCCCAGCCCCTCTGCCTGCCATATCCGGTGAACATCCGGGGATTGGAGAATGGTTTCCAGCCCGTCACCACCGTGTTCATGATCTCGTTGATATTGTGCAGCTGCCACCGCTTCGGCTCATCGTAGGTGTGGCCCAGCGCCTCCTTGAACAGCTGTTTGGAGCAGACCATGCTGCCGGTGTAGTGTTCCAGAAAGCCCTGTATCTGTCCGGCCTCGGTGTCCTCCGGCATGAAATCCTTCTGCACCTCCACCAGCTGGCGCTGGATGGACTTGCTGAACTTCATAGAGTAGTGGCCGCTGCGGTAAATCGTCATGGCCTCCGCCCAGACCTGTAAAAGATAGGCTCTGGAGGCGTCCTCGTCCTCCAAAATGTGAACCTCTGCATTCTCCGGGTAAATCATGATCGGCAAAAAGCGCCGATTTCCGGCCCGGTCAAGGGGCAGGAAGTCCAGTGTGTTGGACGAACCGCCGAACACACACTGCCGCAGCCGGTCTTTGGGCTGGGCCTCGTAGGGCGTCCGGTAGGTTTCCTTCTGGCGGCTGATAAAGGAGCGGATTTCTTCAATGCTTTTGGCGCTGCTGGTAGCCAGCATCTCCGACATTTCGATAATCCAGTGTCCTTGCAGCTTCAGATACACCCTGTCATCGTCCAGTTTTTTCAGGTCGTCACTGAACCACTCGTCCCGGATCGCCAGCAAGCGGAAGAAGCTGGACTTGCCAGCCCCCTGACCGCCCACCAGACAGAGCATTTCCTCATATTTGGAGCCGGGGCGGAATACCCGCCGGATAGCCCCCAGCAAAAAGTGTTTCAGCATTTCCTCCACATAGTCGCTCTCGTCCGCACCTAAGAAATGATGGAGACAGGAGCGGATGCGGGGCGTCCCGTCCCAGACAAGGCCGTTTAGCACGTCCTGTATGGGATGGTAGCAGTTCTCATTCGCCACGATGGAGAGCGCCGCCGTCATCTTTTTCTCACTGGTCAGGCCATAGGTCTGCTCAAAATAGAGAAGCAGATATTTCACGTCCGTATCCGTCAGGGCACTGGTATTCCTGCGCCAGCCTAAATCCTGTACAATGTCCACCCGGTCAGTCAAAAGGTTCAGGCGGATCGCCCCACGCAGGAGAGGGTCATGGCAGAACACCGTCCGGCAGTTGCCGATGGTGTTGGCGGGCTGGCCCTTCTCGGTGACGGACAGGCTTTCCCGCACCTCATCAACGCTCCGCTCCGGCGCTAAGGCTTCGGCTGCGCTCATGGCGGCCTGCCGGGTGGCTAGCGGTAAACTCTGATATTCGCTGCTCAATCTTCCTCACCTCTTTTCCATACTCAGCGACCACGGAAGCACGTTCCTCCATGCTGCCGGACAAGAGAATATCCAGCAGATATTCCGTGTACGGTTTCTTTTGCAGGGCCTCCACGAACAGCGGATTCCACGCTTCATCCGGCGTCTGCGGGGCGTATTCCTTCTCCCAGCGTTCCAGCAGATGCAGGTAATTGCACAGCACCCGGAAACATTTCTGCTCCGCCTGCCGGTAACGCAGTTCCTCGCTGATTTTTCGCTTGACCGGCCTCCTGCGGGGCGGGTCATGGCCTTTGGCGTCATAGTGGACAGAGAAATCCTCCGCCAGCTTCAGCGCCGCCTCCTTACTGCTCAGACTAAACAGACGGGCGGTAAAATCAATCACATCCCCATCTGCCTGACAGCCAAAGCAGTGGAACCGATGGTCAATCTTCATACTGGGATGTTTGTCATCATGGAAGGGACAGCAGGCCATGCCATTCCTGCCAACCTGCACCCCGTAATATTCCGCAGCCTGCCTTGTGGTGACAGACTCCTTCACCGCTTCAAATATATTCGATTTTCTCACCTCCAGGCAGAGAAAAAAGCACCCGTTTCCGCAGAAAATCAGGTGCCTCATAACTCCATATCGTGTTTCTTTTTCGGAGCAATCCGCCCCTCACGTTCCCAGCGTTCCCGGTTATCTCGGTCAGCGTTCAGCCTGCCTTTCGCCAGCTTCTCCCGGATGGATTCTCTGGCCTTCTCCTTAATCTGCTCCTTACCGGCCTTCTTGACCTCCGGCTGCATGAGAGTTTTCTGGATTTTTGCCAGGGCGTTCTGCATGACCCGTTTGATTTTGGTAATCACTCCATCCAGACGGGCGGCAGCGTAGTCACGCTCCTTCTTCGGGGCCTTCCGCTCCGGCGAAAGCACCCACTTTTTCGTTTCCTCGATCAGACGAATATCTTCTTTGTGTGTCTCCTGCCGGACGGTATCGGTCACCACCTCCACCGCCTTGTCATAGGCCGCATCGGAAACATCATCTAACAGCGTCTCCACGTCCTCGATTTTGAGCGTCAGTTCTTCCAGCTTCTGCTCCTGCGCCGCAAGCTGCTCCTTCTGCTTCATCAGGATATAATCCTGTTTTTCCAGATAGTCCCGCCCGCCGTAGGACGGCTCCTGATCCAGATGCAGCCCATGCCGTCTGGCGATGTCAAACAGGATCGTCCGGCAGACCGCATCAAAGGTCTGCTTGCGGTTGTTGTTCCGGCCTTTGGGCTTCTCCGGGTTGGGGAGAGGGATGCCAAGTTCTTCCAGCGCCTTTTCCTGCTGGGGGCACAGTTCCCCATAGCGGTTCTCACAGTCAAAGACGTGCCGCTCATGGATGTGGGGCGTCCCCTCGTCCAGATGGAGCGCCCAGTCCAGGATGTGGATATGGGAACCGAAGCGGCGCTCAAATTCCTGATAAAACTCATTGACGATGGAAAAGAGCGTATCCGGCGAGACGGATTCTCCCATCGTGCCGATCTGGTAGATACTTTCCTCCGGGCAGGTCTTGTTGTTTTTCAGCAAGTCCTCCACAGTGCGGTTGCGCTCGGTGTGCCGGGTTTTCTCATTCCGGGCGTTCTGAGCTTCCACATAGCCGCCGTAATGCTCGTAGTAATACATCCGCTCGATTTCCTCAAAGCTGAAATCCGGCTGCTCCGGGTTCTCCCGGAACTCATGGGTGGTAAAGCCCCGGTAGCAGTCCCAGTAGACATTTTGCCTTGCCCGTTCTGCGTCAATGTGTTCGCTGTTCTCCACATCGAACCGGCGGTCATTGTGGCGGGGATTATAGGTGCCATGCTTGCCGGAGCGTCCATTGTGTCGTGTCAGTTTCAAACAGATTTCCTCCTTCCTGCGAAGATGTTCTGGGGCCGGGGAAGGGGCGGCGAAGCCGCAAATCCTGCGAATTTTGCGTCAGGTAATACCCAATACAAGTTGACGCAGGCATCAACTTTCCCTGGGCAAGGCGTTTCACCCTTGACCCGATGGGGCGGCTGCCCTCAACCTGCCAAGGCACTTCGTCCTTGACCCGATAATGGCTGCCGCCCTTAACCTGCCAATGGGCGTTGCCCCTTGACCCCAGCAGTGCGCTGCCGCCCCTGCACCCCGCCACAAAGGGCTGGCCGCCCTCTGTACTTCCGCACCGGCGAAGCTGGCTTCCACCGCAGGAACGGTGTTTGCCAGTTTCACCGGCTCCGTATCCACACATTTGCGCCCATAGGCGGGGAGTGGATACGGAATACGCCTGCGGGGATTGCCGGTCAAAACATCGGGTGCAGACCCGTCATTTTTCCCGTAAACACCCCGATTTTAGGCGATTTTTTCTTCCGTTACCACCACCTGAAAGCCATGCTCCTTTGCGTACTCCCTTGCGGCGGCTTTCCGTTCTTCGCTGTACGGAGGCACCAGCCGGATCGACAGCCGGGACTTGTCCAGCACATAGGTCACGCTGCCCTCCGGCGTGCTGCGCTCCAACCGGCACAACAGTGGGTACTTCCGGCTGAAATCAGCCAGCCTGCGCTTCAAGCTGGCGTTGAAGGTGTAGACGCTGGCAAGGTTCTCCGCCTCGTTCCAGTTGATGATGGTTTCTTTCTCATACTTAGACAGCTTCTTCATACAGATCCTCCTCATAATCGGTGTAAGATTTCAGCACACGCAGGTTGCGCTTGAGACGGCGGTACTCGTCCATCTCCATGCGCAGATGGTGATAAAAATCCTCGTACCAGCTTTCGTTCATCTCCGTCTCCACCTTCCGGGCCAGCCCCAGCATCCGGCGTTTGGCCTCCGGGTCAACCGTCAGAGCCGTCAGCCATTTCAGCCGTGTCACCGTATTGTGGTGGCTGAGACAGCCGTAAGCGTAGAGAATCTTCTTTTCTTTCATACTCAGTGTCATAATGATTTCCTCCATTTCTTTGCTGCGGAGCCATGCGCCCCGCATGATAAACTTGTTTCCTGTCCGCCGGTCTGCCTGCAAGCCGCTCCTGCCCGGAATTTCTCCCGGCGTATCGGCCTCTTTGGTGTGCTCAATTTCTGTCCTGGCGTCACTTCCCCGGAGGCCATACCCCTTGCAGCCGGTCATTCGATTTTCAAGGTTCTGTGCCTGTCTGCAAGAACCAGTTTACCGAAAAAAGAGGCCCTTTCCCGTATATCCAAAACGTCGGAAAAACGCTCGAAATCCGCATATTTCCACGCTTATGGAATCGTGCTATAATGGGTGTAATCACTGAAAAAGATAACGAGAGAGGGGGCTTTGGATGTACGCAAAGCTGACAATCCCGGAGC
This sequence comes from Pilosibacter rotomagensis, assembly GCF_045062245.2. Lineage (NCBI taxonomy): Bacteria > Bacillati > Bacillota > Clostridia > Eubacteriales > Clostridiaceae > Pilosibacter > Pilosibacter rotomagensis. The sequence goes on along the minus strand of NZ_CM170323.1, from coordinate 352,521 downwards.
GGCTCAAAGACCTGCGGGTGGTGGACAAGCACCTGACGCTGGAACAACTGGCGGAGCAGACCGGCCTGTCTAAATCCGCGCTGGGAAAATACGAAACCGATGACTACAAGGACATCAGCCCGTTTGCGATTGCAACGCTGGCGGACTTTTACGGCGTGTCCACCGACTATCTGATGGGGCTGACGGAAAATAAAAATCACCCAAACACAGAACTTCAATCTCTGCATCTGAGTGATGATATGGTGGAACTTTTGAGCAGCGGCAAAATCAACAACCGGCTTCTCTGCGAACTGGCTGCCCACCCGAATTTCCGGCGGCTGATGATAGATATGGAAATCTGCATCGACCAGATCGCCAATATGCGGGTGGAGCAGATGAATCTGGTGTTGGAGGCCACCCGGCAGACCGTCATGAGCAAGTATGCGCCCGGAGAAGATGACCTCTATATGCGGACGCTGGAACTGGGGCAGGTGCAGGAAAGCGATTTTTACAGCCATGTCATGCACGATGATCTGGACAGCATCGTCCGGGACATCCGGGAAGCACACCGCAAGGACAAGACCACCGCCGACCCGCAGCCCACGCTGGATGACGTCAAGGAAAAGTTTGAACAGGCGCTCGAACAGGGCAGCCAAGAGGAAGTGGTAATCCACGAATTTTGCGACAGAATGCAGATACCCTTCGAGAAGATTTCCTCAGAGGACTTCTCTGCATTTTTGCGGATACTGAGCCTGTCCAAAATGCTCAAAAATCCCAACAACATGAGAGGAAAGGCCAAGCCGCAGCCGTACTATGCGCCCAAGCGGAAGAAACGCAGATAACAGGAAAGCCGCCCAATCTGTACCGTTGGACGGCTTTCGACCCGTTTGTGGGCGGAATAAAATATGTGGTTATACATCCGTTAGCTGACCGTTTTCATCAGCTTTTTCATAAACTTCCAGAGACGGATGCCATCTTTGAGGCCCAGCCGGTAAAAGAAGCACTCGCTTTCTGCACCAGAATCGAAAATAGAATCACAGTAGTGTCTTACAGCGTCCTTCTGTTCCTCAGACAATGCGCTGATTGCTTTTTCATACTCGTTTTCCAAGCGAAGGCAGTCCTCTTTTTTCTCCGTGCCGGTTTCTGCCTCCCGCCACTTAGCAAACTGGCTCTGCATCCGCTCCTGAATCATCAAATCAACCAATTTTTCTATATCTGTACCCATAAGCGCCCCTCCTTATGCTGGGCGGATATAATTCCGGTATGTTTCCAGGACGGAATCTGACACACCGCTTTTATATACTTTGCGGATGTCGGAGATTTCCTCTTGCTTCAGCAGTTTCAGCCATTTCAGCAGCTCAGCCCTGCCGTTGGCAAAGTTACAATAACGCCCATCGGCGTATTCGATACGGTATCTCATAGACAGGCACCTCCTTAAACAAAAATCATCTCAGAGAGGATGATTTCCTCTGCTCGGCTGCGAATGCTGTTCATGCCCCCGACCCACGCAAGCTGGTCACGGGCTTTCAGTTCCTCGGTGACACCCTCCGCCTCCTGCATCTGCGAGACGATACACGCCAGCCGGTCAGCGGCCTGTTCGTTCAGGTCAGCAAGATATGTCCAGAGTTTTCCCGACAGAAGCAGGGCATTGTACTGGCCGGGCCGGTGTTCTTGCAGAAACGCTTTGTGCATCCGGCCCCACCGCCCAATGGGGCGGCTTTCCTCCGGTAGCTCCAGATCGGGGATGTAGTAGTCTCCCACCAGCGTGTAGCTGATTCCGTTTTGATGGATTTTCTTTGGTAAATGCTCCATGTTCGACCTCCTGTATTCAGTTATTTCAGAATCCAGTTGATCGTGTCCCTGTTCATGATAAATTCAAGGCAACTGAACTCTTCACGAACAAGTATGGCATATCCTTTCCGAGTTTTTGGTAATTCAGTCCGTGGGAGGTCTGCGCGCCCCGGTTCTCGCTCTGGTTGTAGCTGTCAATGGTTTCCTTGCCCAGCACCTCCGCGATCTCCTTGGCGTTCTTGCCCCTGCCACTAAGGAACAGCGTACAGTCGCAGTTGTCGGAAATGATTTCCGCCGCGTCCTTGTAAATGGCCTTTAGCTGCGACTGGCTCTGCAAAATAATAGAAGCCGAGATTTCCCGGCTTCGGATGGTGGCGATCAGCTTGTCAAAGTTTGGAATCTGGCCGATGTTGGCGAACTCGTCCAGAATCAGCCGCACATGGACGGGCAGCCGCCCGCCGTATTTGTCATCGGCCCGGTCACACAAAAGGTTTATGAGCTGGCTTTGCACCATTGCCAGAATGAAATTAAAGGTCGTGTCCGTGTCCGACATAATCAGGAACAGGGCTGTTTTTTTGTCCCCGATGGTGTCAAGTTCCAGTTCGTCGTCCTCCATCAGCTCCCGCACCTCCCGGATGTCAAAGGGCGCTAATCTGGCTCCGCAGCTTATCAAAATGGAGCTGCGGGTCTTGCCCGCCGACAGCAGGAATTTACGGTACTGGCGCACCGCAAAGTGTTCCGGGTCTTTTTCTTCCAGCCGTTCAAACATCTGGTCTACCGGGGATTGAAATTCCGGGTCGTCCTCGCGGGCTTCACTGGCATTTATCATTTCAAGCAGCGTAGTGAAATTCATTTCATCGTCCGGCGCTTCGTACCAGATATAGCCAATGAGGGCCGAATACAGCAGGCGTTCCGATTTGATCCAAAAATCCTCGGCGCTTTTTTCGCCCTCGCCCTTGGTGTTACAGATCAGAGTGTTTACCAGCTTCAAAATGTCCTTTTCCGAATGGATGTAGCGAAACGGGTTGTAGCGCATACTCTTGGAAAAGTTAATGGTATTCAGCACTTTTACCCGGTAGCCGCACCGCACAAGGAGCTGGCCCACCTCGCCGATCAGACTTCCTTTCGGGTCGGTAATCACGAATGAGGTCGGGTAGTCCTTGGACACGCACTGCATGAGGTTGGGCTTCACAAAGAACCGGGTCTTGCCGCTGCCGGAACCGCCGATCACCAGCACATTTTTGTTCCGGGCGGTCTTGGGGTCTTTGGGCCGGTTGTTCATGGTGAGGCGTTCCGTCTGGGTCAGGAGGATGTTGTTGTCAAACACCGGGTCGATGTACGGGGCTATATCTTTGGGGCTGCCCCAACGGGCGCTGCCGTACTCGACACCCCGGCGGTATTTCTTGGCGTTCTTGCTTTTGCAGTACACCATCAGCCGCAGCGCCACCGCACCGGCCACGCCCACCGCCAGATCGAACAGGTGGAAGCTGGGGGCGGCGCTTTCAAAGGCAAGGGAAAAGCCGTCCGCAAGGTGCAATAGCTTTTCCGACAAGTCCGCCCCAGCCGCCAGCCGGTAGGTCTGTCCCAGCTTGCCGAACAGGTAAACAAACAGCAGGTAGGGCAGGTTGGCGATGATCAGCTTTTTCATTTCCGGCTTCATCGTGACAGCCCCCTTTCCTTGATTTTCTCCTTGGCCTGCTGGCTGCTTCTGGCCGCTGCCTTTTCTTTCAGGACGGCAAGGGTCTTTCGGATGGAGGGGCGCTCCTGCTGTTTGAGCTTCTTGGCCGTAAACTCCTTAAACGCCTGTTCCAGATTGTCCGCCTGCTTGGATTTGAAGATCACGATATACCGGGGCGGATGGGTAGTGCGGTCTTTCCGCAAGGTAAAATCAATGTCGTATTTCTTGGCGCAGGGCTTAAACAGGCCGATGTTGGCGTCGGTGATCTCAATGTTGGACAGGGCGGAACCGTCCTTTTTGAGCTGCCGTAAGCTCTGCTGTCCGTGATGGGCCTTGCCCGTCCCTTTCTGCCGGGCGGCCAGATATTTTCGGATGGCCGCTTGCAGCACTTGGGCGGTGAGCTTGCCCGTCTTAACCGCTAACGCTATGGTTTTCTGGTCTACTTCTTCCTGCAACTGCTATCCCTCCTTTGGAAAGTCAGCAGGCAGGCGGATGGCTTAAATCCGCACCCGCAGGCCGGAGAGGTCGTCGGCATGGATTCCCACAAGATACCAGTTCTCGGCCATTTCAATGCGGGTCGGCCTCCATCTGCCGCCCACCATCACATCAAAAGTTTCTCCGCAGTGCAGGCCGCCGTAATAGTCCGCAAGGTCAAAGCGGATGTCGTAGCGGTCTGTCTGCTCGTCAAAAATCAAAGCACCCTGTTTCATAGGGTCGGCCTCCTTTCAGATTTTGCCGGTGTTCATGTCATGGGCCACCAGCGCCGTGTAATAGCCGTTGATGGTGCTTGGGGCGTTGAACAGAACCGCCAGCAGGTATTTTTTGATGTTCCGTATTTCCGTGGTGTTTTTGCTGATACAGTCAAAGACAAACTCAATGTGAGAGCTGTTCAGCTTCATCAGCTTGGATTTCACCAGCTCGGCGGGGTAATCGTCCCCGGCAATGCGGATGGTCTTTCGGGCGCTGCATACGGTTTCCACCAGCAAGTCCACGATCTCGTCCAGCATATCCCGGTCAATCCCCTTGGCGTACTGGCAAAGGTGTTCATACTCGATGTTGTCCTTGATGATCTCCCGATAAATCTCTACGGCGCTCTGTGATTTCGCTCCCGTTCCTTTCCGTTCCGGCGGCGCAGCCGCTTCTTCCCCCAAAGGAGAGGGAGGGGAAAGGATAGGAATGGAATCGGTATTTGATCCATCTGTAATTGATTTCTCTTTACTTGATCTATCTTTATTTAATTGCGTTGGTTTTTCCTGCGTTGGATTATCCAATGTTGGATTTTCCAATGTAGGTGAATCCGGCACAGGCTGGGGCTGTTCGTAAATGATGTAATCCGCCCCGCGCAGGCGGCCTTGGCTGTCACGCTCACGGGAACGCACGATATAGCCCGCCTGTTCCAGCTCCCGGACAGCCGCCCGGATCGCGTCGATCTGCTCCCGGTTGATAAGGGACAAGCCTTTCAGCGTAAAGTCCCAATCCTCCGGCAAGGACAGCATTTGCGACAGCAGGCCCTTGGCTTTCAGGGACAAGTCCTTGTTCCGCAGGTGGTGGTTGGACATCACTGTGTAGCCCCGGTTTTTCTCCACTCGAAAAACTGCCATCTCGTCGTCCACTCCTTTCACTTGAAATTTCACCGCGCCGTCAAGGGCGGTGCGCTTGCCCGGCTGGTAGGGACATTCCTCATACACACAAAACTGGTACTTCCAGTGCGGGCGGTAGAAACGGCAGGTGCCGCAGTCCTCCGGCGCTCCGGCCTCGCCGCTGTCAAAATGATCTGCGCCCGGCCTCGTCTGCATGAGCTGTTCAAAGGCCCGGTCGCTGCCGGAAGTAAAGTACATAGGCGGTCGCCTCCTTTCTGGTTTTGGGCGCAAAAAAGCGGCGTCCTGATCTCCCCAAAGGGGAAAAGAGAACGCCGCTGTCTGCGGTGTCGTATTTGATTTTCGATGTGTCACTATTTGTGCGGTGGGCTTCACGGGAGGCAGAAGCGTGTCAAAGCTCAATCCGAAAGTAGTAAATCGGTAGTAAATTCAGTTCTTATATCCCGTGAAATGCCCGTATTTCCGGGCTTTTTGGAGATAATCAGAGTTGTTATTATAAACGTAAGAAAATCGAAAATGTGACAGGAAAAATGAAAAAAGTTGAATTTTTTTGACCAGGAAGAGATTCTTGCTTACGGGGTTGCATTTTGCAAGAAACGGTGTATGCCCTTACACATCCAATTCTCAGTCATCCAGTTCCTCCTCAACTGCGAAATCTGCTTTCGCAAATACAGGAACTCAAAATTACCATTTCACATTCCGAACTTCCATAAATTCGTTCTCATCCACTCCGATTCTTCTCCATTCCTCAACGGCAGGTACCTGTGTCTCCAATCCCTGCAATGCTGCTGCCAGCGCACATGATCTCGTACGCATCAGGATTTTTTCTCGTACGCAGCTTTCCGCATCGTCAATGCAAGGTGCCGTCTCATCTATAAGCTGCATGAGTTTCATGTTTAAAAACGGAAGCGCACTTTTCTTAAGATAATCCTTTCTCCTAAGTGAACAGAATAAATCAATCAGGTTCATTTCTTTTTCCCCCGACACGTCCATAATCCGATACCCAAATATATTTTCAATTTTTTTTACACATGTCATCATATACGGATCTTTCTCAAGCTCATCCCTACTGTACCGCAATATATAAATCATATTTTCAATAAGGCTAATGCCTACTGCACCGCATTTCCAAAGATCCTGCTCAAGTTTGTCTTCCGCATATTCATGCTCTCCCCACAAACCACCTGTCAAAATTCTCAGAGGTATCATATTTTCATAGTCTGTAGCAGCCAGCTCCAGGAATTTTTCAATTTCCTTTTTTATTTCTTCTGAAGGCATTGGCTCATGATGATAATAAATGCTTGCAAGGATTACAAGTGTTACCTTTACATACCCCCTGATTTCTTCCTCGTCCTCAAATCGTCTTTTTTCCTTTTTGATCACTTTGTCCATACTTTGGATCAATTTTAAAAACCATTTTGAGGCATTATCCCATGTGAAATCTACAACATCCGCAATATCAAGCATTCTGTTCACATCCTGGGCATGAGGGAACATTCCTGTCTTCCCCTGCAATGTCAGGCTGGCAAATACATTTTCTGCAATCTTTTCCGCATATTTCTTATCCTTTGTCAGCGTATAAAGGACTGAGTATTCTGCATCATCTTCCAATTGCTTTAAAAGTCTCCGCATATCCTTTTCATCGATTTCTATCTGATAGCACAATACAAATTGAAAATTTACTGCCGATCTTTTCCGGTCCGGATCTGAAGACTGCAGCTCCTGTTCAATCCGATACATCAACTTTTTGTAGGTATCTCTCTTCAGTTTTAATTTTTGATCCGGCACTCTGCAGAACTGGCACGGATTCACATAACCAGAGAATTTATCCTGCGCAATTGGAAACTGAAGAAATTTTTCAAAGCAGGCGCTCTGTTTCTTTTTTCCGCATGCATTGACCACTGCGTTCATCAGTTCTTTCAGTTTTCGGAACTTATGATATTCCCCGTTTATACATATTTCAAGCAACACATCTATAGTTTTATCCAGCATCGCTTCTGAACATTTACAGACATACCTTGCAAGAAGCATCGGTAAAACCACCGCCGCCTGATCAAAAATATTTTTCCGTAATATTTTATTCGCATTTGATGCCTCATGAGCAATTGCCTGAAGCAGATTTATGTAAGTCTGTACCTCCTCATCTGCTTCCTCTGCAGTAAGACCTGCAAGTAATTTTCTACTGCTGAGAAGATCTACGGTTTCTTCCTTTCCAGCAAGTAAGGTCTGTACCATTGCCCAATATGGATAATACAATCCCAGACGTTTCACGGATCCATCCAGTCCATCACGCATTGTCACATTTCCTATGCAAAATGCATGTCCAGTCTTTTCTAAAAATCTCCAATACTCCAGCGCAGTGAGAACACTGTTCTGATTGCTGCCAAAATGCGTCGTATATGTTTGCGTCAGATTAAAACTGTAATATAATTCTTCTTCCTTTATAGTTTTGAATTCTTCTTTCATCTGCGAAGTATAATATTTGTTCGTTTCTCCCCAGGAAATAACTGCTTGATTTGTACTTTGCTCAATTTTTTCTTTTGTACTATCCCAACGCTTGCTTTGTCGGACATAATTTACTAACGATACATTGGATTCCTCCATAGAAACCAAAAATGCATTTTTTGCGTCTCTCATAAGCGGACGTCTGATCATCCTTAAATTAGCAGTCAAAAGTTTATCCGCTTCTTCGCTCATCCCCGCAGCAGCCAGTAAATATGCTTTTATCAGCGGCCAGTAAACATCACCTGCAGCAATCTCCCAATCAGCCAGTTCCGCTCTCAGATTGGGGCCATTAAACCGGAATAAAGCGATTCTGCAGCACTCCGCTTTATAAAATTGTCTCTGAACATAATCCAGCGGGCCATCAGGAATCGTTCTCTGATATTTTTCTGTCTTTTCCCAGCACCCATTTTCTCTGTATGTCCGCATCAGGTGCAGACGAATTTCCTGTTTTTTTATCTCTTCCGCCGCATCAGTTGTATCTGATTCTATAATGCTCTGAAATTTCTCTGCATCATTCAGTAAAATCGGGCGGTCCACAATGTCACATAGTTTTACATATTCAAAAATATAATCGATCTGATCTTTCCATGGAATCTGGTCAAACCCCATCCACTGATTCATGCAGCCTAAAAGCATAGATGCCTGTGCCTTTTTGTCACTCGGAAGAAAGACCCATCCAGGATAACTTTCACGGATTTTTCTCAGTTTTTCTGTCCTCTCCTGATAATTTGGCGAAGAGGAATTTCTATCCAAATCCTCAATAATCCATCTCTCTTTTTCTTCATTCTTCCATACATATTCTCTCAAGTAATCAAAGAAGTGGGCTAAACGCTCAGATATATCACAGTCCGGCCAGATTTCTTCCAGATCGACTGCAATAATGTTCCGCTCTATAAATAAAGTTCTCTGCGCTTCCGGGAGATGTGAAACTGTAATCATATAAAGCTTTTGGGCACTGCTTTTTGACAGATGATCCCTGATCCAACCGGTCCACTTAATAAAATTAGGATCTTCTCCGGAAAAGCCGATCATGCAGAACACATTTTCTAGAAATGCCTGCTGGACTGTATTCACCATCGGAGCAAATTTTTCCGGATATGTACGGTAATCTTCTTCTGTTATGATAAACGGTCTGCTTGAGGGAAAAGAGCCATGAAGTTTTACAATTCTTGACGCATCATTACTTCCTGCAAGATCTTCCTTACATACAATCACATTATATCTGCGTTTTGTAATCTGATCCGCTGTCCGCTCCAAAAGCGTATCATAATTTGTGGTAAAGACATCTCTCCACGGGAGTTCCATCAGCTTTCTGAAAAGTTCGGATGGGATATAGTCCTCGTCCGGCACTGCCTGATGTAAGATTTCCTCAAGAACCGGGCGTCCCATTAATCGCTCGACCTGCTCCGCCAATCCCAGAGAACTCGCATACATTTTCCCCGGTCCGGCACCATCTTCATAAAGTTTATCATAAAACAGATCCGATAATTTTTTCCAGTCCAGGAACTCCCGGTTCGTGCTATATTTCTTATCCGCATTACGGCTAAAGCCTGCTCCGACCATGACAGCCGCATGTTTAGCAACTAAGGCCTGAGCGATTTGGGTAATATGAGTATTTGATCCAGGCATACATTGATTCCCTCCGGTTTTCATTATGCATGTGTTCTTGCTTTTCTATTGTTTTAAAGCATCCATGTTATTCTTCTTCAAAATTCATGATCAGGTTCTCTATTTTCTTATTTAATTTATAAAACCACCGACCTTTTTTAAATTCTTCCTCTGTCATTTCATAACTTGGTGTTTTTTTTCTGCCCGTGGATTCGCAAAAGTTTTTCCACTCATTAAGTAATTCCGTCCTACATGTTTTCTCCTGTTCCACGCTCTCGTCCTCCACTGATGTTACATTTTTCATACGATACCATCCTTTTCTTCTGCTGTCACTTATAATCTTTTTCTCATCATTTTTTAATCCAGTTAATATTACGCTTAAATAATTTCTATTACTCAAGAATTTAACATTTTTCTTTTCCACCTCAATTCTAATTTCCTCGATTGAATGCCATTTACCATCATCAAGGACTGAACAGATAATTTCAGTCATATCGTGTCTTATACTACTCATTAGATTTTTCCTCTTCTATCAGCTCGTCACTCTCACACTCCAAAGCTTTCGCTAACCGCATTAGTTGGTTCACCGTTCCCGATATTACATTTCGCTCTATATTTTGTATTGTTGTTCTCGAAAATCCCGTTAATTCACCAAGTTTCTCTTGCGTATATCCCATTGATAGTCTCTTTTCCATAACGGATTGGCCTTTGATCCTGTATTTATTTGTCCCCTTTTCTTCTCTCAATTCATCCCGTCTCCTTCTTCGAGTTAAATTAACTTAAATATACTATATTTTAATTTCTTTGTCAGCATTAGATCATGAGCAATTGAACTTAAATTTTTTCATTTGAAATTGCCGACATTTACTGTCCCTGGGATGTAATCAACCATGTTGACAAGCTCTGCGCGGAACCGGGTGCAAGGCCACAGTCCTATTGGTTAAACACCAGCGGCAATGAACTTGTAAAGTGTTTCATTGACAAGGACAATAAGACAACCCGTGATGAGATCGAGCGTCTGATCGCCGGAGAAACGATTGAAAAAAACATCCGGCTTGAACTCACCTACGCTGAGCATGAGGATAGCCGGGAAGAGATTCTTAACTTATGGGGTTGCATTTTGTAAAAAACGGTGTAAAGTAATTATTGAGAAGCTGAGCAAATAAAATATAGAATTTTCAAAGAAACTAAAGGGGGATATTCTATGAAGCTGAAAAAATACGGAGTTCTTCTCCTCTCATGTCTGACCTTGGCCACTGCTCCTGCCACAGTTCTTCCATCCAACACGCTCATCGCGGAAGCACACTCTGGAAGGACCGATGCAAACGGCGGTCATCATGACTACAAAAATAAGAGTGGCCTCGGAAGTTACCACTATCACTGCGGCGGACACCCGGCTCACCTTCACCCAAACGGTGTATGCCCTTACGCGTCCAACTCCCAGTCATCCAGTTCCTCTTCAACTGCGAAATCCACTTCCGCAAATACAGGAACCACTATCACTTACGACCTGATGACTTCCTACTCAAAAGTTTTCGACGCAGACTATTACTATCAGACATATCCGGATCTCCAGACCGCGATCGGGAGCAATTCCCTCGACCTCTTCACACATTTTTACACTTCCGGAATGTCCGAAGGCCGGAAAGGATGCGCAGATTTTGATGTCAACGTGTACAAAGAAAACAATTCCGATCTCCAGGCAGCGTTTGGAAGCGATCTGAAGAAATATTACGATCATTATATTTCCACTGGGTGGGCGGAAAATAGGGTGCACTAAGGTTTTTGTTAGTCCTATCCAACTATATTAGGACAATGTTCAATTAAAAAAAGTGCTAAGTCATGAGTTAAAATTTATGACTTAGCACTTCTTATTTTTCTTTTTATCTTTGGGAAAAAGAAAGATTTCTCACACCTTTCAATTATCCAAAAAGGAGCTTCCGCTCCAACTCCGCTCTAAAACGGAAAATTCAAAGCGTCCGCTCCCTTTCTGATCTTCATTACATCATCTGAATTGTTTTCCTTACTCCACCGTCACACTCTTCGCCAGATTCCTAGGCTTATCCACATCCAGTCCCTTTGCGACAGATACATAGTATCCCAGCAGCTGCAGCGGGATCACCGCCAGACTCGCCGCGAATAACGGCTCCGCCTTCGGAATATAGATCACAAAATCAGCACTGTCCTCGATGCTGTAATTTCCATACGTCGTGAGCGCCATCAGGTACGCCCCGCGGCTCTTGCACTCGACCATGTTGCTGACCGTCTTCTCATAGAGATTCTGCTGCGTCAGAACGCCGATCACAAGCGTTCCCGGCTCAATCAGGCTGATCGTCCCGTGTTTCAGCTCCCCGGCCGCATACGCCTCAGAGTGGATGTAACTGATCTCCTTCATCTTTAAGCTGCCTTCCATGCTGACCGCATAGTCAAGCCCGCGCCCGATAAAGAACATATCCTGCGCATTCATCTGCTTTGCGGCAAACCACTGGATCCGCTCCTTGTCCTCGAGAAGCTTTTCGATCTTCTCCGGGATTGTCTGCAGCTCCGCAAGAAGCTCCGCCGTCCGGTCCTCATCGATCACACCGCGGACACGCGCAAACTCTGTTGCAAGAAGATACGAGGCGATCAGCTGTGTGCTGTACGCCTTCGTCGTCGCAACCGCGATCTCCGGACCTGCAAGTGTATAGAAGACATGATCCGCCTCACGCGCGATCGTGGAACCGACCACGTTGACGATCGCCAACGTCTTCACACCATGTGCCTTCGCCTCACGCAGCGCCGCAAGACTGTCCGCCGTCTCCCCGGACTGGCTCACGATGATCACCAGGGAATTCGGTGCAAACAAGAGTCTCCGATACCGGAATTCCGAAGCGAGCTCCACACGGACCGGGATCTGCGCCAGTTCCTCGATCACATACTGTGCCGCAACGCCGACATGGTAAGCCGATCCGCACGCCACGATATAGATCTGTCCAAGCTTTGCGATCTCCTCCTCTGAAAGCCCGACTCCGCTCAAGTCGATCTTTCCGTCCTTCACGACAGAATTGATCGTATCACGGATCGCCTTCGGCTGCTCATGGATCTCCTTGATCATAAAGTGCTCATAGCCGGCTTTCTCTGCCGCCTCGGCATCCCACTGGATCTCCACCAGATCTTTTTCGATCTCGTCCCCGTCAAGGTTATAGAAGGTCACTTTCCCCTTCTGAAGACGGCACATCTCCATATTTCCGATATAATAAACACTTCTCGTATACTTTAAGATTGCCGGAACATCCGAAGCGACAAACGACTCGCCATCCGCCACGCCGATGATCATCGGGCTGTCCTTTCTCGCCGCGTAAATCTCCTCCGGATAATCCTTGAACATGACTGCAAGCGCGTAGGAACCGCGGATCCGCACCATCGCGTGGTTGATCGCATCCACCGGAGTATGCTCATATTTCTTATAATAGTAGTCGATCAGCTTGATCGCAACCTCTGTATCCGTATCGGAATAAAACGTATATCCCTTATTCTGAAGCTTTTCCCGGAGTTCCTGGTAATTCTCGATAATTCCATTATGAACGCCGACGACGTTCCGGTCATCGCTACAATGCGGGTGCGCATTCAGCTCACTCGGCTCCCCGTGCGTCGCCCAGCGCGTATGCCCGATCCCGCAGGTTCCCTGCATTGCCATTCCATCATTCGTCTTTTCCGCGAGGACACGGAGACGTCCCTTCGCCTTGACGATCTCCACGTCTTTCTCTCCGTCACGTACTGCGATTCCCGCAGAGTCATATCCGCGATACTCTAATTTCGCAAGTCCCTCAAGCAGGATCGGGGCCGCCTGTCTATGTCCTGTAAATCCAACAATTCCACACATATGTAAATCTTCCTGTCTTTCAAATTTTTATTTCCTGTCCGACGACAGTTATCCCGATTATATCATTTTCCGGCGGTCCATACAATAGCATCTGTAGTTCATTTTTGGGTTCCGCACACAATGAAACGCCCTCCTTGCTATCCCTCCCAATCAATGATAAAATAAAATCACTTGAAAACATAGGATTTTATATTGCTATTCGCAGGTAAGAATTTTCAGTTCTGATCTTTCTGTACCTTGCAGTGGCATAGCGAAAGGAGATGTAACATCATTGACGGGACAATTAAAATTACCAATTGGAATTGATTCTTTTGAGAAAATCCGGAAAGAAAATTTTTACTATGTCGATAAAACAAAACTGATCTCACAGATACTCGAAAATTGGGGCGAAGTAAACCTCTTCACCCGCCCACGCCGTTTCGGAAAAACCCTGAACATGAGCATGCTCAAGAGCTTTTTTGAGATTGGAACCGATCATACACTCTTCGATGGGCTCTACATCTCCCAAAACCGTGAGCTCTGCGAAAACCATATGGGAAAGTATCCGGTAATCTTTCTTTCCCTCAAAGGAGTGGATGGATTATCGTTTGAAGAAGCGAAATATCGTCTAACCGAGGTAATTGCCAACGAAGCACGGCGTTTTCAGTTTTTATCAGACAGCAGCCGGCTGACAGATGAGGACAAAGACATCTACCGCACGATCATTTCTATCCGGGACGGACTGTACATGATGAATCATAAGCTGCTTACATCATCGCTTCAACTCCTGTCACAGCTCCTGTTTCAGCATTATGGAAAAAAAGTGATCATTCTGATTGATGAATACGATGTGCCGCTCGACAAGGCGTTCCATCACGGTTACTACAAGGAAATGGTTTCCCTGATCCGCGGTCTGTTCAGCCAGGCTTTAAAGTCAAACAGCTGTCTTCAATTCGCTGTTCTCACCGGCTGTCTTCGGATCTCAAAAGAAAGTATTTTTACAGGTTTAAACAACTTTAAAGTGCTCTCGATCACAGATGCCCGTTTTGATGAACAGTTCGGCTTTACCGAAGATGAGGTTTTACAGCTTCTGAGTTCCTATCGTCTGGAATCTCATCTTTCCGAAACGAAAGAATGGTACGACGGCTATCGTTTCGGCAACGCAGACATCTACTGTCCATGGGACGTGATCAATCATGTTGACAGGCTCTGCGCAGATCCAACTGCAAGACCCCAGTCTTATTGGCTGAACACCAGCGGCAATGAACTTGTAAAGCGATTCATCGACAAAGCAAATAAGACAACCCGAGATGAGATCGAACGTCTGATCGCCGGAGAAGCAATTGAAAAAGACATCCGCCTGGAACTCACCTACGATGAAATCGATAACAGCATCGACAACCTGTGGAGTGTTCTGTTTGCCACCGGATATCTGACTCAGGACGGTATGACACCGGATGGTGCCTACCAGCTTATCATCCCAAATAAGGAGATACGGGAAGTCTATAAGCTGCAGATCCAGGAATGGTTTAAAAATTCTATTTTCAGTAATACGGAACAACTGACTGAATTCTGGAAAAATTTTGAAGAAGGAAATACACAGGCGCTTGAAAAATATTTAAATCGGACACTGAGCAATTCGATCAGTGTCTTCGATACAAAAGCCCGCAATGAAGAAAAAGAAAGCTCCTACCATACACTTCTCGTCGGACTCCTCGTCGGGAACTCCAACTGGCTTGTAAAATCAAATGTAGAGGCTGGTGATGGCTTTGCCGATATTATCGTCGAGACAGACGATCCCGACTCCGGTATCGTCATAGAGCTGAAATATGTAAAAGATCTATCTGCCCTGGAAAACGCCTGCGAAAAGGCACTCGCGCAGATCAGGGATCGCAGATATGAGGAATATCTGAAAAATGACGGGCGGTCCCAGATCATGCTTTATGGGATCGCGTTCTGGAAGAAAAGGTGTCGGGTGATGGCAGAGAAACTATAGCTTAGCTGCCATGCCCGCCACCGACAGTTTCTTTCAGATCAATGGAAGCTCCTAAACAGCAGAGCCGGTCCATCAACCGGAACCGGCTCTGTATTGCTGCAGATTGCCAAGCCAAGCGGACATCTGTGCCATATTTAGCGGACACCGTAGGACTTAATCGGCGGACATGGAGGGCCTAATTAAACGGACAGATTTTCCAGATATAATAGACTTATCTCTTACATGAGAGAAATATTATATTTGGAGGTTCCATTATTGCAAAGACTATCCTATCACACATAAACATTTTAGATACCAAAAGAAGGCAAAGCCGAAATCCTATTGGATCAACAGCAGTGGAAATGATCTTGTAAAACGTTTTATTGATAAAGCTGATGCAACTACCAGAGATGAAATTGAACAGCTGATCGCTGAAAAAACGGTCGAGAAGAGAATCCGTCTGGATCTGACTTATGATGAAATCGATAACAGTATTGACAATATATGGAGTGTACTTTTTACAACCGGATACCTTACACAGGTTGGATGTGTAGGGAATCATGTATATCAGTTGGTCATTCCGAACAAAGAAGTCCGTGAAGTATTTGTCCTCCAGATCAGGGAATGGTTTGACCGCGTGATTGAAAGCAACCAGGCATCCACAGAGAAGATCAATCGCGGATTTCTTGAGGGAAAAGCAGATGACATCCAAAAAGAATTAACAATGTTCCTTGGCGAAACGATCAGCATTCTTGATACGAAATCAAGAAATGAGGAAAAAGAAATTTTCTATCATGGCATCCTTCTCGGCATTCTGAAAAATCATGCCGGATGGGCAGTTAAATCAAATAAAGAATCCGGAGATGGATTCGCGGATATCCTGATCAAACCTAAAAATCCGGACGCCGGAATCATCATAGAATTAAAATACACCCGAACATTTGATGAGCTTGATCAAGCATGTGCGCGGGCAATTCAGCAGATCAAAGATCGGAGGTATGATGAAGATCTTCGGGCTGATGGGCGGAGAGAGATTCTTGCTTATGGGATTGCGTTCCGTAAGAAGAGGTGTCGGGTTGTGGTTGAGAGGCTGTAGATTGCAGAATCATTTGGCCGGTTCATGTGCCTCATACTGGCCGCCGAAGATGTCCCGATTTGTCCACCAAATACGGCACAGGCATTTATCTGCACCAACTTCGTTTTCGTGTTGTTTCAGGTACGCAAACAAGGCATCCACCAACTGTTTGATGGTCGCCTGACGCCGGGCAAGTCGTTCTTCAGAGGGACGGCCTTTTAATTGCCCTTCTTTCCGGTAGATCTCCTGGATCTGTTTTAAGATCAGATAGGATGCAGATTCTTTCTGCCCTTCTTTGGGAACTAGCGTAAGTGCTTCATCAAATCGCCTGCGCGCATGGACCCAGCAGCCAGCAATCGTCAGGTCTTCCCGCTCTTTTTCAAGAGTGTGGTAAACCTGATAGCCATCCGTTACACAGATACCGGAATAGTCTTTCAGGAATTCTCTGGGATGAGCGGCGTTCCTGGTCCTCTGATATTCATAAAGGATGATCTGTTTTTCCGGATACATATGGCCGGAACGGTATACCCACATATAACTCTGGGATCCGGCACCACGGCCATCCCGGTTCACCAGCACCGGTGTCTCATCCGCCTGGATGACATGATAGCCGTAAAGCAGTGCATAAAGGTGATCATACAGGACAGAAAGGTATTCTTCTCCCAGACGGATCATCCAGTTTGCCATGTTCTGTCTGGTTATGGCAAGACCATAACGAAGGAGTTCCTGTTCAAGACGATAAAGTGGGACCGCATTTACATACTTTCCGTTCATGATGGCAGCTGCAAGAGAAGCCGATACCGGACTTCCATGGAGCAGGCTCTTTGGATGAGCCACATTTACCATATGTCCGTCTGACCTGCTGGCATACACACCAACATGATGTTCATCCACTTCGATGTCAGGCAGCAAATTATACTTCCCACCTACCCACAAATTCCTGCATATTAAATTCGGCAGGGACCTCATTTACCATGAACTTTATTCAATATTTTACACACTGTATCTGAATAACTCAATGAAAAATTGTAAACACCTATGAATTTGAATTAATTGGAATGCATACATTAAAAGCTATAAATCTCTTCCTCCATTCCGAAAAATATGGTGATAGTCAAACCAAATTGTTGGTATTTGCAGAGCTACAAGCACTGGTAAATCGTATTTTCTCTCCACCTGCTACGCAGAAGTGTACCAGAGAAATTATTGCTGTAAGCTTGTTAACTACAGTCACCTGCTGAATGAATTAATTATCCTAAATCGTCAAGAAAATCTAAACAGATATTGCAAATGCATTAGGCGTCATGCAAAAATCCAACTCTTTTTCAGCAACGATTTTGCAATCACTCGATGTGTTGTGCATCCATTGCTTTTTTAAATAAGTGATCAAATTCCTCCCATGAATCAGATGCTTTCATCAATGCTATGGTCTGCTGAAGCTGTTTATCTAAATTAGGGAGTCCTGTCTCTTCTGATAAATGCTGATGAAATCTGTTTTTTCTATTACCAGTATCGCTTTTCGGTGTCTCTTTCTGCAGTTCTTCGAGCACTCCTTTGGGCAAATATTCATAAATATATTTATTGGTAAGCTTTCCCGCATAAGGAGTTTTTGCTTTTCCCTTATATTCCCATCCTTTCAGTCTGAACATTTGTTTATAAAATTCATCTGGGAACCTTTTTGCCCAAGGTAAAAGTTCTGCGCTGATATACTTCTCAAGCACCTTTTGCATTTCATCACGATCTCGATCTGCCTGATAACCAGTAACTTCATCTATAACCGCTATTAAACCAGTTTTTGCAAACGCTGTCATAATGGCATAAAGGCGCCTGGCTGTTTGTTCCTGCTTTTCTGTCTGTAATGCATGATCATGCATAGCGTCAACATATGCCTTACATAAATCTACAAAAAGTGATGCCTCAAAAGGCATGAATTTTCCTCTAATTCCTCTATAAATTGGCAATTCATTTCTGTTTGCCTTTTCCAACCATTCTTTTAATCCATCACTTAAATAAGGAGCAATCCATTGTGCATTCAAATTTCGCGCAAGCGCCTGACTTCCATTTCCGACAAGACCTATTGTTCTTGCAGCGCCACGTAATGATAAAACTCTTTCTTTTGTGTCCATCACATAGCATTCAATCTTAATATCTTTATCTTTATTTAGGATCCAAATTCCATAATGTGTTGCTTTAGGGTTTTCATTCATAATATATCTCTCCCTTCTTTCTTGTTATATTTTACAGCAGAGTTAAGGACCTGTCAATTATTTATTTTGTTTGTTATATGGTCCTTATCTATATTCAAACAAGTCCCTAGGATCATCTCCTAGAGACTCATCTAATTTACAGCATCTTTTCACACATCTCCAACGCCGATGCGATCACCGCATCCATATCATAATACTTATACTCACCTAAACGGCCACCGAATACGACCTTCTGCTCGCCCTCTGCGAGCTTTTTGTACTCCGCATAGAGATTTCCATTCTTCTCATCATTGACCGGGTAATACGGCTCATCTCCGGGCTTCCATTCGGAGCTGTACTCACGGCTGATCACCGTCTTCGGGATCTCGTTTCCTTCATCATCTTTTCCAAACTCAAACCACTTGTGCTCAATGATACGTGTCCATGGAGTCTCTGCATCCGTGTAGTTCACCGCTGCATTTCCCTGGAAATTCGGTTTATCAAGAAGCTCAGTCTCAAAGCGGACGGAACGGTATTCCAATGCGCCAAGCTTAAAGTCAAAATACGCATCGATCGCGCCCGTGTAGATCACCTTCTCCGCCATTGCATCATACGCTTCCTTCTCCGCCAGATAATCCACGCCAAGCTTCACCTCAATACCATCCAGCATGTTCGCGACCATCTTCGTATATCCGCCCATCGGGATTCCCTGATATAACGCATTAAAATAGTTATTATCAAACGTCAGACGCACCGGAAGACGCTTAATGATAAATGCCGGAAGCTCCGAACACGGTCTTCCCCACTGCTTCTCCGTATATCCCTTTACAAGCTTTTCGTAAATATCGGTTCCAACAAGGCTGATCGCCTGCTCCTCGAGATTCTTCGGCTCCGTGATCCCGGCCGCTTTCTTCTGCTCCTCGATCTTTGCAGCCGCTTCCTCCGGCGTTACAACGCCCCACATCTTATTAAACGTGTACATGTTAAACGGCAGCGAATACAGCTCCCCATGATAATTTGCTACCGGAGAATTTGTAAAACGATTGAATTCTGCAAACTGATTCACATACTCCCAGACCTTGCGGTTATTGGTATGGAAAATATGTGCGCCATATTTATGTACATGGATCTTCTCGATATCCTCCGTATAAACATTTCCCGCAATATTCGGACGCTTATCGATCACTAAAACAGATTTTCCATGTTTCTTCGCCTCATGCGCAAATACTGCGCCGTAAAGTCCTGCTCCTACTACTAAATAATCGTACATTGTATTTTTCTCCTTCCAAAATATTTGATTCGTGTATACATACTTCATAACCTAAGCCTTATCGTCTCAGCTCGTAATATGAAACACCCTAGGATCATAGGAATCAGAATCAACAACAGATACTCTGCAATTGAACCATCTCAGCTTCCGGTTCATACTGTCCTGTAATGACTGCATGATCATCTTTTTGCTGCGCGTTTTGCTTCCAAAATCTCCTTCCAGAAACAAGATTACATATTTCTTTTTTGAGTCATCCGAAAACGATTCAGATGACAAAAACTGGATAAACTTGTCAAATTCACTCAGACAATCTTTTTTATCCCCGAATGACTTTGCTCCGATTATGGAAGCTATTGTCATAGCTACTTTCTGTGTTACTTCAATATCCAGGCTATCTCTTCCTGTAAGATCAAGAGTTGTACTGGCTGTTTCCTTTTTCTTGTTATCCGGTGCAATTCTCCATCTGCAATTACCCTCATCGCCTCTGCAGTTTTTCACCTCTATAAATGCAATCTGATTCGGACTTACAGAAACAAAATCGATACCCTTTGATCCTGGAAATCTATTGAAATAATCTCGATAAAATAACGTATCATCAAACTTGATCACTATGCTTTTTTCGGGAAAACCAAATTTCAATCCGCTTTCTTCTTTAATTACCATAAATAATCCTCTGTTCTCTGTCGTACATCGCATCAAACTCCTGCATAATCGCATTATGCGCAAGGTCTGAAGCCGAATGAGTCATCTCATAGTGGACATCATGTGTCTTTTCGTCTCTGTATAAAGATAAAAAGCGTACATCCAGCTTCGAGGGGTTCAATTCCGGATAAGATGCAACCATATTAAATTCCTGCTGAATAAAATAATCGTGCGTTGATACAAAAACCTGTACCCCCATCTGCGCCAGGGCAACCAGTGCCTGCACGATCGGGCGAATCATTTTCGGATTCATATTCGTCTCCGGCTCGTCCCAGAATAAGATCGTATTCCTGTTCAGACTCCCTGACAGAATCATATAGATGATCATCGATAATTTTCTGTACCCATCAGAAAGCAATCCCATCTCAAATTCGCCTTCACCTTTTATTTTAAAATAAAACTTTTTATCTCTCTGCACGATATTACCTTTCATAATATCTTCCAGACTGCTTAAAATCTGATTCTGCTCATTTGTATTTGGTCCCTTGGAAAGAGGACGGTCCAAAAGTTTTGCAAGATCGTAATACATTTCCTCAAAGTCAATATGATACTCCTCATATAGTGTCACGAAATGTTCCACCGTAGAGATCATTTCTTTTGTCGGAATGTAAATCGCTTCATATTTCTCCGCAAATTTGTTTTTTATAATATTGATATCTGCATGATTCGCCTGTCCACGGCTAAATCCAGCCGAGACTTTCTGTTTTTTATCAAGATCCACCGAAAAATCTGTTCTCTTGTTTCCTCTTTTTCGACTCACCAAACGCCCCAGTTTCATTTCATCCGGTCGAAAAACTCCCTGCAGTTTTTTCACAAAATACTGCTCTTCCATCTCCTTTGTCAAATTTTCACGATTTACTTCATTTAAAGGCTTAATAAGAGAATACATCGCCTTCAGTAATGTTGTCTTTCCGGTACTGTTCTCTCCGCAGATAACATTGATATTATCCGACCAATCCAATTGTAAGTTTTCAAAAGCCATGAAATTACTCAAAGTCAGCTTTTTTATTTTCATATGCGCCCGTCACCTCCTACAGCAGCATCACATCTTTTTGATCCATTATGAGACAAAAGCAGACCGTATAAGCTTTCGTATGGTCTGCTTTGTGATTTAATATTTTTATCCTAATTCATCATCATTCTTCAGCCTGTATAACAATCTTCGGATTATAGGATCTCATCTACCTCTTCCTACGAATATACTGTACTATATTTTATCATAGGGGAATGTTGATTGCAAGAATAGGAATTCCTCACTCCCCCACAAAATACCTCCCATTCCTCTTCCGATCAAACAACGCATAATACTGCACTGTCCGGTACCTCTCGATCCATTCCCTGTAACTATTCTCCGCCCAAAGATCATACCAGTCCCCATCCGCGGTCATATATCCGGCGAAATTAAACACCGGGATCTGCTCTCTCTGGTTCATCCGGTAACGGTCATACGCAGACAGCTCCAGCCCCGCATACTTCCGTACCAGCGTCCCGAGATAATTTGTGCTGACCACATCTTCTCCCTGGGAATTCTTCATCGAATAATCCTCCGGGATATCATAGTTGCTCCAGATAAAATACGGCACCGTATAGATCTTCTCCGTCATCGTAAGATCCGTATCCGTGTCCTCTCTCCCGGCTTCCCTAAGCGCATTCTCAAAGTCCCCGTTCAGCGCCGGCTGATGATCCCCAAAGAAACAGATAATCATCGGCTGGTCCTCCTGCTCAAAATAGGAGATCAGATACGAGAGCGCCTGATCCGACTTCGCGATCAGCGACTCATACATCTGAAGATCTGAATACCCGCTGTATTCCTCATCAACATCAACGATCTCCTCCGGCTTCAGCTCCCCGATCCCGTCATATCCTCCGTGATTCTGCATCGTGACATTGAAAATAAAAGTCGGTTCCGTCTGTGCCTCATAAACCTCGATCAGCTTCTGATAATCCCCAAGATCAGACACCCGGTTCCAGACCGTCCGCTCACTGTCCTCAAACGCGCTGATCGACAGAAACTCATCAAACCCAAGCTTCGGGTAAACAACACTTCTTCGCCAGTTCTCCGGATTTTCCGGATGCATCGCGATCGTGTGGTAGCCCTGTTCCTTTAAGATCGAGACCATGGACGGCACATTCGTAAAATCAAAGCTGGAGTATGGATTGATCCCGTTTGTATAGGTCATCGAATCCCCCGTCAGATATTCGAACTCCGTCGTGGATGTCCCGCCGCCCCGGGTTGAAACATAATCCCATCCATACTCGATTATGTGCGGATCATCCTTCAGCGAATGGAAAAACGAAAGATCATCCTCCGTACATGCAAGCGGTCCCAGGACGCTCAAATCACTGAACGATTCATTCATGATCGTAATGATCATCGGCTGCTCGCCGGTATCTTTCTTCTCCGTTTCCGCAGGAGCTTCCGCCGCCCCGTACTCATCCAAAATTTCTTCCGCACTCTGCTCCGTATAGCCATCCGGCTTACTGATCTTCATCCTCTGCCAGAATGAGATAAACGCCGGAGCAAAACCGGTTGTCTGATATGTATTTACCTGCGCCCAGAAATCAATCCAAATATTGTAGGTATCCGGGAAATCATAGCTGCCGATCCAGAAAAACAATGCCGCGGCCGCCCCGATTGCTCCGCAGCCCTTGATCAGAATCCGTTTCTTTCCCGCTCTCCTCTGAAAGATTTCCGTCTTTCCAAGCGCCCACATACAGGTAAACAGAAAATACAGGATCAGAAACGTAAACGCCAGCTCCTCCGCGACCTCAAACGTATACTGCCCTGCGACCGACATGGCCGTCCGCAGTGCAAAAATATCCGTTGCAAGGAACGGCTGTCCACGGAACTTCAGGAGATAATAATTGAGCGCGCCGACAAACCACGCAAAGATATATAGCGCCTGAAGCCCGAGCATCCCTTTCTGCATCACGCACACAAAAATTACTTCCAGGATCAGATAGATCAGGACGTTCAACTCCCCGTTTAAAAGGCTGATCCCCGTCACCGACGGGTTCCAGCAGAGTTCCTCGAGGAAAAATGCAAGGAACGGAGTGATCGCCAGAAAGATCCAGTAGAACGCTCTCGCACACTCCGGAAACCGCCGGAGCACGTCCGTTCCATAGATCCAGATCGCAGTTGCCGCAAGGATCATAAGATCTGCCATCCCCGTACTCACCGGCGGGAACTGGTTTGCAATCTTCGTGACGCCGATCACATCACGTGAGAGATTCACATAATAAAACGCCAGGATCCCCATGCCGACCGCCATCTTGATTGACATGGAATAAACCTGGTTCCGTTTCTCCGGTATGCAAATGAAGATCCACAACATCCGGCTGCACTGCGCCGCGATCAGCGCATACGTCAGGATCAGCCATATCGACAGGTAGTGGATATGGAACACCACCTTGATCGCAAATTCACAGCATAGCGCTGCAAATAGAGAACAGCCGAGATAAACTTTCTCTTTCCGCTCCTTTCCCTGCCCCTGTTTCTTTCCGGTCCCTGTAAAATATACAATGATCGCCGCTGCGATCCAGATTATTGTTTCCACTCTTTTGTATTTCCTGCCTTAATTTATTATTTTTAGCACTTACGTTCTTTTATATTATCTTATACAAAGCTGATCGTTCCATTAATTTTCTCGCTCAAGCACATGATTTACATCCATTTTTTCATGATAAACATTTTACAAATGGCTCATAAGTGTACTTCATCATTCTCTGCGGAATACGAATATCTTACTAAATACATAGTTTGCCACTGTCACCACAACCTGAACAACTAATTTTGCCAATTTATCATTCACCCTACATAATGTAACCATAATAAACATGATTGCCATGTCCATAAATAAGGTCAACAAGCGAGAAGAGTAAAATGCAGCCATTTCCCTCAGAATATTTTCCTGTTTACTTTGGAACACATAAATACGGCTCATTGCATATGCAAATGTCACTGCAATAATCCACGATAATATATTCGCCAACTGTAACTGTAATGCATTTTCAGGATTCAGGAATGTAAATACACAACCATAATATGTCCCTAAGCTCACTATGGTTGTCAATATTCCTACGATTAAATATCGCACGATTTCACCATACTTTTCTTTCATTGATATCAACTACGCCCTTCGTAATTTTTGTATTTAATCTTAATTTACATCTCTCTATTGTATTTTCTTAACTGATTTTTTATTGCTTTCTGAGACGATATAATGCGGTCTATGTTTCGTTTCATTGTAGGTTTTAGCAATATACTGTCCCATGATTCCCATACAGAAAAGTTGGATCGCTCCAATAAAAATAATGACACACATTGTAGAAGCCCATCCAGCAACAGGATCCCCAAAACATAATCTTCTTACAATGATTATAAGCATGATTATAAACGAGACAAACGTCATCCCGATTCCTGTCCAAGATGCAATACTAAGCGGTGCTTCAGAAAAGTTGATGATTCCATCTATCGCATACTTAAATAATTTCCAGAAGTTCCATTTCGTTTCACCAGCTACACGCTCTACATTTTTAAATGGCAGCCAGTAGGTTTTAAAACCAATCCATCCAAATATGCCTTTCGAAAAGCGGTTATACTCGCCCATAGCAACAATTGATTCCACCATTCCCCGTTTCATCAAACGAAAATCTCTGGCTCCGTCTACAATATCTGCATCCGATATCTTATTGATCAGTTGATAGAATTTTCTTGCGAACCAAGAACGAATTGGTGGCTCACCATCACGGCTCACTCTGCGTGTCGCTACACTGTCATATTCTCCAGACTCTAAAATTTTCACCATTTCTGGCAGCAATGCAGGCGGATCCTGCATATCAGCATCCATCACTGCCACATAATCCGCATCTGCATTGCAAAAGCCCGCATACATTGCTGCTTCTTTTCCAAAGTTTCTAGAAAATGAAAGATAAGTAACATTTTCATCCTTTTCTGCAAGTTCTTTTAAAATGGAAAGAGTATTATCTTTTGAACCATCATTTACAAAAATCAATTCATACTGGCAATCTATCTCTTTCATTATTTTTGACATTTCTCTATAAAAAATCGGAAGTGCTTCCTGTTCATTATAGCATGGAACAATTAATGCTATCTTCATACCTTTTCTCCTATGTTTATACCGCTCAAATAAATCACTCTAACAAATATGCTTGTGTATAAAAATGATACATGCTCTGATAATTGGTGTATTCCGTATTGGAAATTATTTTATTTAATATATCAGTTGCATCTTGATTGGACATTTTATCTGGCAAGCAAACCACTACATCATCATATGAAGAACGTGCATTTAATATTTCATTCAAATTTTCAATATCATCTGAATTAAAAAAATAAGTTTCATCATATTGAAATTTTAATGGCAAAGCTGTATAAATATCCAGCCAATCTGGTCCATAGTATAGCAAACAATCATCACCCTGTACCATTTTACCATTTTGAGTAATTTCATCATAATCATTATACTGAAAATCCACTCCATATTTCACAAAGCTGCACACGCACATCAACGTAGAAATACACCATATAATGATTTTCTTTTTCGTAATACAAAACAGGCAACTTATAATCCACACTGAAATAATTGGATAAGCCGGATATATATATCTATTGGAAACAAGATTTGATCCAATTGTTGCAACATATATAAATCCTACAGTTGCAATTGTCATCAATATATATATAATCGAATAACTATCTACTGTCACCTCATACTCAAATTCTTTTTCGCATTTCTTAATAGAAATTCTAATTTTTTCAGATAGTTTTCGGATTTGCATTGTAAAGTATACAGAATATATTTTGTATATTAAAATTCCTATAGCAACTAATACAAAGACTTTTAAAAATCCTCCAAAAATTGAATTATTAATCCACTTTAAATAAGATTCAACAAATACATTCTCTGTTCGTACTTGTAAATTATTAGCAACTTCCGTACCTCTATATCCACTAAAGACATGCTTCAGCGTCGCTGGAAACAGGAACAAATTTATCAAAAAACCTGATAATAATAGGGTGGAATACTTCAAAAAATCCCTAATCTTCTTTTTAAAAAGCAAGATCAAACAAATCGGTGCTGAAAAACAAAATGCAAAAACATAAAAATAATAATGTGTCAAGCCTCCTATAATTACAGTCATTATCAGCAAAAAGCCTTTTAATATCGGTTTATAGTTTTCCTTTACTATATAAATATGTACTGCTATATATGCCAATATCTCTACAGTCTGTAATAAATACATTCTTATAAATAAAATATTAGATACCGCTGCAGCAGAAAAAGCCCAAAGCCAAAGCACCATAAGTGATTTAATCTTATCCCCTCTAAAAACAGTTTGGGCTATATAACATAATAGTATATCTACAAGCACTGTCAAAAATAAGTTCAAACCAATTCCAGTCCATTTTGTAAATGTATCAGGGAAGAAAGCACATACTATATGTAAAAGCACATACTATATGTAAAAGCATATAATATAATGGAGGATGTACATCTCTAATTTGATTTTGAATAGCAGCCGAAAACGAAAACGAATCAGTGCTATTCACCTCAACATAATCTTTAAAGTAATTTGAATCAACCCATCCATTTGTGTCTGCTCCATACATTTTAGAAGACTCATTATCTAAAAACGTATAGTGTTCACTATTGGCAAGACCATATGAATATATTTCATCACAGAAAAAACTACGTTTTTGATGTCCCATATACATGCAAAATAATAGTTGCAATAAAACTACAATTATAAATAATATTTTATAGTTTCTTATCGTTTTAAAGTTCATATATCAAACTTCTCCATTTCTTTTACGCAAAATAAGCCTGAATTATTCATAGAGCAATTTCTAATCTAAAGATTGCTCTGCGATTCCAAAAATGTAAACGCACCATAGCAAGTACCTTGTCAGCGAAAAGCCGCTTTTGCGGCTTTTCTTAATTCTATAAATGAGCAAATATCAAACTTTGAAGAGGTTTTAGAGCTTGTAGGGTAACTTTGTGCAATTTGGGGGATTTGCTCATTTATAGATTACTAAATACTTTCACATTATTCTGTTCAATCGCTTTGTAATAGTTCGCATTTTCCTGACCAATTCTTTCGCGTGCAAGCTCGTATGTTCTTTTAAATGTTCCTGTACTATCTAAATCCTCTTTTGCATGTTTAATATAATATTCTTTAAATTCATCCTTTATTTTTCTTAATGCATGCAGATGCGTCTGTATCTTGCACATCTGGAGCTGATCTGTTAAAAATCCATTATTCTGATCAGCAATCGATTTATTTAAATACTTAAAGATATCGAAATGAACATATAAACGCTCATCGTCTGCGGCAACATCCTGTCCGGGTCTCGCAAGTCTATAATAATATAAATGTTCCGGAACTGCTATGACTGATTTAGCTGCTGCAAATGTTTCTACTTTAAATGGGAGATCATCAAATCTACGCAAGTCCGTATAAAAATGAATGTTATTCTTTTTAAGCATTTCTGCTTTATATATGCCTCGCCAGATTGCAACACGGCAATATGTAATTAAATTAAGTATTTCCTGTGTATTTGTAGTACCATCACAATATGGCACACCCAACGCATCGTCTACACGTTTCTGCGTTTTTGTGTCTTCATAATACTCGTTATATCCGCAATAACTGATATCATAGGAGCCTGTCATAGCTGCACGCAAGAGTTTTCTATACATACTCTCGTCAATATAATCATCCGGATCAATAAAACCAATATACTTTCCCTTTGCATGATCAAGTCCATATTGTCTAGCAGATGCACATCCTCCATTGGGTTTATCCAAAAGTTTAATTCTTGGATCTTCCTTTGCCCATTTTAGCACAACCTCTCTTGAATTATCTGGAGATCCATCATTTACAAACAAGAACTCTACATAAGGTGCTTTCCATGCTGTCACACTCTCAATACACTGATCAAGGTATTTTTCCACATTATACATTGGGAAAATAACACTTAATTCCACATCTCCACTTTCGCTACTATCCCATTCTAAAATCTGATCTGCCTTGCCCCATCTACGCGTTTTAATCAAAATATGTACCGCAGAATTTTTATAAGCTTCCCATACTTTGAAAGCTGTTATATAATCTTTCCATAAATCCGCTAATAGATATGCAGGCTTCCATTTATTCACATTCAATAATAAATCCGCTTCTATCCACTCTGCAAATAATGCCCAAGTTCCATCCATCCCGTTGAATTCATTGATATCTATAAATTCAATCAATTTAGGTATGTTAAAAGACATATAATTTCTATCATACTCTAGCTGCTCTCGTATTTCTCTTGTTTTAGAATCCGGAAATGGATTGATCACCACTAAATGATCAATGCTAATATCCTTAACAAACTCTCTTAAATTTTGATATGTATATTTATCTCCAACCAGAAGTGCTACATTTTTTATTTCCGGATTAGAGTTTAAGAAACAACTTATCTCGTTCATTTATTCATCTCCATTCAATTTTTATCAAATGCAGAATAGATCTTTCTGCACATTAATACCAGTGTATAACTAAGTCCATGGTCACATATACACTGTATTCCTCCTCTAATAATATTTTTCTTTCCCTTGATACGTTTTTCAATTATTTTTTCTCTTGTTCGATAATCAGCAAGCTCTCCATATTCCTTGCCGCATAAAGCATCGATAAATCGTTTTTCCTTCTTTCTATTTTTTGAAATATTATTCAAATAATAGCTAATATCTTTTTGTGGAAAAATCTGATACAGTTTATGAAGTTCTTCAAGCAACTTTCCAATATATTGCTGATTTGTAACATCTACACTCCACATACTAAAATCAATGATAACTCTTAATACATATGCCCTTTCAATTAAATTAAAGTCAAAATTTTTTTGAACATCCAACAGCTGTTTGAATATCGGAATCATGTCCAAGCGTGATGCCCCTCCGCCAGATGTAATTTGCCCTCCCTGATTTGTGCGATAGAAAAAGCCAATCTCTGGCAATGCCATGCATGTATTAGCCTCATGCAGCAGCAGAAAATGCCCTGGCACATCTTCCCATTTTAATTTTAATGGAAACTGAAAATCTTGTTTTTTCAAAAAGTCCGTCTTATAAATTTTTCTGCATGCATTCACTTCCAATGCATATAATTCCGGGTTATTTCTTGTGTTTGTTATCACTCTTGAATCTCCCGATTTTGAGTCAAAAATCTGATCATACAGATCTTTATCTTTCCACTCCATCACACGTCTCGTGACAGTATCAAATACCCATGGAAGCGTAAATACTAATTCTGGTAATTCATCTGTATTTTCTATCATTTTGCTAAAACATTCAACAAAACGATTGTTAAGCCAATCATCACTATCTAAAAAACACAAAAATGGAGTGTCTACATAACGCATTCCTGTATTTCGTGCTCCACCTAGTCCCTTATTTTCCTGGTATACATATGTAATTAAATCTTCATTATTTTTCTTAAATTCCAGACAAATTTCTTCTGTTTTGTCAGTTGAACCATCATTTACAATTACAATTTTATGATTCATCTGTGACTGATGAATTAAACTATTTAAACAATCAGCAATATATTTTTCTACATTATATGCTGGCACAATGATCGTAAGTAACGCTTTCATTTTCTATCATCTCCGTTTATTTTTTTACATAGGTATTTCGGCAGATAACCAATCGTATATAATATTCCATGATCTTCTACACATTGTAATCCTCTATGGAATATGTTGTTATTTTCTTTTCTCTTATTCATACGACCTGGTTTATTGGATTGTTCATTCATCCGTCCCAGCATAACCTCATAATATGCCGTCTCTCTCGCACACTCCCAGAACTGCATTCCAAAATCCATTTCCGGTTCAAACCATGGCTTTTGCGGGCCTGCGTAGTGAATGATCTTCGGATTTTTTCTGGCTTCTTGGTACATCTCGTTCAGCCATCTTGGCGCCAGTGCGATGATCTGGTTTATTCTTATGCCGGCAAAATCGACCATAACATTCCAGCTCATATCAATATATTTGACAGCGCCTTCACACAGTTTATTTAAAATATCCTGGTCCAGCAGCTGCCACTTTTCCGAAACTGCAAAGTCCAGAATCTGTTTTGTTGTATATCGTTTGCGGAATTCCTCAAGGTTTAAAAGCAAGACACCAGCCTGAAAATACTGGTAGGGCTCTTTTAATTTCAGGATCTTATCGGTATAATCTTTTTTATCCTTCCGATATCCGTTATATAATCCAGCGGTATCTGCGTCATGGCACGCTGCCAGGAGATAACCATCAATATTTTCATCATAAATCTTTGCAACGTCATCCATCGCGATCATATCCGAATCAAGATAAAGAACTTTATCGTAATTCGGCAGTAACTCTGGCAGTACAAGACGATAGTAAGTTTCTTTGCTAAAATGTCCCTCAATATGGAATGTATATTGGTCAATCAATACACTCGGATCGAGCACCCGCAGAGAAATATTTTTCCACGCAGAAAGCATTTTTTTCACGTTCTTTACGTTGATATCTGAAACGTCCTGAGAGAGTAAAAGAATATCATAGTTCTTATCACTATCGCTATGCTCTGCCATCGATTTCAAAAATGTCGCGCAATACGGAATAAAATAATCATTCGCAGCAACCGCAATTGCTACATTGTTCGTGTCAAAAGCAGGAGCTGTTTTTTTCGCCTGAGCTAACGTCATCTTCTGATCTGTTTTCAGGAAGATGATTGTCTGGAGCTTTTTTACCCTGAGATTCTTTTTTCTCTGCGTATACCAACAGAACACAGTCAGCAAACGTTCCGCAAGGTGTCCGGGAGTACGATACCCTTCAACCGTATATTCGCTCATGTCGGCTTTCTTCTCAAACTCAAAAAGGATATCAAACAGCCAGCTCATATATTCATGAAAAAGCTCTTTTTTCATGATATACATATTGCAAAGGCAGGTCTTTCTGCCTTTCATGACATCTTCAAAGGTATCCAGATAATCCGGATATTTAGCGGCGATGATATCACGCACCAGATCCAAATCCCAGATATTTAAGGATCTTCCATTTTTATATTGCTCATACACAGACGTATTTCTGTCCGGCATTTTTGCAACATTTTTTTCTTCCGATAAAACTATATCGTATGTTTCAACCATGTTTCGGATACAGTCATCGTTCAGATTATATTTTTTCAGGCAGGTATCGTTTAAGCGTTCCTCCGTGATATTCTGCCATGAATCTAACGGATATTTGTTCTCTGAAAAATTCAGATATCTTCTGTAATGAAAAAAGCCATAGTAATCTGCATCCAGATTCTTCCATGCCCAATATTGTGCCGTTAATTCACAGTACATTTTATTTTTTGCAGAAATATTGTCACCGCTATTATCCTGAATATAACCCTCAATATGCTTGCTGCGCAGATCAGCTCCAACTTCGATCGGAAGCATGATCTCACTGTCAGGCACAATGCTCTGTTTATGACACGAAATTAAAATCTTTATGTTTCCCACAACTGTTCCATGATACTTTTTTTATAAAAGTAACCCTTTCGTTTAGCTCAGTGCCTCCATATAGGCATCCCCAACCGTTTCCACATCCCCGATCATTTTGACCGTTCCTTTATCGAGCCACAGTGCATGATCACATACACTCTTTACTGACTCAATGGAATGTGACACATACAAAAGCGTCGTCCCGTTCTTTCGCATATCACTCATTCTCTGCTCACACTTCTGCTGGAACGCATAGTCTCCGACAGAAAGGACTTCGTCGCAGATCAGGATATCCGGTCTTACGACCGTTGCGATCGCAAAGCCAAGACGGGCCGCCATACCGGAAGAATAGTTCTTGATCGGCATATCAAGGAAATCCCATAGCTCTGCGAAATCAACTATCTCATCAAAATGCTGTTCCATAAACTGCTTATCGTATCCAAGAACAGCTCCGTTTAAGAAGATATTCTCCCTTGCGGTGAGGTCACCGTCAAATCCAGCCCCAAGCTCGATCAACGGGGCGATCGAACCGTTGATCAGGACTTCTCCTTTATACGGTTTTAAGATCCCGCAAATCAGCTTCAGTAACGTTGATTTTCCGGATCCGTTTGTACCGATGATTCCCCAGGCCTCTCCTTTTTTTACCTCAAAGCTTACATCTTTCAATGCGAAAAATTCTTTGAACATCAGCTCTCTGCGGACCAGTTTTACAAAGTATTCCTTTAGATTGTCGATCCGCTCGGAGGCCATGTTAAAGCGCACAACGGCATGTTCAACGCGCACTGCATATTCGTTATTCATAATTTTGTCCTCATTCAATTAGATATACAGGATAAAGCGATCCTGGCTCTTTAAAAAGACCAGTGTACCGACTCCCAGCGTAACAAAAGCAACTACAAAGCCGTATAAAACCATTCCCATATCCGGGCAGGCTACATCGAGAACGATCGTCCGGAACTGGGTGATATAGGTGTATAACGGATTAAAAGTTTTGATCGCTGTCTGTAAATTTTCAGGGAGCTGACTGAGCGGATAAAAGATCGGAGTAACGTACATCCATGCAGTTAAAAACGCACTGTAAATATACTGGATATCTCTGAAAAATACGTTCCCTGCTGCAAGGAGCATTCCTAATCCCAGTGCGAAAATATATACCTGGATCAGGATTACCGGAATAAAGAGCATATTTAAGCTAAAGGTAACTCTGCAGATAATGAATACAAGAAGCATAGCTCCCAAAGCAAAGAGCGTGTTTACGAACGAACTGGTTACTTTCGATAACGTAAAAATGTACTTTGGGACATATGTTTTTTTCAGAAGTGCCGCATTGCCGGTGATCGACCACATCGCCTGGTTTGTTGATTCCGAGACAAAGTTAAAGATTGTCTGACCAACGATCAAATATACCGGATAACTCTGAATATCAAAACGGAACATATTGGAAAATACGAGTACCATGATTCCCATGATCATTAACGGGTTTAAGATACTCCACACATATCCGAGGAAGCTTCTCCTGTACTTTAGTTTAATATCTTTCATGACCAGCTGCGATAACAGCGGCTTATAGTGCTGAAAGGTTGCCAGCCTTTTTATGAATTTACTCATCGTGATTTCAGATTCTCCTCCGTTTTTGCTTCATTTTCTTTTTCGAGTTTATGATTATGTCTCAATTTATTATAAACCCCGGAATGCAGCATCTTCTCATACATCGGATATGAAATTCCAAATCGGTTCATCCAGAGATAAATCCGGAACTTCCTGCTGACGCGGTTCCAGATTTCCGGATTCAGAGTTCGGATCATTGTATTGTATCGAAGACAATCGCTACGTCCGGTTCTTTTATTCGGATTCATGATGCATCCTGCTACATAGTAGCTTAGAATGACACCTTCTGTTTTTTTGTAGATATATTCCTTCGCTGCATCCGAAAATTCCGGATGTGCATTATAATGGCGGATCAGATCCTCCGTTACTTTTTCCACATGGCTCATTCGCTTTAATCGGTTTGTGACCGATACGCTCTGTTCCGCGTTTCCTACCAGATACTGATACAGATACAGGTCGATCGGATAAATACTTGCCGCATACGAGCAAGGGATCGTTGTGTATTCATGATCTTCATAGAAGATTTTTTCCGGTAATTCATAGCGGTGTCTCTGGTAAAATTCCCGGTTATAACAGATTCCGTGGAATGCAAAACAACGGTCAAATTTCTTCCAGTTTTGTACGACATCCTCCAATGTATAGGTCACTTCATACCGGTCCAGGAACATTTTCCAGACCGTTTTTTCTCCTGTCTTCATATCGACCTGGTGATATGGATTTAAAACGACGTCCGCTGTGCATACTGCCAGCTTGTCGACAAGCTCCTTTAAGTTTTCTGTGACTACCCAGTCATCCGCATCAATCACCTTCAGATATCGCCCGACAGCTGCTGCCGTTCCTGCATTGATTGCGGAACCATGTCCGCCGTTTTCCTTTGAGATCAGGCGAAACAGCTCCGGATATTGTTTTACATAGTCTCCGGCGATCCGGGCGGTCCGGTCTTTCGATCCATCATCCACAATGATTACTTCCATCTGTTCGATCGCCTGTGGATTCAAAAAGGACGAGAGACATTTTTCCAGATATTGTTCCACATTATAGGATGGTATGATAAACGATATGATTTTGTCCATAAAAACCTCTTTGCATATTTTCTATCTGCACATGCTCCTGACCATCAGATTTACCAGATAATATGTATGATACTGTGTTTTTCTCAGCAGTGAGACTGCCTTGTTGATATTGCTGTCGTAGATGTCCCGGTATTGAGTTTTCAGATTCTGATCATACTGCTTAATCTGCTGTTTTTTCTTTGCAGATGGTGAAAAGCTGAGCATGATCTTGAATTTGCCGGCAATGACGCGGGCGATCAGTCTTGCAATGTACTGTTTTTTGATTTCCGTACACGGAACCTGATTACCAAGTTGGCGGTAAAATTTCAGCAGCGATTCCAGTACCTTGTTGTAATTCTCCTCATTCTTCTGCATCTTCTCAAGTCCAACGCTCTGTCCCGCCCGTCCAAGACGATAGTAATAAACAAATCCATCCACAAAGCAGATCGTCTTTACATACGGGATCGGGTAAGTGATGTACTCGGTATCGACGTAGTAACAATGCTCATCAATGTGGACCTGATTTTCACGGAGAATTTCTGTCTTGATCGTCATGTTATGCATCTTCATATAGAGCTTGTCCGCGATTGAATCAAACGAGTACGTTTTCTGGTATTCCACGCCTTCAAACGGGATCGTGATCTCCGCTTTTGTCTGAAATTTCGTCTTGTCGGTCTCGCCATTGTCGTAAGTCCATAAGAATCCGGAATAGACGACATCTGCGTTACTTGTCTTTAAGGTTCGGACCAGATCGCAAAATGCTTTTTCGCCGACCCAGTCATCGGCATCGACCACTTTGAAATATGTTCCCCGCGCATTTGCAATCCCGCAGTTGATCCCGGAGCCATGTCCGCCGTTTTCTTTTGTGATCACGCGGTAGGTATCCGGATACTGCCGGACATATTCCTCAGCAATCTCAAGGGAATGGTCCGTAGATCCGTCATTGACGATCAGGATCTCAAGATCTTCCATCAGCTCCGGAATTTTAAAGGATTCCAGATTGTCCCTGAGATATTTTTCCGCATTGTAAGTCGGAACGACTACTGTTAATATTTTTCCCATCTTTTTATCCATTCTATTCTTTTAAAGCCGGATCCTCCCAAAGACCTTCCTCGAAACCATCCGTGGATTCCTTCATGAGAAGGACCTTCGGTGTCATAAGGATCAGCTTTAAGTCAAGCCAGATCGAGTAATTTCGGATATAGGTCAGATCCAGTTTCAATTTGTCGTAGCTGGTCGTGCAGTAACGTCCATGCACCTGTGCATATCCGGTGAGTCCTGCCTTTACTTTCAGGCGATACTCGAACTCCGGGATATTTTTTGTGATAACTTTCGCAAGCTCCGGCCGTTCCGGTCTCGGTCCTACCAGGCTCATATCGCCTTTGAGGATGTTTAACAGCTGCGGAAGCTCGTCCATACGCGTTGCGCGTAAGAATCGCCCGACCGGAAGAATACGGGGATCTTTTTCTCCCGCTTTTACCGGTCCGCTTTTCTTTTCCGCATCGACGATCATCGTCCGGAACTTATAGATCCGGAAGATCTTTCCGTCCTTCGTCAGGCGTTCCTGTGTATAGAAAATCGGTCCTTTATCGGTATTCCAGATCAGGAATGCGATAATGAGGAAGAACGGGCTCGTCACAAGGAGCATCGCCCCCGCAACGATGATATCTTCGATCCGTTTTACGACTGCCTGATCCCAGGCCAATCCCCCGTCATTTCTTGAAAGATACAGCGGGGAATCGAAGATGTTGAGTTCTACCGAAGTGCGAAGCAGGATATCGCTGATCTTCGGGACCGTATAGCTGCGGATATTTCTCGCATAGCAGAGTTTCATGAGCTGGTTTCGTGCTCTCGCCGGGATATCTCCGATGATCACACCGTCATAATCTTCCGCCTGTTTGATGATTCTCTCAAGACCGGTGTCGATCGAGATATTTTCCGCGATCTCATATTTATCGTCGCGGGTATCGATCCTGTTCACAAGGTGGAACATCGGTTTCTTTCCGTAGATCAGCAGAAGTCTCCGTTTTGGGAACATCGCCGCATAGATTTTTTTAAATGCAAGTGCCCAGAGCAGGACCATCACGAAATCCAGAGCAGTGAGTCCTAAAAGCGCTGCCGGATTATGCATTTTCTTGTCGAACAGAACGACCTGAACATACGAAAAGGCATTGACTCCGACGATCGAGAGCATATGGGAGTATACAAGCGTCCAGTATTTATAAATCCCGACCTTCAGACCGCCGTACAGCCGGTGCAACACCAGAGACAGGATCAGATATTCGCCTGCGATCAGCCAGTTTCCGCGCCGCCAGAAAGCCACTGTCATATTTCGGTTATAGCAGTCCATCCACACATAATAATAGGCGGCCAGTTCCAGAAGCACGATGATTGCCGATCCGACAAATTTTACCACGCGCTTATATGGTTCAAAATTGTTATTTATCTTTTTTGTATTCATTCCATTTGTGATTCCTTAATCGTAACTTCATCCGGTCTTTGCAGCTGCCCTTAGCATTCTGTCGCTGACCATTTTCTGAATGGTCCGGCAAAAGCGGTGCCGCAATCCTGAAAAATTTTTGCTTCAATTTATTTAGTTTGTTCAATTAAGCAAAATAACCCTTATTACAGTATACCACCTAACGAGGCTTTTCGCAATATTGGGTAAATGGGTCTTCCAGCCGTTTATGGGTTATTTTTCATATACCGGAGTCTTTCCGGGTCGGAAATTCCGTATTATGATACACCACAGGGGCATTGTGAGCCGTTTTCCGTCCACATGCCCCTGTCTGTAATTTCTTATTTGCGAAGTGTTTTATGTACTCACGGTTGTCTAACCTGCTATATGCTTCTTTCCGTCCCTACAGTTGTGTTCACTGGTTTGATTTCCCATAATCCGCAAGCAGTTCATACGCACAATCCCGCCGCTCCAACAGCTATATTCATTGGTTTGTCTTTTCGTAATACCCAGCGTCTTAGCAATTGCAAATTTCTCATTACTATCCGGAGTCTTAACAGTTTCCGTTTTCTCCTGGCACTTCCATACCTCTATCTTTGTAATTTCCCTGCTAATGCTTTTCCGCCTCTTCTACTGTTGTTTTCTTAATTTTTTCTCATATAAGAACCGCCGCAGTGAATTCGGCATCAGACTCACCAGAACCCGAATGATCGTCATCGGCAGGAATTCTCCGAATGTGATGACCTGGTTCCGGTACATTTTTACGCGGAAATCGATCACACACTTCGCATACCGGATCCCGCCCCGCCGCTGGTGCATTCCGTTGATCCGCATGTAGAGCAGTGTATCCGGCAGATTTGCAAACACCGCATGATTTTTGTACATCCGCACCCATAGATCGTAGTCTTCAAAATACGGACACGGCTGATATCCTCCGGCGGATTCCACTCTTGATTTCCGGAACATCGCGCACGGATGGTTGATCGGATTTCTCTGCTTGATGTAGGCGGCTATCTCTTTCTGTGTTTCCGGTACGGTCTTATAGGAGATCACCGCTGTTTCCGCCGTTTTTCCATCGAGCGCGTCTCCCTGAAACTCCGCGATCGTTCCGCTCAACGCGTCAACCTCCGGATGCTTTTCCAGGAATTTCAGCTGTTTTTCGCATCGGTCCGGCGCCGAAAGATCATCCGTATCCATCCGTGCGATCCATTCACAGGAACAATACTTGAGTCCTTCATTCAGTGCTTTCCCGAGACCGCCGTTTTCTGTGAGGCGGATCACGCGAAAGATCACTTTCTGGTTGCTGTTTTCCTGTCTCTGACTTTCCTGAGGATTTTTTCCTTGTATCTTGCCTTGCTGACAAGTATCTCCTTGCTGATCGTTTTCCGATAGGCCATTTCCCTGAAAATCACTTTCCCGCAAATTCATGATTTCTTCTGAATTTTCCAGGAACTGCTCCTCATACTCCTCGATCACTCTGTCCAATGCCTCTGTCAGCGGTCCATCACAGACCAGCACCACCTCTTCCGGCGGCACCGTCTGCCCCAGAACACTCTCCACCGCCGCCCGGAGATATTCCGGATTTTCTTTTTGATATACCGACATCAAAACTGAATATGCTTGTTTCACGATACTGGGCCACCTGATAATGTTTTTTCTATATAGTTTCCGAATTGTTCTTTCGTGTATGTGTGTACTTCGCGGAAATATAAATGCTGATATCGTTCCAGATCAAACAGGATCAGCTCCTGATTTCCCTTTCCAAGAAAATATCTGCTGATTTCAGTGCGGGATGGGGCATCTGCGTTCGTCTGCTTCTTATACTGATTTGGAAGCGGATTCTTTTCTTCATTATAAACTACAATAAAATCTACATGTTCTCTGGTATAGGATATGGTCTTCTGTGTAAAATCGCAAAATAATAACAAGCTGTCACGGATTTTATCTTTTACATTCCGGTTATTAACTTTTCCATTTTTAAATTCTACAAAGGCCAGTCCTGTATCTGTCTGAAGGAGCGCATCCGCAGAGGCAGCACATTCTTCTGAAAGTCTCAGATCATTCGTGTATTTTGTCTTAAATTTATCAAAATTTACAGCTTCTATCTGAGACTCCGTCATAAATTTGATGGTACTGCCATCGCTGTTGTCTCCCGAACATTCTTTTAACGTAGATTTATGATCAGCAAACAGGGCATAAATGCCGGAATCATTCATAGCGATACCTCTGATTTTCCAACTCCTGCAGTGGTCGTGCAAGTTTCCTGTAAATTTTCTCAATATTATCTGATACATCTTCAATCTCAGATGTCTTGCCTGTGCTCTGCATCAGATAATACTTACATTTGTCTGTGACCTGGTATTTCGCAGCATACACCTCGATCGCATTCAGGAAATATGGGCTGTGTGTGTTTAAAAGAATGTGAAGTCCAAATTCTTTGTGCAGAAGAACGATCAGTTCCGCAAATACCAGCTGCCATTCCGGGTGGAGGTGGATTTCCGGTTCATCCAGAATGATCGTTCCATTCATCTCGATACAGCCATTGGTCAGAAGTCTTTTTAAAATAGCAAAGGTTTTAAGACCTGTTGACATATTTCTGACTTCCAGACGTTGGTTTCCAATGTGATATCCTACGGAATCATGTTTTTCATCCACAACATCGCCTTCACAGACTGTTGATATTGTCTGGTAGATTTGTTCAAGCTTTTTGTTCGCCACAATTTCATCAACGACATTATGCTTGTCCGAAACAGAAGTCAGACATTTTTCCAGATGCGCCCTGTGGTCCAGATAATTCTGCATTCGCGTCCAGTTTCGTGATTCAGATCCTGTAAGTTCATCCAGCACAAACGGATCATCCATGTAGATTGTTTCTGTTCCCAGTCTGATCGGATTTCTCAAATCTGCGATTTTATTGTTCAGGAACTTTACTTCCACATTTTCATTCTGAATCACAAGCCGGATTAAGCTTTCTGCTTCATAGAAGACATTTCCGATCTGTCCACGAAATTCTGCATCCATATTCTTTTGTAAAACAGTTTTTAATATCTCTTCGTCTGGTATCAACAAGCTCCTTGCAATCCGTTCCGCGCAGCCATCGATTGCATCCTGCGAAAGAGTATTTGATTTTTTCTTGTTATATTCTGAAATGATATCCGAAATTTTTTTCCGGAGTTCCTCTTCTGATTTCTTTTGTTTCACAAGAGAGATAATTTCTTTTGTTAATTCGCTATAATCAGTGAGAAAGAACCATCCTGACCTGAAGTCCTTGGACACTGCAAAAAGCTGATTATCAATACTGTTCGCTCTTTCCGACATGATTTTTCTATCAATATTGTAGAAGCTGTTAAACACGGAAAAGAGTGCTTTTCCAACGGTACTTTTACCCGTATCGTTTTCTCCCGCGATGACCGTAATTCCATTGATCTCCACGGCAGCATTCTGCACTTTTCCAACATTTTTCAATACCAGTTTCATAGATTCCTCCTGATTTGAAATCATGCTTTCCATCACTTATATGCTACCAGGGGCAAAAACTTTTGACCCCAACATCATTATATGTGTCCTACCGTTTTTCATACGTCTCCGGCGTATAATGAATGACTCTCGTACCGCTGTTCTCAAACTCAAACGGCACATATAAGAGTTCTTCCATCGCCTTGTGGACCTGTTCCTGTTTATCCGGCTCAACGTAGAATAAGAGGAATCCGCCGCCGCCGGCTCCAAGAAGCTTTCCGCCAAGCGCACCGGCCTCGATTCCTTTCGCGTAGAGTCCGTCGATGGAATCCGTGGAGATCCGGTTGGAAATTCCGCGTTTCAGCTTCCAGGTATAGTCGAGAAGTCGGCCGAATTCGTTGAGGTCCGTCTTGGAAGTCAGAACTTTCTCCGCGTCATCGACAAGAGACAGCATCTCAAGGAGCTGTGCCTGTTTATCGACAAGCGCTTTCTCCGTTGTCTGCTGGATATCGGAGGAAAATCTCGAAAATCCGGTAAAGAAGAGCATCAGGTTATTGTTTAACTGTGTCTTCCGCTCCGGGGAGATGATCACCGGATTTACCTCGTATCCGTCTGCATTGAAGTTGATCCTGTTTAATCCACCGAATGCCGCCGCGATCTGGTCCTGAACGCCACCGCTCTCGTTGCAGAGGACACGTTCTAAGTAGATCGCATCATCTGCGAGTTTTCTCTTATCCGCATATTTTCCTTTTAATGCATAGAATGCGTTTAACATGCCGACTGCGAAGGAACTGCTTGTTCCAAGTCCCGATCTCGCCGGAAGGTCTGCCTCGTAAGTCAGGCGGATTTCCTGCATATCCAGATACTTCATCGCCTCGCGGATCGCCGGGTGGTTGATGTCGTTGACATCT
This sequence comes from Pilosibacter rotomagensis, assembly GCF_045062245.2. Lineage (NCBI taxonomy): Bacteria > Bacillati > Bacillota > Clostridia > Eubacteriales > Clostridiaceae > Pilosibacter > Pilosibacter rotomagensis. The sequence goes on along the minus strand of NZ_CM170323.1, from coordinate 311,311 downwards.
GTCACGCGCTCGATCTTTGAGTAGGAAAGCTCGGTCGAATAGTCAAAAAAGCGCGGAAGATGACGCACATTTACATAGCAATATTTATCAAATGTCGTGGAAATGACGGCTCCGCCGTGTTCCTTATAAAAGTCTGGGAAATCCGTTCCGCCGCCGAAAAAAGACATGCGGAAAGGGGTCTGTGTAATGATCATGGTTTTTCTGTTCTCCTGTGATTTACTCTATCAATCGTTTACTCTCTGGCTGCTCGCATCGCCTCTGTCCATCAAAATTTATGGCAAACAAGCCAGTACCCTCGCTGCGATGCTGATATCTCTTGTCCATTTAATTTTACGCAGCTATATATCATTTATTTCTGACGTTTTCACTCAGCAATTCCTAACATTTAACTGTTCTCTTCTGCTGAGTTTTCATATTTTATCTTAACGATCTTCGCTTTTCAAGATCTTCTCCACCGCATCCAGCAGATTTTCACACACCAGATCCGGCTTCACGTCGTATTTCTTATCCTTCCCGGCTTCCCCGGTCAGCACAAGCGCTGTCCGCATTCCCGCATTCACGCCTGTCTGGATGTCCATCGTCGTATCCCCGATCATCCAGGATTCCTTGAGGTCAATGTTGAACCGCTCCGCCGCCTTCTCGATCATCCCGGTCTTCGGCTTTCTGCACTCGCACGGAATCTTATAAGCCGGATTTTCCTCCGGGTATCCTTTGTCCGGGTGGTGCGGACAGTAGAAGACATCATCTAAGAACACGCCCTCTTTTCCGAGCAGTGTCTCCATTTTTTTATGGATATTTTCCACATCTTCGATCCCACAGAGACCTCTCGCAACAACCGGCTGGTTCGTGATCACGATCCCGAGTCTTCCGGACTGGTTGATCTTCCGGATCGCATCGACCGCACAGTCTTCCAGAACGAAGTCATCCTCTTTGTATACTAGTCCCTTATACTGGTTGATCGTACCGTCACGATCCATAAAGATACAGCGCTGCTTATTTTTCAGGCATTTATCCGCGATCACGCCTCGCGCGATATCCGCCAGTGTCTGCTCTACACGGTCAACCGTACCAACATCCTTCACATACTCCGGGGAGCAATAGCCGTAGATCGGCTCTCCCGCGTCCAGCATTCCTTTGATCACATCGTTCTCCAGATTTCTTTTCACCGGCTCCGGCACGTAATCGCAGATCTTCTTTTCAAACACAAAAATTCCTGCGTTGACGCAGTTCTTATACCAGTAATCGCGGACGTTGTGTTTCGAGTCGAACGCTGTTACCTTATCATTCGCATCCAGAACAAGAAGATCCGAGTCAAACGGATGTCCGTTCGGATGAACAAATAATGTGGCAACTGCGCCTTTTTCCTCGTGGAACCGGATCATGCGCTGAAAATCAATATCGAAGAACAGATCCCCGGACATCATCACAAACCGGTCCCCGTGGATCATGTCTTTCAGATAATAAAAGGATCCCGCAGTCCCGAGCGGTTCCGTTTCCTCAAAATACCGGATGGAAACGCCAAACTGCTCTCCATCGCCAAAATATTCCTTAATTTTATTTCCGAGATGTCCGATCACCATGATCAGATCCGTGATCCCATTCTCTTTTAGCCTTTCGACCTGCCATAAAAGCAGCGGTTTTCCGGCAACCGGGACCATCGGCTTCGGGATCTCATCCTTTGTGAGCGCCGCCAGTCTCGTTCCCTTTCCGCCGGCCATGATGACTGCCTGCATTGTTCGTTCCTCCCTGTGTTTGTCTCTGCTTTGATTTTCCTGTTATTCAGCTTTTTCTTCCGCTTTGTCGGCCGTTTTCTTTCTTCCGACTCCCATCGCAAGAAGCTGTAAGATGATCGGCATTGCGATCGGCAGGTTGATATTGACAACCGCCTGGATCGCATACGCGAGAACTGCCATCATGACTGCTGCCACGATCGGCTGCTCCTTGATCTTCTTCGCCATCGCAACGATCGAAGAAACCATAAATACAAGGTAAGACGCCATTCCGACGAAACCGGTCGTTACCAGATAATGTAAGTACTCATTATGTGCACTGTCGAAGATCACCATACGTCCGTTCTGCATTTCGCCCGGATAATAATACTGCATGATCAGCGCAAACGTATCCGGTCCATATCCGAAGATCTTCTGGAGAAGATTTAGCTTCTTTGTATAGATCTCCATCGCGCGCTTCCACACATATCCACGCTGGGTTCCCCACTCATCATTGAATACAACGTAGGAGCTGAGCGCGCCATACTTATCTGCATGACCTCCAAGGTTCGCATCATAAAGGACGAAAAGAACCGCAAGGCAGACAACCGCGATCACACCGATCCAGATATAGACTGCGATCTTGTTCATAGAGTCATCCGTTGTCCTGTTCATCAAGGCCTGTGGTTTTCTGTTCATAAAGATAAGTACCACAGCGATCACCCAGAGAAGCACTACAAGTACCGGAAGAAACTTCGTCCCCGCGATCAGATTAAACGCACTGTCGATCCCGAGAACGGATGCCGCATACACCTTATTGATCCCGTTGATGCAGAGGATCACCGTAAAGAATGTCGCTAGGGAGATCACATATCTGCGAAGTCCTGTCTTTGTCTGAAACAGCCATAACGGTGCCAGACCGAAAATCGCTGCGAGGGACAGATATGCGTTATCACTGCTGCCCATGATCAGCGCAAAGCTTGTCAGGATCATATTTCCGTAGTACCAGAACATTCTCTTCTGGTTTTTCTCCTGTGTAAACAGGATCATTGAGATTGCTAACAGCGCTGCCACATAGATCGTATAAGTATTGATATTTCCGAATGTGGAAGTATAGATGGATTTCTGTGTATCCATCATATTTACCTTAAATCCAAGGATATCCATCTGGAAGTAGTCAGTAATTCCAAACACGCATACAAACACGCCGACTGCAAGGAATGCGTCCAGATACCACTGTTTTAACCGGTAAAAACGGGTGACAAGGAAATATGTCATCATGTAGATCGTCATGAGGAATACGCCGTTATAACGTCCGGATGTTCCCCAGAATGCCTCCCATCTCCAGTCCTTGCACAGGATCCAGGAGATCACGTTTGTGAACCAGAAAACAACCATCGCCCAGTCCCCGACGCTCATGCTCTTTCTCCATGTCTGGAAATTGAACTTCGAGAACCACTCGAGCATCTTTCCGCTTGCGAGACCATATCCGCCCATGATCACAAGCGCAGCGATCGCAACAACACTGTAAAACTGATATTTTGTCTCCAGGATATCAAAATAGAAATCGTGGAACACAAGCGGGAGCACGCAGAGTACGATCAGCGTGAACGCCGCCATGATCAAAGCAACATTATCCTGATAGCTGCTTTTCGTATCCTCTTTCTTCTTTATTCTGTTTGCCATGATTTACTTCCTCGTATTATAAAGTAGTAGTGTTTATAGACCCTCTCCAAGGTCTGTATCATGTACCGTCAGAAATACCGTGGATCGTTTTTTCTCTCTTCCACCCGTATGTCATAAAAAATCTATTATATTATAACATCCTTCGACTTTTCCCGCAACTTGCGCCACCGGGAATTTCCTTCCTTTTGTGGGGTTTTTTATGAAATTATTATTAAATAATACAAATACAGCCACAGGCATACCTTTGGACCGGTCTGTCTGTGGCTGTATTGTTTTCATTTTTTCTTCACCCTGCACCGTTTCTTATAAAAAGCGATTCCGTAACAGAGAACTGTTTCGTACTCATCCGCATATTCATCTGCATACATCCGATCATTGATCTGGTCGATCGCGCGGTCACAATCCATTTCCATCCGGTCCGATGTTTTCGAATATTTTGCCTCGAAGATCGCGACACGCCCATTAGTATCGTCGTAGATTACGACATCACTTCTGCCTTCTCCGTGCTCTTTATTGGAGTCCACCGTATAACCGGCTCCTGTAAAGATTCCTGCGAGGAATGCATGGTAAAAGTCTTCTTTGTAATCATGGTAACTGATCGTTTTTCTAAGAAGTTTTGCCATCTCCTCGGTAATAATCTCCGCATTTCCAGACCAGACTGCCTCAAATAATCTGCTGCGATTCCAGATTTTTGCAGAATCAGCAAACCATTTTTTCACAGTTGTCTCAAAGATTTCCCTGATCTCCTCATTCGGGATTACAAGCGCAACTGTTCCTTCCGGAAGTTCCCCATTGTAGTTCTGATCGCGCGCTCTCGTCAGATATCCGGTCAGGTACAGAATACTCCAGAGATTCTCTTCCGAAGAATGCAGATAGTCATATGTCAAATTTTCATCAATATGCTGAATGATCGCTCCACCGGAAAGCAATGTTTCCAGCTTTTTCGTGATATTGCTGCCTGCATAATCAATAAATGACCGTATGATCGCATTGTCACTGGTGTTCTTCCAGTAGCTCGCCGGTTTTGCTTTCGGATTATGCTGCAGCTCCAGAATATAGTTCATAACATCCCATGGACAATAAACGTCAAAATTTCCAAAATGATATCCATCGTACCATTTTTTCACACTTTCCGAATGTTCTTCTGCCCCAGCATCTTCAAGGATCCTGTCCACCTCATCCTGCACAAATCCGAAATATTCATTCAGGCGTGAGTCGGTGATCGTGTCCGAAACGAAATTATTGGTCCCCGTAACGATACTTTCCTTTGCGATCTTCAGGCATCCCGTGATCACAGCAAACCGGATCGCCTGGTTATCTTTTAACGCCTGCAAAAGTCCTTTCATGACATCCAGCATTTCTCTATAGTAACCATTGCTGTTTGCCTTTGCCACCGGAACATCATATTCATCCATCAGAAGGATGACTTTTTCATCATAATGTCTGACGAGCAGCCGGGAAAGAAACTGAATAGAGCGCAGGATATCCGTTTTTTCCGCCTTCCGGTTCCGGATCTGCTGAAAAAAGAATTTATCCTGTGTGCTTAATACCGGACTATCCAGAAGATATTCATGTTCCCGGTAAAGAGAGCTGATCTCATAAACAAGCTGCTGATAGGCGCTTGGGAAATCCAGCCCTTCCACATTTTTGAGGGAAAGAAAGATCACTGGATACTTATTCATCCACGCGTTGCAGAGTTCTTTGTTTTTTGCAATCTCAAGTCCCTGAAACATCTCTTCGCTGTTCTTGCGAATATCAAAGAAATTTTCCAACATGCTCATTCCCAGCGTTTTTCCAAATCGCCGCGGTCTTGTGATCAGCGTCACCTTCGTCCCGGTCGTCTTGAGAAGTTCAGCGATCAAAGCTGTTTTATCAATATAGTAATACCCGTTTCTGCGGATTTCCACAAAATCCGAAACCCCGACAGGGATATTCATACTTATCATTTTCGTCGCTCCTCTCCCGATTTTCCCAACTTTTTTGTTGACCTTATGATCTGTTAAGCTCAGAGTCTGTTGCCCTCATGATACCATGTTTTTCATGACCATACAAGAAAAATCAGACATGCTTTCTTTGCCGGCTTTCTCCTCTTCCCAGCCTTTTTCCATCTTGTGATAATTTTACTTATCGGAAGTATAATGGCTTCGTAATGCAATTAGGAATTTCAAAAAGCGTTTCAAAAAAACAAAAGGAGAGTGCATTAATTATGAGAAAGCAGACTAAAATTGCTGCAGTAGTATCCGCAGCAGCTCTGTTAGCATTAGGCGCTTCCATGACATCTTTCGCAGCTTCCAAGGGAACCTGGATGATGGTTGATGGTGAGTGGTATTGCTACGACAAAAACGGTGACGCATATACAAACGTATTCTGCTCCAGCAATGGTAAAGAGTACTACGTAGGTGACGACGGACAGCTCGTTCGTTCCGAGTGGGTTGATTACGATGGTTCTTACTACTTCGTAAACAGCAGCGGTGCAAAGATCACAAACGACTGGAGATTAACAACTCCGTATGATGATGACACAGCTGATGAGGAGTGGTACTACTTCAAGTCCAATGGTAAGAGAGCTGAGAACGAGAAGATCACTTACAAAGGAAAAACATATTACTTCGATACAGATGGAAAGATGCTCACAGGCTGGGTAACAACTGGTGACGGCGCAACATCCGTTAACGAAGCTACCGGTTATGAGAATGACCACACATTCTACTGCGACGAGACAGGTGCTCGTGTAGAGGGTGCTTGGGTTAAAGACACAGAGCCGGGCACAGATGATGACGATGCAGATGCAGATGAGTACTGGTACTACTTAAAGAAAGCTACCGGTAAGCCGGCAACAGGCAAGCAGTCCAATATCAATGGTCAGATTTACCTCTTCAACGAGGAAGGTCAGATGCAGTATGGTTGGGTAGCTCGTTCTGATTCTTCCACAAAGAACTTTGTTCAGTTAGATAAGGAAGACGAAGAGCAGGATATGATCCTCTTAAGCGAGTATGCAGACAGCGAAGTTTACTACTGTGGTGATGAGGATGACGGACACGCAAAGAAGAATAAATGGTTAAAGACATGGCTTCCGAGCGATACAGAAGAAGAGGAAGATGATAAAGAGTGGTTCTGGTTTGACAAGAACGGTAAACTCTACAGAGCATCTGGTTCTGACGCTACTGTTAAAGCTCAGAAGTATAAACTCGAAGAGGGTGACCTCGTTTATGATGACGGTAGCATTACTGGCGTAGATAAGAAGAAAGTTAACTCCAAGGATTACTGGTTCAGACCGGATGGTGTTATGCTTGCTAAGTTCTACATGATTGATGACAATATGTACTACTTCGGTGGATCTGATGACGGTTCCATGAAGACTGGTTCTCAGACAGTAAAAGACAACACTGGTGATTCCTATAAGTTCTACTTCTATACAAAAGATACTTATGGATACAAGAAGGGTGCCGGTGTAGTAGGTAACCAGAGCAACAAGCTTTACTACTATGGTATGCTTATTCAGGCTGATGATTACAAATATCAGTTAGCTACAATCGCAAAAGATGGCGTAGATTACAGCTTCATCGTTAACTCCAATGGTACAATTCAGCACTCCAAGAGCACTGAGTATAAAGAGGATGGCGATGTATTAATCGCAACAGGTATTAAGGATGCATCTGGAAAAGCTACAGAGACTAAGTTTGTAGAAAACGGTCAGTTCAAGTATGCAATCAGCAATGAAGCTAACAACTGGGATACTGTATCTAAGAATGTTGCTGACATTGATATGAGTGGTTTCGTTCAGGGTAAGTAATCCAAGCGATTGATTAAAATTAGAAATTCTAATTGCAAACATGATGGGCAGGAAGTGATTCCTGCCCATTTTTTGCGTAATTTTTGTATAAACGTAAACAGACGGAGAAAAATCTTCGCCTAAATTGTGTAATTAGCACTCATATAGCAAAATCAGGCAGGGAAATAATCCCTGCCTGAAATCGTTTTGCAATTAGAATTTCTAATTCAAGATATTATTGAATATATTACTGGAAGAATTTTCCAAGATCTACATCGATAACATCTTTCTTGATAGTATTTGTATCTTCGATAGCATATTTAGCCTGACCATCTTTTACGAATGTTGTCGGAATAACAACGTCCTTACCATCTTTGTCTTTCTTGGTATAAGCGCCAGTCTTAACTAATACATCGCCGTCTTCCTTATACTCTGTATTTGCAGAGTGCTGGATTGTACCATTGGAGTTAACGATGAAGCTGTAATCAGTACCATTAATCGTAATTGTAGCTACCTGATACTTGTAATCATCAGCCTGAATCTGAAGTCCATACCAGTAAAGCTTGTTGCCCTGATTACCAACTACACCAGCGCCCTTGCTAAGACCGTGCTTATCACCATTCGGAGTCTTGTAGGATGTAGCCTGATCTTTTGTATAGAAGTAGAACTTGTAAGTATCACCAGTATTGTCCTTAATGGACTGGGAACCAGTCTTCATGGAACCGTCATCGGATCCACCGAAGTAGTACATAGCATCGTTGATTAAGTAGAACTTAGAAAGCATTACGCCATCTTTTGTGAACCAGTAATCCTTGGAGTTAACTTTCTTCTTGGAGATAACACCTGTGGATTCATCAGCATCTTTCTTAAGAGTACCCTCATCAAGTTTGTACTTCCAAGCGTCAGATGCTGTTACAGAACCATTCTTTTCTCCGCCTCTGAAGAGTTTACCGTCCTTATCGAACCAGAACCACTCTTTGTCATCATCCTCTTCAGATGTGTTGTCTGGAAGCCATGTCTTTGTCCACTTATTCTTTTTAGCGTGTCCGTCGTCCTCATCGCCGCAGTAGTAAACAGCTGCATCTCCTGCTGCGCCCATAGGCTTCTCATCATCTTCTTTATCGAGCTGAACAAACTTAGCGCCGTTCGTATCTGTAGCAGCTACCCAACCATGCTGCATCTGACCTTCATTATTGAAGAGGTAGATCTGACCGTTGATGTTGGACTGTTTGCCTGTTGCCGGCTTACCGGTTGTTTTCTTTAAGTAGTACCAGTACTCATCCTCATCAGCGCTGTCATCAGATACTCCCGGAGCTGTATCCTTAATCCATGCACCCTCTACACGAGCACCTGTCTCGTCACAGTAGAATGTATGACCATCCTCGAAGCCTGTTGCTTCGTTAACGTTTTCTTTTTTGTCACTTGTTGTTGTTACCCAACCTGTGAGCATCTTTCCGTCTGTATCGAAATAGTAAGTTTTTCCTTTGTAAGTAACCTTTTCGCCTTCAGCTCTCTTACCGTTGGACTTGAAGTAATACCACTCTTCGTCAGCGCTGTCATCATCGTACGGAGTTGTTAATCTCCAGTCGTTTGTGATCTTTGCACCGCTGCTGTTTACGAAGTAGTAATCTCCGTCGTACTCAACCCACTCGGAACGAACGAGCTGTCCGTCATCTCCTACGTAGTACTCTTTACCATTGCTGGAGCAGAATACGTTTGTATATGCGTCACCGTTTTTGTCGTAGCAATACCACTCGCCATCAACCATCATCCAGGTTCCCTTGGAAGCTGCGAAAGATGTCATGGAAGCGCCTAATGCTAACAGAGCTGCTGCGGATACTACTGCAGCAATTTTAGTCTGCTTTCTCATAATTAATGCACTCTCCTTTTGTTTTTTTGAAACGCTTTTTGAAATTCCTAATTGCATTACGAAGCCATTATACTTCCGATAAGTAAAATTATCAATAGTTTTTTTACAAAAAATGAAGAATTTTTAATAAAGGGAACTATCTTACTTCGCTTCCAGAAATACTCTGTACCTCGAATACACTGGTATTATAGTATAATTTCTTAAGAATTTCCATATCTTTTTTGTTTTTATTTTCTTACGAAATTCTTACGTAAATGCCATTTTATGGCGTTTTTGTATGGATATCAGTACAATCTGCCTGTTTTTTCACTTTGTGGCAGCTTTGTGGCAGGAATGTGTCATAATGGTGTGTTCATTTTAACGCATAATTGTGGATATTTTGAACATTGTAAATTCATATTCAAAATATCATCTTGTATTATCGGAAGTACGTGTTATAATGTTCATATATATCTATTGTTTTTACTATTTTGAACATGTTCATTTTATCAGTTTCTTCCTTATTATTAAACATACATTTTCAGGCATAAACGTGTGGACACTCTCCCACGTTTCCATGGCCGCATGTTTCATGATAAGTGTCGCAAACATGATTCAACTGATTCGGAGGATGACTATGGATCGTTTGGGATTACTCTGCAGAAATATTTATGAGAACAACAAGATGACACAGCGGGAGCTGGCGGCAGCGATGGATCTTTCGCTCGGGACCTGCAACCATCTCGTGAAGGATGGGTTGGCACAGGAGCTCTTCACGTTTGATCCGGCTGAGGGGACTTATTCTTTATTAAAGGGCGGTGTGGATCTTTTAAGAAAATACCGGATGGACAGCGCCGTGATCCTGGCGGCAGGATTCGGGTCCAGATTTGTACCACTGACATTTGAGACGCCGAAGGGACTTTTAGAAGTCTATGGCGAGCGCATGATCGAGCGCCAGATCAAGCAGCTTCATGAGGCCGGTGTCACAGATATCACAATCGTGGTCGGTTATTTAAAGGAGAAGTTCGAGTACCTGATCGACAAATTCGGTGTCAAGCTTCTCTATAACCCGGAATACCACAACAAGAACACGCTAACAACGCTCTACCGCGCCCGGGAGTGTTTTATCGGAAGGAACACATATCTTCTCTCGTCCGACAACTGGATGCGGAATAATATGTACCACACCTACGAGTGCGGCGCATGGTATTCTTCTGTATATATGAAGGGAGAGACTTCCGAGTGGTGTCTCGAGACGAGCAAAAAGGGGCTGCTTACCGGCGTGAAGGTCGGCGGCGAGGACTCTTGGGTCATGTACGGGCCGGTATTTTTCTCGAAGGAATTTTCGGAAAAGTTCTTCCCGATCCTCGAGGAATATTATCATACTCCTGGAACGGAGCAGATGTACTGGGAACAGGTTCTCGCAGACCTCTTAAACGGCGAGGTCGACAGCCATCTTCCGGGCAAGCATCACTTCCCGGTGCCGGAAATGTATATCAACAAACAGCCGGACAACCAGGTGTACGAGTTTGAGAACCTTGAGGAGCTCCGCCTTTTCGATGAGCGCTACCAGAATCATTCCGACAATATCGCGATGGAACTGATCTCCGAGGTCCTTCATGTTCCGGAATCCGAGATTACAGGGATCAAGTGCCTGAAAACGGGTATGACCAACAAGTCTTTCCTGTTCAAGGTCCATGATAAGTCCTATATCTGCCGGATTCCTGGTCCGGGCACCGAGCTCTTGATCAACCGGAAACAGGAAAAGGCTGTCTACGATGCCGTAAAAGGATCCGGGATCACCGAGCATGTTGTATACATGAACGGGGAGACTGGTTACAAGATTTCTGAATATTATGAGGGCGCGCGCAACAGCGATCCGCGCAACTGGGATGATGTGGCGAAATGTATGGCGCTTGTGGAAAAGCTCCATGATTCGAAGCTCCATGTCGACCATTCTTTCGATATCCGGGAGCGGATCAGTTTTTATGAAGCGCTGTGCCGCGGTTACGAGAAAAAGCTCTTTGAAGATTATCCGGAAGTAAAAGCTCACATGCTCACACTGCTCGACCGCCTCGACCGTCTGAACCGGCCGAAGGTCCTGTCCCATATCGACAGTGTGTGCGACAATTTCCTGTTCCTGCCGGACGGTGATATCCGCCTGATCGACTGGGAGTACTCCGGCATGTGCGATCCACTGATCGATGTGAGCATGTGCGCGATATATTCTTATTATAATGATTTTGAGGTCGAAAAGCTCATTACGACTTACCTGCACAGGGAGCCGACTTCCGAGGAGCGGTTCGTCTACTACGCATATATCGCTCTCGGCGGATTTTTGTGGTGCCTGTGGGCAGTGTATAAGAGCAGTGTCGGCGAGGAATTTGGCGATTACACGATCGTGATGTACCGGTATGCGAAGCAGTTTTATAAGAAGATCATCACTGCGCCGGAATTTCTTGGGATCGGAAAAGCCGAATAGTTGCCGCATTTTTCTGTGAATTTTTTCAAGACGTATCTGTATTTTTATGCTATACTGAAAATACGCAGATAACGTCCATATGGTCCCGGGATGGAGCTGTGATAAAATGCCAGCTGTCCCGGGATCTTTTACATTGAAAATACCGGGGCAAAGACTGTTTGACCCCGTTCTTATTGAAATACAAGTTTAAAAGGGGGATCTCCATGAGACAAAAGAAACGAGCGGCGGCGCTTCTTCTAAGTGCCGTCATGGCTTTTTCCGCTGTGAGTCCGGCGCTTCCGGCCTGGGCGGCGGCCTGGCAGAAGAACGCATCCGGCTCTTATATCGGAAGTGATGGTTCCGTCCTTACTGGGATCCTGTCGCGGGGTGTCGATGTTTCCCAGTGGCAGCAAAATATCAACTGGTCTGCAGTCGCCGCTGATGATATCCAGTTCGCGATGATCGGAGCCCGCTACAACAACGCGGTAGACCCATATTTTGAGACAAACGTGCGTGGGGCGGCCGCTGCTGGTCTCCGGGTCGGCGTTTACCTCTACTCCTACGCGACAACAACTGCGATGGCGGAATCCGACGCAGATTTTGTCCTGAACCTTATCAAGGACTACCCGATCTCCTATCCTGTCGTCCTCGACGTGGAAGCACAGGAGATGAACAATCTGACTCCGGCGCAGCTTTCTGATATTATCAACGCATTCTGTAAAAAAGTCGAGACGGCCGGATATTATCCGATGGTCTATACCAATGATTACTGGATCAACAATAAGATCGATATGACGAAGGTCCACTATGATGTCTGGATCGCCCGCTACGACGCAAAACCGTCCTACCAGGGTGCGGCATTCTGGCAGGCGTCAAACCAGGGAACCGTAAACGGGATCAGTGGAAATGTGGATATCAACTTTTCTTTTAAGGACCTGAGTGGAAAACTTCCGGCGAACCGCTGGCGCTTGATCGGGGACAAGTGGTACTATTATAAGAATTATGTAAAACAGACGGGCTGGATCAATGACGGACAGAGCTGGTATTACCTGAATCAGGATGGAACCCAGTATAAAGGCTGGCTCCTCTTAAACAACCAGTACTACTATCTTCTCCCGACCACCGGGCAGATGAAGACCGGATGGCTGCAGGCGGAGGACGCATGGTACTATCTGAATTCCGACGGCACGATGGCAAAGAACTGGATCCAGGTCGATGGGAAATATTACTATCTGTTAAACGGCGCGATGGTAACCGGATGGCTGCGGATCGATACGGATTACTATTATCTGCGCGGCGATGGTTCGATGGTAACCGGCTGGCGGAAGATGGACGGAAAATATTATTATTTTGGCAGCAACGGAAAGCTCGTCCGCGGATGGGCGGATATCGACGGAAAGCGGTATTTCCTCCAACAGGACGGAACGATGCTGACCGGCTGGCAGACGATCGATGGGCTTCTGTACTATTTTGACGCGAGCGGCGCAATGGCGGCCGGATGGACGAAGCTTGACGGTTACTGGTATTACTTCAATAACGAAGGAAAGCTGATGACCGGCTGGATGCAGCTTGACGGGAAGTTCTATTATCTCCACACCGACGGGCGCATGGTCATCGGATGGCAGAGTGACGGAACGAACAAGTATTACATGGATACGGTATCCGGTGTGATGTCGGTTGGCTGGAAGCAGATCGAACAGAGCTGGTATTACTTTAACCAGTCCGGACATATGATCACAGGCTGGCTGAACGACGGTGGAAAGTATTATTATCTGAATCCGGCAGATGGAAAGATGGTTTCCAACGGCTCATTCGTTGTAAACAATGTCAACTATACCTTCAATAAGAGCGGTGTCTGCCTGAGTGAGACGTCTGCGATCGGCGGCGGGTCCGCGGGAAGTGTATACACGCCTGGAACGTCCGGAACGCAGATGAACGGAAGTAATTATACAGGAACTCCGGCGACCGGAAACAGCCAGAATGGAATTACGACCGGAACGCAGGCGGGATCTGCGCCGGGCGGAAATTCAGGAACGACTACAACTTCTCCTTCGTCGAATCCGACCGGAAATTCAACCAGCAGCCCATCCGGAAATTCGTCAGGAACCGGAATGGCGGCTGGAAATTACCAGACCGGCGGTCCTGGGTACTCATCCGGTTCAACCGGCAGCACTTCCGGAAGCTCGGCTTCCACAACCGCCCCCGGCGGCAGTACAGGTACTTCGACTGTAAGTCCTGGCGGAAATAGCGGAACGAGCAGCAATAACAATTATTATACAAATACCGGCAGTGTGACCGGCCCTGGAAGCGCCGGCGCGAACTACAACTACAGCTCCGGCTCATCCAGCACCAGCACACCGGGAAGTTCCGGTTCTTCGACCTCCGGAAATCTGTCCGAGTATCAGACGGGCGGACCGAAGTAGGGATGAATTTGAATTATTTGGAATTTTTCCGTTTACGAAAAAAACACCGCTCCGGCAGAAAATCATACATTCCTCCCAGAGCGGTGTTTTTATGTACTAATTTTCACCATTTTATGTTACAGTGATCACACCTCAAAGATCATATCCCCATAACTCGGGATCGGCCAGTATTCTTTGTCTACGATCATTTCCAGCTGATCTGCCGGGTCACGCAGAGCCTGCATCGCCGGGATGATCTCGTCGTAGCAGAAGTGGGCGCGTTTTTCCATGCTGTCGATGTGCTGGTACTCTTCTACCAGGTCTTCAAGCTTCGCGCGGGCAACCTTCATGTCGGAGAGAAGGTCGGAAACCTCGATGAGAAGCTCTGTCTGGACACTGTTGTCAGCTTCCGGGCATGCAGTCTTCACAGCGCTTAAGGACTGTGCGAGAACTGTCGTATAGCGGACAACCGCCGGGATCAGCTGCTTTCCGGCAATGTTGATCATGGATTTCGCCTCGATATTGACGGATTTCGCGTAGGATTCATACTCGATCTCCGCTCTCGCAACAAGCTCTTCCTTCGTGTATACACCGAAATCGCCGAACAGTTTGAACGCTTTCTCGGTCACAAGTGCCGGGATGGAATCCACCATGCACTTTAAGTTCGGGAGTCCGCGGCGCTCTGCCTCTTCCACCCACGCCTCACTGTAGCCGTTGCCGTTGAAGATGATACGGCGGTGCTCAGCGAGAAGTTTCTTGATCATATCATGAACCGCAAGGTCGAAATCCTCTGCCTTTTCAAGTTCATCGGCAGCTTCCTTGAATGCCTCTGCAACGATCGTATTTAACACAACGTTTGCGGAGGAAACGGAGTCGGAGGAACCGACCATACGGAACTCAAACTTGTTTCCGGTGAATGCGAACGGGGATGTACGGTTTCTGTCTGTCGCATCTTTATCGAAATCCGGAAGTGTCGTAACACCGGTCTTTAAGGTACCGCCGATCTTTGAGTGAGTCGCGGAACCTGTAGAAATCAGCTGGTCGATCACATCCTCAAGCTGCTCACCTACGAAGATGGAGATGATCGCTGGCGGTGCCTCCTGAGCGCCGAGACGGTAGTCGTTGCCCGGAACAGCCGCAGACTGGCGGAGCAGATCCGCATGGCGGTCAACTGCTTTCATAATGCAGGCAAGAACAAGCAGGAACTGGATATTCTCATGCGGAGTCACGCCCGGATCCAGCATGTTGATGCCGGTGTCGGAAGCCAGGGACCAGTTGTTATGTTTACCGGAACCATTGACGCCCTGGAACGGTTTTTCATGGAGCAGGCACGCCATTCCGTGACGGCTTGCAACCTTTTTCATTGTTTCCATAACGAGCTGGTTGTGATCAACGGCAAGGTTTGCCTTTGTGTAGATCGTTGCGAGTTCATGCTGTGCCGGAGCGACCTCGTTGTGCTGGGTCTTTGCGGTAACGCCCAGCTTCCAGAGCTCTTCATTTAACTCTTTCATATAGGAACCGATCCGCTCGCGGATAACACCGTAATAGTGGTCATCCATCTCCTGTCCCTTCGGCGGCATCGCGCCGAATAAGGTACGTCCGGTGTAGATCAGGTCTTTTCTCTTTAAATATTTGTCGCGGTCGATCAGGAAGTACTCCTGCTCCGGTCCTACGGACGGAGTGACACGCTTTACTTCTGTGTGGCCGAAAAGGTGGAAGATTCTTGTCGCCTCTTTGTCGATGGCCTGCATGGAGCGGAGAAGCGGGGTCTTTTTATCGAGCGCTTCGCCTCTGTAGGAACAGAAGGCGGTTGGGATACAGAGTGTTACGCCGGTTGCATCTTTCTTTAAGAATGCCGCGGAAGTGCAGTCCCAGGCGGTATATCCACGGGCCTCGAAGGTCGCGCGCAGGCCGCCGGACGGGAAAGAAGAACCATCGGTCTCGCCCTTGATCAGCTCTTTTCCAGAAAGATCCATCAGAACTTTTCCCTGGGAATCAAAATTTCCGATAAAGGAATCATGTTTCTCGGCGGTCACGCCGGTCAGCGGCTGGAACCAGTGGGTATAATGGGTCGCACCGTTGTCGACTGCCCAGTCTTTCATCGCATGGGCAACCACGTCAGCGATCGTCGGGTCCAGTTCGCTGCCATCCTCGATGGTCTGCTTTAACTTTTTGTAGACACTCTTCGGGAGACGTTCTTTCATCACGGAGTCGTTGAACACATTCTCTCCGAAGATCGCCTCTACATTGATGTTTTCACTCATAAACTGCTCCTCCTCGTTTCTGTATAAATAGCCAGCCGCCGTATGGGGCATTTTGCTGCGTCACGCGCGTAAAACACACGGCTACAGCTGATCACGGCTGTCGGGAAAATCATACGTTTTATCCTGTATGCAATTACCTGATACTCCGGCTCTTTCCGCAAAAAGACCAGGATCAGACGGATTTGGTTCAAAAATCGTAACGATTCAGCAAGTCTGCGCATCTACTGCACTGATCAGTAGGAAAATACTGGCTTGAAAAAATGTTCTCCCTGCTGCGAGGGAGAACATTTCTTTAACTGCATGATAATGCAAGCTAAACGGATCAGTCAGCTTTGCCGACAGAACCGAATAACTCCATTTTTGTCTTAACGGTCTCTTTAATTGCGTCGAAGCCCGGAGCAAGAAGTTTTCTCGGGTCGAATCCCTTTCCTTCAAGGTCCTTTCCTGCTTCGATGTATTTTCTTGTAGCTGCTGCGAATGCAAGCTGGCACTCGGTGTTTACGTTGATCTTCGCTACGCCGAGGGAGATTGCTTTCTTGATCATATCTTCCGGAATACCGGTACCGCCGTGAAGAACGAGCGGCATATCGCCAACTGCCTCTTTGACAGCTGCGAGTGTCTCAAAGCTTAAACCTTTCCAGTTTGCCGGGTATTTTCCGTGGATATTGCCGATACCTGCTGCGAGCATATCAACGCCGAGGTCAGCGATCATCTTACACTCGTTCGGATCTGCGCACTCGCCCATACCGATCACGCCGTCTTCCTCGCCGCCGATCGCGCCAACCTCTGCCTCAAGGGACATTCCCTTCTCACGGCAGATACGGATCAGTTCTTTTGTCTTTTCAACGTTCTCTTCGATCGGGTAATGAGAACCGTCGAACATGATGGAGGAGAATCCGGCATCAATGCACTTTAAGCATCCCTCGTAAGTACCATGGTCTAAGTGAAGAGCAACCGGAACAGTGATCTTCATCTCTTCTAACATTCCGTTTACCATGCCTACTACGGTCTTGAAACCTGTCATATATTTTCCTGCACCTTCTGAAACACCCAGGATAACCGGGGATCTCAGCTCTTCTGCCGTCTGCAGGATTGCTTTTGTCCACTCAAGGTTGTTGATGTTGAAATGTCCTACTGCGTACTTGCCGTCTCTTGCTTTCTCAAGCATTTCTTTCGCTGTTACTAACATATAGGCCTCCATTTGAATCGTTATTTTGACAGAACAGCCTGTCCCGCCGGATCTTCCGTCTGTTTCTATTTATATGCGGAGCAGACACCATCTATTCCCAACAGGTACTGTTGTCATGATAATTTTATTATAACCGATTTACCCTACTTTGAAAAGGTTTGTTTCACAGTTTCTTCCATTTCCTCCGGCTTGCACTGGCGGTTGTGGAGGATCTTCGCATCGCGGATCTCCTCGATGGCCTGCGGGATCTTCACACCGGAAATACGTTCCATCTCGTCGATCAGGGCGAACTCATCGGCATCTTCTTTCTTTCCGAGAACTGCCTCCATAACGCTTCTGGAGAACTTGTACGGGCTTGCTGTGGACGCAATCACAGTCTTTGTCATGTCACCGGTCTTTTTCTTATACTGCTCGTAAACAGCTGCGGCGACGCCTGTATGGGTGTCGATCAGGTATCCGGTATCGTCGAACACCTTCTTGATCTCCTTCGCGTTCTCTTCCATATCTGCGTAACCGGCGGAGAAGTCTTTCATGAACTCCTTCATCTCCGGTGTGATCTCGTATTTTCCGTTCTTTGAGAGCTGCTCCATCAGTTCCTTTGTCTTTGCGGCATCTCTTCCGCAGCTTAAGTAGAGCAGGCGCTCTAAGTTGCTGGAAACGAGGATGTCCATGGACGGGGATGTGGTCAGGATGAACTCACGGTTCTTATCATATGTGCCTGTCTGGAAGAAGTCATACAGGACCTTATTGTCATTGGACGCGCAGATCAGCTTTCCAAACGGAACGCCCATCTGTTTTGCGAAATATGCTGCCAGAATATTTCCAAAGTTTCCGGTCGGCACAACAACGTTGACCTTCTCATCCTTTGCGATCTCGCCGTTTGCGAGAAGTCTCGCATATGCGTATACATAGTAAACAACCTGCGGAACGAGACGGCCGATATTGATGGAGTTTGCGGAGGAGAGCTGGAATCCCATTGCATCCAGTTCTTTCGCGAATTTTTTGTCTCCGAAGATCTTCTTGACGCCGGTCTGGGCATCGTCAAAGTTTCCTTCGATCCCGACTACGGATGTGTTTGCACCTTTCTGGGTCAGCATCTGGAGTTCCTGGACGCGGCTGACACCGTTTTTCGGGTAGAATACGATGATCCTTGTTCCATGTACATCGGCGAAGCCGGCCATCGCTGCTTTTCCTGTATCACCGGAGGTTGCTGTCAGGATCACGATCTCATTTTTCGCATGGTTTTTCTTTGCAGCTGTTGTCATAAGGTACGGCAGGATCGAGAGCGCCATGTCCTTGAATGCGATCGTTTTTCCGTGGAACAGCTCCAGGAAGTACATTCCGTCTGCCTTTGCGAGTGGAGCGATCTCCTCGGTGTCGAATTTCTCATCGTAAGCACGGGAAATGCAGTATTTTAATTCTTCTTCCGTATAGTCTGTTAAGAACTGCTTCATTACCGCATAAGCAGTCTCCTGATATGTCATTCCGGCAAGCTCGTCCATCGTCACATCCAGTGTCGGAATGCGCTCCGGAACATAGAGGCCGCCGTCATTTGCAAGTCCTTTTAAAACCGCCTGGGATGCTGTCACGCCAGTCTCCCCGCCGCGGGTACTTCCATATAATAATTCCATCGTTTTTCCTTCCTCTCTTTACGCAGATACAGTGGTAAACTTTACGGAAAGTGTAGCATACTTTAATGTCGCTTGCAAGATAAAATCAATGAAAACAGGGATCTCCTCATACACAAATATTCCTCACAAAAGTCTATTTTTTATCTCTGTTTTATACTGGAGTAACTATCAATTTTCTCCTGCCTATGATATACTCGTCTCGTTACCCACTCCAATCTGGTGACAGAAAGGAGGTGTAAATTTGGATTATGTTTTTTCTTTTATAGTTGCTGTCATGGCTGGTGTGGTATGTCACTACATCATCAAATGGTTAGACAGTAAACTGGATCGGTAACTAACCTGTAGATGCTCAACTACATAAAACGAGAAGAAACCCCTCAGAGATGCCGCTCTGAGGGGTTTCATTTTGTGTAAATTTGAACTATGTTCTATTTCTTTCTTAGCCATTATATCATATGCAAATTTTCTTTGCAATATACTCCGATATAACTTTCATCCATTTCTTCTATGCTACAGCCGCCTTCTTCTTTTTCATCATCTGCAGTGCCGCTGAAATTCCGACGAGAACGATGCCGACAAGGTCTGTCACGGTTCCCGGAATGATCAGGCAGAGACCTCCGACGATGGATAAGAGTCTCTCGATCACATTCAGGTTCGCAAACATGTAGCCTTCAAGACCTGCTGCAACACCGAACAGTCCGATCAGGGAGGTAATGATGATCGTCACAACTCCGAGAACACCGGTATCAATGAAGAGCATTGCCGGGTTGAATGCGAAGATATACGGTACGATGAACGCTGCGATCGCAAGACGGGATGCGTTTAACGCGGTCTTCATCGGGTTAGATTTCGCGATCGCGGATCCTGCGTAAGCTGCAAGAGCAACCGGCGGTGTGATATCTGCTACGATACCGAAGTAGAATACGAACATGTTGGCAGCGATCTTGTTGATTCCCATACCGTTTACAAGGATCGGTGCACATGTGGTAGCCATAATGATGTAGTTTGCAGTTGTCGGAACGCCCATACCAAGAACGATACAGGTTAACATAGTAAGGAACAGAGCTACGATCACGCGGTCACCGGCAACACCGACGATTGCGGAGATCAGAAGCTGTCCAAGACCGGTCATTGTTACGACACCGGCGATGATTCCGGCAACGCCGCAGGCAACAGCTACGGAAAGTGTATTCTTACCACCTGCCTCCAACGCGTTGATGAATCTTGTCGGGTTCATTCTTGTTTCTTTATTCGGCATGCTGACAAGGATTGCAAGGGCGGTAGCGATGATCGCTGCACGGGACATCGTGTAGCCCATCATAACCATTGCAACAAGGGCAACCAGCGGAATAAGAAGATAACCCTGACGAAGGAATAACGGTCCGAATTTCGGGAGCTCATCCTTCGGGATACCCTTTAAACCAAGTCTCTTTGCTTCCAGGTGTACTGTGATGAAGATACCTGTGAAATAAAGAAGTGCCGGGAAGATCGCTCTCATCGCGATCTCGCCGTACTGGACGCCTACCATCTCAGCCATTAAGAATGCAGCGGCACCCATGATCGGCGGCATGATCTGTCCGCCGGTGGAGGAAGCTGCCTCAACGGCTCCTGCGAATTCGCCTTCGTAACCGGTCTTTTTCATTAACGGGATCGTTACGGAACCGGTTGTTACGGTATTACCAACAGAGCTTCCGGATACCATACCGCAGAGAGCGGAGGAGATAACGGCTACCTTTGCCGGGCCGCCGGTGGAAGCGCCTGCTAAGGAGTTTGCGAGCTGGATAAAGAACTCGGAAATTCCCGTCGCCTCAAGGAAGGCACCGAACAGGATAAACAGTGCGATGTACGTCGAGCAGACACCGATCGGAGTACCGATGACACCGCCTGTCGTGTAGAACAGGTTGTATACAACAGATTTTAAAACGACTGCAAATTCTCTGCCCTGTCCGAGTCCGTTGTAGAATGCGTAGCAGATAAAGAATGTCGCTACACAGAGGATCGGGATACCGACAACGCGGCGGCAGGTCTCTGCGAGGATCAGGATACCGATCACGCCGACGATAACCTCCGTCTGGCTGATTCGGGTCGCATGACCGATGATCGTTTTAAAGTTGATAACGAAGTAGAAATAAGCACCCGCTCCGAGTACCATGAGGATAATATCGTAGATCGGGATCGAATTTTTCTTTGTGCTGCCTTTCTTCATCGGATATATGAGGAACGAAAGGATGATAACAACGCCTACAAAAAGAGAACGGCGCACACGCTCATCCCAGTTTGCAAACAGGTTCATGTAGAGCATTAACAGTGAAAATGCTGCCAGAAGATAGCGGATGACCTGTTTTGGAACGCCTTCCCAGACTCGGGTATTCGATTCACGATCATACTTTTTCATGATGGCTTCGACGTCTTCCGCGGTACCGGTCTCAACATCCGCAACAGGAGATGTGTTGACTTTCATATTGTCTTTCTCTGCCATACAAATCCCTCCTTTTTTTCACATTCCGTTCTTCCTCCCTCACACCCCTGAAGAGTTCCGGAATGCTTTCTGCCTTTTGTTCACGTTTTCTGTCTCAGAGTCCTTTATGTTCACACGAGAACTCTACTTTACTGTTTCGCCCGCAGAGTTCCCTCAGACTGATTTCTTTTCCATGGATCGTGAGTGTATGGTCCGAGACCGTACCCACGATGTACGAAAGATACGGCATCTCCTTATCAAATCCGGAAATGACCATCTCCCCGTTTTCATCATACGTCAGTGTCTGCCCATCCTCGAGCTCCGTCTGGACGCCCGCGCCAAAATTGTTGTAGATGGTGCGGACCACATAGATTTTATGGTCGCGGATCTGGTAGACATCCGTCAGCGGATACTGATTGACCGAGTGGATGAACGTCACTGAGAATTCATCCCCCTCTTTTACCCGGAAGCGGGCAAGCTCTTCATTCGTGTCCCCGTTCCTTAAGACCAGACAGTCCCCGCTTCGAAAGGTATATGCAAGAACGGCGGCAATAATTGCCGTGATTATTGCCGCCGCTGTAAAGAATCTTGCTTTCCTGTTTTTCAAGGTAATTACTTGATCGCTCCAACTTCTTTGAAGTACTTCTCAGCACCCGGATGGAACGGAACAGAAATACCGGAAACTGCATAATCGAGATCAAGCTCTTCGCCCTTTGCATGGGTAGCAGCGATTTCATCTTTGTTCTCGAAGATAGCTTTTGTGATATTGTAAACGGTCTCTTCAGAAAGCTTCGGAGATGCGATCAGAGTAGCTTTGATCGCTACAGTCTGTACATCGTCGTCAACGCCCTTGTAGGAGCCGCCCGGAATACTATAAGTTGTGTAGAACGGATGTGCATCAGCAAGGATCTTTGCATGCTCATCGTCTACAGTAAGAAGGTTGATCGTGTTTGTTGTAGCGAGCTCTACGATCGCTGTTGTCGGAGCACCTGCTGTACAGAAGAAAGCATCGATCTTGCCATCTTTTAATGCATCTGCGGAATCACCGAAACCAAGGTTGTTGACCTGGATATCGTCGAAGGAGATGCCGTAAGCTTCAAGGATCTGACGAGCGTTGAATTCAACACCGGATCCGGCGTCACCAACGGATACTCTCTTGCCTTTTAACTCGTCGACGGATTTGATATCACCGGATGTAACGATCTGGCAAACCTCAGCGTAGAGGGCTGCAACTGCTGTAAAGTCTTTTGCTGCACCTTCTTCTGCGAAAAGGTCGGTTCCGTTGTAAGCATAATCCATAACGTCGTTCTGTACCGTTGCGAGATCTGCTTCACCGTCATTTACAAGGTAGATATTTGCTTTTGAAGCACCGGTGGACTGTACATTGATGTTTACACCGATGTCTTTGCTGTTAAGGACATTCGCGATTACGCCGCCGTACGCGTAATATGTACCGGTTGTACCGCCGGTTCCCATTGTCAGCTTCTGAACGTCACCACTCGGAGCTGCGGCTGCGGTTGTCTCTGCTGCGGCTGCTGTTGTATCAGCTGCGGCGGCGGTTGTCTCTGCCGGTTTGCTGCCGGAGCAGGCAGTCAACATCATCGCACAGGACAGTGCAAGGGCAATTGCTGCGGAAAATCTCTTTCTCATATCTTTCTACCTCCTTTTTTCTGTTCCTTTGTTCAGTTTTTAACAAAGGAAGCTTACAAATTTATTATACAGCGCGTCTGTAACTTTTGCAACAAATTTTGTTAATTTTGGTAAACGTCTGAAATTTCGACTCTTTTCTTATCTTTATCGCAATCAGCCGTGTTTGCTTCCATAATATAAAGTATTGATGTGCAATTACTTAAAATTATAAAATTGTTGCGATTATTTGTGCATGATTATACTTTTAAATTGTACATATATGCATATGTTGTGCAATTATTACAATATCTCAAAATTCATGTCGAGCAGAAATCATACTCCTCCCACTAAGATGAATCTGTATTATCCACCATCCAAAAAAGCGGAAGTCTTATCTGACTGAGATAAAATATGGCGGCACAGTTTTCTCTTCTGTGCCGCCATACCTATACAGTTCTATTTTCAGTCTGCCTTTCACTTATCTTTATTTCTGCGTTTTCTCCAACAATGTATCCGTGACTCTCTCACTGAACTCCCTTATCCTGTCTTCGATCCCCGGCAGCTTCATCGCCGCTCCGGCGTTGTTCGCCGTCTCCATCATACAGAAGTTGCCCGGGAGATAGAACGTCTTGTTCATGTTTAACGCCGTGACGAGCTGACCGGCGAGGAGATCACTCCCCGAATATCCGGATACGATGATCGCAAACAGCGCCTTATCGTAAAATCTCGTTGTACGGAACAACGCCGTCAGCCGGTTGATGAAGGCCGTCATATTGGCCGAAAGCGCATCATTATAGTTTGGACAGAGGAGCAGGATCGCGTCCGCCCACTTGACCGCCGGATAGATTGCTTCCACCATGGCTCCGCCGTAGAAACACTTTCCCTGTTCACCAAAATGCAGACACATCTGATACGGGCATCCCGAGCAGTCCACAAGCGTACCGTTCCGCAGGTTGACCTCCTGGATCTTGATCCGATCATCCAGTTGTTCCTTCACCTTCTGCCAGATCGCCAGCGTATTGGACGTTCTATGGTTGGAAGCGTGGAGCACCAGCAGATGTGCTTCTTTCTTCGGCTCCCACTCTGTCTCCAGGATCTCATGAGCCAGGATCTGCGCACTCTTTTTATAGGCACCGAACCGGTCCGTGTTCATGTTCGCAGCCTGGATCAGATAGTTGTCGAGAGAGGCAGTTCCTTCCACCAGCGGCCGTCCGACAAACGCGCAGCCGGCACGGTTCGCCGCGACCGCCAGCTCCCGCGCCGTCGCTTTCGTGTAAAATTCACTCTCCGCATCGATGATCATGCCGCCGACAGCACCGGAAAGGACCTGTTCACCGCCGCGCAGCCAGGCGAGGACTTCATAGTAACCGCGGTTGATGCCGTTTTTTCCGAGCGGAACTGTGAACAGGAGCCGCCGTCCCCGGTATCTTTCCGGATCCTGTTCCAGGAGATCCATGTTCTCTACGATCTCTGCATCGATCCCGTCCAGTGCCGCCTCTAAAACCTCATCCAGCCGCGCCCGCTCTTTCTCCGAACCACGTTTTTGCGGGTACAATACAAGTAATCTGTCGTTCTCCATGATGTCTCACTCTCCTATAAAAAAGAAACAATATGCGTTCCCCATCCTCTACACGATCTTCGCCAGGTTCTCCGCCGCAAATTCGATCCTCTCGTACAGCTTTTCCGGCAGCGCCAGTGCCTCCGTCTCGATCCCATGATCCGTATAGCGGTTCTTCACGCCCATGTAGACGCCGCCGAGGAAGACGGATCCGCAGTGCCACTGTTTTCTCAACGTCATTAAGATCGAGATCGCGCCGGAAGAGAATGCCGGTGCGACAAACGGTTTGTAGCCGATGGCGCGCATGTGAAGGTTTGCGGTGACAGTCAGGTTTGTCAGCTCTTTCGAGAGCTCATCGTTGTAATTTTCGATGGAATCCGCAATGACAAGGTCCTGTCCGTGCGGTCCGAAGGAACGCCCCTCTGTCAGGAACTGTTTGAATCTCGGATCGCGTTTTGCATAATATGCAGCCCGGGCATTCATGACTCCGAGACCGAATCCCTGGATCTGCTCCGGGAGAAGTCCCATCCAGTCATATTCCCCGGCCTCATTCTTATTGCTCTCGAGAAATGCGGTCTTTGCAAGCGGATCGACCGGATCAGATACCGCGCAGAAAAGTCCCTTAAAGTTCTTCTCTCTCGCCATCTTCGCGTAATGGCCGATGATCTTCGAGTTATTCTCAAACTGGTACATGCGGACGTCCTTGACGCCGGAGCCGACCGGTGGGATTCCCTTTGACGCGACAAATACGAACACATCGCAGTCAAAGAGATGTTCCGGGGCCACGACATCCACCTCCGGCATCGCGTCGTAGTCCCACGGATATGCAATCTGGTTCTCCTCAAACTCCCAGCGGGCGGTCACTTTGTCGGAGATATCGCAGATCCCGATCGAGGAGATCACATCTCCGCCGAGAAGGTGAAGTCCTGTCAAAAGCATGCTTCCGACATCGCCGATCGCCAGCACATGGACACGCTTTTTGCCGTCTTTCGGCTCGTATGCCAGGATTTCCTTAAATTTCGGATGGGATGCGTTGACCGCGCGGAGTGTCCCGGTCTTGATCTGGTCCATGACTTCCTGCGGGAGCTCCCCGATCTGTCCGTCAGTTGCGGACGCATCCAATCTGTTTGTATTTAACCAGCTGACATCCTCTTTTTCTGCAAAGAGTTCCGCCGGGTGATCGACAAGAAATGACGCGCGGCGGCTTCCCGGATCTCCGGTAAACAGCCAGGTAAGCTTCGTTCCCGCTGCCGGTTTTTCTGTTTTTTCATACGGCAGATTGCCGTGAACGGACGCGCAGAACGCATCCCCGATCTTATAATATGTAACCATTTTATGATGCCCCTCTCTATTTTACTATCAACAAGTGAAAACACGCTTCGCGAGTTTCATATCTGCAGGCAGAACTCCATTAAGATATCTCTGCCCCGGTCGATGCCGGTGTGTATCTCTGGTTCATAACACCTTCCGTCAACAAGACTTTTTCCTGCAAGTCCGTTTTTACAGTCAGTACAGTCAATACACAGACCTACTGGATCGTTACCATAAACTTTCTCATCCTCTGCAGCATCTCCAGATCATTTTCCAGATAAACCGATGCCGCGAGATTCTCATCGTACTCCATGCAGCTTCCCTTATCCGGGCAGAGCGGCAGGATGACTGCCTCGGAGAGGCGCGACAGCGTCAGGTTCTTCGCGTACTGTTTCCGGTACTCCGCCTCCAGGACCTGTAAAAGATCCCTGGAATTCTCGATACAGCAGGCCGAAAACTCCACCAGTGCCTCCCTGCTGCAGCCGGAGAGCTTCGGTGTCGCATACGGCAGGATCATGTTGATGGACGGCTGAAGTCCCGCAACTTTCATTTCCTCCCGGCGCACCGTGTCACCGCCGATAAACGGGTACAGCGTCGATTCCACGAACCACTGGCGCACATTCGGCATCGAGTAGATGCTCTCGACCGGCACCTTCAGCTGCTGCATCAGATCCCGCCCGTAGCCGGACAGAACTCCGACAACGACTTTTTTGATCGGAATCCCCGTCTCCCTGAGCTTCGGAACGAGTACCCGGAGACGGTCTGCCTTGTGGACAAGGTCGTCGACCAGGATTACCGGACGGTCGAAGGAACGGATCGTCTCGATCTGACTGTTTAACGGTGAATAATACGGGAACGGCTCGATCGTGTAGCTTTCCAGATCCGGCTCATAGACCTTATCCGTGTGCAGCGTCTTTGTCACCGTATTCGGGACAACTTTTCCTCTGAGGATCTTGCCGAACGGAACGCACATGTTCTTTCCGAGCCGTCTCGGAACGAGCGGTTCTCTCGGCACATCGTTCAGCGACGTAATCCTGTCCACAAGGCGGTGATGCATGACTCCGGAGGATAAGGAAAGGACGAGATTTCCCGGATACAGCTTCGTCATCGCGATCTGCAGTTTCTTATGATTCTTCTCGATTGCCCTGAGGACCGCCGGATTGCTGGCAAACGGTTCCTTGATCGTTGTCTCCAGGTTATGCAGGAACATGAGCGGTTCATGCATGTCGACCAGGTAGATCGTCCTCTTGTCATTTTCGTCTGCCAGGTGCGGACGCACAAAGCCCTGTCTTTCCAGCGCGTACACGACATGCTTCGCCGCCGTTCCGCGCTCTGCCACGAACAGCGCAAAGCTGTAATTCTTCTCCAGCTCTTTCGCAACGACCTCCACCAGGAGCTGCTGTGCGGCATCCCGGATCATCTCGCTGTCCCCGGTATTCTCCTCTCTCGCGTAAATCCCCGTGATCAGGAGGATCTCCCGGCTGCTCTTTCCGCGCACCAGATTCGCAAGCTCCATGTCCTTTAAGACTCCGTACAGCTCATCATTCCCGATCTCCCGGTAGCTTGCAAAACCGACCGGCCGCTCGCCTTCCACGGTGTTCCTCAGGATCAGCAGGCTGTCGTTCTCCACCTGGATCCTCGTGAAAATCGCCTGGGCATCCGGATGTCCGTAGAGGACGGTATTTCCGAGCTCGTCCAGGACCGCATGGTCTCTTCCGGAGGCATTCTCAAAAGCGATCGCTTTCGCTCTCAGGATCGGCTTGAACTCCGGCTCACGCAGGTACATTCCCTTATGGTAAATGTACTCCTGAACAACCGGATCGATCAGGCTGGAAATATCACGGTGGTTATCGATGTTCTCTCGAATCTTTGTGGAGCTGATATCTTCCAGCTCGCGCGGCAGCTCCAGCTGCACGACTTTTCCCCTGATCTCATTGTAGACCTCGGTCGGATGTGCTTCTCCGGCCCGTCGGAATACGATGTGATTGAAGAAATGGATCGAATTTTCTTCCGGCTCTTTCTTATAGGAACTTGCATTGTGGATGACGTCCGATCCGACCACGATGTAGAGTTCCTCATTCGGGAACATTTCCTTCAATCTGCGAAGGTCCGCCGGGTTCGCGATATTGACCGGCGTGTTGTCCGGGAACAGATGCACATAAAATTCATCCGCGATCGACATGTTCACGATCTGGCGGCGAACCAGATGCGGCTGGGTCTTCTTCGACCAGGAAAATTCATCCACCGCGAGAAATACCGTAAATCCGAGTTCACGGATCTTTCTGGCGATCTCCTTGTGGGACAGGGTGAACGGATCGAAGGTCCCCGGGAAGAATGCCACTTTATTTCTCGTCATGGTCTCCACGTCACCGCCGAAGAGCTGGTAGCGGGAGATGAAACGTCCGATGTGGGACAAGGTCGCCGCACGGTAGTAGAGGCTGAGCTCTCCGCCTTTATTCTCATTCAGGAGGAACAGCAGTTTTTTCGCACACAGAGAGAACATCCGGTTCTTATCGCGCTCTGCAAGGATCTGGGAGCCGAAAATATGCTGCCCGATCACAAGAAGCGCCTCCTGGCGGACCTGTTCTCTGTAGTTTGCAAGGCAGCTTAAGATCAGTCCCAGGATCTTCATCCTCCGGTCCTCGGCGATCTCATCCGGCTCCTGGAAGCGGACCGGATATCTGGAATAGCACTCCAGAATGATCCCCAGTGTGTCGAGTGCGACGGACACGATCCGCTCATTTCCGTTCGCGAGCAGGATATGCAGGCGCTCAATAATGTCATCGAGCTGTTCCGGCGGAAGCCACAAGGCAAATTCGCCGAGATATTCCGGAATATACTTCGAGAACTCGTACTCGCCGACTTCCAGGCCTTTTAATAGCTCGACCGCGATCTCGTTCCTCTGGTCCGTCGTCAGAAGGTGGGCCAGGCGCAGGAGTGCACGTCCCGCATCGTGGCGGACTCCGACCTGCTCACTGACCTTGATGAGGTTCGAGAAGTGGGCACAGATATGGAGCAGATGCTCTCGTTTTCCATGGTCCACCTGATCTGCCAGCAACTTGATATTGACGGATTTTAAGATCCACGGGGTCGCCGATTTCAGGTTTTCAAGGAAGATATCGCTAACCACGTCATGTCCGTACAGGACTTCTCTCTGTCTGCTCGTATCAAGGCGCAGATTTGTAAAGATCCGGTACTGCAGGAAGAGGAGTGTGATCGTCTTCGGATCGATCTTTTTCGCCGCATCGCAGGCAAGCCGGTAGCACGCGCTCTCCGGTGTCACCGCCTGCGTCAAAACTTTCAGGACACGGACCGCAGCGATCTGGATCTT
The DNA here is from genome assembly GCF_045062245.2 of Pilosibacter rotomagensis. Lineage (NCBI taxonomy): Bacteria > Bacillati > Bacillota > Clostridia > Eubacteriales > Clostridiaceae > Pilosibacter > Pilosibacter rotomagensis. The sequence goes on along the minus strand of NZ_CM170323.1, from coordinate 282,061 downwards.
CTCATCCTCGTCTTCCATGTGTTCGATCGCGAAACTGATCAGGCTCTCCAGATGTCCATCCTTGCTGCTGAGATCGAGCGGCAGGGAAAAGATGCAGTCTAAAAGGTAGAAGACCGGATCCCCCACGAGGCGGTGTTTTCTGTCAAACCATTTCATAAATACCCCGAACAGCTCCTCCCGGACCTTCTCCGAGCTTCGCTCCATGGCAGACATCATGACAAATTTTAAGGAGTTCTGGATCCGGTGCTTCTGCTGTAATGTCAGGCGATAGTCCGGGCATACGAGCTGCGCCATGTATTCTTCCCAGAGCGTCAGAGCCGTCTTGTCATCCGGATCCGGCATGTTTTTCGGAAGTTCTTTCCGGTATCCGGCGTTGAAGTCCGCGAACATTTTTCCGACCAGGGCCGCCGCCTGCCTGCGGATGTCTCCCTCTCTGTTTAACAGGAGCTCATATAAGAAGCTGATCGTCTGCTCTTTCTGGCGGTGGTTCAGGTGAATCGAATATTCATTGAACATGTTTAAATATGCGCGGACATTCTTCCAGTCTTTCTCGCTCCGCGCCGCCTCGAGAATGTTTCCGAACTGGCGCTCGGTGCCGAGCCGGTGCATGACGTCGATGTTGTGCTCGATCCCCCAGAATACAAACGAGCGCACCACCTGTTTTCCGGACTGCAGGACGATGTCCACCGGCTTTTCTGCCGGGTCCGGATGGCCTGTGAGGTCCACATCCACGCCTTTTAAACGCATGTAGCGCTCAAATTCGTACAGACGGGAGTAAACGACACGGTAGCGGTTCCGTTTCTTTTCATCCACGTTGTCGAGCTTGGACAGGATGACGTCGAAGGAATCCTTCAGTGTATAGATCTTCGTGAGTTCTCTTCCGTCCTCGCCGCGCATCTGCTTGACACGGAAGTCCGCATAGATCAGCACCAGGGACTCCACGGAGATGTTGTCAAGCTCCAGATCCCAGGTTGAATGGTTGGCAGCGATATGACCGATCCCTTCCATATGGTAGGCGGTAAACCATTGGTTCGTATAATAATAGTGCAGATACGGAACCCGCTCATTCGGTTTGCACCCGAATTTTCCGAGATCATGGCCGGCCGCCGCGCCGGATGCCAGTGCCAGATCGATCGGAACGCCTGCCGCATAAAGTCCCTGGGCTACCGTCATGGCAACATAGTGGACACCCGCGATATGACCGAGTGTCTCGAAAGGCGTCGCCTCACGGTTTAACCGCATCATCTCGTAGACGTACTGGTCGCGGAACTCACGGATAAAGTGCTCATATTCATCCGCACGCTCAAAATGCGCATATTCTTCTTTTGTTAAAAAGCGGAAATCATCATATGGATCGAACGGCATCACTTTCCGTTCTTCATCAAAGAAATACTGGAGAACATTTAAGAAGTAGAGCGCAGACGGCGCACAGGGAGCCGCGGACGCAGAGAATTCATCATCCGGATACAGGATGTGTGTCACATATTTATAAGTGAAGGAGAGCCAGCCCTCTTCCGGCTCATTTCCGAGCTTTTCCATATCTTCCCGGCAGAATTCCAGGATTTCCGCGCAGGAAAAGCGTCTCGTCACCGGAAAGGCTTTCTCGAAGATCACTTCCCAGCGGTCTTTATCAAACAGCTGCTGCATACTGCGGCGGCTGAGGCCGATCTTTTTTAAAAATTCTTTCTCTGACAGGCGGTTTCCAAGCTCTGTCACAAGATGGCGGATGTGTCTGTTATACATGGAGCTACCTCCGTTTCGTGGGGTTGATGTCTGATTTATGAAAATATGATATAGAAATAGTATAAACACCTCACATTTTATTTTCAAGAAATTTTTGTTCTTCCTTTTTGTAACTTTTTATCACAGATACTTGACTTTCAAAAGTTATGATGTTATTATTTCAGTAACAATTATCATTATTATTGTCTATTTAAATTTAGAAATGATCCAGAAAGGAGGTTTCCCATGAAAGCATTAAAATTCAGCCGCCAGCGTGAGTCCATCCGGGAATGCCTGAAGAACCGCACTGATCATCCTACCGCCGATGCCGTATATGTGACGATCAGCAAAGACTATCCAAAAATCAGTCTGGGGACTGTGTACCGCAATTTAAATCTTCTGGCGGATATGGGCGAGATCCAGCGTTTTTCCAGCGGGGACGGCTCAGAGCACTTTGACTACAATACTGATCCACATTACCATTTTGTATGCAGGACCTGCGGAGCGATCATTGATATGCCTCTCGAGCTGGTTCATGATACACCGGATCTTCTCTCCGCCCCGTTTCCGGGACGCGTTGACTCCCACACCGTTTTCTTTTACGGCGAATGCGAGGACTGTCTGAAAAAGAAAAGCTAAAAATTCAAAAATTCTATTGACATTTGTTGTCAATTAGAATATAATAACGATAACAGTTACTATTATTTATTTAAAAATAACTGTGATCCATGTTGCATCATTTATGATCAGAGATTTTGATACTCCCTGATCCCAGATAATAAATCTTAAAAAGGAGAAAAATACTATGAAAAAATTTGTATGTTCTGTATGTGGTTATGTATATGAGGGCGAGGCTGCTCCGGAAAAATGTCCGCAGTGCGGCGCTCCGGCTTCCAAGTTCACTGAGCAGTCCGGCGATATGACATGGGCTTCCGAGCACGTAGTTGGTGTTGCAAAGGGCGTAAGCGAAGATATCCTTGAAGATTTAAGAGCAAACTTCAACGGCGAATGTTCTGAGGTTGGTATGTACCTCGCTATGGCAAGAGTTGCTCACAGAGAAGGTTATCCGGAGATCGGTCTTTACTGGGAGAAAGCAGCTTACGAAGAGGCTGAGCACGCTGCTAAATTCGCAGAGCTCCTCGGCGAAGTTGTTACAGACAGCACAAAGAAGAACCTTGAGATGAGAGTTGAGGCTGAGAACGGCGCAACAGCTGGTAAGACAGACCTCGCTAAGAGAGCAAAAGCCGCTGGTCTTGATGCAATCCATGACACTGTTCACGAGATGGCAAGAGACGAGGCAAGACATGGTAAGGCATTTGCTGGTCTCTTAAAGAGATATTTTGGCTAATTTATAATAAGCGCGTTATAAGAACGTCATGTAACAAGAACCGGTATTCCATCTGCGGATGAGATGCCGGTTCTTTTTTATTGGCGCTACGGATCCTGTATCATGCTGTTTTTTCATAGTTTTCAGGTTTAACTTTAAAAACTATGCTGTGAATCTATCTTTTATGGTTATAGAGAAAAATGGTAAACTGCCCGACACAAAAGCCGCGCAAGATACAATGTTGGACTTAATATTTCCATTTTGTGAAACAAAAGATCGACAGTGCATGGGCTGAAGAAGTCCATGCACTGTAATAATTCCGGAATCACCGCTTAGGATAATAAGCCGGAATCCTCGGTTATTCAATTGCCGATGTAGTTCACTATTATTGTCATTCTCTACTGATTATTTTTTACGATCTTCCTGACTTCACCAAGACTCATCCCCTGCTCTCTCGCGATCTTCGCAAGGTCTTCATACTCAAGTTTTCCGCGTTTCACGCCGTAACCTTCCGCGATCTTCTCGCGAACCACGCCATACGGAGTCTCGTGTTCTTTCATGGTTCTTGTAAGAGTATAGCGTCTGCTGATATTTTCACGGATTCCAAGTGTTGTCGTGTGTTTAAAGAGCAATGAGATCATCTTCTCCTTATCTCCGCAGCGGCACATGCAGGTCAGGAGAATGCCCGGGCGGCTCTTTTTCATGCCGATCGGGATCGTATAGACTTCCAGGGCGCCTGCTGCAAACAGGATCTCCTGAACAAAGCCCAGCGCTTCCGGGGTCATGTCATCGAGATTGCAGGAAAGCTCTGCTACCTCATCTCCGCTCTCTTCCGTCTCACCGAAAAGAACGCGCACACAGTTCGCGCGCTCAAAGTCTTTCTTTCCCATACCATAGCCGATCGCGGATGTCCGCATCACCGGCATTTCCCGGAATTCTGTCACGAAATGTTTTAAGAGCGCTGCGCCCGTCGGCGTGCAGAGTTCTCCTCTGATCGTACCGCTGTAGATCGGAAGTCCCTGTAAAATAAAGGCGGTTGCCGGAGCCGGGACCGGCAGGATCCCGTGCGCACAGCGGACGTTTCCACTTCCGACATGGATCGGGGATGCGACGGTCTTCTGTGGGGCGATCATATGCATTAAGAGGCAGACTCCGGCGATATCCGCGATCGCGTCCGCAGTGCCGACCTCGTGGAAATGGATCTCCTCGACAGTCTTACCGTGGACGTGGGACTCTGCCTCGGCGATCAAGTGGTAAACCGCAACAACATCCTTTTTGACCTCATCAGGCAGATTTAAATGTTCAATAATATGAGAAATCCCGGCCATGCTTGCGTGATGATGGTGTGGGTGGCCGGAATGCTCTTCTGTGTGGATTTCCTCGTGGGTATGAGTGTGATGGAAGTCGTGCTCATCATGGTGGTCATGATCGGGCTGGTGATCATGGTCGTATGCATGTATGTGAGTATTGTCCGCCATATCAGCGGCCATCTCATGGTGATGGGCCTCAGTCTCATGGTGGTGATGGTTCCCCGCCGCTTCGTGGTCGTGGCAATGTTCATGATGGTTATTAGCATGCTCGTGATGCTCTGCGTGGTCGTGTACATGCTCCTGCAGATCCACATCCACGCTCTCCTCTTCCTCTCCGTGGATCGTTACCTTCATATGCGTTCCGGTGATCCCGCACTTCACAGCCGGTTCTGCCTCAACAGAGAGTCCCGGCAAACCCATCTCATTCATTGTCTTTAAAAATCCTGCCTTGTCCGGGCAGATCTCATAGAGGGACGCCATCAGCATGTCACCCGCAGCGCCCATTCCGCAGTCAAAATATAATGTTTTCATTCGAAATACCTCCGCTTATCTCCAATATCATCCCCGCATATGGTTCATCATGCTCGCCAGATACCCGGCTCCGAATCCGTTATCAATATTTACCACACTGACGCCGCTCGCGCAGGAGTTCAGCATCGAAAGGAGCGCAGAGACACCTCCGAAGGATGCCCCGTATCCGATACTCGTCGGCACCGCAATCACCGGGCAGTCCGCAAGACCGCCGATCACACTTGCGAGCGCTCCTTCCATCCCCGCGATCGCGATGATCACGCGGGCATTCATGATCGAATCCATATGGGACATCAGGCGGTGAAGTCCCGCAACTCCCACATCATAGAGGCGCTCCACCTGATTTCCGAGTGACTCGGCCGTAAGCGCGGCTTCCTCCGCTACCGGGATATCGCTGGTCCCACCGGTCGCCACGACAATCGTGCCGACGCCGTCTTTTTCCGGGAAGTTTCCGCAGATCGCGACCTTCGCATCCTTAAAATACCGGTATCCGCTGCCGTCCGGATAGATTTCCGATAGTAGTTTTTCTGTTTTTAAACTTTTCTCTTCATCCACCCGCGTGATCAGGATCGTCTCCTGCCCGTGTTTTTTCATTACTTCCACGATCCCGGCGATCTGCTCCGGAGTCTTTCCCGCCCCGTAGATCACTTCCGCCGCGCCCTGGCGCAGTTTCCGGTGCGTGTCCAGCTTTGCAAATCCCAGATCATCATATCCCGCCGCCGTAAACGGCTCCTTTTTCAGTTCCAGGACAGCGTTATCCACAGACAATTCGCCTGCTGCCACCTTTTTCAACATTTCGCGTATATCTTCCACTTTTGTTCTCTCCTTATGTCAAAATCTGCTGCTGCGACGGCATTTACCGGCAGCTGGATGCCCGAAAGGATTATGCTCCGGCATAGTCCTGTACCGCGCGGTCGTTTGCGACAATCTTTCTCTTTCACGCGAGTGCGCATCTTAGACGCACAATGTCTTTTTGTTTCACAGGAAGTTCCTCCGGAATTTCCCTATGAAACAAAAAGCCACGAAAAGAGCAGCCAGTCATTCTGACTGACTTTTTTGCTCCCTTCATGGCAACTTTTCATTTTATGAGATGTGCTTTTTTATCGTCACACCGGTTCTTGCCGCATTCGATCATGCATGAAGCAATCCCCTCTCATTTTACTCCCCAACAGTATTCTTAAGAGTTCCAATCCCTTCGATAATGCACTCCACAACATCGCCTGTCTTAAGGAATTTCGGCGGTACGAATCCCATGCCGACTCCTGCCGGCGTTCCTGTTGCGATGATCGTTCCTGCCTTTAATGTCATTCCTTTTGTAAGTTCGCAGATCACTTCTTCAATTCCATGGATAAAAAGTCCCGTGTTGGAATCCTGACGGAGTTCTCCGTTTACTTTTGACTGGAGTTTTAACACCGGCGGAAACGCAGTGGAATCGACCGTCATGATACACGGGCCGAGCGGTGTGAAACCATCCAGGCTCTTTCCAAAGTACCACTGTTTATGTTCCGTCTGCACCTCCCTGGCGCTGACATCATTCATGATCGTATATCCGAAAATATAGTCTTTTACTTCTTCCGGCTTCACATCTTTCGCATCTTTTTTGATGATGACCGCAAGCTCTGCCTCGTAATCCAGCTGGTTCGTCAAATTTTTATGTGCCGGAATGATCCCGTCCGGATCATTCGTCCGGTTGACGCGCTTGGAGAAATAGATTGCCTTCTCAGGTCTCGCAAACTCCTCTTTCTGGAACCTCGCAGATTCCGCCGCATGATCCATATAGTTGATCCCCAGGCAGATAATATCCTGATCCGGCTCCGGGATCGGAGAAACTATCTTAATTTCTTCCACTGGTGCTGCTCCGGTCACATCCCCCGGTGCCTTTTTTGAAATATAATCCAGCATTTCCATCTCAGATGGTCCTGCCTCGCGGATCAGGTCCTTCATGGACCGGTATTCCATTCCCGCTGCCGAAATCGGATAAGCCCAGGTTTCATTCTCATTGAAAACACCTAAAAATGGTCTTTTGTCTACTTCATATGCCAGTAATTTCATAACTACTCCTTATGGGACGTTATTCTAGTTACCCAAAATCCCGTTAACAGTTATTATAGTACAAATATTCTTGCGAAACAAGGTCAAATTGAAGCGCAATATCTCCCCGAGATCTTGCCGATGCTTTGGATTCCGGATCGGCAAAATCTGCGGTCATAACCGGATCATACAGAATTTTTGCTTCTGAAAATTCCTGCCAGCATACAGTAACTTGCATTCTTTCCCCATTCCCTTTATAATAAAACTGATACAGGCAGACATCATCACGTCTGCGGACAACAATCTGTAAAACTCATGAAAGGGTGTATCTTATTATGGAAAAGATCACAAGCTTCACTGTCAATCATCTGAAACTGGTTCCGGGTGTTTATGTATCCCGGAGAGATATCGCCGGAGACAATCATGTTACCACCTTCGATATCCGTATGACCCGTCCAAACTACGAACCGGTCATGAATACTGCTGAGATCCATACAATTGAACATCTCGGTGCGACTTTCTTAAGAAACCACCGTGTATACAAAGATAAAGTTCTCTACTTCGGACCGATGGGATGTCGGACCGGCTTCTATCTGCTCCTCGTGGGTGATTACGAATCCGCAGATATCGTGCCGCTCCTCCAGGAAATGTTCCTCTTCATCCGCGATTTTGAGGGAGATGTTCCGGGTGCCGCTGCCCGCGACTGCGGAAACTATCTCGATATGAACCTTCCGATGGCAAAATACCTTGCAGGAAAGTTCTATGATGAGGTTCTGGAGAATATCCGGGAAGAGCAGCTGGTTTATCCGGAATAAGCAGAATCCCTGCCACTGAAATGATACCGCAAAACAGAAGTTCTTAAGCTTCCGGCGGTTCTCATCTCATGGCAGGGATTTTTTATATCCAGGAACGCAGTGCACAATTTTCAGTTTATTTACTTTTACAGCTCTTTTCCATTTTCTGGTGTACTTTTCTCTTCCTTTTCACAGGACTTTTCGACCAGATCTGTCTTCTCATTCTTCTCTTTTTTGCTCCCGCTCTTTCCTTTTTTCGTCTCCTTCCCCTCATCCGGATCCGCAACACTTTCGAGGATCATGATCCCGCGCGGCGGCACTGCCAGCATCATCTGGTTTTTCAGGACTTCTCCGGTTCCAGCAGACGGCAGATCTTCCACATCCGGATCCGCCGTGCTGCAGATCACATGCCACTTCGCGCCTTTCGGCAGATGGGGAAGCCCGAACATATGCGGTTCCCAGTGCATGTTGTAGAGGACATAAAAGTTCGCGTCATCCGTCCCGTCCGGTTTCTTTGCGTAAGCGCCCCAGTACAGGATCCCGAACTGCCGCCGGAAATTTTCAAATTCCGGTTTCCAGGCGTTTTCGCCGTGGTAGGAGACATCCGGACGGCCGCAGGACTTGTAGTCCATGATCCGTGGTTCCCGGTCCATGTGGAACATCTTGTGGGATTTCCGGAAGGCGATCAGGCGTTTCACAAACTCCACCTGGTCCATATGCGTCTCCAGGAGCTTCCAGTTTAACCATGAGACCGCATTATCCTGACAGTAGGCGTTGTTGTTGCCGTCCTGACTGTTTCCAAACTCATCGCCAGCCATCAAAAGCGGTACTCCCTGGCTCAAAAACAGGAGCAGATATGCGTTTTTGATCAGCTGTTTTCTGAGCTCCACGATCTTTTTCTTTCTCGTCGGTCCCTCCGCTCCGCAGTTCCAGGAATAATTGTAATCGCTTCCGTCCCGGTTCTCCTCACCGTTTTTCTCATTGTGCTTCCGGTCGTAGGAGACCGCATCCATCAGTGTGAAGCCGTTCGTGTTCGCCATGTAGTTGACAACCGCATACTCCGCCGGATTCCTGCGGTTCCGGAATTCGAACGCCTGGAGCATTCCTTCATCACCTTTTAAGAAACGGCGCATATCCTCCATAAACTGCATGTTGTACTCGGCAAGATTCTTTTCCGCAACGGAAACCGGACCGTCTCCCGGCGTGATATAGCCCTTTTTCGGGCGGCGATCCATCACCTCGTTCCAGTTTTCCGCAAAAAGCTTCGTCCTCTTTAAGAACGGGTCCTCCGCCGCCAGCAAAAGATTCGGGAATCCCAACAGATGAAAGCCGTCCACATGATACTCCTCTACCCAGTAGCGAAGGACCAATACGATCTCCCCCGGAAGTTCTTTTCCGGTAAAATACAGTTCCGGAATACATTCGATACCGGCCCTGTGCAGCTCTTTTACCAGCGTTTTAAACTCGCTCTCCGCCGACAACTCCCCGTGAGACGCATATGCCGACTTCACCGCATAGAGATATGACGGTCCATATCCCCAGTAATTGATATATCCCGTCAGTTCCGGTTTCGCATCATGAAATCCATTTCCGGATGACGACATCATGACCTCGTCAAACTCCGTCACCGGCATCAGCTCCACCGCCGTGATCCCGAGGTCTTTCAGATATGGGATCTTCTCCACGATGCCTGCATACGTTCCGCGGGCAGAAACATTCGAGGACGCATGCGCTGTAAATCCACGGACATGAAGTTTGTAGAGGATCGTATCGGCATACGGGATTTCCGGATTTGCATCATCTTCCCAGTCAAACGCTTCCGACAACACCCGGCACTGCACCGGCTTTCCGGCACGTTTCCGGTCCGCCCATTTTTCACGCCCGGTAAGGATACGCGCATAGGGATCTGCCACATTTTTTCCATCAATCATGAAATTATATTCAAATGATGCAAGATCAGCCCGATCCAGTTCCAGTGACCAGACATCTCCCATCCGGTGTTTCGGATCAAACGGGATCTTCTCACATGGCTTCTTCTCGCCCGGCCGGTATAAGAGCAGGAAAACCTCCTCTCCGTGTCCCTGTACCAGGATATGAGCGCTTTTTTCTTCCTGCGTGACACCAAGTGGATACAGGATTCTGTTACTGTTTCGATATTCTGCCATTTTAAATCCCCCGTTTTCCCCGACATGAGTATTATTTATTCTTCTGCGCCTCGATCTGTTCTGCCAGGTCGTTCAGATATACCCAGCGGTCCATCTTCTCCTCGAGCGCAGCTTCCTTCTCTTCCTTTTCCTTCATCAGCTCATTGAGCTTCGTAAAGTTCGTTGCGGACGCCTCGATCTCCTTTTCCAGGTTCTCAACCGCCTCTTCCAGCTTCGCGATATCGTCCTCGATCGTATCCCACTCCCGCTGCTCTTTGTAGCTGAATTTCAGCTTCTTTTCCCTCGGTTTCACGTTTGTCCGCGGCGCATTTCCTTCCGGATCGCCCTCTGCGGCTGTCCCGTTCCCCTTATCCGCAGACTTCTTCGCAGATGCCGGATTCTCCGCCGCGCTCTCCGCAAGCTTCGCCTCCCGCTCCGCCTTCGCTGCCTGATAATCCGTGAATCCGCCTTCGTACTGCTGGAGTTTTCCGTCTCCTTCAAACGCAAAAATCCTTCCGACCACACGATCCAGGAAATACCGGTCATGGGAAACCGTGATCACGATTCCCTGGAAGCTGTCAAGATAATCCTCTAAGATCATCAGGGTGCGGATATCAAGGTCATTCGTCGGCTCGTCCAGGATCAGGACATTCGGTGCACTCATCAGGATCTTTAAGAGATACAGACGTCTTCTCTCGCCGCCGGACAGTTTTTCAATCACCGTGTACTGGACAGACGGCGGGAACAGGAACCGTTCCAGCATCTGGGATGCGCTGATGCTGCCATCCTTCGTCTTTACATACTCTGCGACATTCTTGATATAGTCGATGACCTTGAGACTCGTGTCCATGTCCTCGTTTTCCTGGGAGAAATAGCCGAGTTTTACGGTCTGCCCGATCTCGATCGTACCGGAATCCGGTTTTACCCAGCCCGCGATCATCTTCATCAGCGTCGATTTTCCGCTTCCGTTCGGTCCGATGTAACCGATCCGGTCATCTTTTAAGAAAAAGTAGGTGTAATCTTTGATCAGGACCTTGTCCTCGTATGATTTACAGAGATCCGTGATCTCGATCGTCGTCCTCCCAAGGCGGCTGGAGATCGACTCCATCTCGACTTTTCCGTCCTCCACCGGTCCCTTTTTGTCCCGCAGTGCCTCGAAGCGCTGGATCCTGCCTTTCTGCTTTGTGGAACGTGCTCTCGCACCTCTCTGCATCCAGGCAAGCTCGGTCCGCAGGATCGACTGGCGCTTGCGCTCGGACGCCTTTTCCATGTCCATGCGCTCCGCTTTCAGTTCCAGGAATCCCTCATAGTTTGCCTGATAGCTGTAGAGTTTTCCGTTATCGAGCTCCACGATCCGGTTTGTCACGCTGTCAAGAAAATACCGGTCATGGGTGATCATCAGGAGCGCGCCCTTAAATTTCTTTAAATAATCTTCCAGCCAGTCCGCCATCTCACTGTCAAGATGGTTCGTCGGCTCGTCCAGGATCAGAAGCTCCGCTGTCGATAAAAGCACCGATGCCAATGCCGCGCGCTTCTTCTGTCCACCGGACAAATGTTCCACTTTCTCGTTAAAATCCGGGATCCCGAGGCGGTTCAGCATGGATTTCGCCTGGCTCTCAAGGTCCCAGACGTGCTCATGTCCCTCATTTTCCCTTAAAACACTCTCTAACACCGTCTCTCCCGGGTGGAATACCGGGTTCTGCGGAAGATAGCGGATATCCAGATTTCTTCCCCGGACGATCCGGCCGGAGTCCGGCTCCTCAAGTCCCGCCACCATCTTTAATAAGGTGGATTTTCCTGTTCCGTTGATCCCGATCAGACCGATCTTATCGCCTTCGTTGATGGAAAAATCGGTATCGTCAAAGAGTAATCGTTCTGTATATGATTTCGTCAGATGTTCTGCCGTTACTAAGTTCATGTTATGTCAACCTGCCATTGTTTTATTTCGATCTATCGTCGTTGATTTTCCGACGTTCAGCATTCCACTATTTATCAGTCGATATCCAGCTCCACCGGACAGTGATCGCTTCCCATGATCTCCGTATGGATCTTTGCGCCCACCAGCCTGTCCTTTAAGCTCTCGGAAACGCAGAAATAGTCGATCCGCCATCCCGCGTTCTTTGCTCTCGCCGAGAACCGGTAAGACCACCAGGAGTAGATCCCTTCCTGATCCGGGTAAAAATACCGGAAAGTATCGATAAATCCGGCGCCCAGGAGCTCCGTGAATTTCGCGCGTTCCTCATCGGAGAATCCCGCATTTTTCCGGTTCGTCTTCGGATTCTTCAGGTCGATCTCGTTGTGGGCTACATTGAGATCGCCGCAGAAGATCACCGGCTTCTTTTTCTCCAGCTCTTTCAGGTACGTCCGGAACGCGTCCTCCCACTGCATCCGGTAATCCAGACGTTTCAGCCCGTCCTGGGAGTTCGGCGTGTAGCAGGTGATCACGTAATATTCCGGAAATTCTGCCGTGATCACGCGGCCTTCATGGTCATGTTCCTCGATCCCGAGTCCGTAAGTCACTGCGACCGGCTCTTCTTTCGTAAACATCGCCGTTCCGGAATATCCTTTTTTCTCCGCATAATTCCAGTACTGGTGATATCCCGGAAGATCCAGATCTACCTGGCCTTCCTGCAGCTTGCTCTCCTGGATGCAGAAGATATCTGCGTCCGTCTCCTTTAAATATTCTAAAAATCCCTTTCCCAGGCAGGCACGAAGGCCGTTTACGTTCCAGGAAATCATTTTTTTCATAGATTCGTTCTCCATTTCTATCGCACTCTTGCATGGACCGTTCTGAATTGTATCCTGCAGACATGAAAAATTACAGATATTCTGCGATCCGCATATAAGTTAAGTATATCATCATTCCATATGATTTACCATCATAAAATACTCCGGACTGCAGCCGGTGAATAACGCGAGCAGTAACGATCTCTCCCCATCCACATGATGGCCGGCTAAAGAAAAAACAAGGTCCCCGCTGCAGCATCATGCGCCGCAGGGGAACCTTGCCTGTTTTTCTTTTGATTTTTAACCGACCACACTCTTATCGATGACTTTCCAGTAAAGCGCCTTTTTCTCGACAAATTCCGAGATCAGATACAGCGCCAGACCGATCACGCTTAAGAGGATGACTGCATTTAAGATCATCTTGATATCATATGTCTCGCTTCCCAGTGTCAGCAGATATCCGAGTCCCGCTTTGGCTCCGATCATCTCGCCGATAACAGCACCTGTCATCGCCTGTGTCAGGGCAAGCTTGATACCGGACAGCATCATTTCGATGGAATACGGAACCTCGATCTTACAGAATGTCTGCCATTTGCTGGCTTTGAGTACCTTCATCAGATTGTATACATTATCTTCAATGGAACGGATCGCGGACACCTCGTTGATCATGATCGGGAATGATACGACCAGGATAACAAGGGCTGCCTTTGATTCGATGCCGAGTCCCATCCACAGGATAAATAACGGTGCGAGGGAAATCTTCGGCGCTGTCTGGATAATGATGACAAACGGCATGATCAGGCGTTCAATAAACCGGATCTTCGCCATAATATACCCGAGGATCAGTCCGATCACAATACCGATCACGGTTCCCATAAGGATCTCTTCCATCGTGACACGGATATGTTTCATGATATCACCGCTGACGAACAGCTTTACCATTGAATCTGCCAGTTCTGCCGGGCCGGGAAGCAGATAATTCGGTACATGAAAGAGCCGGATATACAGTTCCCACACGATCAGAAACAACGGCAGAAACAATGCCGGAAGAATGATTTTTCTGTATTTTCTGTAAAACATCTCTCACCTCATAACTCTTCCAGCCCGGAGCTGGGAAATCTTTGTTCTCTCTTATTTTGCCGGTGTATAAAGAAGCTCTGCTGCATCGAAGGTCTCATCGATGTTGCCGATCTCTTTGGATTTATTGATGAGTGCCTGCCACTTCTCCGGATTAGATGCGCCGATTCCGTTCTCTGCTGTGTAGTCGCTCTGCCATAATGTCTTTACGAATACATCATTTAAGATCTGGACAACAACATCTCTCTTTTCTGCGAATGTCGGTGCATATTTCTCGATGGACATATCAACTGCCTCTTCTACATGGCCGTCGATGATGTATTCGATCGCTTTGTTTAATGCGCGGCAGAAGCCATCAACTGTTTCCGGATCTTTCTCAACAAGTGCGTCGCCTGCAACTAATACGTTTCCGAAGGACGGAAGGAACTGGTCACATGTGATCTCGCTTGCAGCGAAACCAGAGTTGTTTAACTCGATCGTTCTGAGTTTGGAGAATACGATCGCATCGACCTGACCCTCAGTGAGAGCTGTCAGGATCGCACCTGTACCAACGATCTCAACCTGAACATCGTCGATGGTAAGTCCTGCGGACTCCAGAGCTGCCTGAAGCTGGAAATAGTTTGCGCTTCCAAGGCTTGTTACCGCTACTTTTTTGCCCTTTAAGTCAGCCGGTGTGCTGATTCCGGAATCACTTCCGAAAATGATCGCTCCAAGACCTTCCTGGTATGTTGTGTGAACAACCTTTACCGGGATTCCCTGTGCTTTTGCAGCTACAACTGCATCTGCATTCGGGAAACCGAACTCAACATTTCCTGCTGCGACATTCTTTACGATATCAGCAGCTGCTGCATAATAAAACTCTACATTCAGACCTTCTTCTGCGAAGTATCCGTTTTCCTGTGCAAGATATAACGGTGCGTAATACGGAACAGCGGAACCGTCGATCTGGATGGAAACAGTCTTTAAGTCTCCTGCATCCTTTGCCTCGGCTGCTGTTGTTTCGTCTGCTTTGCTCTCTTCCGCAGCAGTTGTCTCTGCTGCTGTTGTTGCGGCTGCCTCACTCGCTTTGTTTGCGCTGTCAGAGCTGCATCCTGCAAGCATGGACACTGCCATGGCTGCTGTCAGTACGGTTGCAAGAATTTTCTTTCTCATAGTACTCTCCTTCTCCTTTTCATAATGGATTGATACATTTGCTCCCGCCGGGTGATATTCCCGGCATTTATAATTTTCCCTGCCGTCTCCGGCCGGGTCATTATCATAGATCCGTTATCCGCAGTATCTTTTTCCGCTATTTTCTGTGAAGATATTCCTTATATAATTTTTCTCCTGCTGCCAGTGCCGTTCTGCACATTTCCTTCTGCGCAGGTTCAAAATCCACCAGCCACTGGTCCGTGATCCGGTTGCAGTGTACCGCGCAGATACTTCCCGAGAAAACATTGTTCAATGACGCCAGCGTGAAGATCGTCTCCGCTTCCATCTCCATGTTCAGGATGTTCCATTTTTTATACTGTTCCAGGACCGCATTTTCATCATATCCCGTTTCAAACGGCATCTGACGTCCCTGACCATGGTAGAAAGAGCCGACCGACATGCAGACTCCCATGGAATATGGCTGTTCTCTCTCTTCACACGCACGTTTCAGACAGTCCAGGACCTCGAACGATGCCAGCGCCGGGTATTCCGATGGTGCGTAAAAGCACGATGAACCGCCTCTCCGGACAGCACCTGTGTTTAATACCATAGCGCCGCACGGCACCTCTTCCTTCAGGACACCTGTTCCGCCGATCCGGATCAATGCTTTTGCTCCGAGCGCGATCAGCTGGATCACAGCGATCTCTGTTGACGGTGCGCCGATCCCTGTGGAACACACTGTAATTTTAATGCCATTGTAATATCCTGTCCCAACCACGTATTCCCGGTAATTGCTGACAATCCTGTAATCTTCCAGCAGATCCTCAAACATCGATACGCGCGCCGGATCCCCCGGAAGCAGCACGATCTCTCCAATATCATCTGCCGTACACTGGATATGCGGCATTTTTCCATTCATCGTCGGTGATGAAGCCGATGTAAAATTCACACAAATCTCCTCCAAAAACTTTCTTCCTTTGTCTTTTTCCGAACAGGCGCAGTCCTTATCAGTTCTTTGACTCATGCCAGTACAGGAATTTATCTTCCAGCACGCTGATCACCTGGTATGTCGCGATTCCCAGGATGATCGTTACGATGATGCCTGCGAGCAGCATCGGTGTGTCATATGTCGATGATGCATATGTTAAAATGTAGCCAAGGCCCTGTTTTCCCGACATCCATTCTGCAACGATCGCTCCGATGACTGCCTGGACGATCCCCACTTTCATGCTCGCAAAAAGTGCCGGAAGTGAATACTGCATCTCAACCTGTGAA
Source organism: Pilosibacter rotomagensis (assembly GCF_045062245.2). Taxonomy (NCBI): domain Bacteria; kingdom Bacillati; phylum Bacillota; class Clostridia; order Eubacteriales; family Clostridiaceae; genus Pilosibacter; species Pilosibacter rotomagensis. The sequence continues at coordinate 265,992 of NZ_CM170323.1, read as the reverse complement.
AAGATCTGCCATTTTGATGCCTTTAAGATCTTCATCAGGTTTCTGACATCCGGCGGGATCGATTCCAATCCCAGCATCATGCCTGACAATACCGGAAACAGTACCATGGAAATGATCAGGACAACTTTTGATACAAGTCCGATCCCGAACCAGATAACGAACAGCGGAACAAGAGCGATCTTCGGCGCTGTCTGCAGAAAGATCAGATACGGCATCAGCATCGTTTTCAACGCATCGACCTTGATAAATATATATCCAAGTACGATCCCGAGAAACGCTCCGATCACAAACCCGAGAATGACCTCATATGTTGTCGTCCAGAGATGGGGATAAACCGTTCCCTTTACAAACATTTTTTCCAGACTGTTCCATACTTTCGGCGGCGATGGCAGAATGTACGCCGGTACATGTTTCACTGCAACGTAGATCCACCAGATCGCAATAAAGACACCGACGGAAAGTGCATACTCCCCGATCGTTCTTAAGACACCCTGAAGTTTTCCATTTTTCTTCATCCGATGATCCCCCTCAGGTACTTATTGTATTCTGTAAATTTCGGATCATTTCTTGTCGCTTCTCCCCTCGGGCGCGGCAGATCGATCTCGACCATCTCCTTTACGCGTCCCGGTCTCGCCGACATGACGAGCACCCGGTCTGACAGGAACGTCGCTTCCTCAATGCTGTGTGTGACAAAGATGACCGTCTTTTTCGTCTTCTGCCAGATCTTCAGCAGCTCCTCATTTAAATGGTCCCGCGTCAGGGCATCCAGCGCACCGAACGGCTCATCCATCAGGAGCAGCGGCGCATCGTAGGAAAGCGCACGGACGATGGAAACCCTCTGTTTCATACCGCCGGAAAGTTCTCGCGGGAGCGCTGTCTTGAACTCGGAAAGTCCTGCAAGTTCTAAGAGTTCATCGAGCTTTTTTTCATTCTCTTCCGTCTGTTTTTTCTGGATCACAAGCGGAAATTCCGCATTCTGTCTTACATTCTTCCACGGAAGCAGGACAGAATCCTGGAAAACAAAGCCCATCTGCTGGTCTGCGCCGTCACGGTACTCGATCGTGCCGGATGTCGGTTTGTCGAGGTTTCCGATGATCCGTAAAAGTGTTGATTTTCCGCATCCGGACGGACCGATGATCGAGATAAACTCACCCGGCCGGATCTGAAGATTGATATCCTTCAACGCTACTGTATCCTCTTTTAAGAGGTTGCTGTATACCTTGTTTAAGCCTTTTAACTCTACGCTGTACTCACTCATAACGTTCCTCCTTTTTCTTTACCGGATTGCCTCAGAAATTTCTTCCGCATATGCCTTTAACAGGCGGATCCGTTCCTGCATCTCTTCTTCATTTCCGTCTTTCAGCGAAGTAAATGCCAGTGCTGCCGCCGGCTCCCCGTTGATATCAAAGATCGGGCACGCCACGCCCTGGATACCAAGCTGCAGTTCTTCATCGATCACGGAATATCCCTGGGCGCGGATGCGGTCAAGCTCTGCATTTAACTCCTGCAGCCCTGTTTTTGTATTCGGCGTAGTCTTTGTTCTCGTCTCTTTTTCCAGGATCTCAAGCGCCTGTTTCCTGTCCATATACGCCATAAACACACGGCCGGCAGAGGTAGAATAAAACGGGATCACATGACCGATCTTCATCATGTACATATTGGAATCGCCGCGTTCACTGCATGCAATGTTCATGGCGACGCCGTGCTCCATGATACAGAGGACTACATTCCTGTCAATTTTTTCTGCAAGTTTCTGCATCGATGTCTGTGCTGTCTGTGTGAGTGCACTTCCCTTTACAACACCTGCCGCAATACCGCAGATTTTATATCCCAGACGATATTTTTTTGTCTGTGCATCCTGAACAACAAGGTGATTTCCTTTCAGACTTGTGAGTATCCGATGGGTAGAACTTGCCGGGATATTCAGCTGTTCTGCAAGTTCCGTAACGGACAAGCCATCCATGTTCCGGCTCAGGACCTCCAGCGCACTCAGTGCGCGATCAACTAACTGCATAATTGCCTCCACTTGTTGTCGCAGCAGCAGCTAGTAAAGCGGACATTCGCAATCCGCTTCGCTACTTGCTCATGAACGCAGTCGCTTCGCGATCTGTCAGTGGGAGCTTTCAACTCCCACTGACATAAGCATCCCACTCACCCACCGCTTAGTGCTCCGCGCACTTGAAGCGGGGGAATGCTTATCTGCGTTCAAACAGCTGCCGTATAGCATCGCTCGTCATTTGTTTTGTTTATTCCGTGTAGTGGAATAGTATTCCGTAAACTGAAATTAGTTTTATCTATTTTAACATTTTCCGCACTTCAATGCAATGTCAAGTGACTTTTCCTCCCATCTTTGGCATACACTACAATTTCATGGGACAATTTTTGTATATTTTTGACGATTTTCATTCCGCTTAATGGAATATATATTTTTTAGTACAGAAAAAGCGACAGAATTCCCGGAGTTTTTTCGTTCATTCTGTCGCTTTCCTGTATCTTATTCCTTTTATTTCAGGAATCTTGCCTCCCAGGCATATTCCTGCATCTTTTCGATCTCCTCGTCGCTGAATCCGAGCTGTTCCTTTAAGACTTCCTTCTCTTTCTGAAGTGTCGTTCTGGAACATGTCCGGTTATCAGAGTTTACTGTCACATGGACTCCCTCATCGAGAAGCTTGTGGATCGGATGCATCTCGATCGCCGGGACAACTTTTGTGTGGTAATTGCTCGTCACACATACCTCAAGTGTCACATTCTCGTCGATCAGTCTCCGGATCAGTTCCGGATCATTGATCGCCGCAACTCCATGTCCGATGCGCTTTGTCCCGAAGGAAAGCGCTGTCTTCATGCTATCCGGTCCGGCAGCCTCTCCTGCATGGATCGTCATCGGGATTCCGTATTCACGGACTTTCGCAAAGACAGGTGCAAAGTTTTCCGTCGGGAACAGGCCTTCCGCGCCGGCAATGTCAACCGCGCACACGACCGGTCCAAGATACTTTTTCGCTGTCTCCACCGTCTGCATGTTCAACGCTTCATTGTCTGCTCCGCGCATGCAGCAGAGGATCAGTCCGACACGGATCTCCGGATAGGCCTTCATGCCGCGCTCCGCACCGCGGATCGCTGCCTCGACAACTTCATCCTGCGTCAGACCGCCATTTACGGAAAGCTGCGGTGCAAAGCGGATCTCCGCATAATCCACACCTTCCTTTGCAAGATCTTCCACAAGCTCATAAGTCACACGCTCGATCGCGTCTGCTCTCTGAAGGACAAGAAGCGGAAGATCAAAGCGCTCCAGATATTCCTCCAGTGTCCTGCAGTCTTCCGGCACTTCCATTTTATACTTTACTTCTTCCGCGCTCTCCGCAGGAAGCCTGATCCCCTGTTCTTTCGCAAGCTCCCAGACTGTCTCCGGGCGGAGTGAGCCGTCCAGATGTAGGTGAAGTTCTGTTACATGACCCATAGATTCATTCTCCTTTCTGTCTTCTAAAAACAGCTCCCGTTCCCAGGAGCTGTTTCCTCTCCGGCCGGGATCACTTCCCAGCCGCAGCTTTCATCTGTTTCTTTTTCTTGTTATGTTCTACCATCGCGCAGTAGATCGTGTAGGCAATGATGATGATGAGATAAGGCATCATCTGGATAAACTGAAGCGGAATGGAAGAATTCTGCAGATAGTTCGCAAGGCTCTGGCAGAATCCGAACAGCAGGGATGCAAGCATTCCGATCACTGCATTTCCCGCCGCGATCGCCTGCGTCGCCAGTGCGATATAACCGCGTCCGGCAGTCATTCCGGATGAGAAAAGTCCTACATATCCCATGGACAGGAAGGCGCCCGCCATACCTGTCAGGATCCCGCTCAGGCAGAGTGCGATATATTTGATCCGCTTTACCGGAATGCCGACTGATTCCGCCGCATCCGGAGATTCCCCGACCGCACGGATATGCATACCGAGTCTTGTGTACTTAAACATATACCATACAACTGCCACTAAAACAAGTGCTGTGTATGTCAGGACATGATGTCCGGAAAGGACAGCACCGATCACCGGGATGTCTTTTACGACCGGGATCGTTAAACTCGGAAGTTTTAAAGATTCCAGGGATGTGGATGCGCCTTTTTCCCCCGTGATCAGATAGAGGACGAAGATCGTTCCTCCTGATGCAAACGTGTTTAATGCGATACCGGAAATGACCGCATTGGAGTTTAATTTCAGGATAAAGTAGGCGAGAATGTTGCTGACAACAAATCCTGCAAATACCGCCCCCAGGAATCCGATCCATGCGCTGTGGGAAAAGGCGCTGACGACAACGCCGACAAACGCGGAGATCAGCATCGTTCCTTCCAGTGCGATATTGCTTGTCCCCGATCTGGACGAGATCATCGCGCCAAGTGTTGTTAAGAGCACCGGCGTCGCGCTTCGGAACATCGCGAAGTAGAACTCCGGGAGACTTAATGTTTTTAAAATTTCCTGTAAAAGATTCATCTGTTACGCCTCCCCTTTCAGTGCTTTTTTCGCTTCTTCGCGCTGTTTCCATCCCGCCATGAACCGCTCTGCCGTTACAAACAGGATCAGAACGGCCTGGATGATCGAAACGAGCTCATTCTGTACATCAGAGCGGCGTGACATGAGGTCCGCACCGACACGGATGTATGCCAGGAAAAACGCGGCAAACGGGACCATTTTCGGATTGTTGCCGGACAGGATCGCGATGATGACACCGTCCCATGCGTAAGACGGGGAATCCTGCCAGTTGAAACGCTGGTACATTCCCATCTGCTCCACGGCACCGCCGAGACCGGCAACAGCACCTGCAATGATCTGGGTCATGATGATGACACGGCTTGTCCTGATCCCGGAATATTTTGCGAATTCCGGATTGCTTCCGGAGATGCGCACTTCATATCCGAATTTCGTCTTGTATACAAGAATGTATAAGGCGATCACGGCCGCGATCGCGATCAGGTATCCAACATGGAAATTTGTCCCCGGGATCAGCTTTCCGAGTGCTGCCGTCGCCTGATATTTCTTTGATGCAAAGGTTCCCGCCTCGCGGTCTGCCAGGAATTTTGTCACATTGTAAATCCCGAGATAGAAGAATACATAGTTGAACATCAGGGAAGTTACAAGTTCATTTGTGTGGAAATACACTTTCAAAAGAGCCGGGATGCTGCCGATCACTCCACCGACTGCCGCTGCCGCGATCATGATGACGATCGGGTGGACTGCAAACGGAAGAGATGTTTTGATGGCAAGCGCCGCGGTCACGACCGCGCCTGTATACAGACATGCATCCGCGATCATCGAGAAGTTTCCGGACTTAAAGACAAGTCCCAGCGCAAGTCCTGTAAAGATCAGCGGCACACTGCTCGCAAATACTTCAAAAAAGTGACGTTTCGACTGCAGCGGTCCCAAAAACAGGTTGTAGATCGCTGTCACCGGTTCTTCACTGACTGCGAAGATGACTGCCACAGACAGGGCAATGGCGATCCCGAATGCACAGAGCAGTCTTACGATGGTAAATTTCTTATTCACAGCAGGCACCTCCGATCTGCTCTTTGGAATCTTCTTTTACACCGAGCATGTAAAGACCAAGCTCGTTCTCCGATGTCTTCTTCACATCCGCGATATGTCCGACGATCCGGCCTTCATGCATGACGAGGATCGTGTCGCTCAGGGAAAGGATCTCGCTCAGATCCGCGGAGACGAGCAGGATCGCTTTCTTTCTGCTTCTCATGTCAACGATCTTTTTCCGGATGAACTCGATCGCACCGACATCGATTCCGCGCGTCGGCTGGTTCATGATCAGGAGATCCGGTTCATAGTCAAACTCACGGCCAACAACGACCTTCTGGACATTACCACCGGAAAGTTCCGCGATGGACTGTTTGGAATTATCGTATTTTACGAGGAATTCCTTTAAGATCCTGTTTGTAAACTCGCTGATCTTTTTGCTGTCGAGAAGTCCGTGTGTTTTTAATTTATCCGTATAGTAAACCTTTGAGATCGTGTTGTCCTCCAGGGAAAGTTTCGGAGCCGTTCCGAATTTCATACGGTCTTCTGAGACATGGGAGATTCCTGCTTCCTGACGGGCGAGTACCGAAGCATTAGAAATATCCTTTCCATTCATCGTGATCGTTCCCTGCTGCTGTTTTAAGGTTCCGACGATCGCCTCAACGAGCTCCGACTGTCCGTTTCCATCAATACCGGCAATTCCGAGGATCTGGCCCTCTTTGATGGAAAACGAGACATGATCCAGTCTCGTCTTTCCGAACTGGTCCACATAGACAAGATCTTTTACTGAAAAGACGGTTTTTCCAAACTCCATCTCCTCTTTTTCAATATCCAGGCTGACATCACGGCCGACCATCAGGCGGGAGATCTCCCTCTCATCAAGATCTGAGATCTCATACGTTCCCATGGTCTTTCCGTCCCTGAGGATCGTCATGCGGTTGCAGAGTGCCTTGACTTCATTTAGTTTGTGTGAGATGAAGATGATCGTGTGGCCATGTTCTCTTAAAAGTTTTAACTGTTCAAACAGTTCCTCTGTTTCCTGCGGTGTCAGCACAGCTGTCGGCTCATCCAGGATCAGGATATGCGCGCCCCGGTAGAGTGCCTTTAAGATCTCAAGTTTCTGGCGCATGGCAAGAGAAATGTCTTCGACCTTTTCTTTTGCCTCTACCTTCAGATTGTATTTGTCGGAAAGTTCTGTCGTGATCCGCACTGCTTCTTTCCTGTCTACTTTCAGTGCGGTTCCCGGCTCTGCACCGAGGATCAGGTTCTCCGCCACAGTCATGGACGGGACCTGCATAAAGTGCTGGTGTACCATGCCGAGTCCGGCCGCGATCGCATCGCTGGATGAAGAGAAGTGTACTTCTTTTCCATCCACAAAGATCTGGCCTTCCGTCGGTGCCAGCATACCAAACAGCATTTTCATCAAAGTTGACTTTCCTGCACCGTTCTCTCCGACCAGCGCATGGATCTCACCTTTTTTGATCTGCAGATTGACATTATGGTTTGCCACAACGCCGCCCGGGTATACTTTTGTGATATTCCGGGCCTCTAAAATGATCTCCTGCTCCATTCATTCTCCTCCAGGTAAAGCTCTTATCCGCCTGTATGTTCCGGCAGTTGTCCCACCGTTATGCATGATGATAAAAAGCAACATCTCCTGCGATCCGCGGACAGGGAAAGCGCCGGGCGGTCTGCTCCGGGATGACCCCGGGAACAGTATTTTCCGCCTGCTGCTTCATTTCTGCCTGATACAGGAGATGTGAACTAAACTATGGGTGCATGTCTCAGCTGTTTTCCTTTACTGTGCTCCGTTGATGATGCCTTTTAAGGTTGCCTCATCCATGCCGTAAGCGGAATCAACCTTGACCTCGCCGGAAAGCAGTTTCTCTTTTGCGTCCTCGACTGCCTTCTTTGCATCGTCAGATACAACAGACTGATAGATATCATTGTCAGCAAGACCTACAACGCCGTCCTCGATACCAAGGGTCTGATATTCACCATACGGAAGTGTTCCATCAACTGCCTTCTCAACTGCATTGTAGATGCTGTCGCCAACGCCCTTGATCGCGGAAGAGATGATGAAGTTTGCCTCGTCCTTGCCCTCGTAAGCAAGTGCCTGGTCGGAGTCAACACCGATGCAGTACTTCTTGCTTTCTGCAGCTGCCTCGATAACACCTACGGATGCCGGACCTGCTGCTACGAATACAACGTCAGCGCCGTTGGAGTACTGAGTGATCGCAAGCTCTTTTGCTGTTGCGGAGTCAACATAAGAACCAACGTAGGAAACAAGTACCTTCACATCCGGATCTACGAACTGAGCGCCCTCGATGAAGCCGACTGCAGAGTCGTTAATAACAGCTGCTGTATCCTTTGCACCTACGAAACCGATCACGTTGTCTTCGTTTGCGTATTCCATATCGGACTTTGTCGCACTTGCTGCAAGAACACCTGCAAGGAATGCGCCCTCGTTCTGCTTGTAGCTCATGGAGTATACGTTGCTTAAGTCGCCGATGGTGTAGTCAACATCTGTATCAAAGATGATGAACTTCTTCTCCGGGAACTCCTGAGCAACCTTCTCTGTGATCTCCTTCATATCCCAGAGACCTGTGATGATAAGGTCTGCATCGGACTCACAAGCGTCTAACATGGAACCTTCAAACTTTGTCTTGTCGCTGCCCATCTCGACCATGTTTACTTCAACCTTGTCGCCAAGCTCAGCCTCAAGCTTTTCCATGCCGGCCTGCGCGGAATCATTGAATGCCTTATCGCCGAAAGAACCGGTAACAAGAAGTGTCACTTTTAACTTCTCACCGTTTGTCTCTGCCTTTGCTGCCTCCGCAGTTGTTTCAGCAGCTGCAGTTGTCTCTCCTGCTGCGGCTGTTGTCTCAGTCTTGCTCTCGCTCGCGCATCCGAACAGCATGGAAGCTGCCAGTGCCATAGCCAGTGTGCTGCATACGATTTTCTTTCTCATAATTAGTTGTTCTCCTTTTCGTAAAACGTTGATTTATTCAAACTGTCCAGGGTCTCCAGATAGTTCTCCTTGTTCATTACCGGCTGGAATGCCTCTTTGATCTTCCATGCAGAAGCACCGCCGTCAGACAGCAGGTCGATCACGGTGTCCGCAAAATAATGTGCCGGAACACAATATGCCTGTTCAGGATCCACCGTCTTAAAATCTTTTCCGTGGATGCTGCCTTCAAATCCGGCAACTCCGATCTCGACGATCGGCCACATCAGTGACAGATCTCCCATATCACCGGAAGCAAATCCGTGGGTTCCCTGGGCGATCATGCTCTCATCGATGTAATCCAGAATATGTTTTTTCACAAGCGCTGTCAGGTTCTCGTCCTGATGAAGCGGGAAGTATCCCGGAGTATCCTGGATCTCCAGATCACAGTTGATCGCAAGTGCACCTGCGCGGATCGCACGCGTTACTTTCGCGTTCGTCTCGAAGATCGCCGGAACGGTTTTCGCCCGGACATACATTTCCAGCTGCGTTCTTGCCGGGATCGTGTTGACGGACTGTCCGCCTTCCGGAACGAAGAAATGGACACGGATCGCATCATCAGCGCGGAATGTCTCGCGCAGGAAGTTGATTCCGGTCATTGCGAGATTGACTGCATTTAATGCATTTACACCACCTTCCGGATTTGCGCCCGCATGCGCCGCCTTTCCAGTAAAGATCGCGCGTTTCATGATGAAACCGTTTAAGCTGGAGCCGATCTCCGCATGATATTTTGTCATGTCGATCCCCATTGCATGGCAGGAAAGCATGAGATCCACATCGTCGAACACGCCTGTGGCGATCATTTCCTGTTTTCCTGATGGGTGGGAGATCTTTCCCTCTCTGATCAGCTCTTTCCGGTAATCCATATCGCAGAATTCTTCTGCCGGCGTTACAAGAAGTGTAACCTTGCCGCAGAGATCTTTCAACATCCCTGATTCTTTGATCGCCAGGAATAAACTCATCATGACGCCGAGCTGACCGTAATGACCGCATGTGTGGGCGGCATAGCTGTCCTCGCTGGCATACGGATGTCCGAAAGTCGGAACTGCGTCAAATTCCGTGATCAGACCGATATTCGGACCCGGTTTTCCCGAATCCAGCACAGCGCGGATTCCCGTGTAAGCAACATCCTCATGCGGGATCCCTGCTTTATCCAGAGCCTCGATCGTTTTTTCTCTCGTTCTGAATTCCTTGAATCCAAGTTCCGGATGGCGGTAAATGTCCTCACTCATCGCGATGATCTCCGGAAGGATCCGGTCTAATGTTTCATGAACCTGTTTCATGGTCTTTTGTTTCCTCCTTCACTACACTTGCGGGATCTGCCCATCGACTGTCCCTTCCCGGACCAGTGCTCTGTTTTGTGTCTGCGGACCCCTCTGATCATTCATGATCTACTGGTATAGTGCAGAACTTATCATACATAGTTTTATAGGTAAATGTCAAGAATATTTCTTTTCCTGGTAAATAAAAAGTGGGCTGCCGCACATTTCATGCAGCAGCCCACTTGCCAACTGTATTCTCCGGTCTTTTTATCTCTGTCGCACTGACTTGGAGATCTGTTCCGCAAATTGTCGTAAAAGACAGATCCTTCTGACCAGTTCTCTCGTATTTCCATCTTTGATCGACACAAATGTCAGCGCTGCCATGATATCACCATAAAAATCAAAGATCGGGCATGCCGCTTCCTGCTTGTAGCTCTGCTCTTCGCAGTCAACGAGCGTATATCCCTGCCGGCGGATATGTTCCATCTCCTTCATATCCGGCTCCATATACTGATAAGCGCGGTCATGAAACCAGCGTGTTTTCTATCAGTTTTTATGATTTCTGCGCCTAATAAATGATGTTTACGAGTCCGGTCGAGCAAATCGGGATAAATGTAAGGATCAGAAGGCAGCCGAATAACAGTGCATAAAACGGAACGGCTTCCTTGATGAAATCCTTTGTGGAACACTTTGTAACACCGCAGGTTACAAACATTAATGTTCCCATCGGCGGTGTGAAAGCACCGATGGCGTTTGCGAAAATAAATACCATTGCGAAGTGAATCGGATCGATTCCGTATGCTGTCGCGGCCGGCGCAAATAACGGCACGAGAACGATCATGCTGGCATTTCCTTCTACGAACATGCCGACAAAGATCAGGAAGATATCAACAGCAACAAGGAAAATCCATTTATTATGGATCACAGAGATCATCCACTGGGTAAACATCTGCGGGATCATCTCTTTTGTGAGGATCCAGGAGAATGTAGACGCTGCGGCAACGATCAGCATGATGGATGATGTTGTCATAAGAGTCTCTTTTAAGCCCTGACGAATTTCATTCGGTCCCAACTCTCTGTAGCCTAATCCGAGGGCAGCTGCATATACGATTGCAACGGCACCAGCCTCTGTGGCCGTGAAGATGCCGAGACGAACGCCGCCGATGATGATGATCGGAAGGCATAACGGGAGAATTGCCGGTTTAAAGGACGTCCAGAACATGGATCCTGTCATTTTTTCCTTGCGAAGCGGAAGATATCCGCGCTTCTTGGAGATTTTTGATACCATGAACATCATGGTCGCACAGAGGAGAATTCCCGGTCCGAAACCTGCGATAAACAATTTACCGATGGACACGTTCGCAATACATCCATAAAGGATCAGTCCGATTCCCGGCGGAATCAGCGGTGTGATCATACTGGAGGCGGCGGTGACTACTGTGGAGAATGCGCGTCCGATTCCTTTTGCTTCCATCTCAGGGACAAGCATTTTAGCCTCCATCGCCGCATCTGCAAGCGCGGAACCGGAAAGTCCGCCCATCAATGTACTTAATAAGATATTTACCTGAGAAAGTCCACCGTACATTCTTCCGGTCAGTACGGAACAGAAGTCCATGATCCGTTTCGTAACACCCGTATAATTCATCAGAACACCGGCACATACGAAAAACGGAATTGCGAGAAGTGTCACGCTCTCAGATCCGGTGATTGCCTGCTGGGCAAATACCGCCGGATTGATGCCCGGGGTCATGACAAAGTAAATAACGGAAGCTCCAAGTACCGCTACAAAAACCGGGATCTTAAGAAATAACAGCGCAAGGAGAACAATTGCCATAATACCAACTGCTGAGTTCATTACTTCTCCTCCTTTCCGTCGCCTTTAAATAATTCTTTTAATTCATAATATTTCTGCTCCGTATAGCTGATCAGCATGAGCACGATGGAGACCGGCGCGATCGCGTAGATCGTAGAGTACGGAATCATCAGGATCGGGGTCTTTCTGCTTGTACGCAGCATAACAGCGATATAATTCTGGCTTCTGAAGAAGAAGTAGATCAGAACTGCGTATACAACAACAGGGATCAGAAGTTCCACGATTTTTCTCAGGCTCTTTGGCAATGCGTCTACAAGAATTTCAATTGCCACATGGCTCTTTGTACGGAACGCCGCCGGAGCCGCCAGGAATGTGATCCATACCATGCATGCCAGCTGGAGTTCTTCTTCCCAGGTAAACGGATTATTAAAGATGTAACGCATCAGTACGCCGAAAAAGGTCACACAGATCAGGACCAGGAGAACCAATGACGCTACAGCAACTTCGATTTTATCCAGGATATCCAGTATTTTCTTCATTGTCATTCCTCACCATCCTTCGATCATCCGGCAAATCATGTTTTCCGGATCTTTATAAAAGAAATCTCATGGAAGACTGAGACCGCCATGAGATTTCTTTCTGTCACATCCTGCAGTTTACTGGATTGCTGCCTTTACAGTATCATAAAGGCCATCGCTCCATCCAAACTGGGAACCTTTCTCATAGAAGGAAAGGCTTGCTTCTTTCCACTGCGCTCTCTCTTCGTCTGTAAGCTCTGTGAATGTTACGCCTGCATCTTCCAGTTTCTTTCTGTAGTCGTCGTTAGCTGCTTCCTGCTTCTCGTTATTGTAGAGACCAGCTTCTTCACATGTCTTGAATAACAGATCCTGCTGCTCCTGTGTTAAGGTGTTGAGGTAATCTGTTCCGATGCACCATGTTGTGAAGTTTAAGATATGTCCTGTCATAAGGATATTCTTTGTAACTTCCTGGAAGCTCTGTCCGTATAATGTGGAGAGCGGATTCTCAACGCCGTCAAGAGTACCGTTCTGTAATGCGGTGTAAACATCACCAAGTGCCATCGGTACTGCTGTAGCTCCTAATGCATTGAAGCCTTCTACATAGATCTGGCTGTTTGCAAGACGGATCTTTTTACCTTTGATGTCTGCCGGTACAACAGCTTTGTCTTTTGTCATTAACTCACGTTCTCCATAGACCCAGTTGGAACCAAGAACGGTGAGTCCTTTATCCGCAAGCTTGCTGCACTGCTCTTTGTACCAGTCGCTGTCGATCAGTTTCCAAACCTCATCCCAGTTATCGAAGAAGAACGGTCCATAGAGGATACCAAGATCCGGAACACCGTAATCAGCATAGAAAGCGCCGTCTGCGATCGTGATCACATTCTCACCCATGACCATCTGGTCGATCAGTTTACTCTTGTTTCCGAGTGCGCTGTTTGCGAATACTTTGAGTTCCATGGTGCCATTGCTCTCTTCTTTTAAGAGCTCTGCCCATTTTTCAACAGCCTGTCCGATCGGCTCCTCGGTCGTGTTCTCAAAACCGATGTTGATCGTTACAACGTCTCCGGATGCTGCCGCTGCGGTCGTCTCTTCTGCCTTGGACTCCTCAGCTGCTTTTGTCTCTGCCGGTGCTGCGGTTGTGCTCGTTGATGCGCTGCTGCCACATGCGCTCAGGACCATGGATGCACACATTACTGCTGATACGGCTGCCATTGCTCTTTTCTTCATAAGTTTTTTCCTCCCATAAATAAAATACATTTTTACAGTTTCTGTTTAAAACTCGAATTCAGCTTTTACGATTTCCCCATAATTTTTATCGAGATCTTCAAATGCTTCTTCCGCATGATCTGCGGAATATGTTCTGGAAATCAGTTTTGTAAGATCCACAAATCCTTCGCGGACAAGTTTTAATACTGCCCGGAAATCGTCTGAGGTTGCACCTCTGGATCCATACATATTCAATTCTTTTCTCTGAACTTCCAGGAAATTGAAATCCGCATTTTTCTTCGCGACACCGATCACAACCATCTTTCCGCGGCTGGCAACTGCCTTCACACAAGCTAAGAATGTTGCCGGGGCGCCAACAGCTTCCACCGTTGCGTCGAATCCGTCTCCTCCTGTAACCGTCCCGATAAATTCCGTCAGTTTTTCCGGGCTGTCATTGACAAATCCGCCGTCCAGCCCGAAATCATTGACTGCTTTTTTTACCTTTTCTTCGGCAATATCCGTGATATAAGCTTTCGCTCCGAAACTTTTTGCCGCAACACCGGCCAGGATCCCGATCGCTCCCGCGCCAAAGATCAGCACCTTGTCCCCCGGTTTTAATTCCGCTCTGGACACACCGTGGTAACTGATACAGAATGGCTCAACGAGCGCCAGCTCCTTCGGATCGATCCCTGCGCCGTCAAACAGCCGCTCGACCGGCATCGTGAAGTAGTCGCTGAAAGCTCCTTCCCTCTGGACACCCATCGTCTCGTTGTGGATGCAGGCATTCACATAACCGCGCCGGCAGGAATAACAGGTCCCGCAGTTGAAATACGGGTTTCCCGTCACCAGCATTCCTTTTTTGATCCCATATGGATTCTCGCCGACTTCCACAACCTCGGCAGCGAATTCATGTCCGATCGTACGCGGATAGCTGACATATGCGGACTGGCCGCGGTAGGAAGCCAGGTCACTTCCGCAGATCCCTCCGCAGACCATTTTCAGTAATGCCTCTCCCTGTTTTGGAACCGGAATTTCTCTTTCGGCTGTCACAGCCTTCCACGGTTCCGGAAGAACGATTGCTCTCATTTCAGATCACTCCTTATTTTACCTCTGTCATGAACTCATGCAGGAAGCGGAAGCCCCAGCCTTCACCTTCACGCGGACGGGCAAAACCATTGTCGATGACCATCGGATTATCGATGATCGCATCGATCCAGTCAAAGCTCTCTGCGCCATACGGATTTGCAACTGTGCAGAGAAGCGGTACATCATAGTCTTTATAGTAGTGAGGAAGTACCGGAATATTGTAAGCGTTTGCAAGTGCCGCGCTGTCTCTCCATGCTTCAACACCGCCGAGACGGATCAGATCCGGCTGCCAGAGATCAAGGGCACGTCTTCCGATCAGTTCGCGGAGAGCAACTGTGGAGTACTCTCTCTCACCCATTGCAAGGCTGACCTTTGTCTTTGAGTGGATCGTTGCATATCCTTCAAAGTCTGTATTAACGACCGGCTCCTCAAACCAGAAAATTCCGAGATGTTCTACATTGCTGATCAGTTTAACGGCTGACGGAACGTCCATACCCTGGTTCGCATCCATCATGATCTTCATATTCGGACCGGTTGCCTCTCTTACAAGGTTTAATCTGCGGATATCACGCTCCATATCCGGACTTCCGACTTTGATCTTGACTGCTGTAAATCCACGTTTCTGATAGTTTACGACCTCATCAACAAGTTCCTCGTCCGTGTAGCTGATCCATCCGCCGCTTCCGTATACCGGGATCGGTTTTCTGTGGCATCCAAACATCCGGTAGATCGGCTGTCCCATGGTTCTTGCCCATGCATCCCACATTGCTACGTTTAAAGTTGCCAGTGCCCATCTCTGAAGTCCGACGATTCCGAAATACTCACTTTCGATCTCGTAATCCTTCTGGACCTGTGCGGTCTCATATACATGATAATCTTTCGCGAGTACGAAATTCTTCATATCTTTTAAGGCGCCTTCAATTGCGTTCGGGCTGTAATGGAAGCTTAAAAGATATCCCTGACCGATCACTCCGCCCTTTGTCTCAACCTCAAGAACGTAAAACGCGATCTTGCTGATATCATGAGTGGAATCTGCGATCGGATGGCTCAGTTTGCTGACAGCCTGGTAGATTCGTATATCTTTGATATATGTCTCATTTTCATTCATTTTCCCTGTTCCTCCCGTTATTATTTTGTCTTTGTTTTTGCCATGTGATATATCTATTATCATATTACACTATTTTGTGATATATTTCAATGGATTTCTGTGAATTTTCACTTGCAATTTGTCACAAAATTATATATGCTTGTTACAGCATATTTACCAAAAAGGAGGAGAACAATGGCAGAAGCATTGACAAATCAGGCATATGAATATCTCTATCGCAAGATTGTATCCTGTGAATACCTGCCGGGACAGGAACTTAATGAAAAGCAGCTTCTGGAAGAGACATCCTTTGGAAGAACGCCACTCCGCGAGGCGCTGCTCATGCTGCAGGCAGAGAATCTGATCGACATTTTCCCGCGCAAGGGAATGCGGATCACTCCTTTTACCGAAAAAAGTATCGACGATCTCTATCAGACACGTAAGCTGATCGAGCCGACTGTCTGTAGGAAATATATCTCCATGTACTCCAAGAGCAGGCTTTTAGAATATCTGAAGCAGTTTGAAAAGGCGGCCGCCGGTCCGGATTATGATGAATTTCAGATCGATACCTCTTTTCATTCCTATCTGGTCGATATCACCGGGAACGAGATCCTGATCAACCTGTATCAGTCTGTGATGATCCAGCAGATGCGTCTCGCCGTCTACGCCGCATTGAAGGATGACCAGAACCGTGTTGACAACCTTGAACAGCACCGCGCCATTATCGATGCGCTTTTAAGGGAGAACGAAGATGCCGTCCAGGACGCGATCATCCTGCACATCAACCACTCCCTGATCAAATCACTGAAAATGATGGAAAACGATAACTGACAATAAAACCAAAAGGCTGCCGTGATCCCCTATCGGATTATCCGATTCCGGATCACGGCAGCCCGTCTTTTTTGTCTTCGTTTTTAATATTCGTCCGCTTTATTACAGGATGCCAAATACTTTAAACGCTTCCGTCGCGCTCATCCCGCCTTCGATCGCACTGCGGACTTTTTTCTCACCCGCTGCTTTTTCAAACGCCTTCTCGATACATTCTTTTTCCACTTCTTTCGGAATGATCAGCACACCGTCCATATCTCCGAACACAATGTCACCATCGTGGATCGTAACCTGGCCGATCTCGATCGTGCAGCGGAAGTCCACCACATTCGTTCTGATCGAAGAGTCCTGTGCCCAGCGTCCCCTTGCAAATACCGGGAAATTCTGTGCAAGGACCTGCGGAGTGTCACGTGTATATCCGTCAAGAACTGCTCCCACAACTCCGCGTGTCCTGGCTGTCGCCGTGAGAAGTTCTCCCCAGAGAGCACTGTTTCCCGCTCCCGTCGCTATATAGATCTCATCTTCCTTCAGCTGGTCAAGTGCTTCTGTCAGAAGTCCAAACGGCTTTTTCTGTGCTTCATAGACATTATGTTCCAGGATCGTACACGCTCTCCCGGCCAGTTTCATGTCATCTTTTAACGGCATGATCTCCGGAGGCAGGAACTGGTGATTATATCCCATGGTATCAAGGATGTCTCCTACGACCGGAGTATAGAGTTTTTCTTTCATAAGCTTAAAGAGTTCTTTGTCGTCGTTCCACTTGCTCATTGTGCACTTTCTCCTTTATTTTCTATATTATATTTGTATTATAGTGCAATATGTGATATAATTCAATCATCAAATTTGGTATTGTGATATATCTATGTTGTGTAATTGTGACATTCTGCGCTGAAAACTTCCGGAATGGAGTTTTTATCTTACAGTGCAGAGACTTTATTCATTTCAGGAGAATCATTATGATCATTACAAAGTTCGAGACATGGTGGGTAACCCGCGATAAATGTCTCTTCGACGAAAAACGCCAGGGCGGCGCCAAAATGGGTTGGGATGTTTTCGCGATCCGGCTGACCGCAGATGACGGAACCGAAGGGATCGCAACCTGTATGGCTGCCCGCAGCGGCGGTGTAACCGAAAGTTATCTCCACGACAGTATCGCTCCGATCTTGCTCGGACGTGATCCGCACGATCATGAGGCGATCTTTTATGAGTTGTGGAATGTTGACCGTCATGAAGCATTTTTTCCCGTATTTCTTCCGGGTCCGGTGGATGTCGCACTTTGGGATATGTGTGCAAAAGCAGCCGGTCTTCCGCTTTATAAATATATCGGCGCTTACCGCACAAAGCTTCCGGTATATGCCAGCGGAAATTTCCACGCCACTGTGCAGGAATATGTCGACGAAGCACTTTATTATAAGAGCAAAGGGATTTTAGGATACAAGGCACATCCGGGCGGACCGGTCGAATTTGACATGAAAGTCCACGAAGCTGTCCGGGAAGCCGTTGGTCCGGATTATACGCTCATGAGTGACCCGGTCGGCGAGTATACGCTGGACGATGCCATCCGTGTCGCAAGACAGCTGGAGCGGCTTGGATATGAATGGTTTGAGGAGCCGTTCCGCGATTTCGAACTTTACAAATACACCGAACTCTGCAAGACTGTAGACATCCCGATCGCCGCTACAGAGACGACCAGAGGCTGTCATTGGGGCGTTGCGCAGAGTGTGGCACAGCATGCAGCCGATATCGTCCGCGCAGATGTAAGCTGGAAGGACGGCGTCACAGGGACTTTAAAGATCGCTCACATGGCAGACAGCTTCGGATTAAACTGTGAGATCCACACAACGACCATGAATTACATGGATCTTGCAAACGTGCATGTAAGCTGCAGCATCCGGAACTGTAAATATTTCGAGTACTTTGTCCCGGAAGATAACTACAGACTTCCCATGAAAGGTGATCTGCCGATCCGCGACGGATATATCTATGTACCTGACAAACCTGGTGTCGGAGCCGAGCTCGACTGGGATCTGATCAACGAAAACTGTCACAGCTATCGCTGCCAGAGCTTATAACTACAGATCTTCGATCTGTTTTATGATTTTGAGGAGGCATATATCATCATGAAAGAATTTGAGGGACGCACCGGTATCGTTACCGGCGGAAGCAGCGGGATCGGATACGCGATCGCAAATGTACTGGCCGAAAACGGGGCAACCGTATATGTGATCAGCCGTACCGGAAAGGAAAAAGAAGGTCTTGCGCCGTCTGCTCCCGGCGTGATCCATGTAAAGGGAGATGTCACGGATTATGATGCAATGAAAAAGCTGATCGGAGAGATCGCAGGAAAATCCGGTCTCGATTTTCTCGTAAACAATGCCGGGATCACCAAAAAGGCACGCGCGGAAGTTTTCCCGATGGATGACTTTAAAAAGATCCTGGATGTGGACGTGACAAGTCTGTTCGCATTGAGCCAGATCTGCTACCCGTATTTAAAAGAGAGCAAACATAAAGGACGCATCATCAATATCAGCAGCATGGCCGCGCATCTCGGCTTCACCGAAGTCGTTCCGTACTGCGTCAGCAAATCTGCGGTCTGCGGTCTGACACGCGGGCTCGCCATCGAGTGGGCAAACGACAACATCTGTGTCAACAGCATCGCGCCGGGCTGGTTCCCGAGTGAGATGAACAAGCAGGTCATGACTCCAGAAAGAAAAGCCGCGATCCTCGCAAGAATGCCGGTTCATGCGTTCGGCGATACCAGGGATCTCGGTGCAATGGCTAAGTTCCTGATCAGCGATGGTGCCACCTACATCACCGGGCAGGATTTCGCGGTTGATGGAGGCGCACTGGCTTACGGATATTGATCCGGTTTTGTCCGGATCGGAGCTTCCGCGAATTTCCCCGGTCATCAAAAAGTCCGCAGCATAAAAATTGCTGCGGACTTTTTTAGATGTATATGAGTTTTATGAAATACCTACATGAATCTGGATACTGCCTTGCGGATCTGCGGTCCTGCGATGATCGCGATGATGATCTTTGCGGTATCGCCCGGAAGATACGGGATCACGCCGACTCCGAGTCCTGCGACAAAGCTCATTCCAAGCTGGCCTGCAAGCCATGCCGTACCAAACGCGTAGCAGACTGCCATACCGAGGATCATGCCGATCACATGCATATAGATCTTTGTCGGGAACTTCTCAACGAAGAAGCCGACGATCGCTGCAAGGAAGATAAAACCGATGAGATATCCGCCGGTCGGTCCGAGAAGCTTGCCGACACCGCCGGAAAATCCGGAGAATACCGGAAGTCCTACGGTTCCCAGGAGCAGATATAAGACATAGCTCGCTACGGAAAGCTTTGTTCCAAGAATATATGCCATAAAGAAGATCACCAGGTTTGTCAGACTGATCGGTACCGGGCTTACCGGGATCGGAAGTGCCATCGGGGCAAGAATACAGGTGATCGCTGTCATCAGCGCTGTCACCGTCATCTGTGCAGTTGACATGTGGTGTTTTGCTGCTGTGTTTTCCATTTTTATTTTCCTCCCAACATCCATCGTTTCCGCTGCCGTGATCTGAACTGTGGATCTTCTGGATTCTGCATTCCGGCATATGTATCTCAAGATGGAATTGTTATGATTGACTCTTCCCATATCATACGCATGTTTCGTCCATTTGTCAACTTGTTTTTGTTTTATAGTTTACATTTCTTTGTCCCATTGTTGACAAATGCCGCCGAATCCAGATCCTTCTTCCCGGAAAAAAGTAATTTACAATCTTCTTTCATTCCATTTACCGCTTCCGGAAATCGTGCTATACTCTATGGGCTGTGATCCTGAAAAAGATCATGTTCCGACACATTCAGAGGTCTTTTACAGCCACATGCAGCTGATCTCAGCCTGCACTGATCAGGATCACACCAGATCTTACACACATCCTGTTTTCGACCTGGAGTAAATCATCAGGAGGTAATTATGGCAGCAGAAAATGATCTCGGCCGTGACAATATAAAAAAACTTGTGATCCGCATCGCGGTCCCCAGTATGCTGGCGCAGTTTGTCAGCGTTCTTTACAGCATCGTTGACCGCATGTATATCGGAAACATCCCTGTTTCCGGCGATATGGCGCTCGCCGGGGCCGGTGTCTGCGGTCCCGTTGTGACGATGATCGGCTCCGTCGCATTTCTCGTCGGGATCGGCGGTGCCCCGCTTATGAGCATGAAGATGGGACAAGGCGATAACAAGGCCGCCGAACGGATCCTCGCCAACTGTTTTTTAATGCTCGCGCTGTGTTCTGTCCTCATGGTCGCCTGTATCTACCCGATCCGGATCCCGATGCTGCGGTATTTCGGTGCGAGCGACACCACACTGCCCTACGCAAACGCGTACTTTACGATCTATCTGACAGGGACCGTATTCGCGCTCATGTCAACCGGCATGAATCAGTTTATCATCTGTCAGGGATTTGCGAAAACCGGTATGTACTCCGTCATCATCGGTGCGGTGTTAAATATTGTCCTGGATCCTGTATTTATCTTCGGTTTTCACATGGGTGTCTCCGGCGCCGCGACGGCAACAGTCCTCTCCCAGACGGCAAGCTGCGCCTTCGTGCTGAAAACGCTCTTCGGAAAGACTGTGCCGGTACGCATCACTTTCGGCGGTTATGACTGGCGGCTGATACGCAGGATCCTGACGATCGGCTTCACCCCATTCATCATCATCGCGATGGACAATGTCATGATCATCACGATGAACGCGATCCTTCAGAAATACGGCGGTGCGGCACGCGGCGATCTTCTCATCACCTGCGCGACGATCGCGCAGAGCTTCATGCTGGTCGTCACTATGCCTCTCGGGGGCATCACGAGCGGAACCCAGGCGGTCCTCGCTTACAATTTCGGAGCAGGAAACACCGACCGCGTAAAAGGTGCCCAGAAATATATCTTTATCTTGGCAGCGGCGTACACCACCTTGCTGTTTATCCTCGCACGCACCGTCGGCGGCCTGTTCGTCCGTCTCTTTACATCCGATCCGACGGTTGCCGCTGAGGCGCTCCGGGCGATCCGGATCTTCACGCTGGCGATCATCCCGCTGGCGTTCCAGTATGAGATCGTCGACGGTTTCACCGGGCTCGGTCAGGTACAGGTCGCTCTGCCGCTCTCATTCTTCCGAAAGGGCTTATATTTCGTCTCCCTGTTCCTGCTGCCTGCAATGTTCGGCGCGGAAGCGGCATTCTTTGCAGAACCGGTCTCCGATATCGCCGGACCGGTCGTATCGGCCATCGTATATATCGTTTCAATGAAGGGGATCCTGGCAAAAGCCGGGGAAAACTGATTTGATCAAAAAAGCACAGGCTCTGTAGATTCCTTAGTTTAATCCATGGAATCCACAGAACCTGTGCTCTTTTTTATTTTTACACGCTGCTGATTTTTATAGCAGATCAGTCAGGCCGCAAGATCAGTCATCATTCTCTTCGCTCTCAGTAAGAGTATATGTGAATCTCTTTCTCGCCATCTCATCGCTCTCAAGGTACTCGTCGTAGGTTGTGATCTTATCGATCAGCTGTCCGTTGACGATCTCCATGATACGGTTTGCAGTTGTCTCTACAACCTGGTGGTCACGGGAGGAGAAGATGATCACACCCGGGAACTTCTTCATTCCGTTGTTCAACGCAGTGATGGACTCCATGTCGAGATGGTCAGTCGGCTCATCGAACATCAGCACGTTCGCGCCGGAGATCATCATCTTGGAGAGCATACAGCGCACTTTCTCACCACCGGAGAGAACTTTTACCTTCTTCACACCGTCTTCACCGGCAAACAGCATTCTTCCGAGGAATCCGCGGACATAAGTAACATCCTTTTCCGGGGAATACTGGGTCAGCCAGTCTACGATCGTATCATCGTTGTTGAACTCGGCGCTGTTGTCCTTCGGGAAGTACGCCTGAGTCGTTGTGAGACCCCATTTGTAGCTTCCGGAATCCGGCTCCATCTCGCCTGCAAGGATCTTGAAGAGTGTTGTCTTCGCGATCTCGTTCGGGCCTACAAGTGCAACTTTATCTTCTCTTCCGAGTGTAAAGGAGATGTTGTCGAGAACCTTTACACCGTCGATCGTCTTTGTAAGTCCTTCAACAGAAAGCACTTCATTACCGATCTCACGCGCCGGGCGGAAGTCGATATACGGGTATTTTCTGCTGGACGGACGGATCTCATCGAGCTCGATCTTCTCTAAGGCACGTTTTCTGGATGTCGCCTGCTTGGACTTGGAAGCGTTCGCGGAGAATCTCTGGATGAACTCCTGTAACTCTTTGATCTTCTCCTCTTTCTTTCTGTTTGCTTCCTTCATCTGCTTGATCATTAACTGGCTGGACTCGAACCAGAAGTCGTAGTTTCCGGCATAGAGCTGAATCTTGCCGTAGTCGATATCAGCGATCTGTGTGCAGACCTTGTTTAAGAAGTAACGGTCATGGGATACAACGATGACCGTGTTCTCGAAGTTGATCAGGAACTCCTCGAGCCATGCGATCGCATCGAGATCCAGGTGGTTGGTCGGCTCGTCGAGGAGCAGGATATCCGGGTTGCCGAATAACGCCTGTGCGAGGAGAACCTTGACCTTCTGCGCGCCGAGGAGGTCTTTCATCATTTTGTAGTGGAGCTCTGTCTCAATTCCGAGACCGTTTAAGAGGTTCTCAGCGTCAGACTCTGCTTCCCACCCGTTCATTGTTGCGAACTCGCCCTCAAGTTCTGCTGCCTTGATCCCGTCCTCATCAGTGAACTCTTCTTTTGCGTAGATCGCGTCTTTTTCCTTCATGATATCGTAGAGGCGCTTGTTGCCCATGATAACGGTATCAAGAACTGTATATTCGTCGTATTTAAAGTGGTCCTGCTGTAAGAAAGAAAGACGCTGGCCCGGAGTGATCACAACCTCACCGTTTGTCGGTTCGAGCTGACCGGATAAGATCTTTAAGAATGTGGACTTTCCGGCACCGTTGGCACCGATGAGACCGTAGCAGTTTCCTTCTGTAAATTTAATGTTTACGTCTTCAAATAAAGCTTTTTTGCCGACACGGAGTGTCACATTATTTGCACTAATCATTTTCTAAATCTCCTTTTGACTGACAAGGGGTACCTGTGAAATACTTACGGATCCACGTACAATGTGGATCATAACACAAAATGCGCCTTAGCGCATCCCGCGCCGGGCACAAACACTCTGCCGCAGATCGATATATCCGGGCATAATCAAAATGGCAACTGTCCACAAATCATAAAATCAAGCCGAGCAGTTACCAAAGTCCTTCTTATTCTATTAGGAAATGCCGCATTTTGCAAGGCTTTTCTTGAAAAAAGCCTGTTTTAGGGGGAAATTTTATAGAGGTGCAGAAATTTCTATCATAAAAAGAATATGCCCTGGCACATTCTCACGCCGAGCGCGGTCGCCTGCGACATCCTTCATCTTCACGCGAGCGCGCATCTTAGGCATGCAATGCCTTTTTATTTAACAGGAAGTTCCATCGGAATTTCCTGTTAAACAAACAAAAAACCGCCGCTCCGGATATTCCCGGAACGGCAGCTCTTTGTTTTCTCTTTTATTCGAATTAGAGTTTAACTACGTTAACAGCGCGAAGCTTCTTGCTGTTCTTCGGATCCTGCTCTGTGTCGAAAGTAACCTTCTGGCCCTCTTCAAGAGTCTTGAAGCCGTCGCCTACGATTGCGGAGAAGTGTACGAATACGTCGTCGCCGCCGTTGTCGTTGGAGATGAATCCGTAGCCTTTCTCAGAATTGAACCACTTAACTGTACCGTTGTTCATTTTGGTACCTCCATAAAAAATTGAATTTTTCCGTACTAAGCCCTACTGGAAATCTCCACACATCGCTGATGGTCTTTATTTCAAAAAACTCACATGCTTTTGTAATTCATCGTATCGCGCAAATGACTTACAAAAACATGTGAGTTCAATAGTGCATCGGAATTAACTTAACAATATCACAATTCCGGTCCGGTGTCAATCGAATTTCCAAGAAACGGGCGGTCTGTTTTCCCCTTACAAACCGCCCGTTTTTCCTTATTTTCCGGCACTGTACCGCGTACGGCACACATCTGTTGTTATCGACAAAAGCCGACTCTGTCACTCGGTATTTTTGTCCTGTGACCGCACCGTCAGAACCGTCCAAATGTATCCACAAGCCATGAAAGATGGTTGATGTGATCCTGGTTCAGTTCGCCCGGTTTCATTCTCCATCTCCAGTTGTTTCCAACTGTTCCCGGAGTGTTCATTCTCGCCCAGTTGTCCAGTTTCAGGATATCCTGAGCCTGGAAGATGACAACACTCGCGACAGACGCATAGGCGGTCTTCAGGACCTTGTCTACGACCTCATGCTGATGGGAGACGCCCATGTAATCCGCAATGTACTGTAATTCCCACCACTGGCGCTCTTCCGGCTTAAAATAGCCCACCAGAGTCTCATTGTCGTGGGTTCCGCCGTAAACGACAGAATTCGGAGAGTACATATGCGGGAGATGCTCGTTGAAGCGGTCACCGCTGAATGCAAACTCGATGATCTTCATTCCCGGATAGCCGGTCTCCTCGAGAAGTTCCTTGACTTCCGGAACAAAGATCCCGAGGTCCTCCGCGATGATCTTCGTGTCCCCGATGACCATGTTGATCGCATCCGTGAGTTTCTTTCCCGGTCCCTTTAACCATTCTCCGGTCTTTCCATCCTCGGAACCGGCCGGGATCGCGTAATACTGGGTCACGCCGATAAAGTGGTCGATGCGGACTACATCATACAGGCGGGCGGACGCTTTCATACGCTCCTTCCACCATGCAAAATCTGTCTTTTCCTGGACATCCCAGCGGTACAGCGGGTTGCCCCAGAGCTGTCCCGTCTCACTGAAGGCATCCGGCGGAACTCCGGCAACCTTGAGCGGAGTCAGGTTTTCCTCGTCCAGAAGGAATAATTCCGGATGTGTCCAGACGTCCGCACTGTCAAGCGCCACATAGATCGGAATATCACCGATGATGGAGATTCCCTGTTCATTCGCGTATGTGCGGAGTTTTCCCCACTGCTGGTAAAACTTATACTGCAGGAATTTCCAGAAGTCGATCTCGTCCTTTAACTCCTCACGGTAGGACTCCACTGCCTCTTTTTTGCGGAAGCGGATGTCTTCCGGCCAGGCCAGCCATTCTTTATTATCAAAATGGAACTTTAGTGCCATGTAGAACGCGTAATCGTTCAGCCAGTACCAGCTGTCCATGCAGAACTTCTCGTAGCCCTGTTCCTCCCGGTACTCACTTCTCGCATACGCTTTTTTAAGCAGCGGGAAACGGTACCAGAACACTGCATCATATGCCACCTGGGTCGGATTATCGCCCCAGTAGCAGGCGTTGATCTCATCCTGTGTGAGAAGTCCCTCTTTCACCAGTGTGTCCAGATCGATAAAATACGGATTCCCCGCAAACGCGGAAAACGACTGATACGGGCTGTCCCCGTAGCTTGTCGGTCCGACCGGCAGAACCTGCCAGTATTTCTGTCTTGCCTTCTTCAAAAAGTCCACAAACTCATAGGCCGCACTGCCAAATGTACCGATTCCATACGGTGACGGCAAACTTGACACCGGCATTAAAATTCCGGCTCCGCGCTCCAGCATTGTCTTCATATGTGTATCCCCTTCTGTCCGGCAGATCCCCGCCGGTTTGTCTTTTACCATTCAGCATTTTACCGTCCATAACGGCTCACAGCCCGGCACATATTATGCGCAGGGCTGTTGCTGATTTCTTCTGTATCGTCCACCTTCTACACTCCGCTGTTCATGCCATGCGCAGACAGCAGCAGAAACTTTCTGGTGAATTAACGATTCTTCTTGATTCTCTCGTCGTTTTCAAGGACTTTCTTCGCGATCATGATAAAGTGGAGCTTGAAGTTATCCTCTGTATCATTTACGTCAAGTCCGGTGTTGATGCGGACCATATTTAAGCTTGTCTTTACATCATCCTCAGACATTCCGAGCTGTCTTGCAGTCTCAGCGATGTCCTCTTTGCATTTGTAGTATTTCGCGAGAACCCGCTTCTCAGTCTCACCGAGCTGTTTTAATACGGTTCTGGTAAGGCGGTCACCGAAGTTTACAACCATCTGGTTGATGCTGCTGTAAATCTCCATACCCATGTATTCAAGGATCACACGGTCTTTCTTGAAGATCTCGCCGGCCTTTACCGCATCCTGGGCATTGCTGTATGTATGCTTGATTCCCTTGATTCCACTCTCGATCGTACCGATGCCGACGCGGATCTTTCTGTCAGAGTTGATCTTTTCTACCTGTTCAAGGGCTGTCTCCTTGATCTGCGGGATCAGGTCACGCATTGCGGATTTATCCTTCATGACCAGGATCACACAGTCACCGCTGTCACATGTGATGATCTGCTTTCCACCGATCTTTCTGTTGATATCGGAGAGAGCGATGATCGCGTTTGCAGCGTCTGTGAGCTTCTCACGGTCTTCCGGTTTTACGTTCATATCAGACGGATACTGGAAAGATACCGCCATAAAGGTGTCCATATCCACGTCGAAACCAAGCTGTCTTCCAAACTGTTTTACCAGATCCTCGTCCTCGTAATATCCGATCACGATGTCGTTAAAGTAAGCTGATAATGTGATATCTGTCGTGTTCTTGTTCATGAAATACACCCCTCATTTCTATATATTCGCCGCCGCTCTTTCTGTCCCTTCACCGGATCCGTATGCGGCGGACAATGCTCTCCGGGAAAGCTTAATTATAAGAAAAATCCTCGTATTTGTCAAGATGTCTGACAATGTTTCTCAGTATTGCTATGACTTTTTGCAATTTTGAAAGGTACCAGCATTAAAACCAGCCTTCAAAATGATTTTCCATGGATTTTATCTCATTCCAGACGCTTTTAGTTTACATAACTTTTCAAAAAATTGCCTGCTGCTGTCTTTCCGAAATTAACTCAGCATCTCACCTATCTTTTCCAACGTATCCGCCTCGTAATCCACATGCACCCCGGCCGTGTTCTCCTGGTGGTGCGGATTGTACCACAGAGTATCGATTCCGGCATTGTTTCCTCCACGGATGTCAGAAGTCAGGGAGTCACCGATGATCAGCATGTTCTCCACATCGTTTCTGCCCATCTTTTCAAAGCAGTAATCAAAATACTCCTGCTGCGGTTTCTGGTATCCGGATTCCTCGGAAACGTAGATTCCCTGAAACAGCTTGTCCAGGCCTGCTGCCGCGAGACGTTTATACTGGGTCTCAGCGACACCGTTTGTAACGATATGAAGCTCATAGCGATCCTTTAAGCCGTTGAGAAGATCCATAACACCGTCCAGAAGGAACGCGCTCTCATTTAATGTCTGGCGATACAAACTGTCGACCTCCGCGCCGTTTACCCTGATTCCAAAGTCACCGAAGAAGTCCTCAAATCGCAGGCTTAACACCTGCTCTCTCGTGATCTCCCCGCGCTCTAACTTCTGCCAGTAGCTTTTGTTCAGATGGTGGTACTTCTGCACGTTCTCCTCTGTAGCCGGTACGCCAAAGTGGGTAAGTACCCGCTCGATGCCGATCCTCTCTGCCTTGTCGAAGTCCAGAAGTGTTCCATCCACATCAAAAAGAAGCACCTGGTATTTTTTCATGACTTGTTTTCTCCTGTTCTTTATTTCTCACAATTCTTAGCTTTGCCTCCTCCTGCATTGCTGAAAACAGCTGCACTCCCCAGCTCCCAGCCCCAACCGGATTCTCTGAGTCTTATCAGCCCGATGCCAGGGAGCTCTGCTGTATGTTCTTAATCCTTGTATACAATCTTTCCACCGCAGATCGTATACTTCACACGTCCGAAAAGTTTTGTTCCGATAAACGGCGTGTTGTGGGACTTGGATGCGATCTCATCGTCTGTGACGGTCCACTCCTCGTCCTCGTTGAAGATCACGATATCGGCATCTCCGCCCTCTGCGAGGTATCCTTTATCAAAGTGATACAACTTCGCCGGGTTTACGCACATCTTCTCGACAAGCTGCATGGTGGTCAGATGGCCTTTCTTCACAAGCTCTGTCACAGCAAGTCCGAGAGCGGTCTCAAGACCGATGATTCCGCTCGGCGCTTTCCATACCGGGAGAACTGCCTTTTCCTCCATGCTGTGCGGTGCATGGTCTGTGGCGATCATATCGATGGAGCCGTCCTTGATTCCCTCAATGATCCCCGCGCGGTCCTTCGCGGTCCTGAGCGGCGGGTTCATCTTCGCCATAGCGCCGTGTTCGAGCACTGCCGTCTCATCTAATGTAAAGTGATGCGGTGTAACCTCCGCTGTCACATCTGCTCCCAGCTCTTTTGCGAGCTTCACAGCCTTTACGGATGTGGCGGAGCTGATATGCTGGATATTGACTGACGCGCCTGTGTGCAGGGCGATCATGCAGTCACGGGCCACGAGAGAATCCTCAGCAAGTGCCGGGGAACCTGTGATTCCAAGCTCTTTTGCGACAGCCCCGGCGTTGATTCCGTTCTCGGAGATGAATGCCGGGTCTTCCTCATGGAAGCTCAGCGGTACATTTAACTCTTTCGCCTTCTTCATGGCCTCGTAGACGAGTTTCTCGTTCATCAGCGGGATTCCATCGTCTGTGAATCCAACGGCTCCTGCTGCCTTTAAAGCGTCCATATCCGTGAGCTCCTGACCCTTCATTCCAACAGAAACGCATGCGGCAGGAAGAACATTGATCCCTGTCTTCTTTCCTTCTTCGATGATATATTTTACGGTCTCCACATTGTCTACCGGCGGTTTTGTATTTGCCATGGTGACAACCGTTGTGTATCCGCCTTTTTTCGCTGCGGCGGAACCTGTCTGGATATCCTCTTTGTATGTAAGTCCCGGATCACGGAAGTGAACATGGACGTCAATGAGGCCCGGCGCTACGACACAGCCGTCTGCATCGATCACCTGCTCATAGCTTCCGTCATCTTCCACTTTTCCGATGGTCTTTATCTTTCCGCCATCAATGACAACGTCCAGAACCTCGTCTGTATTGCTCTTTGCGTCTACTACACGCCCGTTTTTAATCAGAATCATCTTAGCTCCTCCTGTTTTATCTGTTTCTATGTTTCCTATCCCTGACCGGCTGCTATTTTTCCAGTGAGAACAGTTTCCGTCATCTCTGCCTGATGTGTGAATTTTTCATATATCTGGCTGTCGGACCTTTTCATTATTTTCTTGTCGGCACGATCTCCAGCCAGTAATTATCCGGATCTGTGATAAAGTAGATCCCCATCTTCTCATTTTCAAAGCAAATGCATCCCATCTCTTTGTGCTTTGCGTGAGCCGCCTCGAAATCATCTACCCGGAATGCAAGATGGAACTCGTTGTCTCCAAGATCATAGTGATCTTTCTCCCAGTCCCTGAGCCATGTGAGCTCTAACTGGTGCGGTGTCACGCCGTCTCCGAGGTATACCAGGATAAAGCTCCCGTCCGCCGCTTCTTTTCTTCTTACTTCCTTTAATCCAAGAGCTTCCTCATAGAATTTTAAGGACTTGTCAAGATCTGTGACATTAAAATTGTTATGCGCAAATGTGAATTTCATGGTGTTCTCCTCTCAATTTATATTTGTTTCACATTACGATGTCGGGGACAAAAGAATCCCTGTATAATTATGCAAAATGTCATCCGGCTGGATTGCGTCCGATACCATAGAAATTGCAAGCTTATACTCTGTTCCCTCTTCGCCAATTGAGCCATGTACCGGTACATACCGGTCAAAGCAGACATTTTGTTTTTTCTTTGTTGTGACAATTAGAGCAACGTACTCTTCCGTTGTCAGAAGCTTGTAGTAAACATCTTCTTCCGGAAATGTATTTCTCGCCCGGTCGATCATATCTGCATAGCTGTAACTTTCTGATCCATCAGCAGGACCGGGCCTTTTTCCGTTGATTGCAGCCTGCAGTTTTTCTAAAACAGCTGCCGTCCTTGCCTCATTTTTCCTTTGTTCGATTTCTGACGCAATACTCACCTGCAGTGAAATGATCAGTATGATTCCTGTCATGCCAGCTATAGTCGTCAACCATACAGCGATTATCTTTGATTTCTTTTTCTTCTCTTCCTCTCTTGTAAGCCGGGTACAAGAAAATTTTTTTACAAAGGATGGCTGATTTTTATTTCCGTAAGCAATAATGGCATCTATCGTGTCATATCCCTCTTCAACACTGTACTTTCTCCAGACAGCATGCTCTGAATAAAACTTTTCCAGCCTATCGTAGAAACGCAGGAACCATCCCGTGTACCGCTTCCTTCGAATGAAAAATACGCTGATTCCGCCAATAAGAATCGTAAAATATCCGACTCCTATCACCCCGTAATAAAGGCCTTCTATTTTCGATACCTGTTTTTCCGGCAGTATGGCAAGGAAATGATACTCACCATCCGTTTCCTTCTCCCAGTATGTCTGAAGCCTGTTTCCGTAAGAATACTGTACCGGATCCATTCCAAGTTCGGCAAGTGTATACTGTACATGCTCACCTTTATTTGGATCTTTCAGACGCAATGACTGTCCATCTTCCTGTACAACTGCGATGACATTCTTTTTTCCTGTGAGTTTATAGCCCGTTATGCTCTGAAAAGGATCATACAGCCCAGCGCCGAAAAACCATATCAATGATAAGATCATATAAATAACGAATAGTGTTATGAGTTCTTTCCACACGTTATATTTCAATGACTTCTCTATCATTTCTTTTTCGTACTCAGGAATTCCAGGTAATGTAATATACCAGGAAGCAAACCGTTCTCTTTTCGCTTCTTCATCCATCACTTTCCCGATATTCATTGAGGTCGCAAGCTGCATTTTATTCCCCCTCTCAGATTTCCCAGCCTTCTCCCTCTTCATGGATCTCAACGATCCTGTCACGGTATCCCGCCGAACACGGCATTTTTTTCAGCCGCTCCGCCACATCGTATTCCCCCCAGAAGTGCATCGGGAAAATATGTTTCGCGTCGACTTCCTTCACGAAATCATCGATTCCCAAGTAAAAATATTCACCGAGTCTCGGATCCAGCGGTAAAAACGCAATATCCGCCGTCCGCCCATGCATCTTCGAGATCTCTTTCTGATACGCTTTCGCCATATTCTTATTCCACTGCGAATCTTCCCCATCCCAGTACCAGTGATTCAGGTCGCCTGCATGGTAGATCTCCAGACCATCCACACTGCACCAGAACGCGACGCCCTCATCCGTGGACTTAAATCCCTCGACCTTCAGCGTTCCATCATCCAGCACCTGCCCCGGATTTAAAAATTCTGTCTTTCCTTTACAAGATTCCGGAACCCGCTTACTCCAGATATCAAATGCCAGAATATAATGGATCTTCGGATGTTTCTCCTCCAGTTCAAAGATCACCTTTGAAAAATGATCCGGATGTCTGTGGCTGGCGAACACATAAAGCGGCTTCTTCTCTGAAAGCTCCGGTAGATTTCCCTGAAAATAGTCAAACAACAGATATACCGATTCCGTCTCCACAAGAAATGCGCTGTGATGAATGTATGTGATCTTCATGTCTTAAAACCTCTTTCCGCACTTCGGGCAATATTCAAAATTTTCCTTCGTCTCATAGCCACAGTTTGAACACCGCTTCACCGGCACCTCCCAGGCCGGGGCATCATGCCCCTCGGAGACAAGGATAAGGTCTTCCTCCCGGATCGGCACATCCTCTCCCGCGGCGATCCGCTTTCCGACTTCCTCGTCCAGCTGGTAAACGGTCCCGCAGCAGCTTGTCTTCACATAATATTTCCGTCCCCATTTGAAGATCGGAATAAAGAAAAAGGACAGGCACATATAGGTCATAAACACCTGATACCGTCCATATCTCCCGCAGCGGCCACAGATCATCGCCGCCGCGTTATAAACCAGTTCTTTTGTCCCCTGAGTAATTCCGCCAATAAAAAACATTGGGTTCCTCCAGTAATCTTATTTTAATAGCCTAAATTTTCCCCAACGATCACAACCTTGATCCGTCCGTCATATCGGGATCTCCGTGTAACAACGATCGAACAGCACATACAGTCGGGGGACTGGCAGTCCATGCAGACTCCCTTTACACCACATGGCGTTTTCCGGCCGGTAGCATCTGCAATGATCGGACAAGCCTGCGTCTGGATACGGTCGATCCCATCCTCAATACTCCGCACTATCTTATTCATTCCGACAACAATAATCACCTGCTTTGGTCCATGGATCAGACAGGCCACACGGTTTCCCGCACCGTCAATATTGACCAGTTCACCTTTTACAGTGATCGCATTCGTTCCCATAAGGAAACAGTCCGCACTGCAGGAGCCGAGATATGACGGATTTCCCATCGTCTCTTTATCTTTCATCGGGTAATCCCGCATCTCATGCCCGAATTTTTCCAATTCAGCCAGGATTCCCAGCTCCCGGATCGATGCCGAGCCGCCCCAGCCGATGGAAGCACCGGGTTCGATCAGCGAGAGGACCGTTTCCACTGCCGCTTTCTTATCCCGGCAATAGATCCCCTCCATGTTTCTTTTTTTCAAATTACAAATGACATTTTCGGCCATCCGTTTTTTTGCGTCCTCCAGCATTGTATCTCGCTCCTTTACAACTGCTGACCATCGTTTTGCCGATGCTTCGCATTCCAGATCGGCAAAATCCACCGCTGTATTGGGCAGAATTTTCAGTTCGGAAAATTCCGATCCGTATACAGCAACCACTTTCTCAGTGCTAATTGTAGCATACTATTCCCATATCTTGCAATTCCTGCTCAAATATTTTATACTGGAATTCATCCGCATGCTACTGTTCGTGCCTTGCGCAAACAGTGGCATCGGCGTCCATTTGACCCGCTGCGTGACTATCCGAAACACAATTTTAGGAAAGAGGAAAATATTTTGAGTATAAATCCAATGATGTTTCTGCAGTTCAAAAGCTCCTGGCAGACCTTTACCAGAAATCATCCGAAATTCCCGGCTTTCTGGCGTGCGGTCTACAAACATGGCATTCAGGAAAACATGATCATCGAATTTAAAGTTATCGAACCGGACGGAAAGGAACTTGCCTCCAACATCCGCGTGACAAAATCCGATCTGGAGCTTTTTGAGAATCTGAAAAAAATGATCACAAACCAGTAAGTCTTTTTCTTGCAATTCGTGTACGAGTATTCTATACTTTATATGTCAGTGTCAGGCAGGAAAACGCCGCGCTGACCACACTTTCCCGGTTTAAATCCCGGATCTTCGCTGTCACTGTCAGGATCTCCGGTATTGTAAACTGTGGTATTCATTTAATCATGGAGGACAAACTTATGCTGGAAACTGGAATAAAAGGAAGACAGGAAGTTGTTGTCTCTGACGCAAACTCCGCAAAAACAATGGGAAGCGGCACACTCGACGTGTTCGCGACACCGGCTATGACCGCTTTAATGGAAAAGACTGCCTGGATGAGCGTTGCTGATCAGCTCGACGAGGGCTGCGGTACCGTGGGTACACTCTTAAACGTAACACACGACGCACCGACACCGCTTGGAATGACCGTATGGTGTGAGACTGAACTTGTCGAGGTCGACGGACGCCGTCTCGTATTCGATGTTGCCGCTTATGATGCCAAAGGAAAAATCGGCGGAGGCCGCCACGAGCGCTTCATTATCCAGAACGAGAAGTTTCAGGCGAAAGCGAATAAGAAGGCTGAGCAGTAATTTTTCTTCCGCCAGACTGAAATATGCAATTCATTTTTACCACCCGCTGGAATTTCCTGCCGGGTGGTATTTTTGATACCTGCAGTTCCCGCACTTTGCATGGAACTTCGAATACTTTCCCACTTTATCCGGGAACTATTTCATACATCTTTATGGAGACTTTATGATCACAAAAGCTTTAAAAAACTTCAACATCCGCCAGATTGCCGACTCCGGTCAGTGTTTCCGCATGGTTCCGTGTGATCCGAATCGTTCACAGACGGCTTACCGGGTTATCAGCGGCAGACATTTTCTCATCATAGAACAGCATGGAGATGAGGTGACTTTCCACTGTCCAAATGATGAGTTCGCATTCTGGGAACATTATTTTGACCTTGAGACGGATTATGATGCTTATATCCGGGCGATCGATCCGATGGATGATTATCTCTCGAAGGCGGCAGCTTTCGGCAATGGGATACGGATCCTGAATCAGGATCTCTGGGAGATGATCATTACGTTTATTATCTCACAGCAGAAAACGATCCCTGCGATCCGGGCACTGGTGGAAGCGCTGAGCGAAAAATATGGGACACGACATAAAATTCCCCCGACTGTCTCTGGATACTATTATGCTTTTCCAACCCCTGAAGAGTTAAACCGTGCCTCTCTGGATGATCTTCTCGCCTTAAAGCTCGGCTACCGCGCCAAGTACATCAAGCGGACCTGCGAGGACATCTGCTCCGGAAAGCTGGATCTTGACCGCCTGCGAGGGATGAACTATGCGGACTCCATGGAAGCTCTTCTTTCCTGCTATGGAATCGGCGTCAAGGTTGCCAACTGCATCTGCCTCTTCGGCCTTCACCATATCGGTGCTTTCCCGGTGGACACCTGGATCAAAAAGATCCTGCTGCGGGAGTACGCCCCGAAAAGCCACTGTACCGGACATGTCCCGGAAACGCGGCTCTGCGAGGCGCTGATCGCGGAGAACTTCTCGAAATATCCGGGATTTGCAGGTGTGCTGCAGCAGTATATCTTCTTTTATGAGAGAGAATTTTCGCAAAAAAATACTGCAGGATACGAACGGAATCAAATATAACAGGTGATTCCATCGAAATTTCCTGGTGAATAAAAAGCCACCGGAAAGGTCGTCACTCATAAAACAGCATAGAGTTGTTTTCGAGAAACGGCACAGCTTCGGCTATGCCGTTTCTCCGTTTTACAGGTCAGCGAGCAAGGACGCGGGGAGTATTCCCACAAGGTCATAGGATATTTGCACGTTCCGTTTTCTATTTTCCATTCGCAGTTCTCCTTTCACTACCTACAACACCGCAGGAGGCGGTTTTGCCAAAGTTTCAGAGAAAGGTTTTTCAAAAAGTTTTCTCACTTCTTAATACGGAGAAAATCGAAAAATGCCAATTCTATAATGCAAAATTTTCAAACTATTGACAAAGCTCCCTCTTTACTGTATCATATAACAGTGATATATAACGATGTTATATGAGAGGAGTGAGTTAATGAATGAAGTAGAGCAGACGACATTACACTTAATTCTTTCAGCCGCCATGCAAGAATTTCTTGAAAAAGGCTTTAAGTCCGCTTCTTTGCGGAATATTGTCAAGACGGCGGGCGTGACAACTGGGGCGTTTTATGGTTACTATGACAGCAAGGAAGAATTATTTGAAGCGTTAGTCGGCGAACATTACAACTTTCTATTAGATTGCTTTCGCAAGGCGCAAAAAGAATTTGCAGAAATCCCGCCAGAGGAGCAGCCTGACAATCTTACCTCTACTTCCGGCGAGTGTATGTATGAAATGCTTTTGTACGCCTATGAACACTTGAATGAATTTAAGCTCATTCTTTGTTGTTCCGAGGGAACGCGCTTTTCAAAGCTGATTGACGAAATGGTGGAAATAGAAACAAATGCAACACATGATTATTTAATAGTTCTTGAAAAGCTCGGCAGACCTGCCCCACCCATTGATGAACGGTTGGAGCATATCTTAATCACAGGAATGTTCAACACTTTTTTTGAATTGATTATACATGAAATGCCGCTTGAAGAAGCAAAGCATTATCTAAAAGAAATGAGAGCCTTTTACACCGCAGGGTGGATGAAAATTATGGGGCAATAAGCCCTATAATTTTTACATGCAAGTTAGTTGTTGCTAACTCAAAAAGTGGATATTTGAGGTTTCCATAATCTCTTTTATCATAAAAATTTTAAGGAGGTTTTTCAATGAAAAAACAGTCTAATCTATCAAGATTGATGGGTTATGCCGGAGGGCATAAAATATTGACCTATCTTTCCTGGGTACTGTCAGTCATGAGTGCGCTGTTGGCTCTTGTGCCGTTTTGGTATATATGGCGTATCATTCACGACATACTGGAAGTTTCCCCGGACTTCTCACAGGCGGGGAATGTCACAAGCTACGGCTGGTCTGCGGTATTGTTTGCGGTACTCTCTATTGTTGTCTATATCGCCGGTCTGATGTGTTCGCACATGAGCGCATTCCGGGTTGCCGCCAATATCCGAAAAGAGCTTATGCGGCACATCACAGCCCTGCCGCTGGGGGTAACAGAAAAGTACGGAAGCGGCAATCTGCGAAGGATTGTCAACACCTCAAGCGCTGCAACGGAAACCTATCTTGCACACAGGCTCCCCGACAAAGCGGGAGCGATTGCCACCCCCATAGGGCTGCTTGTTTTACTGCTTGCTTTCGATTGGCGGTTAGGGCTTTTGAGCCTTGTTCCGGTTGTGCTTGGTTTTCTGTTTATGATGGGCATGACTGGAAAAGGGATGCAGGAAAAGATGAAAGAGTACCAGAACGCTCTTTCGGAGATGTCTAATGAGGCGGTGGAATATGTAAGGGGTGTTCCAGTGGTAAAGGCCTTTGGTCAGACTATCTTTTCCTTCAAACGATTTAAGAGCACCATTGATAACTATGAAAAATGGGTTATTGCCTATACAAAAGAAATGCGTCTGCCTATGATGTGCTACACAACGGCAATCAACGGCGTATTCGCGTTTCTGATTGCCGGAGGTATTCTCTTTACAAGGGGCGGCGTAACAAATGAACTGCTTCTAAACCTTATCTTCTATATTGTGATTACTCCTGTCATCGGTACAACACTCACAAAAATTATGTTTATGAGCGAGGACGCAATGATTGTAGGGGACGCATTAGGCAGAATTGATGAAGTGCTAAACGAAAAACCATTGTCTGAAAGCAGCGTGAATAATACCCCTAAAGACAATGGAATTACATTAGAACACGTTAGTTACAGCTATGACGGAGAAAAAAACGCGCTGAATGATGTGTCACTTCGGGTTGCACCGGGACAGGTGATTGCATTGGTAGGTGCGTCCGGCGGCGGCAAGACGACCCTTGCAAATATTGTAACAAGATTTTTTGACCCGCAAAAAGGGCGCATACTAATAGGGAATATCGACATACGCGACATTCCAAAGGAAACATTGATGAATAAGGTGTCCTTTGTATTTCAGAATAGCCGTCTTATCAAAGCGTCCATATTGGAAAATGTGCGTATGGCAAAGCCTGACGCCTCACGCGAAGAAATCGCTCATGCACTGGAAGTTGCACAATGCCTGGATATTATCGAAAAATTACCGAATGGCATTGATACGGTTGTGGGTACAAACGGCGTGTACCTGTCCGGCGGTGAACAGCAAAGAATAGCGATTGCCCGCGCAATTTTGAAAAATGCGCCTATCCTAATTCTGGATGAAGCGACCGCATTTGCTGACCCCGATAATGAGGTGCGTGTCCAGAAGGCTTTATCTGCTCTCTCAAAGGGAAAAACTGTTATTATGATTGCACACAGGCTATCGTCAATCATAGGTGTTGATTGTATTTATGTAATGCAAGACGGTGAGATTGTCGAGAGCGGCACGCATAATGAGTTGATAGAGAGAAACGGCATATTTGCAAGAATGTGGAAGAATTATTCCGAAGCAGCAGAATGGAAAATTGCAAAGGAGGTAACAGCATGATTAAAACATTGCAAAGACGATTTGCGTTATCAAGACAAGGAGCTGTCGATTTGATAAAAGGTTGTATTGCCTGCGTTTTGCAGGATATATCGTTTATGCTTCCGGTGGGGCTGCTCTATAATTTTGTTATTGATATCATGAACGGGGGCGTAAATGGAAGCCGCATTGCTTTCTATGGGGTTGGCGCTTTGGTTTGCCTATGCCTTATCTTTGTTGTAACTTGGTTTCAATATAACGCCACCTATTTAGCGACTTATGTGGAAAGCGGAGTAAGACGCATTTCGTTAGCAGAGCAGCTCCGCAAAATCCCCTTATCCTTTTTTGGAAAAAAAGACCTTGCCGATTTAACAAACTCCATTATGGGTGATTGTGCCACACTTGAACAGGCATTTTCCCATTATGTACCCGCTTTGGCAGGCTCCCTTATTTCAACAACGCTGGTTGCGATTTGCCTGTTTGCTATAGACTTTCGTATGGCTCTTGCGGCTGTTTGGGTTTTGCCGATAGCATTTACAATTACATTCCTTTCAGCCCGCATACAGGAATACTTTAATCGTAAATCCGTAGCGGCAAATGTCGCGCTTGAAAGCGGCGTACAGGAGTGTATCGAGAGTTTGCAGGACTTAAAGGCGAACAATGCGGAAGAAAGTTATCTGAAAGGGCTGGATAAGAAAATTGATAATGTGGAAAAGCGGCATATTATAACAGAACTTGGGACTGCCCTTTTCGTTGTTTCCTCTACGTTGATATTAAAGCTCGGGATTGCTACGGTTGCGCTTGTAGGCTCTGCTCTACTTATTCGTGGGGAGATTGATATTCCGCTGTTTTTTATGTTTTTACTTGTAGCTTCAAGGCTGTATGCCCCGCTTGAGGGTGCATTACAAAATCTTGCTGCGGTAATCTCCACCAAAACAAACATAAACCGTATGAACGAAATCCTTGACCAGCCCATTCAAACAGGCAGCAAGCATGTAACAAATAAAGGCTATGATATTGTGTTCGACCATGTAGGATTTGCCTATAATATCGGAGAAACCGTTTTGAAAGACGTGTCCTTTACGGCAAAACAGGGAGAAGTTACCGCATTGGTCGGACCGTCCGGCGGAGGTAAAACTACGGTATCACGCCTTGCCGCTCGGTTTTGGGATATAAGCAAAGGAAAAATCACTGTCGGCGGTATGGACATATCGAAAATAGAGCCGGAAATCTTGCTGTCGCTGTACTCTATTGTGTTTCAGGATGTGACGCTGTTTAACAATACAATTATGGAGAATATCAGAATAGGCAGGAAGGACGCCACAGATGAGGAAGTGATTGCGGCGGCAAGACTGGCAAATTGTGAAGAATTTGCGGCAAAGCTCCCGGACGGTTATCACAGTATGATTGGTGAAAACGGCTGCGAACTGTCCGGCGGTGAAAGGCAGCGTATTTCAATCGCCCGCGCTTTCCTTAAAAATTCTCCTATCATCTTACTTGACGAAGCAACGGCAAGCCTTGATGTAGAGAATGAAACATTGATACAGGCTGCCTTGTCAAGGCTGATAAAGGATAAGACTGTACTTGTTATCGCCCACCGTATGCGTACCGTAAGCGGCGCGGATAAAGTAGTTGTGCTTTCAGACGGTTCCGTTGCCGAACAGGGAACGCCGGGGGAACTGATGAACGCGGGTAAGATTTACCCCCACATGGTAAAGCAGCAAATGATTAGTCAAGATTGGGGCATTTAGCATGAATACTGAATGGATAATATGCCCCATATGTCAGAGCAAAACAAGGTTGAGAATACGGGGCGATACCGAACTAAAAAACTTTCCCCTATACTGCCCAAAATGCAAGCAGGAAACTCTTATTAGCGTACAACAAATGAATATATCAGTTATCATAGAGCCAGACGCAAAGACGCAGAGCCGATAACACACAGGTTTGAAATGCGGTTATCGGCTCTTTCTTTTTTGACAACCTATGCGATTGCTGACAGATTGCAACTTAGGCGACAGTTTTATGAAGATAAAGCCGCCGTTCTCCTTTTGCAAAATTGGATTTACGGGGACGTGATAAAGTCGCCCATTTTTAGGGACATGGCGGTATCTTTGGAGGTATCGTCATGTCCGTTTTATGTCAACACGGTTTTCCAATCAGTAGCTTATCAAAAAAAAGCCCGTTCCTACCTACGGGATATTGCGACTATCAAGAGGAACTCTCACATCATCATAAATGCATTATCACATCATATAGCATAACCGTCTGTTCAGTTTTGCGCTGCACAGGCGGTTTTGTTATAGCCCTCATTACAAATGGAAAGGGGGGTGAGAATGATGTTATCCACAGAATACAGAGAAAGTATCGAACGCCGCTTTCACGCATTTTGCAAAGCCGTATTGCACAATGAAGCCTGTAATTATTACAGGGAGAGGAAGCGCAGAACGCAGTGCGAACTATCATTTGAATACTTACAAGAGAATACTTCTTTTGCGCCGCACAGCACAGATAAATACTTTGTCTTGCAGGATAAGCCGACTACCTTTGAAGTCAACGGACAGATGGTAATTGTTGACAGTGAAAAGTTAGCAAAAGCCTTGTTGTGCTTATCGGAAAGTTGGCGGGAAATTATCTTTATGCGCTATTATCTGCAACTAAGGGACTGGCAGATTGCGGCGTTATTGGGAAAGCCACGCACAATAGTCAATTATCAGAAAAACACTGCCTTGAAGCAGTTGCGGGTAGAAATAGAGAAGATGAATGATGAAGAATAGTAAATACAACCTTGTTCCCTATGAAGTGATTGAAAGGGCAATCACGGGCGATACCGCCGCACTCCTTACGGTGCAGGAACGGCACAAAGCCTATATCGGCAGACTAAGCGGAGGAAACGCCGATATGAAGAAGCAATTAAACGAAAAGTTGCTCATGGCTGTTATGAAGTTCCGACTGGACTATCAACCACCGAGCAAATAGCAAAGGCAAAATGAGTGGCGGCAAGGGGAATACTCATACCCCTCAAAATGGCGTTCTACTGCGTAACAAAACGGACATATCGCCGTTTAGACGATACGCCCGTTTTGCTTTGCACCCAGTATGGCAGCTACCCTGTTTCAGTTTGTTGTGCTACTGTTTTATGAATAGCTACCAAATGGTAACTTTCGTTCTTCATTCCGATGGCTCAACAATCGCTCTATTTACTCTTCTCAGTGTACTCTTTCTGCGCGCTGATACCGATAATTTCTATCTCTTATTTGATCTCATCCGCAATGTTATAGATCAGCTTCTCCGTATCATCCCATCCAAGACACGGATCCGTGATGGATTTTCCATAAATATGCTCGCCGATCTTCTGGCTGCCCGGCTCTAAGTAGCTCTCGACCATAACGCCCTTGATAAAGTTGTGGATCTCCTCTGAGTGACGGCGGCTGTGAAGAACTTCCTTCACGATACGGATCTGCTCCATATAACGCTTGTTGGAGTTGGAGTGGTTTGCGTCAACGATGCAGGCCGGATTCAACAGTTCCCGCTCCTGATACAGGCTGTAGAGAAGCTCCAGATCCTCGTAGTGATAGTTCGGCAGACACTGGCCATGTTTGCTGACTGCGCCTCTTAAGATCGTGTGTGCAAGCGGATTGCCCTTTGTCTCAACTTCCCATGTGCGGTAAATAAAATCGTGGCCATGCTGGGCTGCATAGACCGCATTTAACATAACCCCGAGGTCACCGCTGGTCGGGTTCTTCATTCCGACCGGAACGTCCATACCGCTGGATACAAGGCGGTGCTGCTGGTTCTCAACAGAACGCGCGCCGATCGCAACGTAGGAAAGTACATCGGAAAGATAGCTGTAATTTTCCGGGTACAGCATTTCGTCAGCGGTTGTAAATCCGTAATCCTTGATCACGCGCATATGAAGCTTACGGATTGCAACAAGTCCCTCATACATATTCGGCTTCTTCTCTGGATCCGGCTGATGAAGCATTCCCTTGTAGCCGCCGCCGGTGGTACGCGGTTTATTCGTGTATACACGCGGGACGATCACGAGTTTATCCTTTACCTGCTCATTGACCTTCGCAAGGCGGCTCATATACTCGCATACAGCGTCCTCGCGGTCCGCAGAACACGGTCCGATAATTACGAGGAACTTTTCGCTCTTTCCTGTGATGACATCCGCAACTTCTTTATCTCTTGCCACTTTTAATTCCACACACTCCGGTGTCAGCGGGAATTCCGCTTTGATCTGTGCCGGTGTCGGAAGTAAACTTTTGTAATTGAATGACATGATCTTCTCCCCCAAATATGTGATTTTCCTGCGGATACCCGTTCCAATTGCCCGATCATAACTGTTCAGTATCCTCACAGTTACGGGGTCCGCTTTTATGAGCGCATCCTTTTTATCGGGAAGCACTTTATCGCTTTTAACTGCTGATGTGTCCGTTTCTAAAAATGTCCCGCGCTACACACATGTCAATGCGGGACATCTGCTATTATAGTACACTTTTTTTGGGACTTCAAGTACTTATGTCTTTATATTTTACATTCATTGTGTTACAGTACACGGGCACTCCTTGCCCGCGCACTGTAACAGGATTTTGCCGATGCTTCGCATTCCGAATCGGCAAAATCCACTACCACCACTGTATTGTACGGAATTTTCAGTTCAGAAAATTCCTACCCATGAAAAGTAACCTCATTGTTACTTTTAACCTATCCCTTTTTTCGGAACGGGACAGGAACAACATCCACCGGGATCGGGCATTCATACGGCTTTCCGCCGGTCCTCATCTCATTTTCCTCTTTTGCCTTTTTTACCAGCTCCGGAGTCTCATAAAGTGTCACAGCAGCGTCCGCCAGCGTCTGCGCTGCGAACATCATGCCTTTTACCGCATAGGAGGATTTTCCCTGTGCAACCTCCACCCACGAATGCGGCTGGGTTCCAAGGCAGAAGCAGGCACACTGCAGTTGTAAAAGCGGTGCGATCTGGCTCACATCTCCCATATCGGAGGACGCCGTCTCCACAACCTCCTGCGGTTCAAACGGCAGGATAAAATCACCCATCGGATGCGTCCGGCAAAGTTCTTCCCGTGTCTCCAGATCAAATTCCGGCAGCATTCCGAGGTCATGATCCGCCGCCTCATCTCCGATGACCCGCCGAAATCCCATAATATATGCTTTCTCCTCCTCCGTGTACTCAGGCACCCCGATCTTCACCATCGTGTCATAAAGGAGTTTTCCAAGTGTATCACTCGGCACCACATTGCTGCATGCCTTATCAAACTCGATATCCACTGTTGTTCCTGTCATCAGCGCCGCACCTTTTGCAATATTGACAACTCTTCGGTACAGTTCCTTCACTGTCTCATTATTCCTGCTGCGCACCAGATAAAGTCCTTCCGCCTCAGCCTGTACCACATTGGGGGACACGCCTCCGGAATTGGTGATCGCGTAGTGGATTCGGTCCGTCATCTCCATATGTTCCCTGAGATAATTGATCCCCACATTCATAAGCTCCAGTGCATCCAGCGCGCTCCTGCCTTTCTGCGGAGCCGCTCCCGCATGGCTGCTTTTTCCATGGAAGCGGAAATATGCCTGACAGTTTGCCAGAAGACTTCCCGTCATCGCAGCATTCATCGTACTCGGATGCCAGGTGAGAGCGATATCGATCCCGTCAAAGACACCGGCCCGCGCCATATATGTCTTTCCGCTTCCGCCTTCCTCCGCCGGGCATCCAAACACCTTCAGAGTGCCGCAGCCCGGGTGATCTGCCAGATAGTCTTTTAGTGCCAGTGCCGCTCCGATCACTCCTGTCCCGAGAAGGTGATGTCCGCAGCCATGCCCGTGAGTTGTCTCCGGGCGGGGCTCATGAACGGTACTGTCCGCTTTCTGGCTGAGCCCGTCCAGGGCATCATATTCGGCTAAAAGCCCGATCACCGGACTGCCTGTTCCATATACCGCCTCATAAGCGGTCGGAAGTTCACCAGCTCCACGCGTCACTTCAAATCCATGTTCCTTCAGGATCTTTTCCATCATTGCGGACGACTTTTTCTCTTCAAAACGGATCTCCGCCAGATCCCAGAGACTGCTGTTTAAGTCTGTCAGCAGTTTTTCATATTTTTTTACGTCAGCCATTATTTTCACCTGCCTTCTCACCCGTATGTCCGGCTTCTGCGTCATCCTTTTCCACTGCGCCTATTTCAGCGCCTTGCCTCGCTTTTTCCGCCTCCATCCGGCATTTTCTTCTTGCAAGCGGTCCTTCGCCTGCCGGGATCGGGCAGATATATGGTTTGCCACCGGTTCTCTTTTTAAAATCTGCTTTCGCCTCTTCTAAAAGCTCCGGATCTTCCAGAAGCCGTTTTGTCATGTCCGACATAATCTGTCCCGCGAACATCATCCCTTTTTCTGCAAAAGAGGAGATCCCCTGAGTCACCCACAGCCAGGAATGCGGCTGGGCGCCCTGCGTAAAGCATGCCGTCTCGATCTGGATCAGCGGCGCGATCTGACTCACGTCACCCATATCGGAAGAACCGGTTCCCGGCATGGATACCATCTTATAGGGAAGAATGAAATCCGCCATCGGATGTTCTTTCACAAGTTTTTTCCGCAGTTCCATATCATAATGGGGAACCGCCCCATCATCATTCCACACTGC
This sequence comes from Pilosibacter rotomagensis, assembly GCF_045062245.2. NCBI lineage: Bacteria > Bacillati > Bacillota > Clostridia > Eubacteriales > Clostridiaceae > Pilosibacter > Pilosibacter rotomagensis. The sequence continues at coordinate 221,357 of NZ_CM170323.1, read as the reverse complement.
TTCCTGACCGACAAGATCATGATATTTCTTTACATAGTCTTTCTCTTCCTCCGTGTATTCCGGCGGACCGAGTTTTACCATTGTCTCATATGCAAGTTTTCCAAGCGGCAGATTCGGAATGACATTGCTGCATGCTTTGTCAAATTCGATCTCCACCGTTGTATCCGTCATCAATGCAGCCCCTTTCGCGACATCGCAGACGCGTTCATAAAGCTCCTTTACTCCGGCATTCGTCCTGCTGCGCACCAGATAGAGGACTTCCGCTTCCGACTGGACTACATTCGGCGAGGTTCCGCCTGTGTTCAGGACAGCATAATGGATCCGGTCTGTCATCTCCATGTGTTCCCGAAGGAAATTGACTCCGACATCCATGAGTTCCACAGCATCCAGTGCACTGCGTCCTTTTTCCGGGGAATTTCCCGCATGACTGCTTTTTCCGTGAAACCTGAAATACGCCTGACAGTTTGCCAGCATGGAACAGCCCATCGACGCATTGATCGTGCATGGATGCCAGGTGATGGCCGCATCGATCTCATCAAAGACTCCGGCTCCCGCCATGATCGTCTTTCCGCTCCCGCCTTCTTCTGCCGGGCATCCGTAAACGATCACTGTGCCTCTCCCTGGATGTTTCTCCAGGTAATCTTTAAGATCCAGCGCGGCGGCCACAACTGCCGTGCCGAGAAGATTGTGTCCGCATCCATGTCCGTATCTCGTCTCCGGACGCGGTTTCTTCTCCAGGCAGTCCGCCTGACTGAGCCCGTCCAGAGCATCGTACTCCGCCAGAAGACCGATCACCGGTCTCCCGCTTCCATAGACTGCCCGGAATGCGGTCGGGATATCAGCCACCTGTTCTTCGAGCCGGAACCCATGCTTTCTGAGTACCTCGATCACAGCCGCTTCCGAACGGTATTCCTCATACTTGATCTCTGCGGCTTCCCAGATCGTTTTATTCAGAACACTAAGTTCCTCTTTGAACCTTTCAACTGCATATTTCACTCTGTTTTCCTCCATTCATTTGATCATCGTCTTCATGGATTCATGCATCCGCAAAATCTAAAGCAGGTATTTTCTTCTTAGAGAATGATACCGATCTGCATCTATGGGCAGATCTTTCTTTTGCCTGTGAAACTGACGTTATTATCATGCAATGATCCATCAGTTTCTCTCTGCTGATATTTGTCGAACAGCCCACAGGAAAGTTCCCCTGTGGGCTGTCTGTTCTTTACATATATTTCGTCCAGAACATACTGATAAAAAATACCAGGACCAGGGACGGAATGTAATCCGCAACCGGCGGATTTTTTAGTTTTGCGATCCGCAGCGCATTTAATAGCTGGATCAGACCGCCGCAGGCGGAGAAATCTCCGATCATTTCCGCCGTCAGATGCGGCATCAGAAACTCCGAGAGTCCATAAAACGCCATCAGCATGATCCCGAGCGGAATACTGATGAGAGCCAGAACCCATCCGCTGCTTCCCGCGAAAAAGATCGATGCGACACAGTCCATGATTGCCTTTGTCATGAGCACCGTGGTATCTCCCTCAAATCCCAGCGTCAATGCACCGATAATTCCCGTCGTACTGATACAGTACAAGGTAAATGCAACGAGAAGTGTCTGCGCGGTCTCGCTTCCGCCTGTTTCCGGGAGCAGCTTCGATACATTCGCAAGCCGTCTGTCGATTCCAATGATATGACCGATCGTGCCGCCGATCAGGAGCGCCAGCACAGCAGCCGACATATGAACCGCTTTTCCGAGAAGTCCCACACCGACAGCCGCAGAGATAACAGACAGTGCCAGGTTAATACTCTCATTCAAAGAACCCGAAATGTACTTCTTCATCCCGCACCCGGCAAGTGTCCCGACAACAACACCGGCTACATCAAGTAAAATTACAGATGGCATATGCTTTTCCTACGCTTTCTTCATATGATAGTATGGTGCCTAACAATTATATTACTAACAATATACTTTGTTTCTTTTTTACTGTCAATCAATTTTTTCTAGTCCAAGAATATTCACAATCCGCTTTCACCGCTTATTGCTCTACGCAATAGAGGCAGAGGACTGCCTTGATCTTGTTAAAAAAGCGAATACTCTGTATCTTTTCGCACAGAATATCCGCTTATCGTTACCTGTTTTTGTCCTCTTGTTCTTTCTGATTCTGTTTTTCGAGAGATTTCTGTAGTTTTCCTAAAAGCTCCATCAGGTCCTCATATTCGTCTTCTGAAAAATCTTCAAACCACAGTTCGTTGATCTCTTCATAAAATTTATGGACCTGAACCAGCTTGTCTTTCCCTTGTTCTGTCAGATAGATCAGTGTTTCACGTCTGGATCTCGGATTCTGCCTTCGCTCGATCAAGCCCTGTTTTTCCAATGTATTCAGAACACCTGAAACAGAAGCCGCCCTCAGAAAAAAACGATCCGCAATATCTTTCTGACGGCATCCATCATTTTCGCCAAGAAATCTCAGCATTTTAGGCTGTCCCCTGTGGAGTCCGATCTTTGCGAGACGATCATAGAAAAATTCCGTGGATGTTGCCTCGATCAGATTCCACATGTCCACAAAATCGATGTACTTGTTGCTTTCCATTTATTTCTCCTCATTTTCGCTTCTGCATTCCACTTCTGCAACCGGAAACTCCCCAAGCTCAGGCAAACATTAACCATCTTTCCTCTGGAACGCCCCACCAATTCCCAACTCCATACGGTATTTGGCGACCGTACGTCTTGAGATCGGCATTCCGGCATCCTGCAATAATCCGGCAAGCTGTTCATCGCTCCACGGTTTTTTCTTGTCCTCCGCAGCAACGAGTTCCTTCAATTTCGCTTTCACGGCATTTCTGCTCACGTCGCCATTCCCATCTCCCGATGGGATCCCTGTTGTAAACAGGCTGCGGAACAGGAAACATCCCGACGGTGCCCTCAGATACTTGTCACGGATCGCACGGCTGACCGTAGATTTGTGGATCTCCACCGCATCAGCGATCTCCTCCAGAGTCATTGGTTTTAACTGCCCTTTTCCAAGGAGATATGGTTCCTGCCTCTTTAGGATCTCTCTTGTGATTCCCGTCAGAGTTTCTCTTCTCTGCTCTATCGCGTTCATGATAAAGCGGGCTCTGCGCAGCTTATTTTCAAAATAGGACTTTAATTCCTGATCCTGAGCTGTCTCCATCATGTGAATATAGTAATCATTGATTCCGAGACTTCCGGTCCACTTATCATTCAGTTCAATATTCCACTGTCCGTCCTGATTACTCAGGAGCACGTCAGGAAGAATATACTGGGCTTTTTCTCCACCAACTCCATTCAGCCGTGGGTTCAGTTCTTTGATGATATGGATCAGCTTCCGGACCTCAGCAGACGACAGCTTCAAAGCTCTTGATATCGTGCTGATCTTTCCTTCAGCAATGTCCTGAAGATGATCATTTATCATCCGTGATAACTTTTCTTCCTCGTCCATCCCCTGGACCTGCAGCATAAGACATTCCTCGAGTCCGGAGGCGAAGATTCCCTGCGGTTCCAGCTCTTTCAGCATCACAAGAACGTTTTCGACCTGCTCTTTCGAAACATTCAACCGCTCCGCAATTTCCTGCGGCGGCACCAGGAGATATCCACTCTGTTCAAGCGACTGCACGCAGAAATCCACAATCTTCCTCTCTGTATCCCCGATCTGCTTCCAATGAAGCTGCATGTTCACCAGATCTTCAATGGACTTCTCACTGTCCTCTATCTCATATAGCTCATTTTCCCGGCTGTCTTCCCGTTCTGTACCATTATAAAACCGTTCCGTCTCTTTATAAGTAACAGGAGCTGCTTCCTCACCCTGACCTGCTGTAAACTCAACCAGTGGATTCTCGATCTCCTCATTCTGCATAAAATCCTTCAGTTCCGTCATAGACATTGCAAGAATGTTTAGGGACTCCACCTGAAGCTGTGAAAGCACCTGCTTTGTCTGTAAGGAAATTCCTGCCTTTATCTCCATTGTATCCCCTGCCTTCCAGAATTGTATCTCAGTCAGACAAACGCTCCGCGCGTATACACAGCAATTCCGGGAAGAATCGGTCTGCTTACGCTGATCGGAATTAAGCGTCATATCTCACATGCGTTCGATTTGAACCCTGCCGTATAGGATATATCAGTTCGAATGATTTCTCTTATCTCGTCAGGTCATCATCCTCAGTATATCATGATAAATCAGATTCCCGCAAGACTGCCAGCAAAAATCATGACTTCTCTTTTTCCCCATTTTGTTTGTATTTTCCGCGTATTCTTTCATCTGCATACATTTCAGGGTAAAGAAAAAACCCCAGAGTCCTTATAAATAAAGGATTCTGAGGCTCTCATAAGAGAGGCGACAACCAGATTTGAACCTTCTGTCATCTCTCGAAACCCAGATAAAGAAAGGAGTTTACATGCCGATTGATGCTTGTGTTTGCGGGCGCAAACAGTGCGCAAACACATAACTCTCACCTCTTCTAGCTCTAAGTTCATTTTTTCTGATTTAATATACCGGTACATTGTAATGGTGCGTTGTTTATAAAAATGTCTCAAAAGGATATAAAAAACACAGTGCAGTATTTGTGTGCCTTACTCTGAAGCATCGAGGGGGGCTGGTCCTCCCTTGTGCCGGGACACTCATCCCCGGCATCTACCTAATAAAAAAACAGGCTATCTCCGAAGAGATAAGCCTGTTTTCTTTTCAAGATTTTTTAAAACGCCGATGGAAATATCCTTTCCATTATGGTTCGGAACCACAATGGTATAAGGAACTCCTGCTTTACGGTACTGATAATGAGAACCGGTAATACGCACCAAAACATAATCATCGGCTTTTAAAATCTTGTCAATCTCGCGAAATGTCATATGTACCTCCCTAAAGGAATATAGTTAATGGTTACATAAAGATCATTACTATATACATACGAACACTTCGTATACTTAGTATACGACAAACCACATTAAAACACAATTTGAAAATTTTCAAAAAAATATATTGACATTTTTATTAAGGAAGATTACAATACGTATTGTAAGTAATACAGATTGTAATCTTCCTTGGAGGAAAAATGAAAGAAAATTATATTTATCCAGCAACTATAAAACATGAAAATGGACTTGTACAACTCACATTTATCGATTTACCAAACGCAGGAATTGCCGAGGCCGATACAGAGGACGAAGCGATTCATTCAGCGCAGGAATGTCTGGCACTCGAAATAATGGATATGGAGAGCCGAGGCGAGAAGCTCCCTGATCCAAGTATGAATGCAACAAATGTTGTATACATCCACATCTGGATGCCATATTTCCGAAATGCCACAAAAGAGATTTATGTAAAGAAAAATGTGACCATCCCACAATGGTTGGATATTCTTGCAAAAGAAAATAAAATCAACTACTCGGCAGCACTTGTAAAGGGCATCAAGTTGGCTTTGGGCATTGAGCAATAAAATCCATTTTGGAAATCAATCGCATTTATGTAGCTGTTGTTTTTCAAATTAGCCTTATAAGCAGGAGGAAAATATCATGGATGCCAATACTGTAAAAACAATTAAAAATATTGCAAGAGCAATAATTGCAGTGATTGATGTGTTTGAATAAGGAGGAGAGACTATGGGTTTACTTAATTTTGCAGTCGTAGCATGTAAAGTAGTTGGCAGTGTTGCTTCTATTGTTTCTGCATTAAGCGACTAAATTTTTTGCAGATCACAGAACAACCCCCGGCTTTATAGCACGGTGCTGCTTTCAGTAGCACTGTCTTCTGTGGACAATGAGGTGAAAAATCATATGGATAACAAATTGATTGAAGTTTTTGATGTCTCTAAGACTTTTGATATCGATGTTTACTGATATGAGGAGATGTTTACAATGAGTAATGAAAGACTGCTACTGGATTACGCAGAAGCTCTTAACAATTTTACTGCGATAGATCAAATACGGGATTATTATCGGCAACAGGCTATATCAGTAAACGATGATGTTTATAACCACATTGTCATTTTACTGACAATGTGTATTAACAAATCCCTTCACATACTCTTAAATGAACCAGATGACGATATTAGTGTAGAAATGTATCCACAAAAATTAAATACACTATGCAACACTCTTTCCAGCGCTTATACTGCTGAAAATGGCGTCATTATTAAAAGAAGAGTTTTTATTGATGGAGAAGAGTTTTTATCCTATCTTAATCAAATGGTGAAGGCTCTGTTAAGTGGCGTTGAATATATTGAAAAAACCTGGAAAGAATGGTATCCTGGCGATGCCGGAAATGTACAGAATACTTCAAAATTTAGGGTGTTGCGTATTTACCAAAATATGAGACTTATGATTTCGGAAAATTCCCCTTTTGCAGAGTTCTCGCTTTCTCATGATATAGAAATTCCGTACATGTATGTGTTAGCTCATGATTTAGGTGAGTTGTATCGAACAATAAAGGCACCAGACGAGTCCAATATCCGAAATACCTATATTGAATTAAAACACATCGGTAAAAATCTTATGGATATATTGTTTGGCGGTGAACTGATTGATCGAAATGAATGGACATCTTCGTTGATTAGTGTTCCTAAAAGCGTGGACTATACTTCATTGCTACCAAAAATTTCCATTGTACCACCCCATTCAAAAAGTGAATGCTGTAAGCCAGTAAAATTTTTTGATGGGGATAGAACCCACCAGATGCCCTGTATAAAAAAAGAGGTATTAAAGCAGATTCCTTTTTTGCCAATAAAAATATCGAGTGGACTTTTTCGTGATCCTAATAAACCATTACGTCTTATGATACGATTATTAGAGGAAGAAAGCAAAACACAAGACTACGTAAAATCGGATATTGTTTATTTCAAAAGCCATATTACAGACATGTGCGAAAACATCCTCCATTTACTGCATTTAACATGGGGAAGCAATACAGATTTTACCCGTATTGGTAAGGAAAATGCAGAATCATACTTGACATCCATAATACATGCCGTAAATGCAGATCCTCGTAAAACTGATGCTGATCAGCGGAATGTGTATATAGGTGAAGTTACCCACAAGCTTGCACAGTTGTGGGAAAAGAATAATCTCCAACCAATCAAAATTGAAAGTAACAATCAAGATACTTATATTGAATATGCATATTTTTCCGTCCTGAAACTTACAAGAAACTGGAGTCAGCATCCTTCCAAACATCCTTTATTGGAAAAGCCAAGTATGCACTTTTGTGTGTTCCTTTTTCTCATAGCAATGCGCTACACTGTAAATTTGACTCTCTTGGATATTGAGGCTTCTACAAAATATTACGCTGCAGAGGCGCAACTTTTAAGGGTGCTCGGGAAGGAAAAAGTTCCATATAACGATATCACGTCAGAAGAGTTAAGCAAAGAATATCTACAAATGTATAAAAACGTGGATCCTAAGTTAATCAAGAACTCTGATCCGCACTCTATTTTAACTGCGGCCGGTCATGAAAACAGCCCAATTAACTCCAAGATGGGTGAAAATGAGATCTTTTTGACATTCTGGTTGTGTATACACATGGGGCAAACTAACATCGTGAAAAGGCTTCAAATATCACCTGATGGAAACCTTTTTGAAATCCTTGGGCGTACATTCGGATATCAAAAAGAATCGAATCTTTTACATGAATAAGCTTCAGCTCTGCTTTTCTCGTCCCCGGCATGTCCTTTAAATCATTCCCTCCTCGCGCAGACTGCAGAACGCTTCCGACCGGGCGCTGCCAACGATCACGTGATCGATAAACTCGATCCCGCACAGATTTGTTGCCGCTTTGATTCGTTCTGTGAGTGTCCGGTCCTCTCTGCTCGGCTCCGGATCTCCGCTCGGATGATTGTGTACCAGCACGATTCTGACCGCTCCGCAAAGCAACGCCCTTTGTAAAATCTGTGCCGGATTGAGTGACGCCTGTGTGTACGATCCATGCGAAATTTCAAAGATTCCAATCAGATGATTTTTTGCATCGAACACGAGAAGCCACACATGTTCCTCCGGCAGTTGCTCCGCATGGTACAGGCAGCGAACCGTCTGACTGATCTTTTGCGGACTGCAATAACAGTCCGCATCACGGAACAGATTGCTGCACTCGAGGCCGATCTTTCCCAGAAAAACGCAGCTCTTCAGGAATATGAAAAGCTTTTTGATCGCTTGTTAAAATACCATTTTGGCCTCAGCAAAAAAGATATCGAAAAGCTAATCACCGAAAAGGAAAAACAGGCGATTTCCAGCCCCGCTGAATGGCCAGCTCATATGGGGGTAAGCGGGGATTTACCGGTCACGGTAATCCCCCTGGAGGGGAAGGCCTCGCTTGGGGGGGAGCAGCGCTCCCTCCCGTAAGAGCAAAGTACCCCGAAGGGGCTTGGGGCAGATCTGCCGGATGAGACAGCAGCCGAGCAATCTGGCCCTCTCTGTAACGTTCACAATACATTTTCTCTGTTTATATATATATATATATATATATGATTCAGCCACAGCCGGGGAGGTCAAGGGACTAGGCACGGACGTAGTCCGGGGGGCTGATGAGGGCCCTTGCGGCTCCGGGGGAGATCCCCCGGAGCCGTCCCGCCGGATATATTACCCTAATAGGTCAATCCAAAATATCATACTTTTTCGCTCTCATCGGCTTTTCTCCTTATCGGCTCTACCTGTGCAAAGCAAAAGAAAAAGGCTTTCTTCTTAAATGCATGTTCTGCAGTTTCTTCCTCCGTGTCCTCTCCATCCGTTTTCTTCTTCTTTGTGTACTTCCAGATCTCAATCTGAGCAATCGCTTTTTCTCCCTTTTTTACACTGTATCCATACTCTTTCCAACGTAAAAAGGTGTGAATGGGTTCCGGCTCTTCAATATTTTTCCTGGTTCCGTCATCCTACTTTTTAAAATCGCTCTATTTTGGATATTTCAAAATTTGTGAACCAAAGTGGTTACAAAAATGGAATAAAACGGGTTACAAGATTGGAATACGCTAATTACAACGTACGCAATTTGTTTATTGAGAAGTGTTGTATCAAAGCAATAAATATATGTAGATAATTTTTAAAAAGATCATATAATAGTAGTAGGGAAAATCCTACATTCCCTACCACTATAGATAGGAGGTATGCTTATAGTTACAACTACATTTATTGATAATGCAAAGGTTATGGCAAAAGGTCAGGTTACAATTCCGAAGGACGTTAGAGAAATTCTTGGCGTTTCGAGCGGCGATAGAATTACCTTTGTTGTAGAAAACGGAAGTGTTCGCGTCATTAATTCGGCAATTTATGCCATGCAGATATTACAGGCACAAATGGATGGAGAAGCGGAGGCTGCAGGTATCACATCCGATGAAGACGTCATGAACTTGGTAAAAGAAGTTCGTGCGGAAAGTGAGGCATGATGAGAATACTCATTGATACCAATATCCTTATTTCTGCAGCTTTAAGCAATAAAGGGGCACCATTTGCAGCCTTTAAAAAAGCTGTTACTTATCCAAATCATGGATTGATTTGCGAGCAGAACATTGATGAGATGAGACGCATTTTTAATCGAAAGTTTCCGAAAAGGATAGAAGCATTAGAAAAATTTTTATCATTGGCTCTAATGACATTGGAAATGGTTCCAATACCGATGGAAGAATATGATTCAGAAATGCAGGTAAGAGACGTCAATGATCGTCCGATTTTGCGTGCGACTTTGAATGCGAAGGCAGATATCCTTCTTACTGGTGATAAAGACTTTTTGGAGGTCAGGGTTGGAAAATCCTAAAATCATGACAGCAATAGATTTTGTTCAGTCTGATCCTTTGTAGCGTGTTGCTTTATGCAGCACGCTTTTTTATGGAAGGCAACCTTGTAATTCGGGAAAGGTCAACTGCTCGAAATAAATCGGTTGCAAAAAATCATTTTCTTAGGTGCGGATATAGCTAAGCGAATAGTAAAATGACAATATTACTACATCCACGTCAAAAATGAAGAATTTCTTACATTTCAACTGAAAACTTGCAGAGTTTTTATGATTGATTTACTAATATTGCGCTTTTAAAGCAACTATGATAGAATTTACACATAGAAAAACAAAACACATACTTAATTTCACTATATTTAAACATAAAAGGAGTGAATCCAATGAACAAATAAATACTTTTATTTTAAGCACCCCCACAATTTGACACTATCAAATCAAGGAGGTACTTTTATAAAAAAAATTAGAAAAAGAATTATGAGTCTTATTCTTACAGCAATTCTTATTTGCACCACTTTTACGTCAACTGCCTTGGCTGCAGAAACTGCACCATTAAGATTATACATGTCATCCGGGGAAATTGCCAGAGAGCAGGCATACTTCGATTCTCTCAGCAGGGATGAACTGATCCAGGTATTAATGACAAAATACGGAGCTACAGAAACTGAAGCTGAAAGGTTAGTTGACCTTGCTTATGAAAATACCCAGCCGTATTCCGCAAGGGCGAAAGCTTTTCCTTCGAACCCATCCATTGGGCAAACATGCGTTATTGATGTAACGATTCACGTTGACGATGCCGCAACAGCTGCTGGAATTGCTAGTGAAATTATGGCTGCTTCGCCTTATGTGACTTTAGCAGCCGCGCTTTATGCTGCCAATATATTACTTACGGCTGGAAGTATGATATATGGATATACAGTTGTACTCCATATTAGTTATACCTATGGATATACAAACGATGGTGTTTTAGGTTGGACCCCGGGCTATGTATCTTATGAGATTTATTAATTGAGAGGTATGCTATGAAATATAAGGGAAATGTCTATTCGTATTTTAATTTATCAGGGATATTATTTTGTATTTTTATTGCATGGGCATCCTATTACAATTATAAGAATTTACAAATAACCGGACTTTTGGCTTTTTTTGTATTCTGCGTATTGAAGTGTGCAATGCTTGCAAAATTTAAAAAAGATATACTTGAAAAAGATACTCCCTTATTATTTAAAGTTTCTAACCATGTGTTTGGAATAGCATTTATTATCATGGATATCTTTATCTTTTATGTAAATAGGTGATCACTGGTCGCCTATGTTAAAGGAACTTAAGGCGGAAATACACATGGATGCATTTCCGCCTTTTACTATGCAATTGGAAATTTAGATAAGTCGTTTCTATATTTGTAGTAAGTGCCGCGACTGATGCCGATTACTTTCATGCAGTCAGATGGACAAAGATCTCCACCAAAGAGCGTATCACGTTTCAGAATAATATTTTTTGCCTTTCGTTCCTTCTCGGTGATGCACCGGCCACGAGGCCGGCCGAGCTGCTTTCCAGAACGTCTGGCTGTTTCTAATCCCTCGATCGTTCGTTGCCTGAGATCATCCAGTTCCTTCTGGGCCTGTTGAAAGGCAATACGGACTTGCTTTTCTGCAAGCTTCACTTGATATGCTTCGATGGCCTCCAGAATTATATCAACCTCCGTGCCAGTCCGTGGAATTTGCATCTGACAGGCTTCCCGATATACATCCGTGTTGATCCCAGGCTCCACGAAGAAAAACAAGTTCACTTTTCTTTTATACAGATCCAGGTACTCCTTTACTCCATCATCCTCATCACGGGCCATTCTGGAAACCGAATCAAAATAGATATTATCTCCAGGCATAAATCTGGGATAATATCTCCGCCACTTAGGCCGATCCTGTGTGCTACCAGTAAAAATTTCCTTGATGATAACAAGGTTCGGATCCGGACACATCAGGCGGATGTTGCGCTCCTGTCGTTCCACGTTCTGAAATTTTGTAGAAATCCTTATATATCCATAGTTCAATGCACATCTCTCCCGATTGTATGAAAAAAATGTTATATTTATAGTGTACAGATGATTGGCAATATACGCAAGTTGAAACTGTATAAAAAAACGACCGTTTTTTTCGTACACTTACATCTTTCATTATCTGAGCGATTATTGTATAATATAAACGTAAGCTTTTTATCATACGCCTCGGAGGATACCTCATTGATATACGGATACGCAAGAATTTCCAGCAAGCACCAAAACATCGACCGCCAGATTCGCAATATTAAATCCCGCTACCCAGATGCCATAATGATCATCGAAGTTTATACTGGGCGAACGCAGGACCGCCCTAAGTGAGTAAATTTGATCTCACTGGTAAAAGAAAATGACAAGATTGTCTTCGACTCCGTTTCCCGAATGTCCCGTACTTCAGATGAAGGATTTGCAGACTATAAAGCGCTCTATCAGCGGGGCATTACATTAGAATTTATAAACGAGCCACAAATCGATACTGCTGTGTACCGCGAATCTCTTCAGATTGATATTCCAATGACCGGTACCGATGCTGATCTGATTCTTAAAGGTGTGGAGCAGTATCTGATGAAATTAGCTGAAAAGCAAATTAAAATCGCCTTTGACCAGGCACAGAAAGAGGTTGACGATCTCCGCCAGCGCACCATTGAGGGTCTGCAAACCGCCCGTTTAGCTGGGAAAAAACTCGGTCGTCCACATGGTCGCTGTATTACAGAAAAGGAACGGAAGGCAAAAAATATCATCATCAAGCGGGACAAACTCTTTGGCGGAGATCTATGTCCGACTGACTGCATGAAGGTAATCGGCATCAGTCGCAACACCTATTATCGATATCGCAAGGACTTACAGCAGACAACTAATGCATAGATTTTCACCTTCTGCCCCACAAAAAAATGAGAGCAGCGGCTATCCACATAGCTTCTGCTCTCAAAATTTGTAAAATGCTTTAGTTTCCGACTTTCCTCTAATTAAACTGAAACTTCGCTATCCCATAGATCGGGATCGTGTAAGTATTTCCATGGATTCCGCCATGTGTATTTCCCTTTGCATACAGAACATAATCCGCTTTTCTCTTTTCCAAGATTTCTTCTGCGGTCTTTCCGCTGTTTTTTTCGGTCTTAACCTCAATCGCATATGTGTGCTGGTCTGTATGGACCGACTTCGCAAAAAAGTCAATCTCGTATTTTCCCCATGTAGAAAACGCCGGGGTCTCCAATGCAATTTCCCTTGGATATGAAATTCTCCGTTTCAGATCAAGATATACGAAATTTTCGTTGACCACCCCCTAAATATCCCCTGCGCTACACCCTGTCTGGGTCAGGAAATACGTTGTAAGTCCCAGATCCATGAAGAACGCTCTTGATTTTGCTTTGTAAGACAGAATATCACATCCAGTCAGTTTTCCGGCAAATCCAATAATTCCAGCACTGTGGAGCCAGTCAATTGCCCGGTTTACCGCAGCTTTTGAAAGATTGCTTGAGTATTCTCTCACAACAAGGCTTTGAAGTTCTTCACTGAAACTGTCTTCCTCGAATCCCTTTTTTTCCCTCACAAGAAGTCTTGCGACACTCGTAAACAGGTTCTCATAGCTATCGTATTCCAAGATGTCTTTAAAGTATCTCCGGCTCTCATTTGCAAACAGGCGAACGATCTTCTCAAGAGTCAATTGGCACTGAGAGATGCTACCTGTCTCCATATAAGTTAGCACAACTGCCGGATATCCGCCAATCGTGCAGTATATATGGTAAAGCTCTTCCAGCTCCCGGTACGTATTTTCACTGCTGTTTCCATATAAATCCAGCTGCTGGTATAGCTTTTCCTTTCCTAATGCCATTAAAAACTCTTCAAAGCTGAGAGTCTGAATATCAATTGCGTCCAAATCCCCAGCCGAATATTTAAAGTCGTCATTCAGAATTCTTCCACGGTAGCTTCCTGTAATGATAAAATCACACGCCAGATTTCTCGTAAACTCCCGAATCCGGTTATAAATATCTACCGATTCCTGAATCTCATCAATGATCACAACCGTGTCTGAGTCATCAACAAACGTAGGGTCATATCGTTTAATCAACTCATACACAGGATTCTCATACCGTTCTCCCTGTTTCATGTTCTGAATGAGATCTCTGTAATGGCTCACCAGTAATTCCCCAGAAAGTTCCAGAAGATTTACATAAATTTTTCTTTTATATTCCCGGTCCGCAAACTTATTGACCAGATAAGTTTTTCCAACCTGTCTTGCCCCTGACACTTCAAGTGTAGAATGGTTCGGTTTATTCTTCCATGCAAGCAATTTACTAGATGCTTTTCTTTCTAAATCGATTTGCATCTTGTCCTCCCGTCCACTCATTCATCCATTTTATACTGTCTCATAGGGGAATCGGCATCCGATCGTATAAATCGGTATCGTTGCAAAGCGTGATCCCTGACCTCCATGAGAAAGTGCACACCGGAACCCTTTGTCAACCATACCCTTATCTCTATAATACTCCAAAGATTTGGCACGATTATTTCCGCTCTTTACCTCAAGTCCATAGCAAACATCATCTTTATCGACAACCACAAAATCCAGTTCATAGTCTCCACAGGTAGAAAAGCACGGCTTGTCACCCCGAACACGCTTTTTCCCCGGAGCAGCCTGATACAAGCGGCTAAGCTCTGTATACGCAAATGTCTCTGTCAACATTCCCTCGATCGCGTCTTTCGGAACTGTAACCATACTGGAAATATAATTTGCGATTCCCGGATCAGCAAAGTATGCCCTTCGATTGCTGACAACATCTGTCACATCCCCATTATTATAAAGATCGCAGTAGCCGATAATTCCGGAACATAACAGCCACGAAGCCGCTGTGCGCACCTCATTCCTGCTCACCGGTTCCTTTACCGTGTCTTTCACAAAGTTCATGACAAATTCCAGGAATGTCTTTCCGGTTCCCTTCTTCTCTTCCGCAATCTGCACCAGAACTGCTTTATACGCCTCTTGGAAGATACTAAGCGCCGTGCTGTTGGTAAAGAATCGACTTGACTCTGCCGTAAAGGTACGAATCAGATCTTCAAGAACCACCATACAGTCGTCAATCTGTCTGGATTCTATGAATGTTGTGACAACCAGCGGATACCCACCAATTTTTCGATATACCTGATAGGCCTCTTCAAGTTTCTGATAATCTTCATCCTTGGATTCTGACTTCAAGCTGATTGTTTCCAATATATCTTCTATATTCAATGCTCTGCAAAATTCTTTGAATGACAGCGGGTACATTTGAAGGTACGCAATCCCTGCCGGAAGGAAGAAGTCTCTGGAATTGACGGTTCTGGCAAGATAACTGCCGCTGACAATGATGTCGCATCCAAGCTGTTCCCGCAGATCACGGATCGCATTGTAGACATTCGCACGCTCCTGAATCTCATCAATCACGAGAACTGTACTTTCATCATCCACATACTCACCAATTCCTGCATTCCTGCAATATTCCCGCATAAAATGATCTGTAAGCATTAGATCTTCAAATCCATATTCATCACGCACGAGATTCACATAGACGACCTGTTTATAATGGCTATATACAAACTTCTTGACCTCATGCGTCTTTCCAACATGCCATGGTCCTTCTATTTGTAATACAGTATGATGCCGTTTATTCTTCCAGTTCAGAAGCTCATTCTGTACATCCCGCTCTAACTCGATTTTGCTCTGTACAAATCCGGTCATCCCTGATTCCTTTCCTGCTCTTCAACCATCGTTGTTATCATTATAGCAAACTCCATTTAAAATTCCTATCATCGTCTGAAAAAATATTCGTTTATGCAGCCCTCCCCTTATCTTCTGCATCCGACTGAATCTCTTCTATCGTTGTCGCAATATGGCACCTCTGCAACGCCTCCTCATATGTAACTCCATGATTCTCAATTTTTAAAATTCCTTCACACATCCGACGATGTACCGGATTTTTTGAACACCGCAGCCTCTGAATTCGGTTCGGCTCTTTCTCCAGATGACAACCAAATCCACACATCACACAGCCAGTTCGGCTCTCGCCTGTCGTAACCCATTCTCCCGTTTTATCCCATACCACTTCTCCATATATGCAACAGATGGGAATTCTATGATCCATTTTATATTGCAATACGTCTGCCCTTATCCAGAACCCCATCGGCTGACTCTTAATTGTATGGCCATCATAGACATTGCACCCCGTATGATTATACTGGTTTTCTCTTTTAAATCCCTCATCCAGGTTCTTTTTCGATGAGTTCCATGATTTCTGATAAATGAAAGACCTTATTAACCGGTAAAGTAGCAAGAAATTCTCGTATCTGCGTTGTGCTTACCCCATTTGCCATCTTATTTTTCTCCTCTCTACACACAAAGGCACTGCAAAAACCTTCACTCTATCAGATTTCACAGTGCCCGCTTATTTACAGATTACATTTATATCTTTTTTCTTTCCCTAAAGCTCACTTTCATCCCATATCTGCCTCGACTGCTGCTGCCAAGTCAATCGTCGCCAATGGATTAGAAACAATATTGACACCAAATGGAACTTTTATCTCTTTTTTTAATTCTCCCACAACCCGTCCCATCGCTGCCACAGTTACGTAGGAAACCTTTTTTTCATACGGAAGGCTGAATTCATTGGCAATCAAAACTCCATCTACTCCTCCCTCCTGGAGCGCCTGAAGCTCTCTGGCTGCATTTTCAATTACCTCTCCCATCGTTGCGTCTTTTTCATACAGAGGATCCCCCCGGCAGCGCCCGCAAATGCAACAGTGCAATGATTGGCTTTTTTACATGAAATAATTCATCTGTCCACATATTCTTTCTCTCCTCTATTCCATGTACATTCTCAAATTCTGCACATTTCTTTTGTCATAACGAAATGGATCCAGGTAATACGCTGGTGCTGTCAGTTCCTGCGTAAAATATCCCTCATATCCATTTTTTACCATGTCCTCTAAATCCTTTCTTAAGTTTCTCTTCCCTTCACCCCAGATGTAATGCCCATAGGGATCACAATCCTGAAAATGTGCATGTACAATGTTTTCCTTTCCAAAAACATCAAACCACTGCTGAATCGTTTCACCAGAAACTGACATTGCTGTCAAATCAATCATAACTTTAAAGCGCGGATGATCGACTAAATCAAATAACTGTTTCATTTGCTGCAAACTATACCCAATTCTTGATTCCTGCGGCCGTAAAGTCTCTGCCACAATTGTCACGCCATTTTCCTCTGCGACCTCACAAAGTCTCTGATGCATCTCAGCTGCCCGCTTCAACCCATCCTCCTCCGCTTCATCCCAGTAACCCCATCCAGAATTTGCTTCCATCTTGTCTGCCCCCAGCGCAGCCCCCAGACGTATCGCATTTGCAAAAAATCCAAATGTTTTTTCTCTCAGTTCTGGTTCTTTTACACCAAATTGATAACCAAACCGGCAATTCTGTGGTGTAAATACTGGGCACTTCAAACCGTGTTCCTGTAATTTTTTACGGACTGGCTCTGGATCCTGATATTCATTTGGATCCAGCCAAAGTCCTTGATGCCCTCCCAGCAATTCTACATTTTTGATTCCCAGTTCCTGCATACAATCCAGGAAATAATCCAACGTATATTGGCAATAATGAAGATTCAATACCGAAAGTTTATCAAAATCAACTATTTTCATTTTCGCTTCCTCCTCATACAATTAATCCATTATAAACGGTTCCAATTCACGCATATTCTGCCGATCGGCTGCAGCCGGATCCTCCAGGTAGCGTGCATCATTCAGTGCCAGGCTTAGCAATCCTTTATATTTGTACTGATCCAGACAAATCAATTGATCCTCTAACGGTCTCAAACCATCTCCCCATGCAAGGCATCCCTGCGGACGTCCATCCACAAAACGGATATGATATATTTTGTCTCCTAATGCTTCAAACCAGTCTTTCATCGACTCTCCTGCCACTCCGGCACTCGTCAAATTCAGGGCAGCCTGTATCTGCGGCTCATTAACCGACTCCAAAAGTTTTTTTAGCTCTGGAAGCATATTAATAACCGTTGCGTCTTCTGGCCGTACTGTTTCCACTGCAAGAACAACCCCCTCTTCCGCAGCAGTTTTTGAAAGCCGACGCAAGGTTTGAACCGCACGTTCAAAAATACGTCTCGGATCTTCATTTCTTGCACCGCCGCAGCAATTGAGTACCATCACTTTCGCACCAGCTTCTGCCGCTGCACGGATTCCATTTTCAAAATATCCGATTGAATGCTTCCTTGCCGTCTCGTCATGACAGCAAAGTGCATAATTATAAATCGTACACTCCGGTGAAAAAGCTCCGATTGTCAATCCATAATCTGCTGCATTCTTTTTTAATTCAGCCGCATCCTCAAACCCATAATCATCTAGCAGGAAATGCGGTCTTGCACACCAAAACTCTATATTTTTTATTCCGAGAGCCTGCTGCGTTTTAAAGAAATAATCCAAAGTTCTGTATTTATAGTGCATATTCATTCCTGCAATCTGTTCCCGCCTTATCTTTATCATCCAGTTGTTCCTCCTCGTATTATATAGCAGTAGTATATCATATAATTTTATGAAATACTTTACAAAGATTTTTATTTCTAGGGAAGAAAAAAGTGTCTGAAAATATAGATCACATCAATTTATAAAGAACGTTATTCTATTTATTGATAACGTTATCATATAGAAAGATGTACGTTCTTTTTGTGCAATTTGCTATTATAGAGTGAAAAAATAAATTTACAGTGCATTTCAGCATAATGAAAATACTTAGTCGTTCATATTATCATCTTGGAAAATTTCTACATCATCGTCTTTTGAATTTAATCGAGCGAACCAATCAGTTGTTGCTCCAGTAACCATTCCAGCAACCGCTCCTGTAGCGGCGCCGATTGCACCAATTGCACCGATTGGTGTTGTCATTCCGACAACGGCGCCGATTGTACCGATTGGAGATAAACCAGCGCCCAGTATGCCAGCACCAACTGTTGCACCAACAGTAGCTGCATGTGCAATACTTGAAACGGCTTTTTTGCGAAATTTATTTTGCGGAGCTGTAGCCTCGTACAAAAATTTTGCTTGATAATTTTTAAATTCCTCACGTGTTAGCTTGGCGTCTAATAATTTATCCATAGCATTTTTTAAGAGTTCTACATAAGGAGCTTTAGAGTGAGTAATTTCATATTCAAAAATATATCGCAAACCAATATATTGCAATTTACTCATTGTGGATTTCCCATTTTCTAAATTGCTGATGGTTTGCTTGGTAAGCCCGATCCGATCCCCTAATTCCTGTGTGGTCCAGCCACAGATTTTTCGTAATATAAATAAATTCTCCTTGGAAGAAGAGCCGGATGAGGTTGATGTTAGGATATTACACCGGCGGATCGCAGATCAAAGGATCATCAATGCTGTTACTTGGTATAAAGTACAGCATACACAGCTGTTTATTAGTAACGATAAAGCGTTACTAGAGGCAAT
Organism: Pilosibacter rotomagensis; assembly: GCF_045062245.2. Taxonomy (NCBI): domain Bacteria; kingdom Bacillati; phylum Bacillota; class Clostridia; order Eubacteriales; family Clostridiaceae; genus Pilosibacter; species Pilosibacter rotomagensis. The sequence goes on along the minus strand of NZ_CM170323.1, from coordinate 202,094 downwards.
TGTTACTGCAGATCAGATGGAAGCAGTTCACGGGAAGCCAGTTTACGCGACCAGCCTATCTGATGACGGTGAGCTTATCAAATACACTAAGGCGGAAGCTATTGATTGGGACGCGGTTGATAAAGATATTTCTGATACGAATAGAGACTATATAAACGGAAAAATCATAGGCACTATTATGGGAAGTATCTTTAGTACCATTATAGTCGGAGGGATTTCCTACTTGGCACATTCACATACAAAAATTTCAAAACCGTGTAAACACTTTTAACAAAAAGGGGCTGTGAAAAAACATAGCCTATAAAAAAGAAGGGCCAAGGATTCATAATGAATCCAAGGTCCTCTTTTTGTGTTAAAATTAATCTGCAATGAAAAAAATAACACACACTTATTCTAACCCCAAACAGGCAGTTTTGCCAATACTAATTCAAGATTATCTGGACATTTGTGATCCGGTGCTGACATTTAATCGATTTATGGGAGAAATCGATTTGGAGAAATACCTGAAGGAAATCCCGAAACATGAGGTGGGAAGACTTCGGTATAACCCGGTCAGTATGCTGAAAACAATCCTGTTCGGATTTATGACAAATGGATATGTTTCTCTTCGTGAGCTGGAAGACAGCTGCAAAGTGAATCTAAGATTCATGTATCTGATGGATCATGAAGTCCCATCCTATCGGACTTTTGGATATTTTATCAATGAGATACTCAGCGATTCTATTGAGAAACTATTCTGTGATATCAATCAAAAAATTTTTGAGAAAGAACATACGGACCTGCAACATTTATATATTGACGGTTCTAAGTTTGAAGCCAACGCAAACAAGTATTCCTGGGTATGGAAGAAAGCGACTGAAAAATCCAGATACCGCCTGTTTGAGAAGATCACTTCCCTGTTTCAGGAAATTAATCTTGAGCTTCAATACACAGGGATAAAGTTCAGTATTAATACGGAATACTCGCCAAAATACCTAAAGGAAGCCGCATCGAAATACGTAGAAATCTGGCAGTTGGATGAAACAACGTTTGTCGCTGAGAAAGGACATCGAAAGTCAGTCCAGCAGCGCCATTATGAAAAACTTCAGGAATATCTGTCAAAGCTGAATGACTATGTAGAAAAGATCCAAATCTGTGGAGATGGACGCAATAGCTATTCCAAGACTGATCATTCCGCTACTTTCATGCGAATCAAAAAGGACTATATGGGAAATGACCAGCTGCTCCCGGCGTATAATGTCCAGGTCGGTGTGGCGGATGAGTAATAGCGGTTGTTGATGTGAACCAATACCGTTCAGATATGGACTTTTTCATCCCCCTCATGAATAAGTTCCATGATATTTATGGCTTCTACCCCAAATATCCGGTAGCAGATGCCGGTTACGGCTCGTATAATAACTATATTTTCTGTGAACAGAATCTTCCATGTTAATTCCACTCCTATTCCAGCAAAAAGAGAAGGAAGCCTTCTACTCAATTTATTGTATGAATATAGATAGGTAAATCTTCATACAATGCACTGTTTTCAGACCGCAAACACGCGCAAACATCAAAATCACAAAGAAAAAACCCCAGAGTCCTTATAAATAAAGGATTCTGAGGCTCTCATAAGAGAGGCGACAACCAGATTTGAACTGGTGATCAGGGTGTTGCAGACCCACGCCTTACCACTTGGCTATGTCGCCATATTTAGCTAAATGACCCCAACGAGGTTCGAACTCGTGTTACCGCCGTGAAAGGGCGATGTCTTAACCGCTTGACCATGGGGCCTTAAATATATACTATCATATTTACTTGCCTCTGTCAACCGGATAAACGCGAATCCATCGATTACCAGATTTGAACTGGTGACCAGGGCGTTTCAGACCCACATCTCATCAGGTTTACCGAACACATTGGATAGTATGAAAAAACTCCCCGAGTAGGACTCGAACCTACGACAGCGCGGTTAACAGCCGCGTGCTCTACCGACTGAGCTATCGAGGAATAATGAAGGAACATACCTTCAAAACCACATATTGAACATCATCAACCTTCGAATCTTCACTTGACCTTCCTGGATAAGCCCTCGACCGATTAGTAACAGTCAGCTCCATGCATTACTGCACTTCCACCTCTGCCCTATCTACCTCGTCGTCTTCAAGGGGTCTTACTTCTTTCGAATGGGATATCTCATCTTGAGGGGGGCTTCACGCTTAGATGCCTTCAGCGTTTATCCCTGCCAGACTTGGCTACCCGGCCATGAGCTTAGCAGCTCAACCGGTACACCAGCGGTCCGTCCATCCCGGTCCTCTCGTACTAAGGACAGCTCCTCTCAAATATCCTCCGCCTGCGCCGGATAGGGACCGAACTGTCTCACGACGTTCTGAACCCAGCTCGCGTACCGCTTTAATGGGCGAACAGCCCAACCCTTGGGACCTACTTCAGCCCCAGGATGCGATGAGCCGACATCGAGGTGCCAAACCACTCCGTCGATGTGAACTCTTGGGAGTGATAAGCCTGTTATCCCCAGGGTAGCTTTTATCCGTTGAGCGATGGCAATCCCACTTTCATACCACCGGATCACTAAGTCCTAGTTTCCTACCTGCTCGACCCGTCGGTCTCGCAGTCAAGCTCCCTTCTGCCTTTGCACTCTTCGAATGGTTTCCAACCATTCTGAGGGAACCTTTGAGCGCCTCCGATACCCTTTCGGAGGCGACCGCCCCAGTCAAACTCCCCACCTGACATTGTCCCCGATCCAGATCATGGACCATGGTTAGAAACCCAGTAACGCAAGGGTGGTATCCCAACAGCGGCTCATACGAAACCGGAGTTCCGTACTCGTAGCCTCCCACCTATCCTGTGCATGCATTACCGAATCCCAGTATCAAGCTGGAGTAAAGCTCCATGGGGTCTTTCCGTCCTGGCGCAGGTAACCAGCATCTTCACTGGTATTTCAATTTCACCGGGTGCATTGTCGAGACAGCGCTCAAATCATTACGCCTTTCGTGCGGGTCGGAACTTACCCGACAAGGAATTTCGCTACCTTAGGACCGTTATAGTTACGGCCGCCGTTTACTGGGGCTTCAATTCAAAGCTTCGATTGCTCTAACCTCTCCTCTTAACCTTCCAGCACCGGGCAGGCGTCAGCCCATATACATCACCTTACGGTTTCGCATAGACCTGTGTTTTTGCTAAACAGTTGCTTGAGCCTATTCTCTGCGGCCAGATCTCTCTGGCACCCCTTATCCCGAAGTTACGGGGTCATTTTGCCGAGTTCCTTAACAATGCTTCTCCCGCCGGCCTTAGGATTCTCTCCTCATCCACCTGTGTCGGTTTACGGTACGGGCACATGATACACAATAGCGGCTTTTCTCGGCAGCTGGAATCGGATGCTTCCCTACTTTGGTTCGGTCCGCGTCACGTCTTTGGCTTATCAGGCGGATTTGCCTGCCTGACACCTCCTACGCTTGCCCGGGGTTCTGTTCCCCGGTCATCTTATCCCTCTGCGTCCCCACAGTTCTGATACCATGTGGTACAGGAATCTAAACCTGTTGTCCATCAGCTACGCTTCTCAGCCTTGCCTTAGGCCCCGACTTACCCAGGGCAGATCAGCTTTACCCTGGAAACCTTAGATATTCGGCCTGGAGGATTCCCACCTCCATCTCGCTACTCATTCCGGCATTCTCTCTTCTTAAAAGTCCACAGCTCCTTATCGGTACTGCTTCGCCCCTTTAAGAATGCTCCTCTACCAATGACCTAAGTCATTCCTGAGCTTCGGTGTTGTGTTTCAGCCCCGGACATTTTCGGCGCAGGACCTCTCGACTAGTGAGCTATTACGCACTCTTTGAATGTGTGGCTGCTTCTGAGCCAACATCCTAGTTGTCTTTGAAATCCCACATCCTTTTCCACTTAACACACACTTTGGGACCTTAGCTGCAGGTCTGGGCTCTTTCCCTTTTGACGACCCAACTTATCTCGTGCCGTCTGACTCCCGTACATCATCTGTATGGCATTCGGAGTTTGATATTCTTCGGTAGGCTTTGACGCCCCCTAGGAAATTCAGTGCTCTACCTCCACCAGACTAATACGAGGCTAGCCCTAAAGCTATTTCGAGGAGAACCAGCTATCTCCGGGTTCGATTGGAATTTCTCCCCTATCCACACCTCATCGCCACCCTTTTCAACGGATGTGCGTTCGGTCCTCCACGAAATTTTACTTTCGCTTCAACCTGGACATGGATAGATCACCCGGTTTCGGGTCTGCACATGCTGACTTGACGCCCTATTCAGACTTGCTCTCGCTTCGGCTCCGCACCTTTAGTGCTTAACCTTGCCAGCATCCGCAACTCGCCGGACCGTTCTACAAAAAGTACGCGGTTGCACCTTAACGTGCTTCCACAGCTTGTAAACACAGGGTTTCAGGTTCTCTTTCACTCCCCTCCCGGGGTCCTTTTCACCTTTCCTTCACAGTACTATGCGCTATCGGTCACTAAGGAGTATTTAGCCTTGGGGGGTGGTCCCCCCGACTTCCTGCAAGGTTCCACGTGTCTCGCAGTACTCTGGATCCCACTAGCTCCCTTCTGGTTTCATGTACGAGACTTTCACTCTCTTTG
>NZ_CM170323.1:15000-192500 GCF_045062245.2 Pilosibacter rotomagensis | reverse complement strand
TTCCATCATCTCGATGCGCTCATATAGGGCAAGAAGACTCTTTCCTGTGATGCTGCAGTCAATCTCTGATGCATATTTGCAAGCATACTGGGCGAATTCGTCCGGATCCATCTCTTCCTTATCGTCATAGTCTTCCGGAACAACCTCCTCTGCAGCTTCCGCTTTCACCGGAGTCTTCGGCTTTTCTTTGTCTGCAGCCGGCTTCTTCGGAGCTTCTTTGGACTTTCCAAATATTCCTGTCTTCTTCGGCGGGATATATTCCTCTTCCTCCGGTTCCTCTTCCGGCTCTTCTTCCTCGTAAGCGTCTGTTTCCGGTTCTTCTGTTTCTTCAGCCGCCGGCAGCTCCGGTTCTTCCTCCGGCTCCGTCTGTGTTTCCGGTTCCGGTGTCAGAGTGTAAGCTTCCTCTTCCTCCGGTTTCTGTTCCAGCTCCTCTTCCATCTCCTGCTCCGCACTTACCACATCGCGGGCGATCTGTTCCTGTTTTTCTGTGGAACGTTTCAGAGCAGCTTCCATTTCTGCTTCCGCTTTTTTCTGTTCAGCCGCTTCCTCATCGCTTCCGATGTACTGGAATTTACTTGCGAGAGAGGTATTGTGGGCATGGAGCGCCTCAAGGTTCTCCGGGGTATCGATCAGGACAACGATCATGCCGGAGCGGTCTTTTTCCATCAGGTCATCCAGTTCATTCTGGACAGCATCAGTAAGACCTGCCGCATGCTGGATGATCAGATCTTTCCCTGCGAGCATGTCAGCAACTGCGCTGATCCCGCGCTTATTTAATTTCTCACTGCTGATCTTTGCAACCGGGTTCTTGATCCCGAGCTCGCGGTGGATCTCCTTTAAGGATTCAACAGCCATGGAAAGACCTTCCGCGTCCGTCTCCGCCTCGATCATCAGGTTGTTGGTATCGAGCATATCATCCAGGGATTCCAGTTCCAGATCTTCCTCGTCGTCATCCTCTTCCGGAGCCGGAATATTGCGGACCTGGTTTCTGCGTGCGCGCTCTCTGTCGATCTCCGCCTGTTTTTTCGCACGGCGTTCTTCTTCCTCGCGTCTCGCAGCTTCCCGCTCTTCCTCCGCACGGCGGAGCGCTTCCTCTTCCATCTCTTCCCGCTCTTTTGCGGCGCGGATCGCCAGTTTCTGGCGCTCGATCTCACGCTCTTCCTCTGTCGGGATCGTGTGCTCCGGTTCTTCCGTTCCCTGCGCATCTTCCGCAGCTTCCTGTCTTCCCCGGCGGATCGCACTGAGATCTGCAATGGTTCTTGTCGCGTCCATGTCGTTGTCTTCCTCGACAACAGCCGTCCGTCCCTCTTCCTCGGAAAGTCTGGACATCTCGTCTGCCAGCTTCTTTGTCTGGGCATCCTCATGGATCTGCAGGGCAACCTCTCTTGAGACATCCGTGTCTGGAGTTTCCTCCTCGTAGTCATCCTGTTCCGGGGCATTTCCGCTGTATTCTTCCTCAACAGCGCGCAGTTTTGCCTCGTATTTCTCCCTGTTCTCCACAAGGTCCATCTGATATTTGTTCAACGGTGCATACTGAAGTTTCAGATCCATCGCCTTGTCCACATATTTGCCGAGACCGAATAAGAGCATGATGCGGTCACATGTGGCAACACACTTGTCCTCGATCCCTGCTTTGTGGTAGAGCTCTGCCAGCTCATACAGCCATTTCTCATCCACCTCGGATGAAGTATACACCTCCAGCGCACGGATCAGCTGATCCACCGGTGCCTTTTTCGCCTTTAAGATCTTGTAGCGGAGCAGGTACTGGCGCGGATCATCCTGTGCGAGATCGCAGAATTCTCTGTAGTACGCCTCTGCTTCAGCCGTACTTCCGTCCTTTAAGGCGAGATCCGCCAGTTTATAGAGCAGGCGCTTACCGACCGGTGCGCGCTCGAAAGCCAAGAGCAGAATATCCTTCGCCTCCTGGTACTCCTCATTTTTCTCATAGATCTGAGCGATCATGGACAGAAGGCTCGCGTTGCGGACACGGTGCCAGTCGATGGTATCCGCGATCTTCATCGCAGTTCCGTAATCTCCGCGGCTGACCATCTTTTTGATCTGCTCGACTTTAATATTAAACTCGTATTTATCCATTTCTTTCGCATCTCCTGAAACCGGAACAGCCATCTGCTGCCGGTTTTATAATTCCACCCGGCCTTCCAACGCCCGGAGAAGTGTGACTTCATCAATATATTCCAGATCTCCGCCGACCGGAACACCGCTGGCGATCCTCGTCACCTTGATCCCTGTCGGCTTGATCAGTTTGCTTATGTACATTGCCGTCGTCTCGCCCTCAAGACTTGAGTTTGTGGCGATAATGACTTCCTTCACTTCTTCCGTCTGAAGACGCGTCATCAGCTCTTTTAATTTGATATCTCCCGGTCCGATCCCAAGCATCGGGGAGATCGCGCCGTGGAGCACATGGTACACCCCGTCGAATTTTCCCGTTTTTTCGTATGCCGCCAGATCACGCGGGTTCTCCACGACCATGATCACGCTGTGGTCTCTGGTCTGGCTCCGGCAGATCGGGCAGAGTTCCTGGTCCGTCAGGGTGAAGCACTCCTTGCAGTAATGAACATTGTGTTTCGCATCCCGGATCGAGTTCGAGAGCCGTTCCACCTGTTCCTCCGGCATGTTGATGATGTGGAATGCCAGACGCTGGGCCGTCTTATTTCCGATTCCCGGCAGTTTCGACAGCTCCTCTATCAATTTTGATATCTGACTGCTGTAGTAATCCATAATTTAGAAGGAAAGTCCTCCCAGGTTTCCGAGACCGCCTGTGAGCTCGGACATCACTGCGCTGGACTCAGCCTCCATCTGGTGGAACGCCTCATTTGTCGCAGCAACGATAAGATCCTCGAGCATCTCAACATCATCCGGATCTACTGCCTCCGGGGAGATCTTTACAGCGACAACTTCCTTCTTGCCGGATACGGTAACGGATACAGCTCCACCGCCTGCTGTTGCTGTGTACTGCTTCTCCTCAAGCTCTTTTGTCTTCTCTTCCATCTGGCGCTGCATTCTCTGCGCCTGTTTCATAAGATTTGTCATATTGCCGGGCATACCGCCCGGAAAACCGCCACGTCTTGCCATGGTGTATTTCCTCCTGATATTCTTAGTTTTTTATAAATGATGTTCAGGCTCAAAAAAGCTTTTTGAGTCCTTCCGTCAACGCTGACCGGACATTGTCCATATAGGTATGACCGGTTCACAGGTTTCAAGTTGAATCTGTGTTTATATTAATCGCAGCTTTTATCACTGCGGCTAATCTTCGATTGTAATATCCATATGGATGTTTTCTCTCAGCTCATCATCGCTGATATAGCGGGTATCCATCCGTTCCCCGTTTTCCCGCATGCGGGATTTAAAATACAGGGATTTTCCGTATTTCTGCTCCACATACCTTTCCAGATCACCGAGGACGCTCGGACGGCTTCCGATGGCAAAATTCATCGGATCATTGAACACGATGCAGAGACAGCTGTCGCCCGCCGGTTCCACTACAGTTTCCCGGAAACTCGGGCGGATGGACATACCCATGTCGCGGACGATCTTGCCCCACTCATTCCGGATCATGTTGAGATCCTCCAGCTGGGCTTTCGGCAGTGATACAGTCCTCGGCTCATAAGTCTGACCGGAAGCCGGGGGATTCTGCATTCCCGCCGGATTCTGCGCTGGCTGACCTGCCACTCCCGCGCCATTTCCCGGTGCTCCGGCACCGTCGTAAACAGGCTGTGCATACATCTGCGGTGAAATCTGCGCGGCTCCCATCATCGGATCACCGGCGATCCCGGCATTCTGCGCGGGAACATAGCCGCCTGCGGGCATCGCAGGGATCCCTTCCTCCACCATGCGCTCCAGCTTTTCCAGGCGCTCCAGGATGGAATCCATGTTCTGCTCCATCTCCGGCTTGGTGAGCTTGATGAATGCAAGCTCGATGAGCACGCGTTTCTGGTTTGCGAAACGGATCTGGTTGGAGAGCTCCGAGAACACGCGGATATATCTCATCAGAGTATTCTCGTCCACAAGCGCCGCGTCTTCCCGCATCTGTGCCAGATTGTCCTCCGACATATCCAGAAGGTCTTCCGCATCATCCGCCGTCTTTAACAGGAGCAGATTTCGGAGAAACCAGATGAAATCCACGACAAACTGGGAAAGTTCCCGGCCCTGGACTACCATCTCCTCAAGCTTCAGGATACAGTCCTTCGTCCGGTTCTCCCGGATCGCATGGAACAGCTCCCGGAATACGCTGTTGTCGACAGCGCCGAGGACATCCAGCACATGTTCATACGTCAGCGTCTCGCCGAAGTGGAACGCCGCGCACTGGTCCAGGAGACTTAGAGCGTCTCGCATGGAGCCGTCTCCGGCTTTTGCCACATAGCGGAGCGCTTTATCCTCCACCGGCATGTTTTCCGCTTCCGTAAGTTCTTTTAACCGGGCCGTGATCGTGTCCAGCGTAATGCGCCGGAAATCATACCGCTGGCATCTGGAAAGCACCGTGATCGGGATCTTGTGGACCTCTGTGGTCGCCAGGATAAAGATTACATAGGACGGCGGCTCCTCCAGTGTCTTTAACAGGGCGTTGAACGCGCCTGTTGAGAGCATATGAACCTCATCGATGATGTATACGCGATATTTTCCCTCCGTCGGCGGGTACTGGACCTGCTCACGGATCTCACGGATGTTCTCAACGCCATTGTTGGACGCAGCATCGATCTCCACCACGTTTAACGAGGTTCCCGCCGCGATCTGCCTGCAGCTCGGGCATTCTCCACAGGGACTTCCGTCCACCGGATGTTCACAGTTTACCGCCCTGGCCAGGATCTTCGCCACCGTTGTCTTACCGGTTCCGCGGGTTCCGCAGAACAGATACGCATGCCCGATCCTGCCGGAACCGATCTGATTCTGTAAAGTTTTAACGATATGGTCCTGGCCTTTTACATCCGCAAAGACCTGCGGACGCCATTTCCTGTATAACGCTTGATATGACATGTTCTATCAGTCTCCGAAACTGATTCCGATAAGCTTCGCTTCTTTTACAATATCGGACTGCGGATCCACATATTTCAGTTTGCCGGCAGATTCTGCCAGCGGGATATCCGTGATCACATTGTTTTTTACAACGACCAGCTTGCCGAATTCATTATTTTTGATCATGTCGGCGGCATGAGCGCCGATCCTTGTGGAGAGAACGCGGTCATACGGGACCGGAGTGCCGCCGCGCTGCATATGGCCCGGAACGGTCACACGGATCTCCTGTCCTGTCATCTCCTGGATCTTCGCGCCGATCTCATACGCGACGGACTGGTATTTCGTTGCGCGTTCCTCCAGATACTTCTTATACTCCTTCTTGGAAAGAGCTGCCTGTTCTTTTGAGATCGCACCCTCAGCCACCGCAAGGATCGAGAAACGGCTTCCGTTCTTCGTCCGCTCTTTGATCTTCTTTACGACTTTATTTAAGTCATACGGGATCTCCGGGATCAGGATGATATCCGCTCCGCCGGCGATGCCTGCATGAAGTGTGAGCCAGCCGACTTTATGTCCCATGATTTCCACGATGAAGACACGTCCGTGGGAGGACGCGGTCGTGTGGATACAGTCGATCGCATTCGTCGCGATATCCACAGCGCTCTGGAATCCGAACGTCATATCCGTTCCCCAGAGATCGTTATCGATGGTCTTCGGAAGTCCGATCACGTTGAGTCCTTCCTGGCTTAAGAGATTTGCCGTTTTCTGGCTTCCGTTTCCGCCGAGGACGACTAAAGCGTCCAACTTCAATTTATAGTAGGTGTGCTTCATGAGCTCCACCTTGTCGAGTCCGTTCTCGTCCGGTACACGCATCAGCTTGAACGGCTGTCTGGAAGTGCCGAGCATCGTTCCGCCTTTTGTGAGGACGCCTGAAAAATCTGATTGTTTCATCATCTGATAATTTGCATACATCAGACCTTTATATCCATCTTCAAATCCGATAATTTCCACTTCATCTTTGTAGATCTGATACAGACCTTTTGCGACTCCGCGCATCGTTGCGTTTAATGCCTGGCAGTCGCCGCCGCTCGTAAGGAATCCAACTCTCTTCATCGTCTTGTCCTTTCTCCGATTTCTTTCAGTCGAAATGTGAATGCATGTATCCAAGATAAGATTATAATACAAAGAAAAGAGACGGGCAAGAAAAACTTGTCTCCTCTCTCTTTTCTAGGCATATTAGTTACTGTACACGGTAGGAATTTTCTGAACTGAAAATTCCGTACAATGCAGTTGTGGCAGCAGATTTTGCCGATTCGGAATGCGAAGCATCGGCAAAATCGTGTTACAGTGCGCGGGCATAGAGTGTCCGTGTACTGTAACACATATTATGGACAAAAATAAGGTCCTCATGCAGACCGGCAGACGGTGCGTCCTCTCTTTTTTATTGTTCCGGGCGTTTCAAACGGACCGGATTCGGGATCTCGGCATGGTTATTTGCCGACATCGTGTCGCGCATCATTCCGTCGAGCTGGCGGAACTCAACGCTCGGATCCATGTAGCGGACCCAGAGGCCGTATCCGAACTCGTTTTTCTTCTCCGAATAACTGATCGGCACTCCGGCATAGTAATCCTTGTAGATATCCGTATAAAAGTCCGCCATAACTTCTTTTAATTCTTTCGGCACATCCTCCAGGGTTTTAAAGATCTGATTCTTGATGACCGTCTGCAGATAATCCGCTGCATAGGCTGAGAACTCAAGAAGGTTCGGATCCGTCTCCCCGTTTGCGGCCGCCCAGGTGGAAACATCCACGGTCTTTGCGAGATAATCGATGCTGCCGTCCGTGTTTAACGTTACAGTCCCGTACTGACATGGCGGCAGGATCAGGGAATTGCTCACGATCTCCCAGATTCCGTAAGTGTCTGAGCCCATTCCCGGCTCTGTCAGGTGTTTCATGACCTTCTGCGTGTGGAGATGGCCGCTGAAGTACACAGGCGTCAGATAACGTTCAAAGAGTTCCCGGACCTCGTCACAGTTCTCGATCACGCATTCCTCCACATAGACACGGCTCAGGCGCTGGAGATTGTGGTGTCCAACCGGGATCACGGTGATTCCTTCGGCATACGCCTCTTTCAGGCATTCTTCCATCCATTCCAGCGTTCCCTCTTTAATCTCACCGTACACCTCATTTTCCGGCTCGCAGACCGTCGTATCAAGCATCATGAGCCAGGTGGTATCATTCAGTTCCACCAGATAACTCAGGGAATCCGGTGCTTCGCTCTTTGCCTCATTGTATCCGAAATCTCCGTAAATCTCCCGGAATTCTTCCGACGTCACGCTTTCCACATCCGTTCTCTGATCCCCGAAGTATTCTCCGGCATTCGGCTTGTTGATATCGTGATTTCCGGGGATCACATAGACCGGGATCCCTGCGTCTTTGATCTTCCGGAGTTTTTCCGCAAATTCCAGGTGGTTTGCCTTTTCTCCATTTAAACTCAGGTCGCCGCTCAGGATCAGGGCATCCGGATGTGCCTCAAGAACTTCCGATTCAAACGCCTGCCATAACTGTGGCTGATAGCGGATCACTTTTCCATCACTGCTGTTTACAAGCTGGTCAAATGCTACGCCATAATCCGTCAACGACGGTGACATGTAGTGGGTGTCAGACGCGATGATCAGATGCGTCTCGATCTTTTCCCGGTCCACCGGATCTCCGGGACCTTCCGTCTCCTCTTCGGTCGGCTCCTCGGTTTCTGTCCCAGTCTCCGATTCCGTTTCCGTCTCTGTCGGCGGTTCCGACTCGGTTGTTGACGGTTCTGTCTCTTCCGCGGCACTCTCTTTTGTTTGATCCGGAACATGATCCCGCACTGCGGGCAGGACAAAGATCACCCCGGCCAATAAAAAAAGAAGCGCCAGCAATAGCAGAAATTTCTTTCTCATTCACTGTCACCTCTTAAGATTTCTTTTTTATCCGCACGCTCTGCTTTGAATACGTCTCATAAACGTTACCCTGGCAGCCAGCTCGGTCCCGGCTCCCTCGCGGCACATGGAAGGTTCTCCTTAATGCTGCTGCATTCCTGCCCTGACATGGTTCAGAGAGTCCCATTGCGCGAGACCAAAACGTCAGCGCCGCTTACCAGGGGCAGCTTCACAAGGAAGTACCCGCGGCAGAACATCACCCCTGCTGTAGCGGATTGCAGGTACAGGGCACCGCTATCTCCCCGGCTGTGCGGACCAGTTAAGTATACATGGACGGGGGCATTTTGTCAAGTTGCGAAATCCCCCGATGACAGTGAACTATCTGCAAATTTCTTCCCTGATTTCACTAAATCGTATTCATCTGCTTATTTGAACAGCGGCATTTTTGTGATCGGGAATGTCTGGTTCTCTAACGGTGCATGCCAGATCCCGTACCAGATATCTTCCAGGTTATCGCCGTCGGCTGCCAGAAATCCGTAAACTTCACTGTCGTACTCCGGGATTTCCACCGGACCGTACAGCAGCCTGCTGCCGTATTCCTTATAAAGATCCGCAGCCATCTCATTTAACCGGTCATCCGCCAGATATGCATCCTTGAAAGCACCTTTTTCCTTATCTTCCCTGAACACTTTGCAGACTTCTTCCGGAAGTTCCGTCACATCCCCATAAGTGTCAGAGTAAAGGTACATCGGGTTCTTTTCCTTCGTGTATGCTTTCGGTGCCACCACGCAGCCATCCGCATCTCCGACAACCTCCGTGTAATCATCGCCCTGGGTTACGATCGGTCCCGCTTCCTCCAACGTGTAGGCTGCAGCCGGCTCCAGCGTCGCAGGGTCATCGGAACTATTGATATTAAATGAAATGTATCCGAAGGAACCATGCAAAGAGATTTTGTCTTTGCTCACATAGTCAAGTTCCACGACATCCCCATAGGACTGCTTTTTCGCGGTTTCAAGGTCCAAAACAGCCGCTTTTGTTTCTTCGTCAGGAGAACCGATTTTCCCGGCCAGAAAGATCTTCGTTGGTCCGTCTGCTCCGCCGATGATTCCGATAGATGCTGCCTCCTTTTTATCTCTATTCTGGATATAACACACTGCGGCAACTCCCGCAAGCACCAGAATTCCTGCAGCCGCCAGGATCTTCTTTTTATTTTTCATACTTTTTCTCCGTTTCTGAATTAACAGGATCTGTGATCATAACTGTGTCATATGGAATCTTCCATTCCGAAATTTTCTGCCCATGAGGTTCATTGATCAGAAAGACCATTTATCCGTTTGCACCGCCCGGGATTGCCGGGAAGTCGTCTCTGCCAAATCTCATGTGCATCCTCCGGATTTATTTCATCTTACCATACAGTTATTACTTCTATATATAAACTTTCTTAACTTTCCCTGTCCATTTCCAGGCATTTTGTGCGGTGCGCAGCGCCCTTTTACTCTATTCACACTTCACCACGTTCTCTTGCATTCCATGTCCGTCCAGTATATACTGGTGAGGCAAAATGATTGTTTTCCGCGGACAGCAGCGAATTTCCAAACAGGAAATCCTACCTGATGCTGTACACGGTAACGCAAATGTCTCTGCAGGAAAGGATTTATTATCATGAACAACAAGGGGTTTATCAAAGAAGTGCTTGTCATGACCCTGGCTGATGCGATCACGGCCATCGCAGTCTACTTTTTTCTGGTGCCGAGCCACACCTCGATCAGCAGTATCTCCGGTCTCGGGATCGTATTGACCCACTTTATTCCGCTTCCGCTCTCCGTGATCACGATGGCCTTCAATGTCATTTTACTGATCATCGGGTTTATCCTCTGTGGAAAAGAGTTCGGAGCAAAGACCGTGTATACAAGCGTCATGCTGCCGGTATTTCTGGGAATTTTTGAGAAGATCTTCCCAGATTTCACCTCTCTCACCGGGAGCCAGGAGCTGGATGTTATCTGTTACGTCCTCGTCGTCAGTGTCGGACTTGCGATGCTCTTTAACATGAACGCATCATCCGGCGGACTTGATATCGTTGCGAAGATCATGAATAAATATCTGCATATGGATCTTGGAAAGGCCATGTCCCTCTCCGGCATGTGCGTGGCGCTCTCCTCCGCACTGGTTTACGACAAAAAGACGGTCGTGCTCAGTGTCCTCGGTACATATGTGAACGGGATCGTCCTCGACTACTTTATTTTCGATCAGAACGTCAAGAGACGTGTCTGCATTATCACTAAAAAGGAAGAAGAACTCCGCAAGTTCATCATCGACAACCTGCATAGCGGGGCCACGATCTATGAAGCCACCGGTGCTTACAATTTTGAGAAACACAACGAGATCATCACGATCGTCGATAAGCGCGAATACCAGGCGCTCATGAACTATATCAGTTCCAGTGATCCGGAGGCGTTTATCACGATATATAAGGTTTCGGATATCCGGTACCGGCCGAAGAAATTCAGCGCGTAACATGCATGTAAACGCTTCCATTGCCAGTTTTCTGTGATTATATGGAGACAGAAAAGACCGTCGCCAGATCTTATCTGATATGTGTCCGGAATTCCGGGTATCTATCATATCAGATCTGGCAGCGGTCTTTTATTATAAGTAATTCTATTGCAACTTTTCTGCCTTCAGAACCATCCACTGGCATTTTTCGGTTTCACGGCAAAAACCGATTCTCCGTTTGTCTTTTATGCATTTTCTGAGGTTTCTTTCTCCGCCTGCTCCAGCTTCTTACGTTTTCCTTCTTCCCGCAGTGCTTTAAAGAAATCCTTCAGCATCTGAGAGCATTCATCCCCGCAAAGTCCGACTTCCGTCTCCACCTGGTGGTTAAATCCGTCTTCATGCAGCATGTCGAGCACGGATCCGGCGCAGCCTGCCTTCGGGTTCATGCAGCCGATCACGACTTTCGGGATCCGCGCCTGGACGATCGCACCGGCACACATCGGACATGGTTCCAGCGTCACATACATCGTACAGTCCTCAAGCCGCCAGTCCCCGATGATCCGGCAGGCCTTCCGCATCGCGATGATCTCCGCGTGGGCCAGCACGTTCTTATCCACGGTCCGCCGGTTATATCCCCGCGCGATGATCTTCCCGTCATGCACGATCACGCAGCCGATCGGCACTTCTTTTAAAGCCGCCGCCTTTTTTGCCTGGCGGATTGCTTCTTTCATATAGTGTTCTTCTATTGTCATCTTTTTCATATGTTTCTCCGAATTTCAGGTAATGTTGTCTATGGTCATGGATCAGGAAATGGTTCCAGATCCTCGCCTTTCATTCCTTTTTTATTGTACCTTATTTTTTATTTCTGGCAAGATAAATAAATATGAAAGACAATACAAAGCAGCCTGTCTGTTAAAACTCACCGTATCTTCAGATCCGTATACCAGTACCCAAACCGCCCGTCCCCGACCGGCTGGCGCCTGGAGAGGACGAAATTCGGGAAACCGAACATGGTGGCCATGTATTTTTCGCTGCTGTAGTAGTGCCCGGGGACTCCCAACAGGTAGCGGGATTTCTTTTTGTTCCCGCCGAGCTTTACGAGGATCAGATAGCGGAAATTATAGTAGCCGTGGAGCAGAAAGCTGTTGTTTCCATAAACCCAGCACTCTCGCGGGAGTTTTCCGATATCCTGCGGACGAATCGTCAGGATATCGCAGCCGTCCTCATACTCGAACGGCTGGATCTTCGGGTATGTCCTTTTAAATTCCTCCCACAGTTTTTCCGGATCGGCCGCAGGATCTTCCGTCTCCTGCAAGTAACGCAGAACCTCCGGATTTTCAAGCTCCGGGGAGACCATGGGCGCTGTGGGGGCAGTTGAATGTGCTGCCTGTGAAGCTGCACTTTTGGGGGACTGCGCCGTCATACCGGAAGTCTGTACTGGATTTTGTCTGAACTTCTGGCTATTCGGCCGCTGTACTCTTTGAGCAGTTTTCATGTAAAACGGCAGGTCTGTTCCCTGCGGTATTCCCTGCTCCTGCTGCGCTGTTTCCACCTGTTGTTTTTCTGTTTCCGACTCAGAAGTTTTCTCCGGATCCAGGTTCGCCGTCTGATCATTCTCCTCTTCATCCCCGGAAGTCTCTTCCATTTTCCGCTCTATCGGTCTGTCTTCCACGTTTCCGCATGTGTCATCCGATTTTTCATCGATTTCATCGTCTTCCCCCGACAAGTAGAACCTGCCACGGTCTTCACTTTGTTCTTCCTGCTGCTGTACTTCATGATCCGCAGTGTCTTCCTCTTCCGCTTTCCCATCATATGCCGGCGCTTTCTCCGTCTTTAGGTCTCCCTCTGCACCGCTCAGCTCTGCTGCATGCGCCGTCTTTTCTCTCTCGTCTGATTCCACCGTATGCATATTCCGCTTCTCCGGGGCTCCGCTTTCCTCTTTTTTCCCCGGTCCCGGATCATGTACGCTCTTTTCCTCCTGCTCTCTCCGCTCTTCTTCCCTGGCGATCTCCTCCTCGATCTCTTTTACCACCTTGGAAACCGCCTGTGTATCCATTCCTTTTTCCGCCTCCGGCAGCATCTGGGCAGTAAATTTCGGAACCGAGAGGACCGGATTCTCCCCGGTATTTCCCTCCTCCGCTGCCAGCGCGTCCTCCCAGATCGTCTTATAGCACCGCCAGGAATTCTTTACATCATGGACCGACAGGCCGAAATATGTATCAAGTCCGGTACCGCTTCCCTCCACGTTCTTCGCGTCCACATTGACCCGGAACTCCCCGTTTCCGCCGCGCACAAAAACGTTTCCAAGAAATGTCTCACGACCGCCTGTCCCTAAAAGATACGCGCCAATGGCATTGCCGCCCATATAGATCCGCTTCACATTGACATTGATCCTGCACTGCCCGTTCCGCGCCTCCAGCTTCGCAAATCCCACATTTTTCCCTTTCTTTTTTCCTTCGTACTCGTAAATATAAGAAATCAGTCTGCGATAATCTGCCATAATCAAAAACACTCCTTCTGCACTTATGTATATGCGGAAGGAGTGTTTCTCATAACTATTTTTTAATTGTCATTTGCCATCAATGATCTTATCCGGAAATATGCCGATCTTTCAGAGAGATCTATTATTTGCGGATCGCTCCGGATTTTACAGCCGCCTCAGCAACACGTTTTGCAACATGCTCTGCAACGCCTTCTTCGAGCGCACCCGGAATGATATACTCTGCGGAGAGTTTGTCCGGTGTTACAAGCTCAGCGATCGCCTGGGCTGCAGCAACCTTCATATCGTAGTTGATATCTCTTGCGCCGCAGTCTAATGCGCCGCGGAAGATTCCCGGGAATGCAAGGACGTTGTTGATCTGGTTCGGGAAGTCGGAACGGCCTGTTCCCATTACCTTTACGCCTGCTGCCATCGCCTCATCATACATGATCTCCGGATTCGGGTTCGCCATTGCAAAGACGATCGGGTCTTTCGCCATCGTCTTGATCATCTCCGGCTTCAGTGCACCTGCTACGGACACGCCGATAAATACGTCCGCTCCGACGAGAGCGTCTGCAAGAGTTCCGCGCTTGTCCTCAAGGTTTGTGATCTCGCAGAGCATCTTCTTGTGGTCTTTGATGCCGACTCCGCGGTCTTTGTAGAGGATTCCGTTTTCGTCGCAGGCGATGATATTTTTCACGCCTGTCGCAAGCAGCATCTTGATGATCGCAGTTCCGGCAGATCCCGGTCCGTTTAATACAACATGGATCTCATCAATCTTCTTTCCGACAACTTTTAATGCGTTTAAGAGAGCTGCTGTAACGACAACTGCTGTGCCGTGCTGGTCATCGTGGAATACCGGAATATCAAGCTCTTTCTCCAGACGTGCCTCAACCTCGAAGCATTTCGGGGAAGCGATATCTTCCAGGTTAATGCCGCCGAAGCACGGAGCAATGTATTTCACTGCCTTGATGATCTCCTCGGTGTCTGTCGTATCGAGACAGATCGGGAACGCATCAACGCCGCCGAACTCTTTAAAGAGGACTGCCTTTCCTTCCATGACCGGCATAGCAGCTTCCGGTCCGATATTTCCAAGACCTAAAACTGCGGTTCCATCAGAAACAACTGCTACCAGATTGCCCTTTGCAGTGTACTTGTAAACATCTTTCTTATTATCATGGATCTTTCTGCATGGCTCCGCAACACCCGGTGTATAGGCGGTGCTTAAGTCATCTCTTGTCTTTACCGGAACCTTGCTCGTAACTTCGATCTTTCCATGATGTTCCTCATGGAGCTTTAACGCTGCTTCATTGAAATTCATTGCGCTTTCCTCCTGCAAATTCATTATCATTACCAGACTGCCCTGCGGTCTCCTGTCTCCAGATGATCTGTATTTTCCCATTTCCGGCGGTCAGATCCTTTCCCACAGTTTTCGTATTCTTTTCCGGGCAGTTCCTGATCTGCTTAATCTCGAGTTTACCACACTCACTCTGAAAAGGAAACTGCTTTTTATTTCTCTCCGCACATTGCCGCCAGGTTTTGGTTACAGTACACGGGCACTCTATGCCCGCGCACTGTAACAGGTTTTAATCATCTACCACGCTGCCACCGTTCCGTCTGCCCGCGGTTCGGTTGCTCCGCAGAGCACATCGTTTTCATCTCTCCAGATAATCTGTCCTCGCCCGAAGGACAGGGAACTCTCAAGGACTTCCATCTCATGTCCCCGTTTTTTCAGCTCTTCCACGATCCCGGCCGGGAATGTCTTTTCCACCTGGATCTTCTTTCCACCGATCCACTGCCATCTCGGCGCGTTGAGCGCATCCTGCGGATTCATCAGGAAGTCCACTGTATTCATGATGACCTGGACATGGCCCTGCGGCTGCATGAAACCGCCCATAACGCCGAACGGTCCAACTGCTTTTCCTTCCTTCATCAGAAATCCCGGAATGATCGTGTGCAGAGATTTCTTTCCCGGTCCCAGACAGTTTTCCATTGTCTCATCCAGTGTGAAGTTCGCCCCGCGGTTCTGCAGCGTGATCCCTGTTCCAGGTATTA
Source organism: Pilosibacter rotomagensis (assembly GCF_045062245.2). Lineage (NCBI taxonomy): Bacteria > Bacillati > Bacillota > Clostridia > Eubacteriales > Clostridiaceae > Pilosibacter > Pilosibacter rotomagensis. The sequence continues at coordinate 177,588 of NZ_CM170323.1, read as the reverse complement.
CGATCCCGGATCCAAATCCCATGTAATTGCTCTGGATGTAGGAGACCATATTGCCTTCCCCGTCCGCTGTGCAGAGATAGATCGTTCCTCCGCGGAACGGATTGCCTGGCTCCGGTGTGAGCGCCTGTTCTCCGATGAGCGCCCGTCTTCCGTCCGCATATTCATCAGAAAGCAGCGTCTCCACCGGTGCTTTCATATAATCCAGGTCCGCAACATACCGGTTTCCGTCCGCAAATGCCAGTTTCATCGCCTCCAGCTGTTTATGCACGGTATCTGCATTGTCCCGCTCCGCAAAGGAATACCCCTTTAAAATATTCAATGCCATCAACGCAATGATCCCGTCTCCGTTCGGCGGGATCTCGCAGACATCATATCCCCTGTAATTTATGTGGATCGGTTTCACCCACTCACACCAGTAATTTTCAAGATCTGATCTCCGGAGATATCCGCCGGTTTTTCTTGAAAATTCGTCGATCTGATCCGCAAGTTCTCCACGATAAAACGCTTTTGCATGAGTCTGCGCGATCATTTCCAGCGTCTTTGCATGAGCTTCCGACCTCCAGATTTCTCCCGGCTGCGGGGCATGTCCGTCCGAGGCGAACGTTTCAAACCATGGCCGGAAACATTCTTCCGTCAGCGTTTCTGAAAACTCTCTGTATGCATTGTTCCATATTTTTGATGTCACCGGACTCACCGGATATCCCTCGCGTGCATATGTGATCGCCGGTTCCAGCACCTTTTCCAGCGGAAGTCTTCCAAACTTTTCCGAGAGTTCCGCCCATGCGGACGGGGCGCCCGGGACCATCACCGGGATCCAGCCTCGTTTCGGCATTTCGGTGTATCCCTGTTTTTTCACTTCTTCTGCAGTGATCGCCATAGGTGATCTTCCGCTGGCATTCAGCCCGTGAAGTTCTCCCTTTGTCCAGACCAGGGCGAAGGCGTCGCTTCCGATCCCGTTGGACGTCGGCTCCAGAACTGTCATGCACGCCGCTGTCGCGATCGCCGCGTCAACTGCGTTTCCGCCCCGTTTTATGATGTCGAGTCCCGCCTGGGCCGCCAAAGGCTGGCTCGTGCAGACCATACCTTTTTTCCCGTACACAACACTTCTTCGTGATGGATAATCATATTTCTGCGCATCAAATTTCAGCATATCCATTTCCTCCTGATCAAGCCATTTATTCCTGGGTTGTAAGTGTACCGCAATAAACAGAAAGTCCGTTTATTGCTTTATCATGCTGGAATCGTATCACTTGAAAGTATGAAATGTCAATAAAAAAGCAGCCTAAAAAACGGCGTAGAAATTTCTCTCGTTACTGTAACTTTCTCTCCACGCCGTATCTTTTATTCCAGTATAAAATTTTCCACCAGTTTTTTCGTGAACTCCATCTTCGGATGTCCGATCACATCCTCCGTCCGCCCTGTCTCCACGAACTTTCCTTCTTCCATCACTGCGATCTCATCGCAGAACCAGCGGACCACATCGAGGTCATGGGAGATAAACAGATAGCTCAATCCCAGCTTTTCCTGGAGTTCCTTTAAGAGTGTCATGACCTGGGCCTGCACGGAGACATCTAACATGCTGGTCGGTTCATCCAGGATCAGGATCTTCGGATCCAGTGAGAGTGCCCGGGCGATCATGATCCTCTGCGCCTCACCTCCGCTGATCTGGTGCGGATAGCGGTCCAGAAGTTCCTCTCCGAGATCTACCAGATCCAGAAGTTCTCTGACCCGCGCTTTTCTCCCCGCTTTGTCATATATCCTGTGGATGATCATCGGCTCTTCCAGGCTGTATCCGATCTTTTTTGCAGGATCCAGGGATGTCTCCGGATGCTGGAAGATGATCTGGATCGTTCCATCAATCTCGATGGTTCCGGAGTCCGGCTTTATCAGTGACAGGAGCATGTTCGCGATCGTCGATTTTCCGCAGCCGGAATTTCCTACGATTCCGAATGTTTTCCCGTCCTGTACCGTAAAAGACACGTCCTTCACCGCTTCCACGCGGGTCTTTTTAATGATCCCGCCAGTAAATGTCTTGCTGATATGGCTGACTTTAAGCATACCGGACGCACCTCACTTTCCTTCCGTCCGGAAGTTCCGCCTCCGGGATCCGTCCATTTTTGCATGCGTCCACTGCATGCGCACATCTCGGGTAAAAACTGCAGCCGGAATTTCCCTCTTTTTTTCTCACTGCGCGCCCGATCGGGTTCATTCCCTTCCCCGGGAGCGATGCGATCAGTCCTTTCGTGTATGGATGTGCCGGATGTTCAAGGATCGTCTTTGTCTCCCCGGCTTCCATGATGCTCCCTTTATAGAGCACCATCAGCCGGTCACACAATGCCCCTGCCAGGGCAATATCATGGGTGATCACGATCATGCCTTCGGTGTCCGTCTCTGATATCTCTTTCAGGACCCGGTAGACCTGGCGCCGGAGAATCGCATCCAGACCTTTTGTCGGCTCATCGGCGATGACCCATTTCGGCCGGTTCATGAGTCCCATGGCAGAGATCACTCGCTGGTTCATGCCGCCGCTCAGCTGGAATGAGTAAGCGCGGTTGATCCGGTCCGGATCTGAAAAGCCAAATCTGCGGAGAAACTCATCCCTCCGGGAATCGGCAAGCTCTTTGTCCTTATTTCCGTGGACTGTCATGCACTCCGTGAGCTGTTTTCCGATCCTGCGGATCGGGTTTAAGGATTCCGTGGGATTCTGTGGGATCAGGGCGATCTCTTTTCCACGGATCTTCTGCATCTCTTTTTCCGGCAGCCGGTACAAATCCATCCCTTTATACATACAGCTTCCTTCCACCCGGGCCTGCCCGGAGAGAAGTCCCAGGATGGACATGCCTAAAAGCGATTTTCCGCTTCCGCTCTCCCCGATGAGTCCTGTGACACTGCCCGACGGAAAGTATGCGCTGACATCTTCCATGGCATGGATCATCTCGCCGCCGTCCTGGAAGGTGACGGAGAGGTCGCGGATCTCAATGTCACTTTTTTCTTCTGTTTTCCATTCTTTTTTATCTTCCATCTGATCTTCTCTCCTGGCTGTTCCGTTTTTTCACAGTTACAGGCAAAAATCTGTTCCGGCTCAGCTATGCTAAGGAAATTTTGCCTTTTTTTGCATGCTTTCCGACATCACATCGTCTTCATCACATCTTTCCGCACATCCAGCCGGTCACGCAGTTCATCTGCCAGAAGGTTGATGCTGAGGGAAAGAAGCAAAATACAGAGTCCCGGAGCGATGACGAGCAGCGGTTCCTGGCGGAAATACTGTCTCGCATCGTTGATCATGACGCCCCAGTCCGGTGTCGGGGGCTGAAGTCCCAGACCAAGATAACTCATGGACGCCACCGAGATCACATTTCCGGCGATCCTGGTGGCAAAAAGGACGCTCAGAGTTCCTAAAATATTCGGAGAAATATGCAGGAACAGGATCCGGAGGTCTCCGGCTCCGATGGTTCTCAGTCCTTTAATAAAGCTCTCCTGTTTCAGTTTCATGACTTCACCGCGGACGATCCTGGAAAATCCGACCCAGGAATTGATCACGATCGCGATCAGCATGCTCTTCACGCCCTGTCCAAGAAGTCCGGCCACCGCGATCATCAGCGTCAAGCCGGGAAGTCCCTGGAAAATGCTGGAGATCGTCGTGATGATCCCGTCGATCCAGCCGCCGAAATATCCCGCGAAAAGTCCCAGTGCAAAACCGAGCAGCATCGAGAGGACGGTCGCCGCCAGGGCGAGAAGGATCGACTGTCTTCCGCCGTAGAGAACACGGCTCAGCGTATCTCTTCCGATATTATCCGTGCCTAAAAGATGCGCGGCAGACGGTTTCTGAAGCGCTTCCGACAGGTTCGAGACCAGCGGATCATAGGGAGCAAGGACCGGCGCGAGTACGCTGGTCAAAAGGATCAATAATAAGATTACCAGACCGGTCTTTGCTTTTCCTGACAGGTGGAGTTCCTTTAATTTATTCATGATTCCACCGCCTCTCCCGCCCGGATCTTCGGATCAAGTGCGATATAGATCAGGTCGATCAGAATGTTTGTCAGCACATAGATACAGCCTGAAAACAGAACATACGCCTGCACCACATAATAATCCTTCGACTGCACACCCGCGATCGCGTAGCTTCCGATCCCGGGGATCGCAAAGATCGTCTCCACGATCGAGGCGCCGCCGATGATGCCCGCCATATGGGTTCCCAGGTAGGTGATGATCGGGATCAGCGCGTTTCCGAACGCATGGCGGACCACTGCGCGGCGGCGGCTCATTCCTTTTGCATCCGCCACAGTCATGTACTGTCTTCCGATCTCATCGAGGATCGCGCTCCTTGTCAGTCTCGCACAGACTCCGATACTCGGGAGTGCCAGCGTGACCGCCGGGAGAATAAAGCCGGATCCGTCGGAGATCCCGCTGCTCGGCAGGATCTTCCACTGTTCCGCAAAGATAAAGATCAGGACAATGGCGATCCAGAACCCCGGAACGGACAATGCAACCGTTGAAAATGTTCCCAGCACATGATCCGGCAGCCGGTCTTTTCCCACCGCCATCAGGACTCCGAATCCCACACCGAACACGATGGTCAGGATCATGCTGAAACCCGCAAGCTTCAATGAGATCGGGATCCGCTTTGCGAGCTGGTCCATGACACTTTTGTTCGTGAAAAAGGACCTGCCCAGATCGCCGTGAGCCAGGCCGTCGACCCAGTTAAAATACTGGACGACGGCAGGCTGGTCCAGCCCCATCTTTGCAGCCATGGCATCATATTCTTCCTGCGTGTAGGATTCGTTTCCGTTTGGATTTAACACCTGGTCCACCGGATCCCCCGGTGACATGATCCCAAGTGCAAATGCAATGATACTGATCCCGACGAGCACCGGCAAAAGCATCAGCATTTTTTTCAGGATGTACTTTAAAAGTGACATATTGATTATTTCACCCAGGAAATTGTCGGAAGTCCAACACCGAAGGTCTTTCCTGCATAGTGTGTGATCGCCTTGTTGTGGATGTTTACGTTGATCTGGTAGCAGATCGGAACGCACGCGCTGTCATCGAAGAGTTCCTGCTGGATCTCATCATAGATCTTGCTGCGCTCGTTCACATCAGCGATCGTCGGAGCTTTTGCGACAAGTTCATCGATCTTCTCGTTGTAGTAGTTGTAGTTTAATGTCGTGTTGCTGTTTCCTTCGCTTGCGAAGTACTGCTTAAATGTGGAAGTCGGATCCGCATTGTTGATACCGAATACAGTAAGTGTCATGTCGTAGGTGCCTTCCTGCTGTCTCTCTTTGTAGAGGGAGGAGTCCACGATCTCAATATTGATGTTGACGCCAAGCTCCGCGTAAACCTGCTTTAAGTATTCTGCAACAGCCTTGCAGTTGTAATCGGACGCGGTGCTGGAACGGATGATCATGGTCATGTCGGCCGTCTTGTCTCCGAGAACTTCTTTTGCGAGAGATTTTGCCTTCTCCATATCATAAGTTCCCTGGATGTCCAGATGGAAGGTGGACTGGGTGCTTAAGAAGGAGTATGCCGGCTGTAAAAGTCCTCCGTAGATCACACTGCAGATGCTGTCGCGGTCTGTCGCAAGGTTGAACGCCTCTCTCATGCGCTTATCCGCAAGGTACTCGTTTTTATCGTTGAACATGATGTACTCAGTCATATGGCTCGGAGTGCTGTCCATCTCAAAGTTGGAGTCTGTGTCGCAGAGATTCTTTGCAGCATCCATGGTGATCGCGCCGTTGTCTGCAAGTCCCATGACTTCGCCGGATTTTAACGCGGATACACGAGTCTCGGCATCCGGGATGCAGCGGATCTTGAAGGTCTTTACCTTGCCGTTCTCGCCATAATAATTGTCATTTCTCTCAAGTGTCACATACTCGGACTCCACATGGTCAACGATCTTATATGGACCGGTTCCGATCGCATAGTCGGAGATCACACCTGTCTCCTCGTCGAAGCAGTTCGGGCTGTACATCGGGCTGCCGTAGTCGGAAAGGACATACTCAAGTGTTGTGATCGGCTGTGTAAATGTGAACTTTACAGTGTAGTCGTCGACTTTCTCCATCTTGTCGAGATTCGGGAGAGATTTTTCGATGCTGAGTGTTGTGTATGTAGAATTGATCCCATGGCCCCAACGCTCAATGTTTTCCAGGCACACATCGGCATTAAACTGAACACCGTCTGTAAAATATGCGTCATCGCGCAGGCTGAAAGTCCACTCGGTACAGTCATCGTTGTGTTCCCAGGATTTTGCAAGCCACGGATCGATCACACCGCCGTTGTTTGCTGTGAGAGCTTCCCATACATAAGCGCCTTCCCAGCAGTAATACGCATCGCCGCTTCCCTGCACAGCATCACGCGGAGTCGCGATGACAACCTCATCTGTCTCGTTTTTCTCTGTGTCTTCCACTGCCTCTGCTGTGGCTTCTGTCTCTCCTGCAGCCGTTGTCTCCGCTGCAGCTCCTTCTGCTTTTGTCGTCTCAGCCGTGCTGTTATTCGCGCTGCTTCCGCATCCGGAAATTACGGATGCCGCCATTGCTGCCGCTAAGAGCAGACTTACATGTTTCTTCTTCATGTTGTCCTCCATGTTGTGTAAAGATTATAATGTTTTTTTTGCAACTGTTCACCAGGCCTGCGCACTTGCTGCGCCGACTGTAATAACCCCATTGGTTTTAAAGCAAAAGTCCTATTGGTTCAGCCATCTGAAATACATTTTTTGCCCGTAATCATGAAAGTTCTGAACAGTTTCATTGTTTTTACAATTTCGGAGTTAGTATGGAGATGTTCCATCTGAGAATTTTTTCGAATACCGAATGCTTAAGCATCAGAAAAAGATGTCCGCTGGAATCAGCCGACATATAAACGGTACGATCAATGCCTCGTGATCTGGAATTTTTCTTCCTGTACCAGCATTCCGGCAGGTTTCCTGACTCACAGATCATCACACAAAGCCGCCTTCCCAAATATTTCAAAACAGTCCTGTCAGGCTGCTCCGTTTTTTCAGTGACCGCGCGTTCGCGCATGGCTTTGTATTCCCTACTCACAGTGACGAGATCGCACAGGTCTTTCACCTGTTTCCCTTTTACCTGCTGTCCGCCCCCTTCAGGGCGGCAGCAGCACCGGATGCCTCTTCAATTGTTATGAGAGATATTTTAGCATCTTCGGGTTTATTATGCAAGGACCATTGAGACGTTTTTATAAACATTCACTATGATAAGCAGTTCCTTCCAGTGTTTTCCAGATCACTTTCCCATCCTGAAGGAGCATATAGCTATGTTCACTTTCCGCTTTCGGGATCGACACGGAACCCGGATTCAGGTACAGATTTCCATCCCCGAACGGTTCCCACGCCGGAATGTGCGTGTGGCCGTGGAGGAGAATGTCTCCCGGCTGGAGAGGCGGGAGCTGGTTCATATGAAAGTGATGGCCATGAGTAGCGTAGATCAGGCGGTCTGCCGCCGGAAATACCGCGTAATCCGCAAGGATCGGGAACTCCAGCACCATCTGGTCAACCTCCGTATCGCAGTTTCCGCGGACACAGAAGATTTTCGTTTTCCGCTCATTTAACATTTTGATGACTTCCTTCGGCGCATACTCTTTCGGAAGATCATTTCTCGGTCCATGGTACAAAATATCGCCCAAAAGCAACAGGCGGTCTGCCTGTTCCCGGTCAAATGCCTCCAGCATTTTCCGGCAATAGTATGCGGAGCCGTGGATGTCGGACGCGATCATAAGTTTTTTCATTCTCGGGGTTCCTTCTTTCTTTTAAGTCGAGCACACGTAAGACTTGGCGTTTAATTCCTGTCAGCGCAAGCTGACAAATTTCTCTCAGAATTACTGCGCACCAGATAACTTTCTATGCCTGTCAAGAACATACACATGCTCTGTAACTGTCCTGTTCAGTAATTTCCACTCCAGGTTTTCATTCGTGTGATGATAGCTGAATCCGCATTTCTCCGCCACGCGCTTTGATTTTTCATTCCCATCAAAAAACGCATACCAGATCCGTTTTAATCCCAGATCCTCAAATCCATAACGGATCAGCTCCTGTACTGCCTCCGGGATGATTCCCTGTCCCCAGTACGGAACGCCGAGCCAGCAGCCAATCTCACCTTCATCTTCCGGAAGCTTTAAATTGCTGGCAGCTCCCACAGTTAATCCCGCGCAGCCGACCGGTTTTCCGGAAGCTTTTAATACGACCGCATACGTTCCATCGGCCGACAATACGTTTTTAATTGTCTCTCTGCTGTTCTCCACACTCGTGTGTACCGGCCAGCCGGCAGATGGACCGACCTGCGGGTCTTTCGCGTATTCATAGCAGCTCTCTGCATCGCTCTCCTTCCATGGACGCAGGAGTAGGCGTGTTGTCTCTAATTTCATTTTCTTTTCTCCTGTAATCTCCGGCAAGTTCTTATACAGCCGGTTCTCCACAAATATCACCTGATCCCCTTCATTGATTTCCTGCTCATAAAGCCAGTCATCTTCCTGACGGATCATGTGCTCATTTTCCTCTGAGTCCCTTAAGCGGACAAGAACCGTTCTTTTCGAACCTTCCGACCGTTCCTCACAGCCATAATCATCTTCCTGGATCTGAAGGATCGTGTATTGTAATTCAGGTTGCATGGTTTCACCTCTTCTTCAATAACCTCACGCTAATCTGCCTTAGTCAGAAGCGCCACCGTTTCCACATGTGTCGGAGCTACTATGTAAATACAATTTATTGCCCTCGTCACTTGTATAAGAATACAATTCTGTGCCGCTATGTACAGCCGCAGCGTTTTTACGCTTTGGCTTAAAATCTTTCGCATTAAAATTAGAGTGGATACCTGTTTTATACACAAAGGTTATCTTCAAAGGCTCTTCCACTCCTTCTTCATTATAACCTCCGATGATGATTTTTTCAATTACACTTTCAAAGACCACTCTGTCGAAGCTCTCCAGTATTTCGCCCGAACTCAATTTCTTTCTGAACTCTCTTAACCGTGTTTTTGTACTTTCACGATTTTTGTTCAATTCAATCAACTGCGACTGTTCATCTTGGAGCTTCTCCAACTGTTCGGATAATTCCTGATTTTTCTTTTCGTATATCTCCCTGTCGATGTTGTTGTCGAGCCGCAAATCAAGTAGTTTTTCTTTTCTCCTATGCAAATCCGCCATTTCCTTTTCTATTTTCGGCGCACGTTTTTTGCAGGTGTCATCCTCCAATACCTCCTCGACTTTTTGCAGAAATTCATTTACAACCTCATGTTGGTCAGAACATAAAAGCTGATAGCTCTTTACAAAGGCATTTTCAATAACTTCTTCTGGGATACCTTTACAATACGGACAATGCTTCTTTCCATTTTTGGTAGCTGTCACACATTGCCATATTGTCTTGGTATAGGCAGAACTGCTATGCCAATTTCTTCGTGTCAAAGTGCCTCCGCAAAATCCGCATTTTATCATGCAGCTAAAAGCATATTTTCGGCTAAACTTATTTCGCTTCTGCCCATCCTGATGAACACCCCGATTGACATTTCTCTTTGCCAATATCTTCTGGGCTTCTTCAAATATTTTTTCACTGATAATCGGTTGATGATGGTCACGGATATAGAATTTATCTTCCTCCCCAAAATTCTCTAACCGTCTTTTTGAAATGGGGTCAACGGTAAACGTTTTTCCTAAAAGCAAGTCGCCTTTGTACTTCTCATTTTTGATGATACCGATTACTGTGGACTGTACCCACCTTGAACTGCCATATTTTGTTTTATAACCGAGATTTTCAAGCTCATTTGCTATGACTGTACAGCCTGCCCCCTCAATATAGCGGTTAAAGATATAGCGCACAATCTCAGCTTCTTTCTCATTAACAGCAATGCTCTTTGTTTCCTTGTTATAATCATATCCAAGACAGCCCTGAAATCCTACAAGTTCTCCTCTCTGCATTTTCATCTTCAACCCTTTTTTAACATTGGAAGATATATTCTCGACTTCCTGCTGTGCAACGGAACTGAGTACTACTAACAGCAACTCGCCATCCATTGTTAAAGTGTTGATATTTTCATCCTCAAAGAAAACAGCAATTCCTTTTTCTTTTAACATACGAACATATTTCAAAGTATCCAGTGTATTTCTGGCAAATCTTGAAATGGATTTTGTAATTACCATATCAATCTCTCCATTCATACAATCGTTAATCATCCTTTGAAAATCCTCACGCTTTGTTACCTGTGTTCCCGTTATGGCTTCATCAGCATATATATCGGCTAACGACCATTCTGGCTTTTTCTTAATCAAATCTGTGTAATACATAACCTGTGACTTATAACTATTGAGCTGGTCTTCGCTGTCTGTACTGACACGACAGTAAGCAGCAACTCTCAAAATCTCAACTTTTCTGCCACGAATGCGGTTTTCATTCCTATTTGCTTTAATTACCTGCACATCACTCATAAAATTTTACCTCCGATATTATTGATTGATAAGTGTCAAGCCGCAAGATTGGAAACGACATTAAAATCACTCATAAGCCGTTTTTTTATGGCTTCGTACTCATCTGCCGTAATTAAACCGTTTTTCTTCAACTTCTGCAAACATGCAAATTGGATACTATAATGTGCAAATTTCTGTCCTTTATTTTGTTCCATTGAAGTATCCCTTTCTTTCCATTGCAAGACTAATGGCAAGAGCTTTATCAACTCTTGCCATTATGTTGTCGGGCAACAACCCTATATACTGTTTTAACCGCTGTCTATCAATCGTCCTTATCTGTTCAAGCAAAATAACTGAGTCTTTGTCGAGTTTTTCAAAATCTTCTACTTTGGTATGTGTTGGGAGCTTTGCCTTTGTGTATGTGCGGCTTGTTATCGAAGCGATAATGACCGTCGGACTATGCCTGTTTCCTGTATTGTTGGAGATAATAAGCACGGGTCTCGTGCCACCTTGTTCGGAGCCGATAACAGGATTAAGTTCTGCATAGAAAATATCTCCACGCTTAATTATTCTTTCCATAGTATTTGACCTCCTATCTGGATTTAGGCAAGCAATGCTTACCTATGTAACAGCCAGACACAAGGAAGTTTTTAAGGTCAGGAGAATATAAACAATTCTCTGTTTCTTTGACCGCCTTGTATCTGGCATTATATATAGAAGCATCTCTATTTGTCCCCGACGCCCCGAAATGCAATGTGTTCATTGAACACTGGGAAATCGCCAAACGGTCAGCAGCGAACTGACGCCACAGGAGTTCCACCTCTCTGACGGTCTGCCAGAGCCGCCCTCATTGCCTGCGACGGATTGAGTACCGTTCGGACTGTGACTGGACGGGAGTACCATTGTTCTCTTTGTGCGTCATGGCGAAATCGGGAGCTGTCCGATATTTTCAGTCGGCAAAGATAGCACCACCACCTTTCATCGCTCGCTGCCTTTAGACAGGTCTTGGCGTACCGCCGCACACGCTTATGCTTATCGCAATCACAAAGAGGAAGTATTTGGCGAATGAGTATTCGGTTGTCAAAGAACAATCCCGTTTTCGCCACACAAAGGAAAACGGGGCGAAGGTTTTTCATGCCTTACACCCCATAGTCCTTGAGAACCCTCAATTTTCCCCTCTACTTAATAAACTTTTTTAATTTTTCCTTGAGCCTGTCCATTCTTCTATAAACTGCTTTCTCTGTAATATCCAGATGTGATGCAATTTCACGGGTAGAGAAACCGTGTATTTTCAGCAAGACAATTTGCAATGTCAGCCTGTCCACCTTAATCAAAACCTGATAGAGCCGCTGATTTTCAATGTTATCCATAAAATCCTCAACTGTTTTTATTTCGGGCTGTATCGCTTCCTCTGCAACGCTTTCAAGATATGTATCTATATCTTTCAGTCTGCGATAGAATCTCCTGTCAGAATTGAATACTGCCCAATCATGTGTACGGAGCTTTTCAATGGTATCTTCGCTGACTCCCAAACTCCGTAATTTCTTTTCCTCTGCTTCTTTCCAGAGCCGCCATTTCTTTTCTTCTCTGCCATAATTAAATGACATTCTATTTACCTCCAATCTGAATTTTTTGAAAAATCCAGATTGGTCGGCGGAGAACGGCAGCCTACGTTAAAAAAATGCTGTTTACAAAGTTCTTCAAAAAACGACAAAAGAAAAACCGCAAAGGCGGTCAAACCTTCACGGTAATACGAAAAATAACTGCTATATTGTAGATATTTAACTTCTGCTTTTAGGGTATAAAATTCCCATATGCAAGTAAGAATTTTTTTAACAGGTTATCCTCTGTAATGCACGATACTATGTATGTAACTGCTGCTTCGTATAAACAGCAGTACGGCAGTCTTAGACCAACGCATAAAAAAGTCCCTCCAAACTCTAAAAACGGGTCTGGATGGGAGAATAGCTTGCTTATTTAGGCATAATGAAGCCGCCCACCGAAAGTACCGTTTTTTTTATTCAGTGGGCTTGTCCTGCTTCAAGTAAATCGTCATATTTTTATAAGACCGCTACGCAGATAACTTCTGTTCCGCTTTCCACATAGCAGCATATTTATTTCCTTTTTTCAAAAGTTCTTCATGTGTTCCATGCTCAATAATCTGTCCGCCTGACACCACTAATATTTTGTCGGCATTTTTTACAATGGATAGAGTATGCGCAATCATTACAACAGTCTTTTTCTTTTTCAGAAGATTACTAATCGCTTGCTTTACAGCCAGTTCATTTTCAATATCCAGTGATGCTGTTGCTTCATCAAGAAGCAATATAGGACTATTCTTCAATATTGCACGAGCAATGGAAAGCCGTTGTCGCTCTCCGCCCGATAAAAGATTGCCGTTTTCGCCAATCGTTGTATTATATCCCATTTCCATTTTACAAATAAATTCATCGCAATTCGCTTCTTTACAAGCATTTTCAATTTCTTCATCTGTTGCATCTGGGCGTGCGTGCCGTATATTCTCACGAACAGTATCATCAAACAAAAATACATCTTGGTCTACCATTGAAATTTCTTCCAATACTCGCTCTGCTGCGGTATCATTTATAGCATATCCTCCGATAGAAATTCCTCCCGCATCTGCGTTATAATATTTTGAAATCAAATTTAGGATAGTAGATTTTCCAGAGCCAGAATCCCCGACAATCGCAGTAAGTTTCTGATTTTCAGCGCAAAAATTTATTCCTTTCAAAACAGGCTCTCCCTGAACATAGGAAAACTGCACGTCCCTAAAGCAAATTTCATGGGTTGTCGGATTGAAATTTTCCATAGTTCCATGTTCTTCTGGCTCATCTACGACTTTCTGAATATTTCGCTTTGAAATCATCATATTTTTGTAGCCGAACAAGTCTATCGAAATTGTCATATACATTTTCGCAAGCAACATAGGCATCATACAAACCATTAGATAATCAACTCCTGCCAATGTTCCTGCAAGCCACGGTTTCGATGCCACTAACATTACCACTGGAAGTGAAATCCAATTAAGAATACTAAAACTAAATGCAACAGGAATGCCCATAGCTTCATATTTATAACTTATATAACTGTAATCTTTCAGAACACTCGTTGTCGTTTCATTCTTAACTCCACTCATATTGTAAACTCGCAGAGTTTGTATTCCCGTTATGTATTCCACAATACTGCTGACAGCTTCTGCACATATTTTATTTCTCGTCGTTCCATATTTTTTTACAATCCGAAAAGATAGCCACAAATTAGGAATGAACAGCAAACTTACCGCAATCAAAATTACCCCTGCGGGGAGATATAAATAGCATAAAAACACAATCAATATTACCGAAAGAGAGATATTCTTTACAAGATTTCCGATTTTATGCGTTAATATCTGCTCATATCCTTTTACATCACTTGTCATCGTATTTACATAAGTACCTACTTGACCCTCTGTAAACCTTGCAAGCGGAATTTTCTTAAACTTATCTCCAAGATAAAGTCGTATTTGTTTTGATACCGCACCACCGCCAATTTGCCCCTGCGTATATCCAAAACCATACATAACAAGTCGTACCAAAAAAATTCCAATAATCAATAACGTAAGATTAAGTAAGTTTTGACTGGTAACATCATTATGAATAAGCATATCAATCAACATATAGAGTGTCATATAAACACAAGCAGACAGTATTCCCTCGATTACGGTAAAAACAATCCCCAAACCAAAACGCAAATTTTTTTTGAACGGATTATTTACTCTCATTATCTTCAGCTCCTTTCAATGAATACGTTACTTCTCTGGCAGCATTGTAGTTATCCCACGCTTCTTTATAATAAGCGTTACTATTTAAAACCTCCGCATGTGTTCCAAATGCAGTGATTGTATGCTTTTCTACTACAGCGACTTTATCACACATTTTGACTGCTCCCAGACGGTGTGCAACAATAATAACGGTTTTTCCTTTACAAAGATTTGCAATAGCCCTGTCAATCTCCACTTGATTTTCTGGGTCTGCCGCACTTGTCGCTTCATCCAAAATTAAAATTGGAGCATTTTTCAAAATTGCCCTTGCGATTGCAATGCGCTGACGCTCTCCGCCAGAGAAACGAGTTCCGAAGCTGCCAACTTTTGTATCATATCCATCTGGCAGCGACATAATAAAGTCGTCAATCTGTGCCTCTTTAGCTGCCTGCCGTACCTGCTCTAAAGTAGCGTTTCCTCCCATTCGGATATTTGCTAACACGCTGTCACGAGTAAGAAAAGTTTTCTGAAAGACAATAGAAACATTTTGCAACAACTGTTCATAACTAATATCCTTCACATTTATTCCGCCTATCAGCACCTCTCCATTTTGCACATCATAAAATCTGGAAACCAATTCAACAATCGTGCTTTTGCCTGCTCCAGACGCACCGACGATAGCTATCTTTTCTCCCTCCGCCACATGCAAATTGCAGTTTGATAGTATAGTGGTTTTTCCGTCATAAGAAAACTGAACATTTTTCATTGATATATCACAATGACTTGGGAAATCTCCTTTACTTTCATAAATGGGCAAGTCAAGAATTTGCTTCGCTTTCGTAACACCATTCAATGACTGAGCCAATTCCATACTAAACTGCTGCAATGGTAATAACTCTGACAAATATAGTGAGCCTATGTATGCAAACAGTAGAAAAATGCTTGCGTTAATAGAACCGTTCAGGAAAAATCTCCCTCCGATGGGAACAATCAGAGCCATGCCACATTCAAGCACAATAATAAATGCTGCATATAAAGCTCCTGTTCTTCTGGAAACTTTATTCCAGATATTATTTTCTTCCTCTATTGCATCTGAAAATTTCTGAAATGAGCGACTTCCCATATTATAGGCTTTTATCAGTTTCATTCCACTGATATACTCAATTATGACAGAATTAAAGTTTGCCATTGATGTAGTAACTCGCTGCATAATTCCAGACATAAATGCAAAAACAAATCCCATAATAATTACAGTAAGGACAAGTGGAATAAGAGAAATAAGGGCTAACGGAACATTAACTGTCATCAAATAGACAAAGATAACAACAGGCGCAGTTGCAAATCCGACAAGCTCTGGAATATTATGAGCCAGACAAAGCTCTAATTTTTCAATATCTTCATTTAATACAGTTTTAATATCCCCCGTTCTGCGTTCGTCAAGAGAGCCGAGAGGCACTTTTGCCAAATGCTCTGTAATCATACATCTGACACGGAATAAAGCCCCGTATGCCCCCTTGTGAGAAAACACACCAGAAACAGCTTGAAACACTTGCCGTATAATGACTGTTGCTGTGATTAAAACTGCATTTTCTATAATAACCTGTTTCGTACAAATACCCGATAAAATGGCATCCATCAGTCTATAAATACCTATGTAAGAGCCGATTGCAAACAATCCCCCTAAAAAAGCACAAATAACAGACGCCACTAAATAAATCCTGTCTTTATCTGCCCACTTTAATAGAAGCAATATTGGATTTTCCTTTTTAACCTTCATTTTCTAACTCCTTTCTGGTCATTCTTCATTTATTCCAAACATCGTGCCTATTTCACTTTCATGCTCAATAGACACTTCTAAATCTGCCGTTACCGTTCCATTGTCGAAAAGGATAATTCTTGAACACACCCGACTAATAAACTCATAATCGTGCGATACCACAAAGACAATTTTTCCCTCAACTACCTTTCGGATAAGTTTTGCCACCTGTTCCATGCTGTCAAAGTCAAGTCCGCTTGTCGGCTCGTCAAAAACAAGAAGCTCTTTTCCGCAAATCATACTTACTGCAACAGCTAAACGCTGTTTCTGACCGCCAGACAGCGTATTTGGATGTCTTTCTCGGAATTCCGCTATATCAAGGTCTGCAAGTGTTCGGTTTATCAATTCATAATCTGGATTTTGTATTCCAATCATACATTCCATTTCAACTGTTTCTGCAAAAAGCTCATAATTAACATCCTGCATAACCATATAAGAACGCTTCATGCGGTCTTTTGTATTCTGAGGTTTGCTTTCCCAAAAGAAATCTCCTGAATACTCTTTGTGCAGACCACAAAGTGTTCTTAGAAAAGTGGTTTTTCCTGCTCCATTGTGACCGACAATCCCTATAATTTCTCCTTTTGCGGCTTTAAAACTGATATGTTCCATAACTGGTTGCTTGTTATAATACAAGGATACATTTTTTATTTCTAAGACCATAGGTAAATTCATTTTCTTCTGTGAACACAAATGAATACTGCTTAGATTTGCAGCCCTAAGTCCCATTTTTTCTCTCATATAATCGGAAAGTTCCATAAAGGATTTTGGCGTGTAAATTTCTTCTATTTTCCCGTCTGATAAATATACAATTCTATCAGCTAAATCCATCAAATAATAAAGCCGATGTTCCGCAATTAAAACAGTTTTTCCCTGTTCTTTAATGAGACGCAGGTTTTCTTTTAAGCCGTTGATAGCGTCCATATCCAAATTGGAAGATGGTTCGTCTAAAAGGTACACTTCTGGATTCATAGCATATACGCTGGCAAAGGCAATTTTCTGTTTTTCTCCTCCAGACAATCCAAAGATGTTTCTGCCTCTCAAATACTCAACATTCAGTTCTTTAGCTGTCGCATTTAATCTCTTATGTAATTCTTCTGGCGGTAGAGCTTCATTCTCAATGCCAAAGGCAATTTCACTATCTGTATCCACATTAAAAAACTGTGTTCTGGGATTTTGAAAAACACTTCCGACACATGATGAAATTTCATACATTGGCATTTCTGATATTTTCTTTTTCTCTATTGTTACTGTTCCTTTTAACTCTCCTGTAAAGAAATTTGGAATAAGCCCATTTATCAGCCTTGTAATTGTCGTTTTTCCACATCCTGAACGCCCGCAAAACAAAATAAATTCGCCCTTTTTTATGGATAATTCTATATTCTCAAGACTTCCATTCATTTCATCTGGATAGGAAAAACTGATTTGTTTCAATTCAATCATTGATATGTCCTCCTATACAAACAAGCCCACGACAAATAATGCAGAAAAACAACCTATTATCAATATATCTCTTATCCTAAAGCGTATCTGAACAATACAAGTGCGCGGCAAAGGATTTTCAATTCCCCTTGTTACTGCTGCAATCGAAAGCTCATCTGCTGCTTTAGAAGCTGCCATAAGGAGAGGAACATATACACACTCTATTGCCATACTCGGATTTTTTATAAAACTCCTAAATGATGGCGATACATCTCTTAGCCGCATTGCATCCTTTATGTAGCGCCAATCCTCCCGAACAGTTGGGAAATAACGAAGCATAACCGCAAAGGGAACAACCACCTTTTTAGGAATATGCGCTTTGTTCATGGCGGATAAAAATTCATTTACTCTTGTTGTCGAAAGCACAATCCCCGAAAGTAAACCGCAAGGATATACCTTGAAAAACAGGCTAAGCCAAGCAATAAACATTGTATGAGCTGTACCTACCCCATCCTGTAAAAACAGCATCGTAAATCCATATAAAATAGAATAGAATGCCGTTCCGATTATGGTATATCTAATTTTCCCAGATAAAACGCCATATACGGCAATAAACGCAATCAGAATACACTCATACTGCAATGTGGGTGTTGTAGTTGCTGTTAAAGCACAAAGACCTATCAAAATAATTTTTGTCCGAGGGTCAAAATTAAGAAATCTGGTTTTGTGTTCTAACTGAAGGGTCATGCTGTAATACCTGCTTTCTCAAATTGCTTTTTCAACATTTTGCTTCCAACATATCCACTAATGCCTGCTACTAAAATCGTTCCAATATACATAACAACAAGTACCCACCAATCTGCGGCAGACTGCATAGCATCAATGTAATCCTGCGTAGTACCGTTTTTCAGCATTGTACCCGCCCATGCTTCTGGATTGATAAAATAAGCAAGATATGTTCCTGTTGAGCCTAATGAATATACAATATATGCCAAAATATTCACTTTTTTGCTGTGATACCCTTTCAGTCCCGCAAGAAAATCTGCAAGAACAGCTCCTATCAAACCGCCGAGACACATTGCCCAGTGCATTCCTAATATAAAACCAATAGTCGCTAATAATATACCAATAATTGTAAGTGTTCCTCTTTTTGGCACTTTAGCCATTAAAAGCAGAAAAACGGGTCCTGGCAGCAAAGCTGCTCCAATTGGGTAATAAAAAGTAAGTGTCGGCGTAACAGCAAAGATTGTTCCTCCTATCATGGAGCATACAGACAGAATAGCCGTAAATACTCCAATAACAATCAAATCCTTAACCGTCAGTCCTTTTTTCGCCTGTGTTTGAATAGACATATTAAATTCCTCCATTTTCTGATTTTTTCACGAATTGACTTATATTTTCAGTCGTGATATAATCGTGTTAGTTATTTCTAACTTTAATATTCATTATACTCTTGACGGTGCCTTCCTCCAATATCTTTGCACAAGGAAAGCCCAAAACGTATGACAAAACGACCAAAATGTATGAAAGAATGGTGAGACATGTTGGAAATTGGAAATTACTATCACGAAGAACTTATCAAAAATGGATTTCGTGAAAAAGCAATAAGCAACGAATTTAATCCTATCGGCAAACTATATTCCATTCCATCAGAAATGGGAAATGGTGTTTTTTGGATTTATGGTCAAAAGGACTTATACGACATAAAAATCCACGATTTCTATTTTTTTGAAGATTCTTTTTACGACTTAGAACAAAGGGAATGTTTAGACATTTGTCTGTATGAGTCAATATCGGGCGAAGAAATTTCTCCTTATCGCCGCCTGACAGCAGGATGTGTGAAATGTTTTATAGGTGGCAACAAACCATGTATGACCCTCATACATAAAAATATACCTATCCGCACTATTGAAATTGAAATCATGCCTGCTTATTATGAAAAGTATCTGCAAGAGAGTTTCCCGAATGAATATGTTGCCCCACACGAAGCATTCCATAATATTTCTTGGACTGATAATTTTCCAGAAATGATTAGTCTGTTACATCAGATATGGAATTATCGTGGCGAAGGTATAGCGGCAAAACTTTTTTATGAGGGAAAGGTTGCAGAAGCAATTTCACTTGTTATTGACTACAATCACAGGCAAAAACAGGTACAGGAAGTGCAGATTTCAAAACAAGATATGAAATCTCTTGAAAATGTTATCGCTTATATCAACGACCACTTTAATTGTGATATTTCAGTTGATAATCTTTGCCGTATTGCATGTATGGGCAGAACAAAATTTAAAACATTATTCAAGCAGATTTATAGCTGTACCATTACAGATTACATTAGCCAAAGACGGTTAAGCCATGCTGAAAATTTGCTCACAACTACTGATTTTACGGTAGAACAGATTGCAGTTGCTGTTGGATACAGTAATGCAGGGCGTTTTGCTAATATATTCAAAAAAAGTACAGGATTGTTCCCAAATGAATATAGAAAAATGGCTCAACGAAGATAATTTTTACAGATTACAGGACAGAGAGAAAATTCTCTGTCCTTTTTATATATCTGCATTTTATCTCCTATTACAAGAAGTTTTATCTCTTATATCAAGATATTGTATCTCGTTTAATAAGAATTCCTGTTTCCTTAAAATATATAAGTAATATTTCACGGAAAGAGGGTGTCTATTTTGAATGAGATTGATGCAAATTTTGACTTTATGCAGATAGGACAAGCTATCAAGGCAGCCCGTGAACGAAGCGGGATAACAAGAGAACAGTTAGCCGAACAGCTTGATATTACACCACGCCATCTCCAATCTGTTGAAAATGAAGGGCAGTATCCAAGTTTTCAGTTATTCGTTCAACTTATCACAATGTTCCATATATCGGCAGATGAATACATATTTTTAGATAAGCAAACGAAAAAAAGTTCTCTACGCAGACAAGTCGATGCACTTCTCGATACCTTTGACGATAGAGAGATGAGAATTATTGAGGGAACCGCGAAAGCTATATGTAAGGCAAAAGAGCCAGAGGAATGACCTCTGGTTTTCTTTCGCCTTTTTTAATAGGCAGGTGTTCCATATCCAAAGATAAAACTGCTGCCAATAGAATAGCTGTGCTGTGCGACCACATCTCCATTCGGATGAGCTGCATCGCTCGTATTTCCTTCCACTGTATAAACCATTCCATTTTCAGCTTTCTCCACAATTCCCACATGGTCGGTTGTCCCATCTCCGTTCCAATCGTAAAAGATAATGTCGCCTGCCTGTGGCTCATAATTCTTATCCTGCCATTGTCCGTTGCTTTTAAACCAATTCACACCGTTCGAACAAAGGGAAAATTTTGGAAGAATGCCACTCTCAATATACCCACATTGATTAGCACACCATGACACAAAACAAGCACACCATTCCTCACGGCTATCAAATCCGTACCATGACCAGTAGGGCTGACCACCCTCATTGCCAAGCTGCGTCAAAGCCACCTCTACAATCGCCTGATTGCCTCCGCTTGTAAACGCCCGCCCGTATGGATAATACCGAAGCACATGGGAAACATACTGGGTATCGCCGTAGCTTTCCCATCCCAACCGTTCTGCCTGTATGGTAGAAAACTCTACCGCATTGGCATAGGAGTATCCGCCATAGTTGGTTTTCGCCCATGAGATATATCCATTTCCAAAATTGTAACCCTGCAAAGCAAGTTTGATACGCTCCATATCAATCGGGTTTTCCACCTCTGCCGCAGATAAGCAGGCGGCTAAATTCTGGATGCCTACGTTGATAGAATACTCTGGGTCGGTAATGCCATTGGGTGTGTTCGGATAACGGGTATTATAACCGCACTCAGAAGCCTGCATCGGGTCATTCCCACGCCCTCCGCTTTCCTGCATCATCACGGCTTTTATCAGCTCCACATATTCGGGAATGCCATGCTGTTTTGCGTATTTCTGTATCAAAGGCTCATAGGCTTCCACCTCTGCGCTGACAGGCGTATAGGAATTGCTTTCGCTGTCGCCGCCAAATAAGGACACGGCACATCCGAGCATGACAACAATCAGGATAATCAATACGGCAATCCAACCGCCTGCGATAATGGCAGAAATCAACGCCTTTGTTCCTGCGATAATCGCCCTGACTGCGGATACTGCCGCCCTGACCGTCGCCTTTGTCGCTTCGGCTGTGGCTTTTGCCGTGACTTTCGCCGCCTGCGCCGCTTTCTGGGCTGACATTGCAGACGCCTTTGCTGCCGCCTGCGCTGATTTAGCGGTCTGCTGCGTGGTCTTAATCGCCGTTTTCGAGGTTGCCTGTGCGGTTTTTACACTTTTTTCTGCCGTCTTGATTGTCCCTTTCGCTGTGGATTTGACCGTTTTTTCTGCATTTTGGGCGGTGGTCTTTATTGTTTTTCTGCCTTGCCTTCGGGTCTTTATCAACTGGCTTTTCCCATCCGCAGAAGTATCGGGAGCAGAAGAATGGCTCACTGTTCCGTTTCGGAGCTGTGAGCCGTTCTGTTCTGCAGAAGCCCGTGCCTTTTTCTTCTCAGCGGCTTTTGCTGCCCGTTTCTGCTGAAACTCTGCCGCCTTTTCCTTTGCCTTAACAATATTTCCTTTTGTCGCCTGAACAGATTTCTGCCCCTGCTTATTGAATTGATGGATACCCTCGTCTTTTACACGGTCTGCGGTATAAGAGAGTTTATCTGCCGCATATTCGGTGGCAGAGCCTTCCTCCGCATAATACCCCTGCTCCGCCTTATCCTTTGTTTTGGCATAGACGGACTTCATGCGCTCACTGGCAATGGCGGCTTTGTCTATGGTCTTTATCGTGCCTTTGACTGCATCTCTGGTCTTTATATCAGCCATGCAAAACCTCCTTTCCCAGAAGGATTACAGCCAAATCACACGACCTTTTTTGCCACCACTGCAAGCCTGCCATTTGGGGCGGAGTATTCGCAGGTGGAAAGGGTAATGAGCTTGTCGCCGTATTCGGCGGTCACACCTGTGTCATAAAGAGCAAGCTCTTTACATTTTCCGATATAAGCGTCAAATTCTTCCTCATTTTCCGCATCCGCAAAGTCATAGTACCGATAGCCCTCGGCACTGTACGCCACAGTCTTAAACACAGCAACGATTTCATACTCCGCCTGTTCCGTAAGGGTATCAAATTGGATAGTCCTGTGTTCCTCATAAAAACCCTTGTCCTTGTAGTTCTCCAATGCGCCGAACATTCTCTGCCCTGTGATGTGATGACCGTAGATAATCAGATTGTCACTTGTAAGGATGTCGCAATTCTCTTGGATATACGGTACACCTAAATCACTGTATTCTTTTTCAAAATTGTGCTTCAGATAATAGTTGGGATTATCCTTCGTCTGCATAACGGGATAATTGATGTTCGTACCATCAATGGAAATCCAACCGACCATATCTTCATTCTGCAAATAAAGCTCCTCATATTGGGCAAGTATATCCTCTCCCTCGCTGACGGGCGTATCTTCTGGCGTTTCTTCCTTCACAGGGGCATTTTCCACGAATTGGGAAAGCTCCCCAAACAATTCCGCCTGCTCGTCCATCTGTGCATAGTGGTCATAGATATGCCAACCACAAAAAGCCGCCGTACCTAAAAAGGCAGCGGCGGCGATAACACAGAGAATAGGTTGATATTTTTTCAATTTCATAGGCTTACTTTCCTTTCACTCATTTGATTTTCTGATTTACCGTGTATGCTCGGTCTGCTTCTTAGGCGTGGGTAAATCCCTGCAATATTCGGGATACCTGACCTTGATGCCCTCTACAAAGTACGGGGCAAATTCACAGCAGAATAAATCCTCTGGGGTAAAGCTCTGCTCCCGTCCTTCTTCTACATAGTTGTTCCAGAGATTAAAGGCAAGGCGGCAGACCTTGACGGTTCCGCTTGTCTGCCATCCGCCGTGCATCCCCTCTGGTATGATACAGTCATTTTTAAAGTCAAACATCCGATTGATATTCGCCCTCGTTTCTCCTGCGATACCCATGACATAGAAAAATGCCCTGTGATAACAGTCATTTACCCTGCATTTCATCATGTTGTCCAGAAAGAAATCTCGATGGGCTGCATTGCGAAACCTAATATCCGCCATTTTCCAATACCTCCTTAATCCTTTTTTGTGCAACTGCAAAATAGTTTTCGTTAATTTCCGCCCCTAAATAGCTCCTGCTGTTCATCATCGCCGCCAGAGCCGTGCTTCCTGTCCCCATAAAACCGTCAAAAACAAGCTCTTGGGGTAGACTGGAAATCTGTATGAGCCATGATAAAAACTCCACATTCTTTACCGTCGGATGATATATCTTGCTTTTCTTCTGCCAAATAGAATTATAGGTTGACTTTGGATATTCCTCTCCAAACCAACAGGCTGGAAACCGTGTTTTATATTTTTTACTCGGCTCCCGCCCTCGCTGAAATTGTGTCCCTTCTTTTTTTCGATTTTTCAGCAGACGGGTTTGCTGAAATACCCGCCGTCCTTTCTGGCAGAAGATAATCCATTCCGCATTGTTAGCGTAACTGCCTTTCAAGTCACCAATTCCGCCCACCACCCCTTTTTCCACTACCAAACAATTCTTTACCGTAAATCCTGCCTGTTTCAGACATTCATAATGATACGGGTAGCAATCAAAACGGGTAAAAAAATAAGCGTGGGAATTTTCACGCAAAATACGGTAGCTTTCCCATGCAAACCTTTCATAGTCTATCCCTGTATCTCCCTCCAATATCTGGTGTTTCCTTCTCGTAAAATGGTTTTGGTAGGAGATACCATAAGGCGGGTCAGTCAGGATAAGTGACACATAATTATCGGGAATTTGTGCAAACAACTCCATACAATCGGCATGATAAATCTGGTCATGCAATCCCCTTGTTTCAACCTGCGCCCGTAAAAGTTCCGCACTGCACATCGGGTTAAACCTCCCCGAACTTCGTCGTCATCAGCTTATAAAGTTCCGTATTGCGTGGGAACTGATTGACAAACGGTACAAGGGAGCTGCCGACTTTCAAAAGTCCTTGTCCTGCGCCCACATTTGTGATATAGCCCATCTGCAAGTCAGAGATATTCAGGAGCTTGGCAAGCTCAATCCTGTCCGTGGATGCCTGATTCAGCATGATGATAAATTCACTGTTGGCAAGCATTGTCCTTGCCGTATGGCTCTGCAAAAGGTCGTCCACATTCTGGGTAATTCCTGTGCAGTATGCACCATATTTCCGCACACGCTTCCAGAGCGTAAAGAGGAAATTGGCGGAATACTCATGCTGAAAGAGCAGGTAAATCTCATCAATGAAAATAAAGGTATTTCTGCCTTTCGCCCTGTTCATCGTGATACGGTTTAAAATGCTGTCGAGGACAACAAGCATACCGATGGGCTGCAACTGTTTTCCCAAGTCTAAAATGTCATAGCAGATAAGTCGGCTCTTTGTGTCCACATTGGTGTTCTTAGCAAAGGTATTCAGAGAACCGTCTGTAAAAAGTTCAATGGCAAGGGCGATTTCCTGTGCTTCTGGCTCATTCTGCTTTAACAGCTCCTCACGGAAGTCCTGCAAGGTGGGCGGCGTTCCCATATAGTTGCCCTGCTGATAGTAACGGTAAACGCCTGCCGTACAGCGGTCAATAATGGATTTCTGCTTTGCTCCCAGACTTGCGCCGCCGATGAGCTGCTCGCAAAGGGATAAAATAAACTCCGATTTTAAGATAACGGGGTTTGCACCGTCACCGTAATCAGAATTCATGTCCATAGCGTTGATATGATTTTCACTCGTTGCGGAAATGTGGACAACCTCGCCCTGCATGGCTTTCACAAGGGGCGAATATTCTCTCTCTGGGTCTATGATAATCACATCGGCGTTAGGGTCTGTGAGAATGATGTTCGTCATTTCCTCCTTTGCCGTAAAGGACTTTCCTGCGCCAGACACGCCGAGGATAAAGGAATTTCCGTTCAGCAGGTGGCGTCGGTTGGCGATAATCATATTTTTTGAAATCACATTCTGCCCGTAGTACACACCCTTTTCGTGATAGATTTCCTGCACTCGGAAGGGAATAAACACCGCAAGGCTCTCCGTTGTCAGTGTCCTTAATGCGTCAATCCGCCTTACGCCAAAGGG
Organism: Pilosibacter rotomagensis; assembly: GCF_045062245.2. Classification (NCBI taxonomy): domain Bacteria; kingdom Bacillati; phylum Bacillota; class Clostridia; order Eubacteriales; family Clostridiaceae; genus Pilosibacter; species Pilosibacter rotomagensis. Next base: position 152,069 of record NZ_CM170323.1, on the reverse strand, counting down.
CAGGGCTGTGTTCAGACCGTCCATCTGCTGATATTTCAGTACGGCGAACTGGCATAAATTCTTCCGTGCCGTAGTCAAAAGTGCTTCCGTATCGTTGTCAAGCTGCTCTTTGGTATCGGCGGTATGCACCATCGTCAGCACTGCAAACATCATTCTCTGGTCACGGGTCGTCAAATCGTCCAGAAACTCCTTGCTCTCCCTGCGCTGCTGCTCCAAATCATAGGGGATAACAGCGGAAAAATTGTTGTTCTGGTTTTGCTTCCTCTGCCAGTTCGTTATATTTGTTTCCACACCTAAAAGACGGTTTTCCACCTCCCTCACGGCTTCGTCCGTGGGAACGGGAACAACGTCAACGGACAGCATCATGTTCCTGTTCAGCTCGCAAAGTTCCGCCACCATGCTGTCTTTGATATAGGCGGCATATTCCCTTAAAAAAATCACACGCCCGTACCGATTGCCCATCTTAAAACAGTCCTTTTCAAATTCAAAGGTATCGGGGCAGATATAATCCTTAAAATCGTGACCTTTCCGCATGGACTGCACCATGTCAAACGAAAAAGCGGTTTCCTCTCCCGTGCGGTAAAAGTCATGGAAGATACGGAGCTTTTCCCCTGCGTCAAGTTCCCTGCACTTTGAGCCAAGACGGTTGAAATGGGAAATCAGGTCTGCGCCGACACGGGCAAAATAGTTTCTCGCTTCTTCGATATTCTTCTTGCAGACAGATACCGTCACATACTTATCCTGCACGATGGAGCTTGCGCCCGTTACCTTGTCGAGCAGCATTTTGTTGTATTCCTTACGGTATTTGTCCAGACTGTCCTGCGCCATCGGGATTAAAATGGTCTGTTCAAAATCCGCCTTGTTCAAACGGCGGTTGTTGATTGTGATTTTGGTGGTCGCACCGCTGTCAAGGGCATTGAGAAGCTCGGAATATTCCAAAAACATCGCTTCCTTGTCCTCACGGCTCGCCACCGCATAATTGATGTCCTCAAACTGAAAGGTCTTGGCATATTTGTTCTTTCCCACAAGGAAAATACCGTCCTCCCAGACCGTTTTCATGGGAATGACCGCCTGCACCGATTTCGGTACAGCAAATTTTTCCTTATCCTGCTTGAACAGGTTTCTAAGCGTCTTTATCATGGCTTACCTCCTTACGCTTTTTTGATTTCTTTTCTTTCCTTTTCTCTGGTTTCTGTTTCTTGGACGGAACGGGCAGCCCCTTTTCCCTTGCTTCCATGTTCGGCTTCAACGCCTCATAGTAGAGATTATCTGGTGCAAATAGAATCTTCTTTGGCATGAGAAATTCCGATTTTATCCACGCCCAGACAAACTGCTCTGCACTCATCCCGTTGTATCTGATGAAACCCATAGCGGCAAAGGGGAACGCCCCTAAGATACACACCCAACTAAGGGTTTCCGTTCCGAACTTCGGGCGGAGCAGGAAATATAGCCCCACCGCCACGCCGCAGGCAAGGACAGAAAAAATGAACTGCCGAAGCGACAGTCCAAAAAACATACTCTCCGTATAATTGCGGATTTCCTTATTTATCTTGACTTCCAATCAAATAGCACCTCCTTTTGGACATAAAAAAATCGCCACCTCTTAGAAGTGACGATTTCCAATCATACTTTTTATAAAATTTCTGGCTCTGGCACTGTTTCCTCAAATAGCTGCATTAAATCATGGTTTGCACCGATATTCGTGACTTCAAAATGATTTAAGCAGTAGGGAAGCCATGTTAATTCACGGCTCATTTCACGGATAAGGTCAAAAATCTCCAAATCCGTTGTCTTGTACTTAGAGTGATACCCTGAATACTGTTCATGGGAAAAATCCCGTTTCAAAAGATAATCCCGTATCTTCCCATAAGCGCCATTCGGATTCGTTTCCGAAAAGTGTTCTTTTAAGTCTTTGACACGAAGGTCAAAATAGAGTGCTTTTAAATGCTTTGCTTCCCGCCTTGCCATTATGCCACGCTTAACCTCTTTGTATAATGATACAAAACATCCTCTACGGCAAAATCATCTTCATTTTCCCCATCGTCGCTATTGTACCATACCCACTTTGTTACATAATCCATGAACCACGCTTTTTCCTTCAGGGACGTAATGATGCTCCCAAACGCCCCATAGTCTTTTGGATTTCCATTGCCTGTAAAACAAATCGTTCCGTCAGCTTCCTGTGTCTGGTTCAGCTTATATCTGGAAAACGCCTGTTCCAACGCCTGATAGATACTTTCCACACGGTACTTGCGCTCCGCCAGTATCTTTTCCTCATCCATTTTTATCTCTAATTTCAGCATAAACAGCCTCCTTTAAAAATGCTATTTCTTTGCCTGCTTTTTATTATAACCGATTGGCTAAGAAAAATCTACCCTTTTACAAGCCCATCATTTCCCGTACCACACGGTCTGCCATTTTAATTGCCCCGACTAAAACAAGCATATTAAAAACAAGCTCCCCGATATAGCTCCATACCATAGATACCGCCGCCGCATCTGGATTGACCACTGGCGGGGAAGCCGCAAATACAGAAAATATGATGCAGGCAAGTACAATGATAGCCCCCTCAAGGCACACAGCGGCATAGCTCTTGATAAAGCTCTTTCCTACGCTCTGGCTCGGCTCTCCTGCGAAGGCAGAAAGGGGAACAGGGGCAATGGCGGTATAAAGGTAGAGCTTAAAAAATCTCCCGTACACCGACATAATCATAATGAAGGAAAGTACTGTAATGAACAGACCGCCGATAAGCGTGACCGCCCATAGCGGGATACTCTCAAAAAATCCGCAGTCCTCAACCGCCGTAACGATTTCCTGCGGTAATACGGTCTGTTGTGCCGACCCGAAGCCTGCGGCGTTCATAATCGTAGATATGATACCCTGCACAATCCGAAACAGAGCCATCATCAGCTCCAGCCCATAAGTGACCGCACCTTTGGCAAGGGCGAAGCGGATAAACAGCTTCAACGCCTGCTCTGGTCGTTTGACCTCCGCAAAGTTGCCGCAAGTGCGCATCACGCCTGTCACAAAAAACAGTACCAAAAGGGCAAGCCCTATCGCCTGCAACGCCCCATGAATATCTACAATGACATCCCATATCGCACCGCCCTTAAAATTTTCTGGGGATTGGGTAATGAGCTGCCATATCTCGGCTAACTTCTCATTCCAAGTGTTTAGGGCGTTCTCTAAATTCTGCACCACCCAGTTATCAGACATTCGACCACCTCCTTACTAAAATCGGCTTACGGGGAAGCCGTAATATAAAGCTGCCCCGCAAGTCCTGTCTTGTGTCTATGGGTTGTTCTGTCTGCTGCTCTTTTATCAGCCTGTGATGAGCGTCAAAATCTCCTTTGCAAAGGTAATGACAACGCCGCCCGCAAGGGTCAGGAACCCATTCGCCCTCTGGGAAGGGTCGTGGGATTTCAGCGACAGACCAATCTGCACGATACCGAAGCCGAGCATAATCATTCCCACAGCCCTTACCAGACCGAAAATAAAATCGGAAAGGTTATTGACTACGGTAATCGGGTCATCGGCTGCAAAGGCAGTCGTGGAAGCTGCAAACAAAAAGGTCATCGCCATGACCATCATACAATAGAAACGGAAACCTTTTTTCACTTTTCCAGTCATAGGCAGCTTAGTAGTTTCTTCTTTTTTCTTGAAAATTCGCATAGATAAAATCCTCCTTATAAATGGAATTGTTCTTCTAAATCCTCCTCGGACAGAAGCTCGTAGGAAGTGCTGACAGCCGCAACGCTTACAGCGTTTTTCGGAATATCGCTGTCAAACACAAGGGTTGCGACAGCCTGCGTCGGCTCGCCGTGAAGATAAGGCGGCTGTCCTCCGTCTGCTGTCAGTTTCACATTGGGGTGTTTTAAAATATCATACTTAAAGTCCATCACGGGACGTTCCCCGCGCACAAAAAGAAGTGCGTAGCGGTTGTCAAGCATACGCACCTCGTCTGGCGTTAAAAGTTCACGCCCCGATATTTGATAGTTGGTAGAATAATTCCCACTCCGTCCAGAGCTTTTCCCATAGGTGTTGGTATCAATGGTTTCCTTTCCCAACAGCTCCGACACATATTTGTGGGTACTCTGTTCATTGCCGCCCAAATATAAGAAGCTGTCACAATTCCCCACAATGCTTTCCCATTGCTTTTCAAACAGGGCTTTCAGCTGCGCCAGATTCTGAAGGATGATACTGGCCGACACGCCTCTCGACCTCATGACCGAAAGTATCTTATCGAAGTCATCGGGCAGCGAAACATTGGCAAATTCGTCCATGATGAAATGGCAATGGACGGGCAGGCTTCCGCCGTACCTGTGGTCGGCAAGGTAAAAAAACTGTTGGAATAGCTGCGTGTATAAAATCGACACAAGGAAGTTAAAGCTCGTATCATTGTCTGGTATCAGGGCGAATAAGGCGACTTTCTTTTCCCCCAGAGAGGGCAGGTCAAGCTCATCGGTAGCGGTAAGTCCCGCAAGGCTCTCCAGATTGAATTTTTCAAGCCGTGCGGCAAGGGTTATCTGGATGCTCTTTAGCGTCTTGGCACTTCCGCTGTGGTAATCGCGATAGTATTTCAGTGCGATATGCTCTGGATTTTCCATCTCAAGGCGGTCAAACAGCTCATCTAAAGGGCTGATATAGCTGTCGTCATCCTCATGGACTTCGCCTGCCCGTAAAAGCTCCATGACCATCGGGAAATTCTGCTCGTCAGGCGGCGCTTCGTATTTCAGATAGAACACAAGGGAAAGAAGCAGCATACTCGCCGCCGTATCCCAGAACGGGTCTTGTGACTGACTCCCTTTGGGCGTGGTCGCCTTAAAAAGATTAGTCACAAGACGCTGCACATCGTTATCATTCCTCAGATACACAAACGGATTGTAGCAATGGCTCTTATGCATATTGATTAAATCAAGCACCCGCACCTCATAGCCTTTCTTTTCCAAAAGACCACCCACATCCCGCACAATCTCTCCCTTGGGGTCTAAAATGACCATTGAAGTATTGCACTGCATGGCGTTGGGCTTACAAAAAAAGCGGGTCTTACCTGCCCCAGAGCCGCCGCAGACTAAAATATTTAAGTTGCGGCGGTGCTTTTTCCCATTCAGACCGATACGGACATTCTGGGTCAGCAGCTTGTTCTGGGTCGGGTCTTTATCACGGTACTTTTTATTCAGCACACCTGCGCTGCCCCATTTTGCCGAGCCGTGTTCCTCCCGCCTGCGGTAGTTCCTGCGTGTGGAAAGAAAGATGCCGATACCCATCCCATAAGCAAGCAAAAAAAGAAGGACAGTCCTTATGCTGTCCTCACATACCGTTATGGAAAATGGCTGACTGATTGCGGCGGATAAACCGCTGATTATCTCCACGATGCCGCCGCTGACATAAGGAGCTGTCAGCAGGGCAAGCCATACAACAGGAATCATTCCGCATACGGCAAGGATTAGGCTCGTCTTATTCTCATCGCTCCGCATAGCACCTACTATTCACAACCCTGACTTTCTTGGTCGGGGCATGGGCTACCGTACTTATCAGTTCATCAACAGGGTCGGTGGGGCGTTCCTCCTGTATCTGCTGTGTCCGCAGGGTATTGAGTGCGTTCAGCACGATATTCTTATCATACTTATCGAGGGCGATATAATAGCGTTCCTCTTTCATCGGCTGCACCTCCCCTTAGCGTTCCTGCTCTTTAGACTTCGGCGGCTTGTTCTTCTCCATGCTCTTATACATATCGCTCTGGATTTCGCCCATGACATCACGCATCGAGCCAAGCTCGCCTTTGAACGCCTGCGTGTCCATTCCCTCATACTCTTTAGGCAGCTTTCCAAACTGAAACCCTCTGGTGTCTACGCCGTAACGGGAGCTGACCATATAGGCGACACAAAAGGATTTAAACTCAGAAGCGTCACGGCTCTCGTTATATTTAAAATCAAAGACTGCCGCCGCAACTTCCTTTGACATACTCACAAAAAGCTGTTCCTCGGAAAGCCCCGTCCTGATAAAAATCGTCTGTTGGGAGCCGTCATAGAAAGCAGGAACTTCCAATTCCTCCACAGGCTGAAAACCGACAGGGCTTGCGTCAATCAGCGCCGACACAAGCTCACGGATAGATTTCCCCTCCTGCAGCTGCTGTCTGTCCTTTGCCGAGGTTTCGGAAACGTCATAAACCTCTTTGGCATTATAACCTACCGCTTTCGTGCCGTCGTCACGGGTATATTCCTTGCTCGGCTCAAGGATAACGACCTTTCTCGCCTCCTTATTTACATAGGTTCGGCTCTGCTTCCAAGCCGCCTTTTCCTTCAACTGCGTCGCTTTAGGCATTTGTGCTGATACTAAAATGGCATTATTCACAGAATAGCGGTCAAACCGTCCCTGCACATCAAGGTACTGGCGGAACGCCTCTGTGTTTCCCATCATTTTTTCGCAGGTATTGTCAATCAGCTCATAGGCTTCCTGACGCTGCGCCTGCTTCTGTGCAGCCCACTCCTCTTTATTAAAAGGACGGCTGCCATTATTGAAAACATCATAAATACTCATTTATCTCGCTCCTTTCGCTCTTTTTGATTTCTTCCGCTTCGGCGGCTGCTTATGCTCCGTCTTTCCCACACGCTGTTTCTTCGCCTTATCGGAAGATTTTTCTTTGCCGACAGAGGAAGTATCGGCTTCCTGTTCCTTTCGGCTCTCCTTGATTTTCCGCAGTTCTTCTCTGACTGACGGCTTCTCTGTCTTAGTCATAATAGCCCCCTCTGCGGATTTCTTTGGCTGCTCTGAGGTAGGCTCGGACAGAGGGGATTTTTCTGTCTTTGCCACCGAGGGGTTTGGGGCGTTCTCCTCCTTCTGGACAGGCTTTCCCATAAGGGCGTCCATGAGCTTGTCCTTCTCCGCTTTTTCCTGCACGCCGACATCTGGCTCTGGCTGACCGTCCTTTCCTTCCTGCGATACCACTTTTCGGTCTTGGGATTTCTCTGCCTCCTGCACAATGGCGGCGGTATCTACCGACGCCAAGTTAAAGCGTTCCACGATACGGCTGATTTTCGATGCGTCCTCGGCTCTGGCAATCACGTCCACCTCCGCATTGGGGTCTTTGTTCTTACGGTCTGTAAGGACACAGTAGAGAACACCATACTTTTTCGCTTCCTGCGTAAATTTCTGCAAATCGCCTTTCCTGACCGTAAAGACTTTCAGTTCTTTCCCAGAACGCAGCATACTCGTCAATCTCGCCTTACCTTTTGTTTTCTTTTCCTCTTTGAGAATGGAATATAAGAGGATAGCAATATTTTTCGCTCCCGCCCCCGTGATTTTGACAGCGACCTCAAATCCCTCCAAGCTCATTCGGACGATTTGTTCCGCCGCTTCGCCTCCTGTGTTCATCCTTTATCAGCTCCTTTCCGTTCTGTTCCTTCTCGTCTGCCCGTATCACTTTTAATTTTTCTCTGAGAGTATCGCTGCGGGCTTCAATACCCTCGCACAGTCTGACCTCCTTCCGTAAAAATTTCATGCGCTCTGTAATCTTTGTAAGCCGAGCCCTGACCGCTTCTTTTTCTTGCCCGACAGATGTTCGGGATTTGGAATAAAGCCCCTTTCGCTGTTCGGTCAGCTCGGTCATTTCGGATTGCAGAGAGTTTTTATAAACACAAAGCTGCTCTGTGGTATCGATGTGACAGCGGCAGAGCAGCCTTGTTTCCTGTGTGATAGCTTCCATCTTCATCAAATCATCTTTCAGCAGATAGTGAAGCCGTGCATAATTCTGTTTCCTGTTTTTCGGCAGGATACCGAGCTTATAGCAGTAATGAAGATACAGCCCCCGCAGCCCGCCGATTTTCTTAGCGTTCTTCAAAGTGCCTTTGACACGGTATACTCTTGTCTGCGGCTGCGCTCTGGAAAAGCTCTGGAATTTGACCGCATAGGAATTTTCCCTGATACGCTCCAATATCCTCTCATTGGTATAGTCCTCTCCGAGCTTATAAAGCCGCTTCGGTCTTTGCCACCCTTTCCCGATAATCGTCCAGTATTTGCGGTTGGGGTCAAGGTTTATCCGATAACCCATAGACGCAAGCTCACGGTCAAAGTCTTTCAGTGTAAAGGATTTGGAAACCGCTTCGTCTACTGCCTGACGTGCCACATTGTCCCTCGTAGGTCGCCCCTGCTTTTCGGCTTGGTAAAGGGCGTATGGCTTTTTCCTGCCGCTTGGGTGTTCAATGACAGACAGGGCATATTCCCTGCACAATTCATCAGAATGCCTGCGGAACAGCCGCAGATTTTTCTTGTTGTCGTGATAATGTTTCCCGTCCGCAAAAGAAACAGAATTTACGACAAAGTGGTTATGCAGACACTCGGTATTTAAGTGGGTGGCTACAATGACCTGAAATCTGTCGCCCCACATCCTCTCCGCCAACTTTACGCCTACCTCATGGGCAACCTCTGGCGTGACTTCTCCATGCTTAAAGCTCTGGAAGCCGTGGTAGCATACAATCTTACTCTCGTCATTCCACTGATGCTTGGCAATCATCATCTCCTCCCTCGCTATGGCGGGGTCGCAGTTCACGCCTGTGACAAAGAAACGTTGTTCCGCCTTATCGTCAGTTATCGTCTTATTCTTATTCGTGGCATACTCCATCACATCTACCAGTGCCTGTAAATCACTTTCACTGTATTTTGGATTGGCGGTCTTTTCTGGATTTTGGGCATAGTCGATAGGATGGTCGAGCCTGCCTTGCACATCCCATATTTCGCAGACCGCCATCAGGACGCTTTTATGGGAAGCAGGTATTTCTTTCGGACAGCGACTTGAAATTCATGCCACCGCTTGGCTTCCTCACGGAGCATAGGTGCGTCCACAAAATCAAGGGCGTTGGCTTTCGCCGCAAGCTGGTTGACACGGTTGCCGATGGCAGACAGCTCTCGCATCATCTTATAAAACTCTGGGTCAGGCTTCTCGCACAGGCGGTATCCCTTTACCATTTCTCTTAGGAACGCTTCTCTGGTACGCCCAGAACGCTCCACAAGGATTTGGAGCTGTTCGGCTTCCTCGTCATTCAGTCGGAAAAGTATCTGCACGTTTCGGTTTCTCACTTTTATCTACCTCCTTTTCGGAGAGCCTGTTTATCTGCATCAGGCACATGACGACCACACCCGTCAAGCCGCCAATCATTGTACCGATGATAAAGCATAAAAACTCGCTCATTCTTAAAAGCTCCTTTCTTCATTGGGGTATTAGGGGACAGCCCCTAACAAGCGAATTTGCGTTCCATCGCCAGATGGATAATCAAATTCAGTGCTTGGTAAGACTTATTCTTCACACTCGTCCTCATACATACATTCTTGGCATACGGGGCAGAAGTACGGACAGTCCGAACAATCCTGCTCCAGACACTCGTCCTCTCCCTCAGTCTTTACCCCGTTTTCTTCCATACCATCCTTGTCAGCGTCCTGAATATCGGCTTCTCCGCAGACAAAATCCTCATCGGAAAACTCGATAAGGTCGGTGTCAAAGAGAATGGTTTTAACTTTTTCCGCCGCCTGTTCGGTGCTGTCGGCATAGACGGAAATGGTCTTTTCATAGTGTCCTGTGAGCGTTACATCATACTTTTTCAATGGTTCATTCCTCGCTTTCATTCTAAAATTTAGGGTGGATTGACTGTCTTTTTCTTAAAAATCTGCTACTTGGTCAACGGACATCACTCCTTTCACGGGTAGGTTTCTGCTTTGCAAGCCCCAGATAAGACATTAAAAAATCGTTGACATCCTTGCCGATAGGCGGCGGAGCGTCAACGATTTTGTAGTCATCTTTCAATAATTCAGTTAAAGCGGCAGTACAAAGCCTGCCTGTCTTGTCATTATCCAAGTGCAGGATAACGGTCTTGATTTGCGGGTTTTCCCGCAGATAAGTGGAAAGGGCAATGGGGATTTTACTGTCCTTTATCTCCTTTTTAGGCTGATAGACACCCGAAAGGGAGAGCAGGTTTTCTTTCCGATAATCCTTTCCCTCACACTTGAGATAGGTGGCATAGGACAATAAATCAATGGCAGCTTCAAATAAATGCACCGATACGCAAGGCTCTCTTGCCAAAAGTCGGAACGAATACCGCTTGTCGCTGCCTGATGCGTCGCCCTTAAAGGAACTGCCGAGGGTACTGCGAAGCGCCGCATACTTTGGCATTCCGCCTGCGTCCTTTCCCACAAAGACAGCATTGTGGTACTTCTTACCTTCATAAATAATGCCCTCGGCAATACATTCCTGTATCAGCGAATAATCAATACCACGCCCGAACAGGTAATCCGTCACACGGTCTGCGCTTGGATTTTTCTCTGGCAGAAGCAGCACCTTTGGCTCGTCTTTTTTTACCGCAAGAGACGGTGGTTTCCAATCCGCTGTGATACCAGTGAGAGCTTCAACGGCTTCTACGAAACTATACTCCCTGACTTTAATAAGATAATCAAGGGCGGATACGCCGCCAAAACCTCTTGACCACCAGTACCATTTACCATTGGAAATCTTCAGGCTGTCATGCTCTCTGGTACAGTACACGTTGCCTGCCACACGCTTTAGATTGCTCGGCTCATACCGTTGCAGATAAGAAAGCAAATCCATCTGCCGTGCCTGCTCGATAACCGCAGGGTCAAGCTCCACATAAGGTCGGTTACTTCTCATCGAATAGCTCATCGCTCCTTTCCTGATATAATCTTTTCCGTCTTGACCATATAGTCCTTAAAATCCGTTATGGTCTGGCGTAAATCTTCCATGTGGGAATAGTCCGTTTCAAGCCATTCCTCATAGACTTCCTGCAACAGATTAGGCGACTTCATCAGGGCTTTTGCCTCCTGTGGGGAATAATCCGCATTAGAAAAACACTCGACAATATCACTTTTTAAAACAATTTGATATGCTGCATCATAAATCTCCTGCGGCGGCTTGCCCAATATTTCCTCCCGAAAAGCAGAAAGTTCCCTCTGCACCTTATCGGTCAGCCTTTGGTTAAGTGACTGCTTATACTCCTGATAGTTCAATTTTGCACCTCCTTGAAAATAAATTAAGCCGAAAAATTTTCCATAATAGAAAACCTCTCGGCTATGTAAAAATACAACTATTTAAAAGCAATGAAACCATAAACCTTTCTCTATCTTTGATACAACTATATAAAATATTCTCGTATTGGACATTGAAGATTGTTCTCATCTGACAAGCAGCAATCTTCTATCGGCTCGTAGCAATCATGTGTATAAAAAGGGCATTTTTCGCAAATACCAGTAGAAGCTGTATCTTCTACTCCATCAAATTTTTCTGGCGGCATAAACCCGTCTGGAAATTCAACCAATATATATTTTTTCATACCCAATCCTCCATTTCTTTAAAATTCAATCTCTCTATAACACTCTACTTACACTATCTTTTTAAATTATATCATTCGCATTTCGCTTTTACAAAGATACGATTTTACTTCTCCCTCTTGATTAACACCTTTTTAAATTTGATAAAACACCTTCTTTCTATCAAGTTGTGACAGCAGTGCTGACACAACCTTCAAATCCATATTTTATTGTATCCTGTAATGATACTCTTTTCAACTTGCCATTTTTTCATTCTGGCTATGTAAAAAGGCGGCATCAGCACTCACGCCAACGCCGTCTTTTCTTCGGTCAGACCGTTATAAAATCCCCGCCTTTTTCAGATACCCTACACCGTCATAGCATCCACGCAGGTAGACCGACTGCAATTCCATATCCACAAGCTGACTTTTCAGCTCCATCACATGAATAAGCGCCGCACATTCTTCTTTTGTCAGCTCCGCCGCCTGTTCGCTGTCACACACGCCTAAGACGGCAGGATACTTATCGTACAAGCTCTCTATCTCATCCCGCAACGCTTGATATTTCTCATTTCCCTTACTTAGCTTTGCGACGACAGAGCTTAAATATTCACTGAAGATATTGCTGTGGACATCTACAAAGGTTTCAAATCTAAACGTATCAGACACCGCTATCACCTCCGACATTCCTGAAAGTCTATACCTATTATACCGCCTGCTTTTTGGCAATACAAACGTGCAAAGGAGATTATCTTTCCCTGTCTGCGGATTTTCTTTCGGGCTGTTCCCCGTCCTGCTCTGGCTCTGTATCCAGAATGGAAGTGTCCTTTTCGTCTAAATTCAGTTCGATATTAAGGGCGTTCAGCCGTTCCGTTTTCTCTTTCAGCTCATCTTCATAGGCAAAAGGCTTCTGCATTTCATTCTTTGCATTGGAAAGCTGTTCCTCCGTTTCCACCTTTTTGGTCTTTGCCGCTTCCAGTCTGGCAGGGAGCTTTGCAAGCTCGTTTTCAATTCGGGTCAGGTTTCCCAGAGCGTCAGAGCCTAACTCTACCTTATGCTTTGCTGTTCCACACAAATTTAAGCAATAATGCGTATTCAGCGTATCATAATAGACTTCCATTTTAAACCCTCGGTAACTACCGATTTCCACGGGATTTGCAAGGGGATTTTCCTTGCAGACTGCTAAGAGCATCTCGCCTGCGTCCGATTTTTCCTTATAAGTCACACCCTTTATGGTCATAGAGCAGAACTTTTCTTCGCCCTGCGGCTTATGCTGTTCGGCAAGGGCGGCGTCGTTTTCATAGCCTGCGATACGTTCCTCGTACTCTTTTATGGTCTGAGGAAAATATTTCAGTATCCTATCCTCAAGGTCGTAATGCTCGGACAGATAGCTCTGCTTCAATACCTTCAGTTTCGCCACCTGCATATCCAAATCCATTTTTTCCTTGAAACGCTCGTCCCCCGTGGCAAGCATCTTGACCTCCGCAAAGGAAAGAGCTACCTCGTCCACATCCTCGGCGGAACGCACGGGGCTTTTACTCGTCATTATCTGACTGATAAATTTCTGCTTGCTCTCCACCAACTGGTAGAGGTATGCGTCAAAGGTCTGCTCCGTCACATAGCGGTACACCTCTACTTCTGGGAACAGATTGCCCTGCCGTTCAATACGCCCCTGACGCTGTTCAAGGTCAGAGGGTCGCCACGGACAATCGAGGTTATGGATAGCGATAAGCCTGTCCTGCACATTCGTGCCTGCACCCATTTTCTGTGTAGAGCCTAAAAGGACACGCACCTCTCCGCTTCGTACCTTTGCGAAAAGTTCTTTTTTCTTGGCGTCGGTAGCGGCTTCGTGGATAAAACGTATCTGCTCGGCAGGAACGCCACGGGCAATGAGCTTTTCTCGGATGTCATCATAAACATTGAAAGTACCGTCATTTTTCGGAGTGGAAAGGTCGCAGAAAACAAGCTGTGCCGCCTTTGTGTCCGTGTATTCCTCCCAGATACGGTATACATTGCCTACGCAGGCGTTGACCTTACTGTCGGGGTCGTCTGGCAGCATCGGGTCTATCATCCTCTGGTCGAGTGCCAGTTTCCTCCCATCATTGGTTACTTTCAGCATATTGTCAACCTGCGGCTCGACGAGCCTTGCACGGATTTTCTCTGCCCGTTTCGCAAGGGAAGCCACCATTTCGCTCTGGATTTCGCTCGGCTTGGTTTTGATGTTGTGGTAATTGACCTTCGGAACAGGGAGCTTTAGCATATCGGCGGTCTGAATATCCGCCACCTCACGGAACATCTGCATCAGCTCTGGCAGGTTATGGAACTTGGCAAACCTTGTTTTAGCTCGGTAGTTTGTACCCTCTGGAGCTAATTCTAAGGCTGTAACGGTTTCTCCAAAGGTAGATGCCCAACTGTCAAAGTGCTGCAAGCCGTTCTGTGCCAAAGTATCGTACTGCAAATATCTCTGGACGGAGTACATCTCAACCATAGAGTTTGAGATAGGCGTCCCCGTTGCAAAAATCGTGCCGCGGCTGCCCGTGATTTCGTCCAGATAGCGGCATTTCATAAACAGGTCGCTAGATTTCTGGGCTTCGGTCTGGGCGATACCTCCGACGTTCCGCATCTTTGTGTAAAGGTACAATAGCGATAGGTAAGGTTTTGAAGTCATCTCCGCCTTTTCCCCCGCTTCACACCGAGCGTGCAACTTTCATCGCACTCGGCGTTCCATCAAACTAACTTACTACCCTCCATCGGGTTTCAACACTTTATGCTCTCACGATACATATCGTACTTACAAATTTCACTTTTGTTTATACTTTTGAATCTTCTTTAATGCCTTTTTGTCTATATCTGGCGGTATCGGTCCATTGTTGACCATTCGGTAACAGTCATTGCATAACCATATGAGATTCTGCACTTTATTTACTTTTTCAAGCGGAAGTTCCCCTTTGATGTGATAACAAAATTTTCTGTCATCTAAAAACAGCGGTTTCTTACAGCACTTACATTTGCCTTTGTCCCTGTTATACGCATATTCCCTGTTCATAAAATATTCAAAGTTGAATACCGTTTTTGCATAGACTGATAACTGTATGTCCCTTGCGGTATTAACGGACGGTCTGTCGCATGGAAGCGGCTTGCTTTTACTACGGTAGTAGCTGAAAATCCGCCTGCCTTCCTCTGTATAGGGTGTCATGCGTTGGTCGAACGGTCTGGTTTCATATTTGCTGTGCGTGATAAACGCCATAGTGATTCCAAACCATTCTCCCTCAATCGGAACCGCAAATGTTTTGCTTTTATATCCCTCATGCCTGTGTGGAAGATTGCAGAGTTTTTCCAGTGGTATCTGATACTTGTTGTAATGTTTTGGAAATCTCCTTTTCCACGCTGCCAAAGCAGTATTGTTAATTCTCCTGTCAATAGCGTGGAATGCATGGGAACAAATCGAGGGCTGTAAATATTGCGCCAATCCTACTATCATGGAATTGACACGTTGTATCTGTGCCGCCTGCACGCTCCTTTCTGTGATTTCCCCTATCACACGGACTTCTTCGGCAATCTTCTGAATCTTCTCTTTTAACCGTTCCATATCTGGCAGAGGCTTTCCTACCAGATTCTCTGTCCATGTCTTTTGGTCTGGAGTCTTCCTCTTTTTCTCCGCTTTGACTACAAAACCGAGGAAATGTATCCCCTCTGTCCGTAAGTCTGTTACGAAAGTCTTCTCCTGTGACAGTTCCAGTTTCATTTTGCTCTTGAAATATTTAGTCAGCATACGTTTTAACCTGTATGCTTCTTGTTCTGTTGATGTCAGGATTACCCAATCATCAGCAAAACGGAAGTTGTACTTTGGTGTAACGCCAGACCATTTCAGCCGTCGTGTATCATTCCTCTTATGCTTGCATTGTCTGTGCGGCTCCATATACATTCTTCCTACAAACCAGTCAAAATCGTTCAGATACACGTTTGACAGCAGCGGCGATAAAATTCCACCCTGCATAGTGCCGAGCTTTGTATCATTCATCATTCCGCTTTCAATATACCCCGCCTTTAACATTTGCTGTATCATCTTGATTACCCTCTTGTCATGGATTCCAATGCGCCATATCTTCTTTAGCAGGATTCTGTGGTCGATATTGTCAAAGCAGCCTTTGATGTCAACCTCAACCGCCCATACTGGTTGGTCTGGAGAATGTGTCGCTGAATTTATCACGTTTACAATGTCACGTATTGCGTGTTTCTGCGCCCTGTAAGGACGGAAACCATAACTATGCGGATAAAACCTCGCTTCACATATCGGCTCTATGACAATTCTCACACATTCCTGTATGATTCTGTCCAATACTGTTGGTATACCCAGTGGGCGTTGTTTTCCATTCTTTTTCGGGATATATACCCGTCTTGCGGGCTTTGGTCTGTAGTTACTGAAACTGTTTCTTATCAGTGCAATCAATTCTTCTCTTGGCATTTGCAGATATTTGTCCATTTTCACTTGGTCAACGCCAGATGTCTTACTGCCTTTGTTCGACTTGATGTTATGGATTGCGGTAACAATGGTGACTTCATTAACCATTGCTTCAACAAGACCTGTAAAGCTGATTCCCTCTTTTGATTTCTCATAGAGAAAATCTAAGGTCTGCTTCATTTCCGCTTCTGTTGAAAATCTGACGTTCAAATGCACAAGGCTATCACCTCGCAGTTCGTCACCCATATTTCAGGGAGTTGTTCTTTTCTTGCTTTGTGAAATTTGTAAATTAGTTTGACTAGTCCCCTTTGCCATGAGCATTTCAGCTCTTGTGATTGGCTTTCCCAATCTCAGACTACTATGGGACTGCTGACTTCTTGTGTTTTCATCACTCTGTATAGCTCCCACACAAGCTCTCAAACGTTCCTAAATCTCTATCCTTTTGTAGATTTAACTACTTGAAGACCTTAGGCTGCTACCTTACACCGTAGGGACAAATACACTTTGAAACATAGTTGTTGTGTACTCTGTATGATATTTCATTCATACAGGAATGTATTGAAAAACCAGCAATACATTCTTCCCTAATCTTTCGTCCTTTCGGACGCCTACTACTCTTACGATGCTGCATAGCTTCTTCTGCGTGTAACCATAGTCTTCGGAAGACCGCACTATATATTCCATATCCATAAGGACTTAGGACTTCAAGTTACGACTTCTTCACGCTTTATACGTGGGTGGATACAGCCACCTCGCATAGTGAAGTATTATCTCGCACACCACCTACTGCTTTGATATGCTATCATCAGTGTTGTTTCCGTGTGGCAAGGGTAATTCTCCCTTGATTTCGAGATTTAAGTTCTAACAGTTCATTCTTATTTCTAAGTGATTTCTGTCGGTCGGTTTCGGTAAGTTCATCAGACTTACCTTATGCGACAACGTTTCGCACAATTCTTGTAAAAATGGCTCTCATCAATAAAAAGCCTGTCCACGCCTAACTGTTCAAAGTCTATGACCGTATCCTTTCTTTTCGTATCATTGAGCTTTTTTAACTTGGCTTCAATCCCTTTCCTCGTTTTCATAAGCTGCTTGACTGTAAACTGCTCGCCGCGGGATTTCTGTACTTCTTCTATTCCCCTCTCTATATCGTCAAGCTGCCTTTGAAGCTGCTCCCTCTGGCGTTCCACGCTCATCTGGATTTTCTCAAACTGAGAATGACCGATGATGACCGCATCATAATCGCCTGTGGCAATCCTGCCGCAGAACTTTTTGCGGTTGGCGGTTTCAAAATCCTGCTTGGTGGTTACGAGGATATTGGCACTCGGATAAAGCCGCAGATACTCGGACGCCCACTGCCCGACCAGATGATTTGGCACAACAAACATAGATTTCTGGCATAAGCCTAACCGCTTGCTCTCCTGTGCGGCTGCGACCATTTCAAAGGTCTTGCCCGCCCCTACCTTATGGGCAAGGAGCGTGTTGCCGCCATAGAGGATATGGGCAATGGCATTGACCTGATGGGGTCTTAACGTAATCTCTGGGGAAATTCCGCCAAACGTGATATGCCGTCCGTCATACTCACGGGGGCGTTTGCTGTTAAAGGTATCATTATAATGCCGCACAAGGCGGTTTCTGCGTTCTGGGTCTTTCCATATCCAATCCTGAAACGCCTGCTTGATAACCTCCTGCTTTGCCTGTGCCGCCATTGTTTCTTTCTGGTTCAGTACCGCTTTCTTATTGCCATTCTCATCATAAAGATAATCGAATACACGGGTATCTTTGAGATTCAGCGTATCCTCTATAATCCGATAGGCGCTTGCCCTCTTTGTGCCGTAGGTGCTTTCCGCCTTGACATTCCCAAAATCAGAGGTCTTATTCTCAATAAACCAGTCCCCGTTGTATGGGGTATATCGTACCTTTATCCTGCCTGCGGCATAGCTCGACGGCGTTAGAAGCTCCATGACAAACTGCTGTATATCGGTTTCTGGTATCCATGTCGTTCCTAAACGGACAGAGATTTCCGCCGCACTCAAATCCTTTGGGATGACCTGCTTTAAGGCATCTACATTTAAGGAGAGGGCAGGGTCAGACTTTGCCGCTATCTCTGCGATTTTCAGCTTTTCCCGCACATCTCCCGACAGATATTCATCTGCCGTCACATACCTTGCAGGCTCTGAGTTTGGCACACGGAAGATGACGCCCCTTAGCTCCTCTGCGATTTCCTCCTGCGGCTTGCCCGTAAGCTGCGCCATATACGGTAAATCCACACGGGCTTTTTCTCCGATAGATAAGGCAAGGGCTTCGCTCGCTGTTTCAACAGAAGTCACTTCCCGATTGGGCTTTATTGTCCGTTTGTAGAACATATCCGCCTTGCGTTTAAAGTTCCCCTCATCGTCAAGCACCTCTAAAGAGCATAAGAGGAAGTAACTCTCATCCGACGCAAAAGCAAGATAATTCCCTCGGTTGTTGATAAGACCATATTCCTTTGTAAACGCATCGTACAAACGGTTAAGGTTTTCCTGCTCTGTACTTATCAATTCATCTGGGCAATCATTCGTCTGGTAGTCTATCAGCCTCCGCACACAATCCCTGATTTCAAGTAGCCCTTTCACACGGTTTTTCGCTGTCATGGACAGCGTGGCAGGGGTCATACGGTCATTCTCCCGAAAATAAATCTGACCATCTACCAGAGCATAAGAAAAATTCCGTACATTGGGGTCGGCAGGAATAGAGGCTTCCTGTTCATCAGAGATTTCGTCTATCTCGGTTTCATGTTCTGGTATCCCGCCGTTTATCCGCTGCATGGCGACCTTCAGCAGCTCGGCAAGAGGAATATCCTTTTTCGCTTTACAGGCAGCATCCATCTTGCCGAAACGTGTGCTTTCCATTACCATATCGCCCATAATCATTTCTGGATGCTGCACAAAATAGCGGTTCATCGTAACACCGTTCTCGTCGGTATCAAGGTGTACCCAATCTGGTTCTGTATCAATCAATCGGTCACGCTTCTGCAAAATGAGAATATCGCTCGTGACCTCTGTACCTGCGTTGGCTCGGAACGTATTATCTGGCAGGCGGACAGCTCCCAAAAGCTCGGCTCTCTGGGCGATATACTTCCTGACCTCTGGATTTGCCTTATCCATTGTTCCTTTGGAAGTGACAAACATCACAATGCCGCCCGTGCGTACCTTATCCAGAGCCTTTGCGAAAAAGTAATCATGGATAAGGAATTTCTGGGCGTTGTAGCGGCTATCCTCCACCTTAAACTCGCCAAACGGTACATTGCCAAGTACCACATCAAAGTGATTATCTGGCAGCTTCGTGTCCTCAAAGCCCTCCACAGCGATATTGGCTTTTTGGTAGAGCTGCTTCGCTATCTCTCCCGTCAACGGGTCAATCTCCACACCGTAGAGCTTTGAGCCTGCCATGCTGTCGGGGAGAAGCCCGAAAAAGTTGCCTGTGCCGCAGGACGGCTCCAAAAGATTGCCCTGCGTAAATCCCAGACGGTCAAGGGCTTCATACATTGCCTTGATGACAACGGGCGGCGTATAAAAGGCGGTCAGCGTGGATTCCATTGCCGCACGGTATTCCTCTGGGGAGAGGGTGGCATACAGCTCCCTAAATTCATTTGCCCATGCCGCATTGTTCTCGTCAAACGCCATAGACAGACCGCCCCAGCCGACATACCCTGCAAGGATTTCCTGTTCTTCAGGTGTGGCAAGACGGTTTTCAATTTCAAGGTCGTGCAAAAGGTTGACCGCCGCCATATTTGCCCTAAACTTTTCTTTTGCCCCGCCAATGCCAAGCGTATCTTTGGTAATGCGGTAGTTATTGCGTTCAGCGATAACGGCAGGGGCTTCGTCTATCCGCTTTTTCTCTGGCTCATCAAACTGTATCTTCTGAATGGTAATGTCATACGGCAGACCGTTTTCCACGGCAGGATATTCCGCTACGGTTTCTGTGGTTGCCAACATATCCGTTTCGGGTTGTTTTTCTGCCTGCTCCAAAAGCCTGCGGACATAGCCGATTTTCTCCACACGGTTAATTGGGAAGCCTGCATTGTTCTGGAATGTGATGTCACGCATAGAAACATCGCCGCTGATTTTATTAACACTTTCAATGAGATAGCGGCGGTTATCAATCGTGATTTCCTTGCCGTTCACATCATATCCGCTTACCATATAATCGGCATATCCAAAGGTATCAACGGTGTGCTTTGTTGGGTCGGTTATACTTTCAAGGTGTACTTCATCGTCAATGCCTGTGCCGACAACCTCAATCACACGGTAATCGCCGTCATCCATTGGAACAATGCCACCTATAACAGAATTTGCCGCCTGCTCGTTACGGATAATCGGGGTATCTTCATTGAGCCTGTCAGCAACTTCCTGTGCTTCTTTCTCGCTGTTAAAAGTCTGATAGATACCGTCAATAGCGTAATACCTGCCGCCCTGTGTATCGGAAACAAAATTGTTATCACGAATGATAAACGGCTCGTCAAAAGCATCGGAAGTCTGCTCCACGGTAAAGCGTGGCTTATCTTCGTATGGTTCTTTTTCTTCGGGTACTTTAAACCACTCGTCCGCCGTTGCCATAATCTCGGCAAGGAGCGTTTCATCCTCTTTCGTCAGCTCGGTGTGCTGTTCCAGATAGGGGATAAACACATCCCGCCCTCTTTTCAGGCTTTCTATCTTCTCACGATAGTAATCCTCGCCCTGTTTCTTCCATTCGGGAATAAACGGGCAGTTCGGGGACAGAGAGTATTCGTAAAAGTTTTTGATATGGGAGATAAGGTTGCCCTCGCCATCGCCAATGTCAAACCTTCCTTCATAGTGGAAATCTTCGCCACCGATAACAGCGGAAATCTGAAAATCAGTCTTATGATACCACCCGACATGATTGTCCTCGTTCTCCCGTTCCCGATGCTGCTTTTCGTCCAGAACGCCAAGCAGCCTGTTTCCCAAAGCAAAGCTCAAATCGGTATAGCGGTCATTCATTTCCCTGTCATAAAAGGCAGGATGTTCAGAAAAGCCAATGGAAAGTGAGATACTATCCTCCTGCTTTTCGGACGGTATTTCTGTTTTCTGGCTCTCGGTAATGATAACCTTTAAATGGTCGTTGGCAGGATTTTCTTTCAGCTTTTCTTCAAAGTCGGCTCGGCTGAACTCTTTACCAAACAATGGGAACTCCACATTCCGCAGGGATACCGCATTTTCATTAAAAGCGGCAATTTCGTATTTATCCGCCCCGATATACACCACATCCTCCTCGTGAAAAAGGTAATGTATCGGGTGCAGTTCCATCAGTTCCTGAGAAAAGCGATAAGCATTGCTGCGGCTGTAAGTGTCAGCGGTTTTAGCCTGCACGGATTTCAAAAAATCGGCAAGCTGCTGCACAGCGGCAGGATTGGCAAGTTCTGCTTCCATCTCCACGGCGGTCATATCCGCAAAATCAGTACGCCCAACCTCTGAAAGCAAGCCTTTCTCATAGCCATCCAAGTCGTGGAGAAAGTCGGAGAGCCGCAAAGAGAGGGTATCCCGTTTGTCGGCAGGCGGCAGCTCCCGTTTGCTTTCAATAAATCTCTGCCTTTCCAACTTTCTCTGGGTGTCGATTTCATACTGCGGAGCTTTGATGCTTTCCAAAAAATCAGCATAATGGTCTTTCTCTTTGGTATTTAGATAACGGTTGTCCCTGATAAGCTCACGCAGCCGTTTTTCCACCTGCGACCATTTGAGTACGAGGTCATGCTCCAGTGAAATCCCCTGCTTATCTATGGAAATCCCCTTTGTGTCATGCCACCAATGCCCTTTATTCCCATCTGGAAAATAAAATGTGCTGCTCCCTGTGCCGTATTCTTCTTTCAAAAATTGGATATTGCTTTTTTTATCCTCCCGTTTCTGAAACTGACGATAAATGCGGTACTTGCCGCCCTGAAAGCTTCTCCCTTCCACAAGAACAGCGTCAATATCTTCCTGAGAAACGGAAAAAGCAGAGGATTTTTCGTCCTCTGCTTCTGCTATCATTTCTATCTGTTCCTCTACGGTAGGAAGATTGGCTGTAACTTCTTCCTCGGTGGCAACGCTGCTTTTTTCTTCAGCAGGCTGTGGCTCGGATTCTTTGGATGTCAGTTGTAAATCAGTTCGCTCAGGATGACTTCCTCCGCTTGGCTGCGGATATTGTTCATCAGACCTACCCACTGCATCGGAGCCTTCTCTTTCAGCTCCTCCGTCACGCCCTGTTCCCTTAAAAGCTGCTTCGTCAGAAGCTCTAACCTCTGTAACGCCGCCTGCTCTGTCTGGTGCAGATGTTCGTTCAGCCTGCCTGTTGTCAGCAGGTTGAGATAGGTCACTCTCTTGTACTGTTCCAGATAATCCCTGTGCATCATAGCGTATCTGCCAAGCGGAATATCTGGCTCCGTCGGTAATGTGAGGTCGGGAATAAGATAATCTCCCTGTTTCGTGTAAGTGATTTCGCTCATTATCTTCGCTCCTTTCGGGTTGTTCTCTGCCTACATCATAGCGGTTTGCAGGTTGCTGTGCAAAGGTGCGTTTTTGTGCTTTTTCCGCCATTTGCACATTTCGTATGGAAAAAGAGATTTCCCTTAACGCCATCTCCGCAATATCGCTTGTGGCAATACCGATAGCGTTCAAGGTCTGCGGCGTATTAAAATTGATAATATCCGCAAAGTCCTCACGCTCAAAATGGGCTTGTGCTTCTATCCCACATCGGCTCATCAGCATGAAGGCTACGCTGTTTACGGCAAGCCGCTTATACATGACTTCGATATTCAAGTCATCCAGTTCCTCTAAGAAACTGTCCTTGATACAATCTTTAAGCTGTGTGGTATAGTCCTGCAAATTATCCTCCACAGCGTTTTTTGCCGTTTCCATAAGCACATCGGCAAGCCCGCCATTTCCCACCTCGCCAAACCTGTCCAAAAGCCGTTCCGTAACTGCCTGCTCGTATCGCTCGCTCATCTGCCATATCGGAACGGGTTGGCTGCCATAGTAGCCTTCGTGGGTATCCGACACATCAAAGTAATATTTGAGTGTGTTCCTGCGCCCTTTCATATCAAAGACGGCAATCCCCTTGCTGTCTTTATTGACCCAACGCTTAAACCGCTTATTCCAAGTTTCAAGCCTTGCCACGGCAACCGCATCGGGTCGTTGGGCGTAAATCAAAATCTGTTCGTCAAAGCGGCATTTATAATTTCGGCAGGCAGAGGCTAAAAAGCCCTGCCACGCCTGCGGGTTTTTCGTGACCGCCCTGCCTGTCCGCTGATACAGCTCTGTGATTAGCTGATACTTCGCAGCCATTTTCCTGCACCTCCTATCGTTCTAAATCTCGTTTTTTATGCTTTCTGTCATACTCGCCGCACCTTGCGGAAATTTCTCCATACATCCTATCCCGCATCTCACGTTCATAAATGCGGTATGCTTCTGCCTGCTCGGTAGGCTGATACCATACACTCTTTTTATCCGCTTCCCCCAGACTTTCATAGCGTTCATTTATCAGGTCTATATATTTCTGGTAAATTGCACGGGCTTCGGGGAAATTCATCGCATAGCGATAACGGGCGAGGCTCTTATGGGAGCCACGAAGTTGTGCGTATTCATAAAGCATACGGATAATTTCTCGGTCAAGCCCTGACCGACCTTCAGCAGCGTAAATTTCTGACAGCCCCTCACATCTCCATGAGTGGAACGGAGCTGCGTCATTGGAGCTGTGGGAAGATACATATACACCGTCTTTCTTCACAGTGATACGGTTAATAAGCTCCGTACTCATTCCCCACCCCCGCCTAAAAAGGAAATAACCTTATTTGCTTTAATACTCTTTTGCAGGTCGTTGATAAGTGCAATATCCGCCACCGTAACCCCCTGTAAAGAAAGAATATCGTCCATCGTCATAGCAGCAATCGCTTTTTCATCGGTAAAGCCTGCGTCCAGAATCTTGTTGATGACTTTGATTGCTTTCTGGTTCACTGCCATATCCAAACTCCTCCTTATCGTTCATAATCTTTATGCTTTGCCGCCTTTTGGGGCGGCTCTGCGGGTTTCGGTTCATAGGTGTGTCCATTTCTCTCCATCAGCTCGGCAAATTGGCAGATATGATAAAGGTCATTCCCAATCTCCGTATGGTACTCGTCAATAAAACGGCAGGAGCGTTCCATCTTTTCTCCCCACGCATAGTGGATGACGATTTTCCCGCCGTCTGGGATACGGAATAGTTCTCTATAATTAGAGTCGATAAAGCGGATGCCTTTTTGGGCATTCCCGATATGCCTGTCAAGCCATTCCTTTACATAGCAGTAACAGTAAAAGTTATAGTCGCCCCTTGTGGGATTGCATCGGAACAGAAAAGCGTGTTTCTCTGTATCTGCCCGAAACCCATATTCCATACAATAATTCCCCTGAAAAGCACTCTCAGGATAACGCCTTGCAAGAGCCTTCATATCATAACGGTTATGCAAAAGTCCCTTATCTTCCCGCAATACGTTGATAACCTCGTCCAGTTCCGTCTTAAATTCTTCCGTTTTCCACTGCGCTCTGGTATCAAACCAAGTCGTGTAAAAGCCATAGCCTGAGTCGGCAAAATCTCCACGCAGATGCCCGATGCTGCCAGTCTGCCCCTCAAGCTGCGTACTTGCGGCATAGGTGTATTTCTGTTCTTCGGGCAGTAAAGGTCGCATTTCCATATCAGCGTTCCTCCCTGTTTCTTTGTTTTTTCTCTTTTTCCTGTGCCTTGATTTTTATAAGGGCTTCCTTCGCCCATTGGGGCATTTTCTCTGGCTTGATTTCTCCCAGAACATCGTACCTTTCCCATCTGTGACGTTCTCCCGTAGCAAGACAAATACCAAACACCGCCTGACCTCTGCCGCCAACTGCACCGTTCCCGCCGTCCGCCAGTATGAGCTGATAGGCGGCGTGCTGATATTCGTATCTTTTCGGCTCTGCATTGATGACCACAACCTTACCGACAATGTTTTTCCCCCTGTCGTCTGGGATACAGTCAGCAACGGTAAACGGCGTTTTATCAAAACGGTACTGTTCCTGTTCCTTTCGCACAAGCTCTGCCTGTGCCTGCGCTCGGTCAAGAAATACCTGCATGGCTTCCAGATAATCATCCGTACCAACAGCATCCGCCGCCCACGGGATTCCTAACGGATTATCATAGGAACAGTAGCAGACCATAAACCGATGCTCCTGTGTATGCTGCTCGTCAACGCCCAACAGCACCTCCTTGCTGCCTACAAAAATACTCTGTTCCACGGTATAATCACAAAATATTCTTTTTTCTTCACTCACTTGGCTGCTCCTTTCTCTGCTTTTTCTTTTCCTTTAAAATCTTCTGCATACACACATCGCAGAAAATGATGTGACCGCACCTGTATCGGGGATAAGGGCAGGTCATACAGTCATATTTTTTCTCGCCGCCAACGGCGGCTTTCCTACCGTTCACGGTCATCACCAGTTTTCTGTTTCGGGACAGGGAGATTGTTATAGGGCATACGGCACTCCCTTTGGTATCTCTCACTGAGATTTTCCCTTGCCGCTTCTATCGTATTGCAGTAAGTTCCCCAGAAATAATTGTCGCCGCCCTTACAATACCAACACACATAAGGATTTACGGCTTTCGGGTTGTGACCGATGACAAGTTCCGTACTCCCGACAGTACAGCTCTCTATGATTTCATAGCCCTGATTCGAGCGTTTCTCATTTTCCATAAGCACCTCTCATTCTTTGGCATACTTCCGATATGCCTTTTCTCCAGTCGCCCGCCGCTTCTGTGCAGGGCGGCTTCCCGCCAGTTCTGGATGCTTCGCCTGTAACTTGCGGCGTGTCCTGCTGACACTCTCATAGCTCGGCAAACCGAGATATTTATGCTGTGTCATTATCTCCGCAAGGGGCATCGCCCCCGCATCTTTTAAGCAGGCATTACAAAGGGCAAGGTACAACACCATATCGTCGTTTCTGGCGTCTTTATCCTTTTCCAGAATAGCTTTGACTTTCTTTTCAATGGTTTTTAAATTTCGCATATCTTCCTCCAGAAATGGAAAGAGGGCGGCACGTCGTCGCAAACTTCATATCACTCGCTTCGCCACAAGCAGCAAAGCTCGTTCATTCCGTTGCTCCTCCTTTCCCCACGAAGTCCATATGACTTCGTGGGATTCCCCGACATAAATCGCCCTCTGTTCCCAAGACTTCATGGGTTACTTATTCTTTTTATTGCGGATATTCAGCCAGAGTGCCGCACCGCCGATAAACACGACAAGCACAATGGCGATAATTGTTTTCACATCCATCCTTTAGTCCTCCTTTTTCTTTTTTCTGCCCTTATAGGCAGCCACGCCGAGAATACCTGCACCAATCGCACACGCTGCCGCAAGTCCTCCCCAGAAGTCAGGGTTGAAGTCGTCGCCTGTTTTCGGGGTGTCACGCAGCTCATTGTGCATGGTTACGGTCACGCTTTCTCCCGTCCTGACCGTTACTTTCTGGTCGGCAGGCAGGACATATCCTGAGGACGCCTTATCGCTGACCTCCGATACGGTATATTCCCCGATACGCAATCCCTCAATAAAGATTTCTCCGTTTTTATCGGTGGTAAAGGTCTGGTCGTAGCCATTGTTTCCAATGACACGGAAAGAGAAGCCCTCCACCTTACCGTCAGAGGAAGTCTTAACGATTTTAAGGCTGCCTTTCTGCACTTCGTTCAAGAAGCCTTTGCCCACTTCATTTTCCACCACACAGGTCTTGCCGTTTTCCTCAATGGATACGGGATAAACATTCCCGTCTAAAACAAATCCTTCTGGGGCTTTCTTTTCACGGACAAAATATTTCCCGTAACGAAGCTCTTTCATCTGATAGATACCACCGTCAAGCTCGGTCATTTCGCCAAGCAGCTCATCCTCCTTATCAAACTCGCCGTTCCCGTTGGTATCGGCAAATACTTCAAAGACAGCTCCTGAGAGCTTATTGTCTGGATAATCCTTATCCGCCTTAGTCAGCTCGATATTTCCCTTAATGAAGTAGTTGACAAGCTCGATTTCCACAACTTCCTCTGCCCTGCCGATAGTTACAGGGATTTCTTCTTTGGAGAGTACAAAACCTTTCGGGCTTTCAATCTCACGGATAACCCAAGTTCCATACGGCACTTTGGCAAAAGAAAAACTACCGTCATCTTTCGATGTGGTAGTCTGGATAGCATTTTCCTTTGTAAATTCCTCTGTCCCTGTTTTAAAGATACCGATGACTGCGCCGCCTAATGCCTTGCCGTCCTCATCAGATTTCTTACCGCTGACAGAACCGTAGATGATTTTATTTTTAATCGCTTCGCCGTCATTCGCTGTGATGTGGACAGTTGCGGTATCCTGTCCTGCATATTCAAAAATTACGGGATATTTCTGGTTGCTGACGATATATGCCGAGTTCGTAGCGACTTCCCTGACATAATAGCTGCCAAACGGTAAATCGGCTGCCGCTTTGCCATAGCCATTCTCGTCAAGAGAGAGAATCTCAATCAGACCGTCGGCAGGGAGTACCGTACCGTCTGCGGCAGTCAAATCCTCTGCGGCATACAAGCCAAAGGTTACATCAAAGATTTCCCCATTGTTGCCGATACCGTACTCTTTATCCACACCAAGGCTCTTTTTCAGGTCAATTTCCACATGCTGTCTTTCATTGTAAAAGCTTGTTGCGGTTTCGGTCACAGACACCTCCTGACCTGCATACACAAGCTCGACAGCGTGGGATTCCCCATTCAGCACCATTCCAGACGGCGCTTTGATTTCCCTGACCTCATATTTCCCCAGATACAGCTCTTTGGATTTTGCCGTACCGTCCGCACCTGTGGTAACGGTATCTACGACCTCGCCTTTTTCGGCTCTCAGTGTACCATCCAGAGTGTAAATATCCTCGGCTGCGGTAATTTCATAAACCGCACCCTCAAGACCGCTGACATCATAAACAGGCTGATACAGACCGTTGTTCTCAGATACGGAGCTGAACACCTCCCCAGACTTGGAAACGGTAATCGTACCTTTCTGCGCCATATTCTCACGCACGACCTCAATCAAGGTAATTCCGCTTTCTTCCTCGGAGTTTTCCTGCGCCACATCAAAATAGACAGGCTTGGAATCTAACACATAACCATAAGGGGCTTGCACCTCAACAAGAGAATAACCCTTGCCGTATTCCAACGCCTGCGGTGTGATAAGTTCGCCGTCCGCCGTAGTGTAGAAAGTATCAATCGTCGTCACTTCTGGATAAGTGTAGGTCATTGTTACAAGTTCGCCGTTCGGGTCATAAATCTGGAATCCTGCACCTGCATACGGAATGGTCTTACCCGTTTCCGCATCTTTTTTCACGATTTTGATATAGCTCTCAAAATTAGCGTTATTGATAAGATAGCGGTAGGTCTGACCATCCTTGTTGATGAATACATCAAAAGGCTTCATCAGTTCACGCCCCTCCCATCCAGAAGTCTGCTTCACGGTATAAATGCCGTAAGGCATATCCTTTGTCTGTGCAAAGCCGTCTTCGTCACAGGTCAGCATATCCCTCTCCGTTTCTTTTGCGTTTTCATAGCTGCCTGCAGATTTTAGGAATACCTCAAATACTGCGCCTTCTTCGGGTGTTTCAATCTGGGTGTCTCCATTATCGGTATGCTTGATGATGGCGATATTTCCCTTGATGACCTGCTCGTTTACATCATTTTTTGTAGAATTGTATTCCACTGTATAAAGTTCTGGCTCCGCCCCTACATAGTGGATGGTTTCATCAAGCAGATAGCCCTCGGACGGACTGATTTCACGGATGCTCCAGTCATCGCCGCAAACATAATACTTGGTCGTAAACTGACCATTCTCGTCTGTGGTATAGGTGTCAATGAGTTCTTCCCCTTTGTAAATGCCGTAAACCGCACCTGCAAGGGAAGCGTCGCCCTGTGCCGTTCCTGTTTCTGCATCGGATTTCGTTACGGTCACATTGAATTTCTTTAAGATATTGGAAAAGCTGCGGTTTGTGACCTTGTTCCATTCAATCGGGGCGGTCTGGCTTTCGGGAACGACATAGCGGTCTGCCGTATCCACCTCCTCAAGCACATACGGGGTGTTGCCGCTGATAAGGACATTTTCAAACCTTGCCACGCCTTTTTCGTCCGTTACAGCATACTCGTCAACAGGCAAACCACTGAGAGAAGTTCCGTAAAGGTGGAATTTCACACCCTCCACCAGATTATCCTCGGAAGTCTTAACCACCTCCAGACTGCCACGTTTTAAAGTATTATTGAAATTGACCGTCGTCGTCTTTCCCCCGATGAGCGTGACCGTCTGGGTCTGCTGCGGCTCATAGCGGTCAATGGACTGCTCTGTAATCGTGTAGGTCGCAGGGAATAAGCCCTCCACGGTAATGTTGCCGTTTTCATCAGTCTTTACGGTCTTGTCAAAGCCATCGCCCTTGATGTGGAAGGAAATCCCCGCCACAACACCGTCCTCGGAAGTCTTTTTCAGGGCAATCGTACCTGTGGGCGTTTCCACATTGATATATGCCTTTACGCTGTCAGCGTTCTCCACACCCGTTACCACATCCTGTAAATTCGGGTCGCCGTAAGCAATTATCTTTGCGCTGCTGCTGACTGTCGGCACATTGTTCCTCGTTGCCGTGATACGGACAGAACCGTTAACCGCCTTTGCAGAACTGATGGTCAGCTTATTCCCATTTTTTGAAACGGATACGTTGGCGTCGGAGCTTGTAAAGGAATATTCGGAAAGAACATTATTTTTATCCGTAAGCGTCATACTGTATTTCCCGTCCTTATAAACAAGCTCCTTTGTAATATCGCCCGCACCGCCTGACATAAAGCTCGGTATGGTATTGTGCTTACTTATCAAAGAAACAATCTGGTTATAAACCTCCACTGAGCCGCTGTTGGGATAATTTGAACCAAAATTGACATTGTAAATCTTCTTGCTTGTCTGCCTGTAAGAGCCTGTGGCTTCCCTGCATCCCGTAACAAACTCCCACACAAGCGTCTGAGTGGCAACCCATTTTTCATCATCGCTTCCAGACAGGTTACCTCTGTTACCCTGATACCCATAGAGCAGGGCAAGCCCTACCGCCTTTTTCTGGTTAGCGGAAAGGGCGTTCCATGTTTCCGATGAATTTTTCTTCAGCGTATTTCCTGTCTTTAAAGGAACCCCTGGCTGAATACAAAACGCAGTATCGCCGTCCACATACATACGGTAGTGGTACTTTCCTGCGCCGCCTGCGGTATATCCGTTGAATACATCACTGGAATTGTATCGTATGGCATTCCCGTTCCTGTCATAAGTGTGGGTAAAGCTGATTGTGCCGATGTCGCCTGCGGCAAATGCCGTTGTTGCGGGCATGACCGAAAATGCCGTCACCGCAGCCATCAATAGAGCCGCAGCCTTTTTAAATAATTTAGGGATTTTCATAAATACCTCCTGTAATCTAAATAACTCTTGCCTGACTGACCGAAAAAAGCCGCCCACTATCGGCAGCTTATAATGTTTCTTTTTTCGGATAGTTACTGGCAGTAATCAGGGGGTGAGGTGTGGAGAGGGGGAGCAAAAAAATGTGGCTATCCCCCAATGGACAGACCTCGCCCTTAATGTGTGGCTTACCGTTCGTGAGCTTTATTCCGCTGTAAATGGCGGTTGTAAAACTCTAACGCCTTTACCACAAAATCTGTTTCCCTGCCTCTGGGAACAGACTTTGGTATGAGCTTGGTTATCCGTTCATCACGGAAAGCGGGCTTTTCCTTCTGGTTTGGCTTTTCCTCCTCCATAATGCTCTGGATAACCTCGTCTGTGAGTTTTCCGTCTTGGTTAAACTTTTTCATCTTAATCGCCTGCGCCAGTGACGGAGTAGCGTCATTGTACTGCATGGCTTCAAGCAGGGTGTATTGCTGTTCTTCGGATAGATAGGAAATTTCCACCGCAGGGCGGAAAGCAATCTGCCTGTCATCTACCATTTGCAGGATTTCGGGTACAAGTTCGGTCAGACGGATATAGCGACGGATTTGGTCTTTACTTTCTCCAACAAGTTCGCCTAATTCAGTATCAGACCGTCCTTTTGATAAATTAGTCGCCAATGGCGACGCATTTTCTTTCGGGGGTCTGCCTGCTTGTCGCTTCATCGCTTCAAGCCGCATTTTGTAGGCAAAGGCTTTTTCACTCGGCAGAATGACTGACCTCTGCAAGTTGCTCTCCACCATGACAATAATCGCTTCGTCACGGGTCAGCTCCTTGACCTCGCATTTCAGCGTTTCCAATCCTGCAAGCTCACAAGCCTTCTTTCTCCTGTGACCGCTGATAAGCTCATACCGCCCGTCCTCTTTGAAACGAACAGTAGCAGGCGTCATTACGCCGTTTCGCTTAATGCTATCGACAAGCTGCTCCATATCCCCGTCCATGAGAACCTTGAATGGATGGTCTGGAAACTCGTCAATTTCAGACAGGGGAATATCCCGTATCTTACTTAGCTTTGCTTCTTCACGGCTTTCGTCCGTCTGGAACAGGTCATCGTAAGCGGTCAGCTCGATTTTGTTTCCTCTGCTTCTCGCCAAGCTCTGCCACCTCCTTTCCAAACTGCTCATAAGCAGCGGCGACCTTGCCGCTTTTGTCATAGGCAAAAATGCTCTTACCCTCTGCGGTGGCTTCCACCGCACGGATAGAAAATGGTATCTGCGTATCAAATATCCTGATATTGCGACCATAGGCATTTTTCACGGTTGAGATTACCGTCTGCGTAATTTTTGTACGGGGCATTACCATCGTCATCAGAATACCGTCAATCCGCAGATTAGGGTTGATTTGCCGCTTTACCTTTGATACAGAGCGCAGCAACTGCTCCAGACCTTTAATGGAAAAGTAGTGCGGCTGATTCGGGATAATCACGCTGTCTGCCGCCGCCAATCCGTTAATCGTCAGCATACCGAGCGCAGGCATACAATCAATCAGAACATAGTCGTAATTCTTTTTGATTTTACTGATACAGGCTTTCAAAACACTCTCCCGATTTCTTGTATCAATCAAAGTCGTTTCTACACCTGCTAATTCCACGCAAGAGGGAAGTAAATCAACACCCTCATCGGTATGCAGGATACTGCTTGGAACATCCGCAGATTTTCCCTCTATGATGTCGTACATCACATCGGAAAGGGTGTTCGGCAGGCTGTCGGGTTTTGTATATCCCAACGCCATTGTGAGATTTGCCTGTGCATCGGCATCGACAAGCAATACCGTCTTACCTTGTTTTATCAAGCTAATCCCCAGATTGACCGCTGTTGTAGTCTTGCCGACGCCGCCTTTCTGGTTCGTCAGAGCAATCACTTTGCAATTTGACATAGTAGCGTCCTCCTTTCTCATAAATTTAGCCACCTTGTCAGAGTGGCTATGTAACGTCCTTTAAAACGTAAAAAACCGACTGGCTGTGATACCAATCGGCTATGTAAAATTTTCTTTATTCAGTTGTCCTTTTGTAAAGCAGGCAGCTCCCATATCTCATCCATATCCCATTTATCAGGAAATAATACCGCCATAATACGGAAAGCATCATACAGTCCTGCGATATATGCGTAGGCGGCATACTCTGTATTCTGCTTATCCCTGCATGAAAGCAGACAGTCGCAGACCTTTCTTTGTCTATCTGTTAAATCCAGTTGGAGATATTTCGTTTCTGCAATCCCTTCCTTTTCAATATCCGCCTGATAATCTTTATCTGCTTCAAGCAGTTCATAGATAGTTTTTTCCCTTATTCTATCTATGCTTATCTTAAACAGTTCTTTTAATTCCGTACCGTCCATTATCCTCTCCCTCAATTACACTGTACTTTCAGCTTTTTTATCGGTGCGCTCATAACTTTGATAATCAGCTCATCCACACAATCCGCATATCTGCCTTGCTGTATAAGCTGATTTTTTAATTCAACAAGGCTATGCAGCAACAGACTTCTTTCTTGGCTATCCAGATATAAATGGGTTTTCTTCTCTCTCATATTCAGCACCATCCTTTCTTGGCTTCATTATATATAAGGTAGGAAAATAGCTCAAAGGTACAAAAGGGGCAAAAAAATAAGCGTACCACTATTTCTAATGATACGCCTATCCGCTATTCATTTTCTAATGGCTGTCGTCTGCATTACATTGGCAGGGTGGACGCTACATAGATAAGTGAAGTCCAAAAAACCTTTAATTTCCGTTTGTGTTCCCACACCCGATATCTACCACCACAGAAACGTCAAAGTAATTTTTCAGGCTCTTATTTCGCATTTTTTTACCCTCAGACATAAACACAAAATGCTTCGCAAAGTGCCTAAAATTAAGGATTTCTACGAGTTTTTCCTTTGTAGCAACACAATAGTCTCCACATGCCCCGACATTCCAAACATGTCAACTGTCCGGACTCGCTTCACCTCGTATCCATGTTCCCCAAGATACTTCACATCCCGCGCCAGAGTCGAGGAATCGCAGCTCACATAGACAACTTTCTCTGGTGCCATTTTTACGATCGTCTCGAGGCAGAGTTCGTCGCAGCCTTTTCTCGGCGGATCGACAACGATGACATCGGCTTTAATGTGGTTCTTTTCATACTGTTCCGGGAGAACTTCCTCGGCTTTTCCGACGAAGAATTCTACGTTATCCAGGCCGTTGCGCTTCGCATTTTCTCTTGCGTCCTCGATGGCTGCCGGAATAATCTCGACTCCGCAGACTTTTCCCGCTTTCTGGGCGAGGAATGAGGAGATCGTTCCGATCCCGCAGTAGAGATCCCAGACAGTCTCACCGCCGTTCAGGTCAGCAAATTCCAGCGCTGTTCCGTAGAGGCGTTCCGTCTGTACCGGATTTACCTGGTAGAAGGATAACGGAGAAATCCGGTATTCGATGTTTCCGATTTTATCTCTGATGTAGCCAGGTCCGTAGAGATTTTTGATCTCCGTTCCGAGGATCACGTTCGTCTTTTCCATATTAAAGGAGAGAGAAATACTGTCCGCGCCAACTTCCCGCATCCGCTCGATGAACTCTTTCTCGTGCGGCAGTTTCTTTCCGTTGATCACAAGGCATACCATGTGCTCGCCGCTGGCGAATCCTTTTCTCAGGAGAACATGGCGGACAAGACCTTTATGCCCCGTCTCATCATACGGCTCAACGCCGAAATCTTCCATAAATTTCAGTACTGCCGCCAGATAATCCTTATTTTCTCCGCAGCCAAGCAGGCAGTCCAGCTCCGGTACCGAGATCAGGGAGTGGGTCCGTCCGGCAAAGAATCCGGCCGTCGGTTTTCCGTCCTTTCCGCGTCCGATCGGATACTGCGCTTTGTTGCGGTATCTCCACGGGTCTTCCATTCCGATGATCGGTTCCATGATGACTGCGTCCGGCACTCCTGCTGCCTGGTCCGCCTCTTCCGGCAGGAACAGGTTTTCCATGCCGCCGATGCGTTTTAAATGATTGTATACTTTCTTTTCCTTGAATTTTAACTGTTCTTTATAGTCCAGTTCCTGAAGCTGGCATCCGCCGCAAGCTCTCGCCACCGGACATTTCGCCTCCACGCGGCCTTTTGCCGGGGTGATGACGCGCACGAGGCGGGCAAAGCCGTAATTTTTTTTCATTTTCATGGCTGACGCCTCGATCGTATCCCCGATCAGGGCGTCCTTCACGAACCAGATATATCCGTCCACGCGGCCGATCCCTGCACCGTCCTCTCCCATGTCCTCGATGGTCACTGTAAATTTATCGTTCTTCTTGATTTCCATATTGCGTTCCTTCTATATAAATATTCTTGTTGTACATTTTTATCGCTGAGCCCACTCTGTCCTTTTACCTCACTAAGCCAAACTAATAGCGTACATCCCGTACTGAGAATATACCGAATACACAAAATACAGAACAGACCTAAAAATGAGTCTCAATGCTCAGTTTTTCTTAAGTATACAAGAACTACTCCCGCATTTGCAACCCCCATCATATAAACGAATGTGAAAATCTCTGCTCTATACCGCATACAGGCAAAACGACAGCGAAAAATGAATCCGATCCGCACTTTCAAATGAGTCACATTTTTGCGTCAATACAAAAACCGGCTCCCCGCGCCCCGAAAACTCCCATTCAGAAGTCCCCAGAACCGGAAAACCGGTCTTAACATATCAACTCTATACGTTAAACATTATGTAAATCGCAATGTCCAGTGGGTATTCGCAATCCACTTTGCTGCTTACCTGATTCGATTATGCTCTTGCCTCAGAACCTGCCTTCTTGCTTAACAGCTCCTTACCGGATGTAACAACGATGATCACACCGAGAACCATAAGAAGGATCGCAACGATCAGCTGAAGTCCTTCAACCATAAATACTGCGGTACCTGCGCTGAATGCGTTTACAAGAGCAAGCGTTCTCTGAACCAGTGCTGTGAAGGTTACGCAGAGCATGATCACGCACGGTACGATCAGGGTCTTGTTCTGTCTGCCTGTTACTTTTAAGAATACGCAGAGAGTGATCAGAACAAGTGCGCTTAACAGCTGGTTTGCGCTTCCGAATAACGGCCAGATGTTGGAGTAGCCAACTCTTGTAAGGATGTAGCCGAATGCAAGTGTGATGATCGTGGATACATACTTGTTGCAGAGGAATTTTCTCCAGCCCTCTGCGTGCTCCATATCGTCTACGGAGAAGAGTTCCTGGAAGGACATACGACCGATACGTGCTACTGCATCAAGGCTTGTAAGAGCAAGTGCAGATACACACATAGTCATGAAGCACTGTGCGATGTAGATCGGAAGACCGAACATCTCAAGAAGTCCTGCAACACCTGCAGAGAAGATCTGGAACGGAGTTCCTGCAGCTGCAGTACCGTCAGCAGCTGCGGCGGCGCCTGCTACGCAGAGTGCAAGTACGGCTAAGAGGCTCTCAAGAACCATTGCGCCGTAACCAACTTTTAACATATCCTTCTCGTTCTCAACGGTCTTGGAGGAAGTACCGGAAGAGACGAGGCTGTGGAAACCGGAAACGGCTCCGCAGGCTACGGTTACGAAAAGGATCGGGAACATGTTTCCGAGCTTCTCATTTGTGAAGCCTGTGTACATCGGAAGGTTCATGTTCGGATGCGCAACAACAATACCGACAACAGCGCCGAGGATCATTCCTGCAAACATGAATGTTGTCATGTAGTCACGCGGCTGCTTTAAGAGCCACATCGGAAGAACAGATGCAAAGAAGATATACGCAAATGTGAATCCTGTCCATGCGTCCTTACCGCCGATCAACGGAAATGCCATACCGATCGCAAGAGATGCAACTGTGCAGGCAAGTCCTACAAAGAACTCGCTCTTTCCTTCCAGGTTGAGCTTCTTCTGAAGAACGCCGAAGAACATTGCAAATACGATGAATGCGATGGAGATGGAACCTGCAGCTCCGTTTGTCTGGGCTGCTGCCGCAAGCTCTGTAACGCCGTCCTTAACGGTGTAAGCGTTGAATGTGCCTGCAACCATATCTGCGAAAGCAGCGATTACGATCAAAGTGAAGAGCCAGCAGAAGATCAGGAATAATCTCTTACCTGTCTTACCGATGTACTTTTCGATCAGAAGTCCCATGGACTTACCTTCGTTCTTTACACTTGCGTAAAGAGCTCCGAAGTCTGTGACAGCTCCGAAGAAGATACCGCCGACAAGGATCCAGAGAAGAACCGGAACCCAGCCGAATGCAGCCGCCTGGATGGCACCCGTTACAGGGCCGGCACCTGCGATAGAAGAAAACTGGTGTGAGAAAACGATCCAGCCGTTTGTCGGTACATAGTCCTGTCCATCTTCATGTGTATAGGCAGGTGTTTTTGCCTTCGGGTCGATGCCCCAGGTCTTTGCCAGCCAGCGTCCGTATACCATATATCCGCATAACAGACACACAGCTGCGATGAGAACGATTACTAATGTGTTCATGTCATTTCGCTCCTTTGTAAATTCATTTTGTCATACCGGAATGTCGCAAGTTCCGGTCCCTGTAGTCCATCCATATTCAAACGATCCTGAAAATACGGCAGAAATCGCTGTGGAATCTACGTACAAAACAAAAAATCCCTCGTCTCCACAGGGATCGCTCCCTTAGAAGACGAAGGATCTAACATTCTCCGCGTTACCACTTCTGTTGCCGGAAAACCGGCCTCTCAGTCCCATCCTCCTCAAGTATCTGCAGTACTTTCAGATGAATCGGTCCCCTTTTAACGGTGAGGTTTCCGTCCGGGATTACTAAAACGTTTTGTTCACCCCGGCTGCTTGCAGGTGATAACTTCCACCCTTCTTACCTGCCTCGCACCATCCGGCAGTTCTCTGAATAAGATTTCGATTGAAAGTCCTGTCCCGTTCATCGCATTTGAATATGAACAACAATCATTTTAGTCAGAAAATTGATTTTGTCAACCGCTTCTTTTTTATCTTTGCACGTTCTTATCGCTTTCCAGCGCACATAAGTCTTTGTATAGCGGACATACTTTCTTATGTGTCCGTCTCTAGCAAATTCACAGTGAAATTTTGCACGATTTATCGAATTGGACGGACCAATTTTTCTACAACTTACAAAACCTGCCGTCTGCATCTTTTTCAGTGCATAACGGCAGGTTCTCTCTATTCTCTATCTTCTATTCTTCGCTCGTACGGCGAACATTTGTCTCCATGAAGCGGTTATAACCGAGCCATCCCATGTTGTCACCGGCTCCTCTTAACACCTCTGTCATCGTCTCCATTCTCGCGTCCGCATTGTCCGCAAGGTTCAGCGCCATCGCCTCGATCAGCGCCGGTTTCTTCGGAGAACCGTATTCCAGCTCGCCATGGTGGGCAAGAATGCAGTGGATCAACTCACTCTCCAGTTTTTTCGGGAATCCCGGCATCGCATCGATCCGTTCCTTTACCATCTGGGAACCAATGATGATATGTCCGAGAAGCTGTCCGTCATCCGTATAATCATTGGCCGGGAATGCAGAAAGTTCCTTTGTCTTTCCGATATCATGGAACATCGCTGCTGTTAGAAGAAGATCGCGGTTGATCAGCGGATACTGTTTGCTGAAATAGTCGCACATCTTCACGACACTTAACGTATGCTCTAAAAGTCCGCCGACAAAACCGTGGTGAACACTCTTTGCCGCTGAGTGGAAGGAAAATGCCTTCATAAATTCCGGATCATTAAAATAACCGGATGCAAGTTTTCTCAGATATTCATTTTTGATCGTCGTAATGTACTGAATCAGTTCATGCTGCATCGCAGGGATATCCTTCGTCGTCACCGGAAGATAATCTGCCGGATGGTACTCACCTTCGTCTGCCTTGCGGATCCTCTTTACGTTTAACTGGTTCTGTCCCTGGAACAGGGTCACATCCGCATCGACATATACATAATCCAAAGCGGAAAACTCATTGATCCCCGGAGAACTCAGCTCCCAGATCTTCGCGTCAACGGTTCCCGTCTTATCCTGAAGTACAAGAGATCCGTACTCTTTTCCATTTTTTGTAAGTGCGATCTGTTTTGTTTTGCACAGATATACATCCGAAATGTGATTTCCTTCCCGGAATGTTTCAATAAATCTCATAATTTCTCCTTTTCTGATCGGTCATACTTCTCACACAATCGCTGAGCCAGGTATGTTTACCTGGCTCCGATCGTTACCTGATACTCTATTTCTTTATATTCATCAATAGACTTCCGTTTTACTGTAACTTTCACGGTATCCCCGGTCTTTGTCTCCTCCAGCCGGTTCTGGAAGTCCCGGATCGTCTGGATCTCCAGATCATCAAACTTTGTCAGGATATCCCCGTTCTGGATTCCCACATTATAAGCCGGCCCATCTGCAATGGAATCTGTAATATACACACCGCTCGGGATCCCGCTCTCCATCATCGCGGAGGTCACATCCTGGCCGCGGATTCCAAAATACGGAGCGGACTGTCCGTTTGTGAGTTTCTGGAGCACGCCCTTGTACTCCGAGATCGGCATTGCCATCGTCCTATCTTCCGCCTGTGTGTTGTCCCCGGCCTGATAAATGGACGTCGCCCAACCCACAAGCTGACCGGAAAGATTTATAAGGAATGTTCCCTCATCCGCATGACTCTCAAATTCTGTATACAGGATACGGGTCTGACCGTCCACTGCCTGGACACCTTTCGCCACATAGGAGATCAGTCCCTGTTTGACGGAATGGACATGTCCGGACGGACTTCCCACTGCGAGGACCATGTCCCCGGTGCGGACGGAATAGGAATTTCCAAGCTCCACCGCCTTCATCCAGTTTACCGTCTGTTCTTCAATATCAGCGATCTTCGCACTGACAACCGCCATCCCGGCTGTTGAATCCTGGGATTTTAATTCCACTGCCGCTATTGATCCATCCCCGAAGGTCACACGCAGGGAATCAGCTCCCGCCACTGCGCTCTGTTCTGTTAAGATCAGCGCTTCGCTTGGGTTTACCGCGATAATGATCCCGGCGTACTGTCCCGTCGTCTCGATAGGGTTGTCAAACCAGTCCACATCGTTTTTCACCGCCGAGACTGTCACGATGCTTTTTTCTGATTCCAGGTAGATGTTCCGGAACGCATCGTTGAACTCGGTCAGGTTTTTCGTCGTCCAGGGGAATTTTTCCATGGCATCCCCAACGATCTTTTCCACCTCGTCCTTCAGGTCTTCCGAGCGGATCCCCTCTCCTGTGGTCTCCGCCATCGTCTCCACCGGTGTCGGCTCGCCGGACGGATCCTGATCGCGCTCGATCGTGATCGGCGCGGATGTTGCCGGCTGGTCTTTTCCCAGGATTTTTTTTGCTGTCGGAAGGGATACCACAAAGCTTACCGCCGCAACGCCGCCGAAAACAACCGCAAAAAGAACATAGCACAGGATCCGGCCTGCGGCCCTGCGCTTATCGATCGGGGGTTTTACGATCTTTTCTCTCATAAAATTTTTTTCGTTAGGTGTATCTGACATGAAAAAATCTCCTTTTCATATCTCGCAGCAATCCGGAATTCTTTCTGCTGCGGGCAAATATCCATCAAGATCCTGTCACATTTGCGGATTCTTTGCTTTTAGCCTATCTTTTTTCCATTATAATTTTTTTCTACTTATTATGCAAGAAAAACTTGGCATCCACGGGTCCTGAGTGAGAGCATCCCTGTTACTTTTCACAGGAAAAAATCCCTATGATATTTGAACTGTTTGTGTTATACTTTTTCTGTGCAGACAGGCATCTTCGCCTGAAATCTCTGCATATTCCATAAAAAGGAATCTTGTTACCGGACACGGGCGTCCCTGCCCGCGCACTGTAACTGGCAGTGAATGAAATCAAATATCTGCCATTGAAAGGAAAAAGGATCGACCTATGAATCAGAAAGTATTAAAAACACTTGAATATTATAAAATCATTGAACGCCTGACTGACTGTGCGGCGTCTGAACCCGGAAAGAAGATGTGCCGGGAACTGACCCCGTCCTCAGATTTCAACGAGATCGTTCAGGCGCAGACCGAGACTGCGGACGCTGTGACCCGTGTCCGCCAGAAAGGAAGTCTCTCACTGGCCGGAGTCCGGGATGTGAGAGATTCTTTAAAACGCCTGGAGATCGGCAGTTCCTTAAGCATTATGGAACTCCTCTCCGTCAGCGGACTTCTGACATGCGCGGCGCGTGCGAAAAACTACGGCCGTCACCCGGAAAATACAGAGCTGCCTGACGATTCTCTTGATGAGATGTTCCGGACACTGGAACCGCTGACAAATATCAACAGTGAGATCACCCGCTGTATTCTCGGAGAAGATGAGATCGCCGATGACGCAAGTCCGGGACTCCACCATGTCCGCCGCCAGATGAAGATCACCGCGGACAAAGTCCACACTCAGCTGAACGCGATCTTAAATTCCAGCCGGACCATGCTGCAGGACGCCGTAATTACGATGCGCGACGGGCGTTACTGTCTCCCGGTCCGCGCGGAGTACAAGAGCCAGTTTGCCGGAATGGTCCACGACCAGTCCTCCACCGGTTCCACACTCTTTATCGAGCCGATGGCGATCATCAAATTGAACAATGAGCTGCGTGAACTGGAATTAAAAGAGCAGAAAGAGATCGAGATGATCCTGGCTGCCCTGAGTACCGAACTTGTTCCGTATATCGAGCCGATCACAACAGATTTTGAGATCCTGACAAAGCTGGATTTCATCTTCGCGAAGGCGGCCCTGGCCAGGATCTACAACTGTTCCATGCCGAAATTCAACCGGAAAGGTTACATCCATATCAAAGACGGCCGTCATCCGCTCCTCGACCCGAAAAAGGTCGTTCCGATCAATATCTGGATGGGAAGAGATTTCGACCTGCTGATCGTGACCGGACCGAATACCGGCGGTAAGACCGTCTCCCTAAAGACGGTCGGCCTGTTTACCCTGATGGGACAGTCCGGACTTCAGATCCCGGCTTTTGACGGATCAGAACTTTCCGTCTTCGATGAAGTCTTCGCGGATATCGGCGACGAGCAGAGCATCGAGCAGAGTTTAAGTACCTTCTCCGCCCATATGACGAATATCGTGAAGATCTTAAATCAGGCAGACAGCCACTCTCTCTGTCTTTTCGATGAGCTGTGTGCCGGAACAGACCCGACGGAAGGTGCCGCACTGGCGATCTCCATCCTGTCCTTCCTTCACAATATGAAGTGCCGGACCATGGCGACCACCCACTACAGTGAGTTAAAGGTATTTGCCCTGTCTACTCCGGGTGTCGAAAATGCATGCTGCGAGTTCAATGTCGAGACACTTCGTCCGACCTACAAGCTCCTCATCGGAATTCCGGGAAAGAGCAACGCGTTCGCGATCTCCAAGCAGCTCGGTCTGCCGGATTATATTATCGACGACGCGAAAACACACCTCGAATCCAATGATGAGGCATTTGAGGATCTTCTCGCGAACCTCGAACAGAGCCGCGTGACGATCGAGAAAGAGCGTGAAGAGATTGCAAGCTATAAAGAAGAAATCTCCCGCTTAAAGAAGAATATCGAGCAGAAGGAAGAGCGTCTTGACGAGCGGAAAGAAAAGCTCTTAAAGAATGCCAACGAGGAAGCACAGCGGATCCTGCGCGAAGCAAAGGAGACCGCTGACCAGACGATCCGGAATATCAACAAGCTCGCCGCAAGTTCCGGTGTCGGAAAAGAACTGGAAGCCGAACGGACAAAGCTCCGCGAAAAGTTGGACAAAGTCGATAAAAACTTAAGTCTCAAGAACAATAAGGGACCGAAAAAGACGATCTCGCCGAAGAAATTAAAGATCGGCGACGGTGTCAAAGTTCTCACGATGAACTTAAAGGGAACTGTCAGCACACTGCCGAACGCAAAAGGCGATCTCTATGTGCAGATGGGGATCCTGCGCTCCCTTGTGAATATCAAAGATCTGGAACTTTTAGACGAGGCATCCGTATCCGGACCGGGACTCGATCCGGCTGCCATGAAGCGGAACAACACGGGAAGCGGAAAGATCAAGATGGCGAAGTCCTTCTCTGTCTCCCCGGAAGTCAATCTGATCGGAATGACCACGGACGAGGCGATGCCTGTCCTCGACAAATATCTGGATGACGCTTACCTCGCCCATCTTCCGCAGGTCCGCGTTGTACACGGACGGGGAACCGGTGCTCTGAGAGCTGCGGTCCATAAGCATCTGAAAAAGCTCAAATATGTGAAAGAATTCCGGCTCGGTGAGTTCGGAGAAGGTGATACGGGAGTTACTATTGTGACCTTCAAGTAACTTTTAATCGAAACTACCTTGGATTTTGCCAGAGCGATGCTGCTTTGAAGTTATGTCAACCGCAAAG
Source organism: Pilosibacter rotomagensis (assembly GCF_045062245.2). Taxonomy (NCBI): domain Bacteria; kingdom Bacillati; phylum Bacillota; class Clostridia; order Eubacteriales; family Clostridiaceae; genus Pilosibacter; species Pilosibacter rotomagensis. The sequence goes on along the minus strand of NZ_CM170323.1, from coordinate 109,476 downwards.
GTTTCGATTTTACCTGAAATCATATAGGAAATGGAAACCTGCCCTGCTTTACAGGCAAAAATCTCAATCTTTACGATAAACTTTAGAAGGAGGAGACCTCCATGGTCGATAAACAGAGAATTCTCATCGTTGATGATGACGAGAATATTGCAGAGTTAATTTCCCTCTACCTGATGAAAGAATGTTATGATACAAAGATCGTCGGGGACGGAGAATCCGCCCTGAAGGAGGTTCCGGTCTTTAAGCCGAACCTGATCCTTCTCGACCTGATGCTGCCGGGCATGGATGGCTATCAGGTCTGCCGGGAGATCCGAACGACCTCCCAGGTACCGATCATCATGCTGTCCGCAAAGGGCGAGGTCTTCGACAAAGTTTTAGGTCTGGAGCTCGGTGCTGACGACTATATGATCAAGCCCTTCGATTCAAAAGAACTTGTCGCCAGAGTCAAGGCTGTTCTCCGCCGTTATCAGGCGGCTCCGGTCAGCATATCCGCTGCGACAAAACAGCAGGGCGAATATGTGGAGTATCCGAACCTGATCGTCAACCTGACGAACTATTCAGTCCTCTATAAAGGCCATTCGGTCGACATGCCGCCAAAGGAGCTGGAACTCTTATATTTCCTTGCTTCCTCCCCGAATCAGGTCTTCACCCGTGAGCAGCTGCTGGACCATATCTGGGGATATGAGTATATCGGCGATACCCGGACCGTAGACGTCCACATCAAACGCCTTCGCGAGAAGATCCGCGACGATGAAAACTGGGCGCTGTCCACCGTCTGGGGGATCGGTTATAAATTCGAGGTAAGACGATGACCCGTTCTCTTTACAGTAAATTCCTTCTGGGATATCTCGTCTTCGGTCTTCTGGGATTCATTTTTATCGCGACCATGTCCTCCGAGATCACTTACCGGTATCTTCTGGAGGAACGATCCGAATCCCTCTATGATGAGGCAAATCTTCTCGCCTCCACCTACAGCGATATCTATCAGGGAAAAAATATCAGTCTTTCGACAGCCAACCCGCAGCTACAGGCTGTCGCCACTTACTTAAAGGCCCAGGCCTGGGTCATCAACCAGAAAGGCAGCGTCGTTGCGGAGACATCTCCTGCCTCCCACATCGGCACCTCCATCGATGGTTTTGACCCCACAGCGGCGGGAAACCGCTCGTACATGACCGGCAGATTTTTCGGCATGTTTGATGAGGACATGCTGTCTGTCATCGCACCGATCACAGGAAATTTTAACACGTATGGATACGTGATGATCCACATGCCTATCGAACAGATCGTTCATGGGGAAGACCGTATTCTGAACATTGTATACATTACGGCACTGGTCATCTTCATCCTGTCCCTGATTATTCTCCTCGTCTTCACAAAAACCGTTTTCTTCCCTTTAAAGAAGATCACGGAAGGCGCAAAAGAATATGCGGCCGGGAACTTAAATCACACGATCAAGGTAACTTCCGCCGACGAGATGGGATATCTTGCTAATACTTTAAATTATATGTCCAGTGAGTTAAATAAAATGGAGGAATACCAACACTCCTTCATCGCGAACGTCTCCCATGACTTCCGCTCCCCGCTGACCTCGATCAAAGGATACCTCGAGGCGATCAAGGACGGAACGATCCCGCCGGAACTTTACGACAAATACCTCGGCATTCTGATCTCTGAAACCGAGCGTCTGAACAAGCTCACGCAGGGCATGCTGACGTTAAACTCTCTCGACAGCAAAGGATTCCTGACCCGCAGCAACTTCGACATCAACCGCGTTATTAAAGATACTGCGGCAACCTTTGAAGGAACCTGCAATGCAAAGGATATCGTTCTCGATCTCACCTTCGCTGCGGATATCCAGATGGTGTATGCAGACCTCGGTAAGATCCAGCAGGTGCTCTACAATCTGATCGACAACGCCATCAAATTCAGCCGTGAGAACTCTGTAATCTATATCCAGACTTCGCTGAAGTACGAGAAAGTCTTTGTTTCCGTGAAGGATACGGGAATCGGTATTCCGAAAGAGAGTATCAAGAAGATCTGGGACCGTTTCTATAAGTCGGATCTCTCCAGAGGTAAGGATAAGAAGGGAACAGGACTCGGTCTGGCAATCGTAAAAGAGATCATACAGGCACATGGGGAAAATATTGATGTGATCAGCACCCAGGGGGTCGGATCGGAATTTATCTTTACGCTGCCGAAGGCGACGGCACTGTAATACAGCCAAACATCCGGACACAGAAATATCTATTCTGTGTCCGTTTTTTGTTACTCGCATCTCGCGCGGTCGTTTGCGACAATCTATATTTTCGCACAGTGCACAAAAAATCTCTGTCTGGACACACCTCGACGTGTCCGGGCAGAGATTTTTATTTCTGTCAATTTCTTTAGTTTCCTTAGATTTCTTTCATCTTCGTCCTGGTCGCATGAACAACCACCTTCATGCTTTGTTATTTTTTATGATCGGCCGGACATCATATCAAGTCCTGTCATTGCCAGCACCTTTACTGCGGCAGTGAGAGCACGTCTTCCTGCTTCGCCTCCTGCAGCGTCCGCAAATGCTGCTGTATGGGTTCCTAATCCTTCGCCCACACCGATATAGAACTGGGCTGCAGGGAGTGCCTGAGTTACATTGCCGACATCCGTGGATCCGATTCCCTGAGTCAGATCCCGCGGAATGTGGTGTTCTCCGATCAGATCCATATTTTTCTCCACTGCCGTCACAAGTTCCCGGTTGTTGCGCACATCCTTAATGAGATAACCGTCCTGTTTGATCTCAACCTCTACACCAGCGCAAATCGCCGCACCCTTTGCACAGCGGTCAATGACTGCAATCACTTCTTCTAAATAGCCTGCGTCTAATGCCCGGATATTAAACCGGCATACAGCTTTCTCCGGAACAATATTCACAACGGTTCCGCCCTCCAGGATAATTCCATGAACCCTCGTGTAATCCTTAAAATGAAGTCTCTGGGAATCTACCGCATGGAACATCTGGAGAACTCCGTTTAATGCACTGGCCCCCATCCACGGGCACGCTGCGGTATGTGCCGGTTTTCCGGTGAAGGTATATGTCTTATTTACGGCTGCAAATGAGATATCATCTGCCATGGACATATCACTCGGATGCATGATCAGCGCCATATCCACACCATCGAAGATTCCTTCGTCCAGCATCGTGATCTTTCCGCTTCCGTTTTCCTCTGCCGGTGTTCCAAGAACCTTCAGGGTTCCGCCGATCCCGTATTTTTCCATGATCTCTTTTAATATCACACCGGCGCCGGCTCCGCTGGTGCCGATCAGATTGTGTCCGCATGCATGTCCAATTTCAGGGAGTGCGTCGTACTCGCACATAAACGCAAAGGTCATTCCCGGCTTTCCGCTCCGGTATTCTGCCACAAATGCGGTCTCCAGAGAGCCGGCTCCCCGCTGTACTTTAAAACCATGCTTTTCCAACAGCCCGCATAGCTGATCCTGCGCCAGCGTTTCATGGTATGCCAGCTCCGGATGAGCAAATATGTATGCACTGACCGTCTCAAACTCATCCCGGTGTTTCTCCGCCAATGTTTCGATCTCGTGCTTTACCTGTGTAAGCTCCATCGTCATTTCCTCCTGTTATTCCCGATATTATATCCACTATTATACCGCGGCTGCTCTTGATTTCTCAAGCACTGATCACATAAATTTCCCACTCTGGCACAGATGGGACCTTGCTTTTCGTCCATTGAATCTCCTTGCGTTTCATGATAAAATATAGTCATCTGCTCAATCATTTCTAACTGCTCGAGAGGAGGACATAATTATGAATTCTATTTCTATCACCTGGAATGGTCATTCCTGTTTTACCGTTGAAAAAGATGGGTTTTCCATTGTTTTTGATCCATATGGCCCAAATACGGTACCGGGACTCGCGCCGCTTTCCCTCACCGCAGACATGGTACTCTGCAGCCACGAACATAGTGACCACGGGTACACGGACGCAGTGACCTTAAAGCACAGCGGGACAAAGAACCCGTTTTCCATCACGAAAATTGACACCTGGCATGACCCGGAACAGGGAGCCCTCCGTGGACCGAACCGGATCCACATTTTAGAATCAGATGGACTTAAAATTGCCCATATGGGTGACATCGGATGTCCTCTTACCAGAGAACAAAAGGATCTGTTAAAGCATCTCGACGCGATCCTGATCCCAGTCGGCGGCTACTACACCATCGACGCGGCGCAGGCGAAGGCTGTGGTGGATGACCTCGCTCCCCGCGTTGTGATCCCGATGCATTACCGCTCCGACCACTTTGGCTATCCGGTGATCGGACGGCTGGAGGAATTTACGGGACTCTGCCGGAATGTAGTGGAGTACGATTCCAATGCACTGCTCCTGACGGCTGAGACAAGACCGCAGACAGCGGTTTTAAAGCTGTAATAAACCGATAAGTTCCATTTTTGCTGCAGTTTTCCGTGATGATCCGACCGGCAGTGTAAAAATACAGCTGTCATGTCCGTTCAAATACAGAGTTTAACTGCAGCAATTTTTATGGCCTTTTCCCGGCGTTGGAAAGCATCATAATTTTATAACTTTAAGTTATGTGCCATATCAATACGCGCCATTTTATTTATGCCTAATCCTATGCTATAATGAGGAAACGAAAGAATTCATGAACTGTTAAGGCGGCTGACGGTCTGGATTTTTGCAGCTGTCTTTTAATATTTCTTAGATAAGAAAGGAACATATAAAGTCATGGCAGAAGGAACGATCTTTAAATTTCATAATGACCTTGATACCGATCAGATCATTGCATCCCAGTATCTGCTCTTACCAAATCTGGAAGAGATGAAAGAGCACACATTCGAGTCTCTTGACCCGGATTTCCCGAAAAAAGTAAGACCTGGTGATTTTGTTGTCGGCGGCGAGAACTTCGGCTGCGGTTCTTCCAGAGAACAGGCACCGGGCGTCTTAAAAGCTCTCGGCGTACAGGCTGTTGTTGCGAAATCCTTCGCGAGGATCTTCTACAGAAATGCCATCAACATCGGACTTCCGGTCATCGTCTGTAAAGACCTGCCGGATGATGTAAAGACCGGTGACACCATGGAACTTTCCATGTCTGACGGAACTGCCCACGCAAACGGAAAGACATATTCCTGCACAAAGCTGCCGGAATACATGCAGAACATCTTAAATCAGGGCGGACTGATCGCTTCTTTAAACCGTGAGGAGGACTAAGACAATGGGAATGACGATTGCAGAAAAGATCATTGCGGCGGCAGCCGGAGTTGACTACGTAAAACCGGGAGATATCCATACTGTAACATTAGACCGTATGATGAGTAACGACGGAACTACCCATCTGACCGTTGACATGTACCGCAATAAATTAAAACATCCGCATATCGCGGACACAAAGAAGATGGTATTCATTGTAGACCACAATGTTCCGTCCGACTGCCCGAAGACAGCGGCATCCCAGAAGAAGATGCGCGACTTCGCGAAGGAAAACAACATTGATTTCTGGGAGGGAAAAGGCGTCTGCCACCAGGTTATGATGGAACATTATGTCTGCCCGGGCGAGCTGATCTTCGGTGCTGACAGCCACACCTGCTCTTACGGCGCTCTCGGTGCCTTCGGTACCGGCGTTGGCTGTACCGACCTTCTCTACGGCATGGTGACAGGCAAATCCTGGGTTCTCGTTCCGGAGACTGTAAAATTCAACCTCGTCGGAAAGCTGCCGGAAGGCGTTTACGCGAGAGACCTGATCTTGACCATCATCGGCACCATCGGCGCAAACGGCTGCAACTACCAGGTTATGGAGTTCACCGGTGACGGTGCAAAGAGCTTAAGCATCAGTGAGCGTATGGTCCTCTGCAACATGGCTGTCGAGGCAGGTGCAAAGACCGGTATCTTTGAGCCGGACGAGAAAGCCATCGAATATCTGGAAGCTCACGGAAGAAAGCCGAAGGCACTCTTCACAAGCGACCCGGACGCAGTCTACGCAAGAGAATATACCTTTGACCTCTCCAAGATCCGTCCGGTAGTGGCGAAACCAGACTTCGTTGATAATCTGGTTCCGGCTGAGGAAGTCCGCGGCGTGAAGATCGACGAGGCATTCTTAGGTTCCTGCAACAACGGACGTATCGAGGATCTGAGAGTCGGCGCTTCCATCTTAAAGGGCAGACATGTTGCAGAAAAGGTTCGTTTTCTTGTCGTTCCGGCAAGTCAGACCGTTTATCTTCAGGCATTGAAGGAAGGGCTGATCGACACCTTTATTGAGGGCGGCGCGATCGTCATGAACCCGAACTGCAGCGTATGCTGGGGCAGCTGCCAGGGTGTGATCGGCGAGAACGAAGTCCTGATCAGCACCGGTACGAGAAACTTCAAGGGCCGCGCAGGTCATCCGAGCTCCAAGGTATATCTTGGATCCGCTGCGACGGTTACGGCATCTGCTATTAAAGGCGAAATTGCATTAGCGAGTGATTTATAATCTGCACCGATTTGTAAAGACTATTTTCACTTCTGCCTGTACTTTTATACAGGCAGAAGTGTCGTTCCACCAGTAATGCCCCTATACATAGAATAAATGTAACTATTCAGTACCTTCATAGTTACGTGCAAAAATCCATTCCAGATCAGCTTCGCTGATGGGATTTTTGCCTTCCAGCCTATGTTTTCTTACGGTCAGCGCAGCAAGTGCGCAGACCTACTGAACAGTTACGGATAAATTACTTATTGGTATTTGCCAGAATGATACGGCAATATGCATTTTTGAATATGATCACTATATTTGTATAGAAATCGAGGATATTTACATGGAAAAAATGACTGGAAAGGTCTGGGTTCTGGGCGATGACATCGACACCGATATCATCATCCCGACCGAGTACCTTGCATTAAAGACCATTGACGATATGAAACAGTATGGATTTTCCCCGCTCCGCCCGGAGCTGGCTGCCCAGATCAAGCCCGGTGACATCATCGTTGCTGGAAAAAACTTCGGCTGCGGTTCTTCCAGAGAACAGGCACCGGAGATCATCAAAGCGTTGGGAATCCAGTGCGTGATCGCGAAATCCTTCGCGAGGATCTTCTTCCGCAACTCCATCAACAACGGCCTGCTCCTCATCGAACAGCCGACACTCTACGATGACATCAAAGAGGGCGATACCGTATCCGTTGTGATGAACGAGCACATCGACTACAACGGAAACGAGTACCCGATTGCGTCTCTTCCTGAGAATCTGATGGACATTATCCGCGCAGGCGGCCTTGTCAAGGCCATGCGCAAGCTGAATGGTTTGGACTGAACGGGAGGAAAACGAAATGGGAAAGACTGTAATTGAGAAGATCGTTGAACATAACACCGGCAGGTCCGTAAAGCCGGGTGATATCGTGACCGTAAATGTTGACCGCGTCATGATCCACGACATTTTTATTCCGTTCGTGGCAGAGAAATTTAAAGAGATGGGCTTTGAAAAACTGTGGGATCCGGATAAGGTCGTTCTGATCTACGACCACCTTGTTCCGGCAAGCCAGCTTGACGATACAAGACATTTCCATGTCGGCGATGCGTTTGCCGCAAAATACGGCATGACCCACGTCCACAGAAGCGACGGAATCTGCCACCAGTTGATGACAGAAGCCGGATATGTAAAACCGGGCGATGTTTCCTTCGGTACAGACAGCCACACAACGACCTACGGCTGTGTCGGCGCATTCTCCTCCGGAATCGGATATACGGAGATGGCCAGCATCCTGGGAACCGGAACCATGTGGATCCGTGTGCCGGAGACCATCAAAGTCGTCATCAACGGAAAACTGCCGGAGAATGTTATGTCCAAGGACGTAATTCTCCGTCTCATCGGTGATCTCGGTGCGGACGGCGCTACTTATAAGGCTCTGGAGTTCTCCGGAAGCGCAGTGGAGAGCATGACAGTCGCAAGCCGTATGACGATCTCCAACATGGCCATTGAGGCCGGCGCAAAGTGCGCTCTGTTCACACCGGACAAGAAGACGGCGGAATACTGCAATGTTACCTTAAATGACTACCAGAAGAGTCTTTTCGGCGACGCAGACGCAAATTACTGCCGCGTGATGGAATACAACGCCGAGGACTTCGTTCCGGTTATGGCATGTCCGTCCCAGGTCGACAAGATCCGCAATGTCAGCGAACTTGAGGGCACAGAGATCGATCAGGTATTTATCGGTTCCTGCACAAACGGACGTCTTGAGGATCTGGCTGCGGCTGCGGAAGTTTTAAAGGGCAGACAGGTTGCAAAATTTGTAAAGCTCATCGTGACTCCGGCAAGCCGCAAGATCTACAAACAGGCTGCTGATCTCGGAATCCTCGAGACTCTGGCCGAGGCAGGCGCTATGATCACCCACCCGGGCTGCGGCCTCTGCTGCGGACGCGCGGGCGGTATCCTGACTGACGGTGAACGTGTTGTCGCTACCAACAACCGCAACTTCCTTGGACGTATGGGAACATCCAAAGTCCAGATCTATCTCGCCTCCCCGAGAACGGCTGCGGCATGCGCGGTGGCCGGTAAGATCGTTTGTCCGGAATAGGAAAAAACGCGTCGGCAACTGTAAGCAAATCGAGCATCTGTCGGTATCATCCCATTGAAATACAAAAATCCGGTAATCAGAATATCACGCAGCCATACATTGCGGTTATCTCTGATTACCGGATTTTTATTATATAATTTTTATCACGCTTTCTCCAGCTTTCTGAGTGCTTTCCTGAACTGGATCGAGAACAAAATCGCCGTGAATGTCACTGCAATCGCATCTGCGATCGGCTCCGCCATGTAGACGCCCATGGTCTTGTTGCTGACAAACATCGGAACGATGAAGATTAACGGAAGCAGAAGCACGAATTTACGCACAACCGCCACAATAATTGAGCATACCGCATATCCGATGGCAACGAAGGTCATCTGGCAGGCGAGCTGGATTCCAAAGAGGAACATCGCACCGCAGTAGATCCGCAGAGCGCCTGCGGTGAAGGAAACGAGTTCTGGATCGGAGCTGAAGATTCCCGCGAAGGTTGCCGGGAAAAGCTGAACAAAGAGCCAGAACAACGTGGAATAGATCAGGGAGATCACGAGATGGAGCTTGAATGTCTTCTTCATACGGTCGATATTTCTCGCTCCGTAGTTATAGCTCATGATCGGCTGTGCGCCCTGTCCGATTCCCTGAAGCGGCAGCATTGCAAACTGCATCGTACTTGTAAGGATCGTCATGGCACCGACTGCCAGATCTCCGCCGTACTTTAACAGGGAAGAGTTAAAGCATACCGAGATAACACTCTCACTGGACTGCATCACAAATGTGGAAAGTCCCAGCGCAAGACACGGAAAAACGATAGACGGAACCGGCTTTAAATACTCCTTTTTGATCCGTAAGAAGGTCTTCTTTCCGGTCAGGAACGCGAGAACCCATCCGCAGGATACCGCCTGAGAGATGATCGTCGCAAGAGCCGCACCCTTTACGCCCATGCCAAACCCGAAGATAAAGATCGGGTCCAGAATGATGTTGCAGACAGCTCCGATGGTAACCGTCAGCATACTGGTCTTTGAAAATCCCTGGGCCGTGATGAACATGTTCATGCCTAACGTCATCTGGACAAAGATCGTTCCGACAGCGTAAATACTCATGTAATCAGCGGCATAGTCGATGGTGTTTTCACTGGCTCCAAAAGTCAAGAGCATGGAGCGGCCAAACAACAGTAAGACTGCTGTCAGGATCGCAGAAATGATGATCTGAACCGTAAAACAGCCGCTGAGAATCTTTTCCGCGGAATCCATATCGTCTTTTCCCATAAAGATCGACGCTCTCGGTGCACCGCCGGAGCCGACGAGAGCCGCAAAGGCGGAGACCACCATGATGATCGGCAGGCAGACACCGACACCGGTCAGGGCGAGACTTCCACTTCCCGGGATATGTCCAATGTAGATCCGGTCAACGATATTGTACAGCATGTTGACGATCTGTGCGATGACAGATGGAACGGCAAGCTTAAAGAGGAGTTTTCCGATCGGCTCTGTCCCAAGAAATTCTTTACTGTTGTTCATGCAGTTTTCCTTCTTTCCTGTAATCTGAGATGTTTGAATTGATCCGGTTCATAAGTTCGAACAGCATCCGGTGCTCTTCCGGGGTGAATCCTCGGCAGATGATCTCGGCGGCCCGTTTCTGGACGTTTTTCCCGTCAGAGACCATCGGCGCAGCAGCGTCCGTGAGTTTCAGATGGATCGTCCGCCGGTCCGTCCCATAATATTCCCCGGTGAGCAGTCCGCGCTCTTCCAATGAGCGGACAGACATGGAGACATGGGACTTTGTGAACGCCCGCTTCTTGATGATCTGGGCGGCGGTGTCGCACTCCGGATTGTTGGCGAGAAACAGCAGGATATTGAATTCCATCTGGGTCAGCCCGTATTTTTTGCAGACCGGATCAATGAGCCCCGTATAGAAATCCCGGCTGTCCGCCATAAAATCAACAAATTTCATGTGTATCACCTCTGGTTCAAAAGTGAACTGTTCTATTTAGAACTATATTAGTATACAGGACTATTCTTAAAAAGTCAAGATCAGCGGCAGTTCTAAGCCTATCCAGATGCCATAGCCAGACTTCATTTTTCACATGATGTCCTTACCTGTACTACAGATTTTATAAAAAAAGAAGTGCCTTTTGTGAGACAGGGAATTTCTCGGAATTTCCTATTACATCAAAAAAATCCGGCAGTCAAGTTGTCTTACAGAATCAAAAATCCCTGTAAAACAACCCAACTGCCGGATCTTTCCTTTATATTCGATCTGTCTTCATATTTTAATTAAACTTCATCGAGATCCCCCGGCTCATCAGAGCATGCCAGACGATCTCCCCTGTTTCCAGAGACTTTTTCACGTCGATGATCCTCTGGTTCTCCGAACCGCGGAATGCCAGTGCCACGCTGTAGAGCTCCTGAACAAACTCGCCGTCCACGAGGACATCGATCAGGCTTAACATCTCATCCGTACACTCACATCTCGCCCGGCTCTCACCGAGAAGCTCTTTATCGAAAAGATAACCGGTATAGCACCAGATATTTTTCTTCGGGAATCTCTCGCGCACTTTCTTTAAGAACGGGAGAAGTGCCCGCTGGTTCTCCGGCTCAAAGGGTTCTCCACCGAGAAGCGATAATCCATCCACAAAATCCGGCTCCAGCGCCTTTAATAACATTTCTTCCGTCTCTTCCGTAAACGGCTTTCCATATCCGAAATCCCACGCCACATCATTAAAGCAATTTTTACAGTGATGTGTACAGCCGGACACGAAGAGAGATACGCGTACTCCCTCACCGTTTGCAATATCACATGTTTTGATCTCTCCGTAATTCATTACAGGTGCAGTACCCTTTCCTTAATTTCCTGTGTTCTGCCCTGATTCCAGAACTGTGTTCCGATGTATCCGCAGGTACGTCTTGCAACGTTGAGCTTGCTCTGGTCACGGTTTCCGCAATGCGGGCATTCCCATACGAGCTTTCCGTCATCCTCGATGATCTTGATCTCGCCGTCGTAGCCGCATACCTGACAGTAATCGCTCTTCGTATTTAACTCCGCGTACATGATATTGTCATAGATGTAGCGGATGACCTGAAGAACAGCCGGGATATTATCCTGCATGTTCGGAACTTCCACGTAGCTGATCGCTCCGCCCGGGGACAGTGCCTGAAATTCAGACTCTAATTTTAACTTACTGAAGGCGTCGATCGGTTCCGTTACATGCACATGGTAGCTGTTCGTGATGTAGTTTCTGTCGGTTACGCCCTTTACGATGCCGAAACGTCTCTGGAGACTCTTCGCAAAAGAGTAGGTTGTGGATTCCAGCGGGGTTCCGTAGATGCTGTAATCGATATTCTCCGCCTCTTTCCACTTCGTGCAGTAGTCATTTAACTTCTGCATGATCTCAAGACCAAGTTTCTTTCCTTCCGGCTCAGTTAATTTCTTCTCAATTAAGCTGTATACACATTCCCACAGGCCTGCATATCCCAGAGAAAGTGTGGAATATCCGTCATAGAGGAGCTTGTCGATGGTCTCACCTTTCTTTAAGCGGGCAAGCGCGCCATACTGCCAGAGGATCGGAGCCGCGTCGGATAAGGTTCCTTTTAATCTCTCGTGGCGGCAGCGCATTGCGCGGTGGCAGAGTTCCATTCTCTCATCAAAGATCTCCCAGAACCTGTTCATGTCTTTTCTTGCGCTGAGTCCGATATCAACAAGGTTTACCGTCACAACGCCCTGATTGAAGCGCCCATAATACTTGCGCTCGCCTTCCCGGTAGTTTCCTGCATTCGCAAGGTTTCCTTTTACGTAGGAACGGTCCGGAGTCAGGAAGGAACGGCAGCCCATGCATGTATACACATCGCCCTTTAATTCCCGCATCTTCTTCGCGGAGATGTAGTCCGGAACCATGCGCTTTGCGGTACATTTTGCCGCAAGCTCTGTTAAATAGTAATACGGCGCATCCGGAGTGATATTGTCCTCATCGAGAACATAGATCAGCTTCGGGAATGCCGGTGTGATCCATACGCCGGCTTCATTTTTAACGCCGAGATATCTCTGTTTTAAGGTCTCCTCGATGATCATCGCAAGGTCTTTTTTCTCCTGCGGATTCTTTGCCTCGTCGAGGTACATGTAAACGGTAACGAACGGTGCCTGTCCGTTTGTGGTAAGGAGTGTTACGACCTGATACTGGATCGTCTGGATTCCCTTCGTGATCTCTCTGCGGAGACGCTCCTCCGTGAGCTTATCGATCTGATCCTCTGTCACAGCAATTCCAAGATCCTTCATCTCGCCAATCACTTCCTGACGGATCTTCACTCTCGATACCTGAACGAACGGAGCGAGATGCGCAAGGCTGATGCTCTGTCCGCCGTACTGGTTGCTGGCAACCTGCGCGATGATCTGGGTCGCAATGTTGCAGGCTGTGGAGAAGCTATGCGGGCGCTCGATCAGTGTCTCGCTGATCACGGTGCCGTTCTGCAACATATCCTCCAGATTTACAAGATCGCAGTTGTGCATATGCTGTGCAAAATAGTCGGAGTCATGGAAGTGGATGATTCCCTGCTTATCCGCCTCTACAATATCTTCCGGAAGAAGAAGTCTTCTCGTGAGATCCTTGCTGACCTCTCCGGCCATATAGTCACGCTGTACGCTGTTGACCGTCGGATTCTTGTTGGAATTTTCCTGCATAACCTCTTCGTTGTTGCACTCGATCAGGGACAGGATCCGGTTGTCCGTCGTGTTTGCTTTCCGCACCAGAGAGCGGTCATAGCGGTAGCGCACATAGTTTTTTGCGATCGCAAAAGCACCGATGGCCATCAACTGGTTCTCGACCATATCCTGAATCTCCTCTACAGACACAGCACGTCCCAGCTTATTGCACTTGTACTCTACATAATCTGCGATATCCGTAAGCTGTTCCGGTGCCAGATAGGCATTTTCTGTGGCGTTGCACGCCTTCTGGACCGCATTTACGATCTTGAGCGTGTCAAAACTTTCCTCCGCTCCGTTTCTTTTGATGATCTTCATCCCTGATTCCCCGTTTCATTTCATTGTGTTGGCAGAATTGTCCGCTTTACGCACAACTGCCGTTGCCTGTTTTTCTCTTCTGTCTATTCTGCTAAAAAACACAGCTGACCTACAGGTCCGCGCATTTACCGGCCGACCTCAGGCATGTACATTTCAATTGCTGATAGTTTTCTTGGTTGTATATACAGTTTGTTTTTTTCAGAATTATACAGAAATTTTATCTGATTTAGATATTTTATGATTGATCTGTCGGACCTGCCGCCACGAGTCTCCTAAGGCGGTCATGTCATATTCCCGCCATGTTATTTTTAGTCACTCACGCGAGAACGATTCTATTATAACTGTATTGTTCCCGGATTGCAAGGAGTACTGCTATATAAATATGATATACCAAAACCATATATATGGTGAAAAATTCATGATTCAAAACTATATATTGTTGTTTTTTGAATACAATCTACAAGAAGAGTCCCCTCCGGGATCGTCCCGGAAAGCCCTGAAAAGGCATATCCCGCGAGCCATTTTTCTGCCGTTTTAAGCGTCCAGAAAGCCCGCGGGACTGTTTTCTCTGCTCTTCTTACTTAAATATGTCTGCGCCATTCTTCAAGGCGGTAACGCTGTCTTTTCTTTGCGTCCTCCAGTTGTGCCAGCATTTTCGGAATATCTTCGTTAAAAGTTCCCGCAAGCACTACATAGTTGGACGCGTGGTTTGTCCGGAAGATCGTTCCGGGAGAATCAATGTGTGTTAAAAACAGCTCCATTTCCTCCACGATCTCGTCCGGGGTGATAAGCTCCATCTCCCCGCGTTTTACTTCCTCATTCATCTGGGTTCCCTCATAGAGGCGCAATGTCAGGAAGGAGGCATACTCCGGATTCATCTGATTGATCAGCTCCGCCGACTTGATGGCATGTTCCCGGATCCCTTTTCTTCCGCCGAGGCCGGAGATCAGCGTCACAGAGGTCTTGATGCCGCAGCGCTTCAATTTCTGTCCCGCCGCCGCAATCTGGGCCGCCGTCACATCCTTATGGATATGCTCCAGAACACGGTCATCACCGGATTCCGCTCCGATATAGACCATCTCGAGTCCTGCTGCCGCTAAGGCTTTTAAATCTTCCTCAGACTTTGCCAGAACATCCTTTGCAGTCCCGTAAGAGGTGATCCGCTCCACATACGGGAAATTTTTGTGGACATAGGCTAAAAGCTCTAAAAGAAGTTCTGTCTTTACCACCAGTGCATCACCGTCCGCAAAGAATACACGGCTGACATACGGTCCGTAATAATCGCGGCATTCGTCCAGATCCTTCATGATCTCTTCTTTTGTCCGCACTCGGAATTTTTTCACCCGGTACATGTTGCAGAAGGTGCACCGGTTATGGGCACAGCCCACAGTCACCTGAATAATTAAGCTTCTCGCCTCGCTCGGCGGGCGGTATACGGTTCCTTCGTATTCCATATGATAATTTTCCTTTCCAATTTCTCTTTAACACATGCTCACATGATTCCGTAAGCACAACCCTATTTTATATACTTATTTTGCAAATCCTGTCTTTAAGGATTTTTCAGCTCCACATTTCTTTAAAAGAATGCTCCCAATCTGTCCAACCGGCTCAAAATATCTGCCCGTTTTTCATCAAACAATAGATTTTTATTGTATTCATAATACCGTTCGCACTCATTCTCCTGTAAGAACCGCACTGCCGAGGCACTGGAGTTGAGTTCCGTGATAAACACCACCATCTCCTGACTGCTGCCGAACGTTCCTTCCATGAAATCAAAGGCATACTCCAGTGTCTGTCCGGCATGAGCGCACAGATCCTCAAGTTCTGTCCGTTCGTCACCAAACATCTCCCGGAACCGGTCAAATATCTCACCGCCATCAAATAACAGTTCTGCTTTCACAGTCTGTAGATACCGGTTCATGGCCGCTGTGACATCGGCACAGCGATATTTTTCCGACCTCGTGAGGAGTCCGGCTTTCTGTTTCTGCTCGGATACCGCAGTGAATGCCTCGATCTGCTGGGAAAAGATGGCGATCGGAGTCTGCGGCACTGTCTCTATCGTTTCTCCGGCCTCCGCTTTACCTTCCAAGCTTCTCTTGAATGCTTTCAGCTCTCCAAACAGCACTTCCAGATAATCCTCTTTCTGCGCATAAGCCTTGAACTCCACATCGAGCTTCGCTAAAATCAGGCTGATGATGGAAAGCTTCTCATCAAACGGCGCTTTCGCCGCCTGTTCCATCAGGTGCTCGTCCCGCTTTCCTTCCAGGATCTCGTCGATCTGGTATCTCGCCTGATACTTCTTATATAATTCCAGATAGTTCGCAAAATCTTTCGCGATCCGCGGGTGCTCGATATACTGTACCACAACCTCCCGGTCGCAGGTAAGCCCCACCTTCTCGCAGACCTTCAAAAATCCGGAGAGGTCTTCCCATCCACGAGGTGTCGCGAACACTTTTCCGTCCACGGTGGTCTCCACCTGGTAAAAATACTGCGGCTTTGCGGTGAGGAACGACAGGATCGCCGGATGGATATCCGCCTGTTTCGCGTATTCCTTCCAGACCTCAAAATCCGCCTCCACATCGATCTTTTTGATGCGGTCTAAGGTCGCGATATCGAATTCCCGCACGGATTTATTGTATTCCGGCGGGTTTCCTGCTGCCACGATGATCCAGCCATCCGGGATCTTATGATTTCCGAAAGTCTTATACTGCAAAAACTGCAGCATGGCCGGGGCCAGCGTCTCGGAAACGCAGTTGATCTCATCGATGAAGAGAAGTCCCTCGGAGAGTCCTGTGTCTTCGATCTTATTGTAGATCGCCGCGACGATCTCACTCATGGTATATTCCGTCACATGGACATTCTTCCCACTGTAAGTCTTCTCCGAGATAAACGGGAGACCGATGGCACTCTGTCTCGTATGGTGTGTGATCGTGTAGGAGACGAGACCGATCCCACACTCCCGCGCCACCTGCTCCATGATCTGGGTCTTTCCGATTCCTGGCGGACCGATGAGCAGCACCGGGCGCTGCCGCATGGACGGGATCTCGTATTCCCCGTGTTCGTTCTTCGTCAGATACACCTGTATCGTATTTTTAATTTCCTGTTTTGCACGCTTGATGTTCATATCTTTTTACTCCGGTATAATTTTTACAGTCCGTGAACCAGCCTATCAAACCTTTTACTTTCCGTAACTGTTCAGCACCCCCACAGTTACGCGCAAAAATCCATTCCAAATCGGCTATGCCGATAGGATTTTTGCCTTCCATTCTAAGTTTTCTTACGGTCAGCGCAGTAAATGCGCAGACCTACTGAACAGTTACTATTTTCCATCTAATATTTTCCCCACGTCCTCCATCGACTCCGGGTCCAGAATCACCTTCATCGCCCAAGGCGGAACGTCCGCGTCAGTATAATTATCCCGCATAAACACGAAGGCCGTGTCATATGGCGGCATTTTCACCGGAAATGTCCCATATCCGTCCGTAAAATAGAGAAGTCCCCGCAGCCTGCTGAACTTTCCCGCCTTGATCATCTGGTCCACATGCAGGAATGCCGGGCGGAAATCAGTCCCGCCCATGCCATGGAGCTCCATGTGGTCCATGTAATTCCGAAGGTCCTCCTCGCTCTCGATCTTCACATCCTGCCGTACTTTATCGTCGCACTGCAAAATGTGGATATTGACCTTCTTAAAGAAGCTCTCCGACTGAGCCAGCACCCCGTAGGTCTCTTCCAGGAATTTCTTCACCAGCTCCCCGGAACATGACATCGAAGTGTCGATAACGACCACAAAATCCTCGATCCGCCGGACTTCCTTCGTCTCAAGGGGCTCGATCAACGGCATATTTCCGTATAACTGCATGCCATAATTGTAGAATACATAGTCGAACGCATCCGGATCGATCTGGACTGTCTCCTTCAGCACCGAAAATTTCTGCAAAAATTCCCGGTAATCGTACCGCTCCCGGTTCTCCACCGCCAGCTGATCCATCAGCTCCCTGGAGTCATCCGCCGCCTCGTTGGAAAACGCCTCCATCTCCGCCTGCATCTTCTCCCGCTTGTCATCCCAATCGTTTTTTCGGTTCCGGTTGGGATTCGGAGATTTCTTCTCGTCCTCTTTCTCCCATCTGGAATGATCGTCCCGGCAGAATTCCCGGCAGAGCCGCTCATATTCGATCTCCGAAAGCTCCATCTCCTGCATAGTGTGATAGATGCTCTCCGCGTTCAGTACCTTGATCTTTTTCCTCAGACGTCCGTAAAATTCCGCCCGCACCGGGGACATCGGCAGATGGACGCACGGCTTGTGGATCCCGTCGATCAAGGACTCCACAGCGATATCGCATGCCAGATTCCAGTATTCCTCTGTCCGCTTTTTTCTCGACCATGGGTGGACAAAGAGACAGTGGAAAGTCTCGTGCAGGATCATGCGGTTTACATAAACAGGATTTCTCCGGTACCAGCCGCAGATGTATCCTGTCTCAAATGATAATAAGGTTCCGTCCGTTCCGATTCCCTTGATGCTGTTGTCCGCCACCGGGAACAGACCATTTAAGACCACGTCGAGAAACCGCATGGAAAGATACAGCTCATTCCTCGCGTTCCGTATGATCTCAACGCCGATCGCCGCCAGTTCTTCCAGCGCGCCCTGCTCTCTCAGGATCGGCGACCATGCCGCATCTTCTCTCATGACGATTTCTGACCTCCTCACAAATCAAAATCAAACTTTTTCTTCTTTACGCCAAACTTCTTCCTCTGGATCTCCATAAACATCCCCAAAAGCTCCGGCAGATGCTTTTTCGAGATCTCCGTGATCAGCCCCGACATCTTATCCGCCGTCAGCGGATTCTTTTCCGGTGTTAAATACTGTCCCGCAATCCATTTTATGGTCTCCGGGTCCTCAAGAGTTCCAAGAAGTACCTCATAAAGATTCTCCATAAGAAACTTTTCATATTCCTTTTTCGCACTCTCCCACAGTCCTTTCGGATACTGCAGCCGGGTCACCGCGATCTTCGATGCCATGAGAACCGATTCCTCTGCTTTTTCATACACAAACATTTTATCATACCTGTCAAATCGGAATTTTCGTCCCTCAAAACAGTAGCGATACTTCTGCCCTGCACCGTGGATATTGGATACCGTGATCCTGGCGGGCGTATTTTCCACCGCCTCGTCGTAGTATTCTGGGAAGATCACACGCGCAGTCTCTGTCTCCCCGTTCTCTTCCTCAAAAGTACTTGAAGCCAGCGATATTCGTGCAGAGTCCGTGTCTCTCTCGTCCTGCATTCGATTTTGTCCGCCCTGTATAAATACATGCACTGTGACTCTCTCATTGATCTCCGTCACAAAATCCCCGAGTGCCGACTCTTCATCCACCCCCATATGCACAGTCAGACTCCTGATATTCCGGCAGCCCGTAAACACACCGCCGCCGACTTCCCGGAGCGCCCCGTAAAAATGGATCTCTTGAAGCTTCTCACATCCATAAAATTCATATCTTCCGATCCGGGTGAGTGTCCGCGGTAGATAGACTTTCTCCACCGTGCTCCCCGAAAATACCTTGTCTGCCAGCTCTGTCACCGGAAGTCCGCCCAGACTTTCCGGTACCACGCAGACGGCGCCTGGTGCCAAAAGCTTTGTCACACAAGCGCCCCCATTTTTCTCTTTAAATTCAAATTCAACATCCATATTCCAGTTACACTTATTATAATTGTTCAGCAGACCAGAACAATTAGTTCACAGACCTGCCGAACAGTTATGCTTATTCTTCAATCAGTTTATTTAACTTTCTCATCGCACTAAACCGGTAATAGTATACCAGGAATGCCAGCGAAGTGATAGTCCAGCTTAACGGATAACTCGTCAGCGTTGTATACAGCCCCGGATGAACCGCGCCCGCGCCGAATACCCAGAGCACACGCAGGATACAGGTTCCAACACAGATGATCAGCATTGGGATCAGGGCATCGCCCACGCCGCGCAGCGTACACGGATATACGTTGACGCAGATGTAGCAGAACCAGAACGGCACCAGGAAGCGGATAATACTCATGCTCTCCGCCATGACATCCGCATCATTCGTAAAGAGACTGATGAGTACCGGACCTGCCGTAAACATAAACAGACCGAGTGCCGCCGTGATGATCGTCGACATGAGAAGTCCCACGTAGGTTCCCTTCTTTAAACGTCTGATCTTGCCCGCACCGAAGTTCTGACCCGCAAAGGTCGTCACGGAGATTCCCATGGCATCCATGGTCATCCAGAAGATACCGTCAATCTTTCCATAAACTGCCCAGGACGCGATCGTATTCGTTCCGTATCCATTGATGTTTGCCTGAATCAGGATATTGGAGATCGAGTACATCATGGACTGGAGTCCCGCCGGAAGACCGATCTTTATGATCCTCTTTAATAATACCGGCTCCACACGGAGTTCCTTCGGGATAAAACGGTAAGATTCTTTTGTCCGGATCAGCGTTATCATAACGAGTACTGCCGATAAAAGCTGGGACATGATCGTCGCAAGCGCCGCCCCGGCAACTTCCATATGAAAACAGACTACAAACAGGAGATCCAGAGCAATATTGGTCAGGCAGCTCGCCACAAGGAAATAGAGCGGTCTCTTCGAATCTCCCACAGCTCTCAGGATCGCAGCGCCCATGTTATAGACCAGATTTCCTATGATGCCCAGAAAATAGATCCTGAGATATGTCACAGAATATCCAAGGATCTCTTCGGGAGCACCCATGGCCCGGATTGCAGCCGGAGTGAAAATCTCACCGATCACTAAGAGTGCCACACCGCCGGCCAGCGCCAGACAGAACGATGTGTGGACCGATTTCTGCACCTGCTGGTCTTCCTTTGCCCCATAGAACTGGGATACAACAACGGCCGCGCCGGAGGACATTCCGACGAAGAAACCAACTAACAGGTTGATCAACGTTCCTGTCGTACCCCCTACCGCGGAAAGTGCCTCTTTTCCCACAAACTTTCCAACGATCATGGCATCCGCCGTGTTGTAAAGCTGCTGGAAAAATGTCCCGAACAGGATCGGAAAGAAAAAGAGCAGGAGCTGCTGCCAGATCACGCCGTCCGTGATCCCGTTGTAGCCTGCCGGATGATTCTTCTTAAGTGTCATATCTTCACCCTCTACAAAATCCGCCATGCATGGATCCCGTTTGCGGTCTTTTCTGAATGCATGGCAATTGATACTTCCGCCCTGTATCTGTCGGCTGCGGACACAGGGCGGAGGTATGATTGATCAAAGGCCGGCTCTTTCTCCGCCTTTAAAGGTTCTTTTTATGATTACAGGAGATTCTTTCTGAGTTCCTCGCCGCTCTTTGCGGAAAGGTATGCCGGCGGAATGTCAAGAATGGTCTTGCATCCGCTCATTCCCTCCTGTTTCATGCGGAATGCGGCGCGGGCACAGCAAACGATCACGGATGAAGTGAACTCCGGGTTGGAATCCAGTTTCAGACGATACTCGATCACATGTGTATTCTCCTGATTCCATCCAGTCTTTCCGTTTCTGATCACGAAACCGCCGTGCGGAAGCGTGGAATGGTCGCGCTTCATCTCTTCCTCGCTGATGAAATGAACCGTTGTATCATAGTCGGAGAAGTAGTTCGGCATCGTTACGATCTCTTTTTCGATGCGTGCAAGATCAGCGCCCTCTTCGGCAACAACATAGCATTCTCTTGTGTGTTTCTCTCTTATTGTGAGTTCCGGAGTCTCGCCGTTTCTGATTCTCTCCAGCACGCTCTCAACCGGGACTGTATACTGTCTTGCGTCCTTCACGCCATCAATGCGGCGGATTGCGTCGGAATGCCCCTGGCTTACACCTTTGCCCCAGAATGTATAGTCTTTACCATCCGGGAGAATTGCATTTGCGTATACACGATTTAAGGAGAACATACCCGGATCCCAGCCTGCGGAGATCACTGCTACATTTCCTGCTTCCTTTGCCGCTGCATCGACAGCTGCAAAATGCTCCGGAATTCTCGCGTGTGTGTCAAAGCTGTCCACTACGGTGAAATATTTCGCATACTCCGGTGTCTGCACCGGAAGATCTGTCGCACTTCCGCCGCAAAGGATCAGGACATCGATCTTATCTGTCATATGTTTCGCTTCGTCCGCATGGTAAACCTTTGCGCCTTCGGTCAGGATCCTGACATTTTTCGGATCTCTTCTTGTAAATACTGCCGCAAGCTCCATATCCGGATTCTGTTTGATGGCGCACTCAACGCCGCGTCCAAGATTTCCATAACCCATAATTCCGATTCTGATCGTCATATTGTTCTCCTCTTCTTTCTTTATTTAACGTCGCTATCTCCATTTTACCAATAGGCCGTTATAGTGTCAATTGAAATAAGTTTAACGAATTTGTCTCCTGTTTCTTCCAGATACACCTGCAAAACCTTCCACCGGAAGGTTCTTCTGGGAACACGGCAATGAAAAAAGAAACAACGGAATCCGAAATCCTTTTTCTCAAAGATCCCTGAGTCCGTTGTTTACATATTTTGTAACTATTCAGTACCTTCATAGTTACACGCAAAAATCCATTCCAGATCAGCTTCGCTGATGGGATTTTTGCCCTCCAGCCTATGTTTTCTTACGGTCAGCGCAGCAAGTGCGCAGACCTACTGAACAGTTACCATATTTTTTTTATATTAATGTTTTTCCCTTTTCATAAGCACAAACGCAACGCCCGCCGTGATGAACTCTGATACAGTCACCGTAAGCCAGATTCCGTCTACACCAAAGAGTGCCGGGAGAAGGAACACGAACACGCTGTTTAAGATCACTCCGCGGAGCAGTGTGATCGTTAAAGAAAACCGCGGTCTCACAGTAGACTGGAAATACATTCCGCTGATGATGTTCCACTCGCTGACTAAGAAGCAGAGGAAATACAGCCGGATCGCCGGGACCGCCATTGTGAGGATCTCCGGTGTCGGGTCCAGAAACAGATAGGACAACTGTACCGGGATCAGCATGCCGATCGCAGTGAATATGAAGCCTGCGGCAAATCCGGTCCGGACTCCCAGTTTTCTCGCCTCGCCGACTCTCTTCAGGTTTCCCGCGCCAAAGTTCGCGGAAAGCAGCGGCTGTACTGCCTGAGCGATACCGTTGGAAATGGACGATGCCACAAGCGCGGTGTTTGTGATGATTCCATAGACCGTGATTCCCATCTCTCCCACGTAAGCGAGGAGCTGGCGGTTAAACAGCAGCATCACGAAGCCGTTGGAGATCTCCAGAATAAAGCTTGCGAGCCCATTTCCGAGCACCTCCGGCACCCGTCTCCACACATCGCTAAATTCCAGCTTCAAGTGGTTATCTTTCGAGAAAAAATGGCTTGCGAGGATCAGCACCGTGAGTGTCGTTCCGGTGGCTGTCGCCAGCGCCGCACCTCCCATTCCCCATTTCATGATAAAAATGTATACATAATCCAGGATCACATTGGTGACACCTCCGCTGATCACGCCCGCCATGGCAAGCTTCGGCGCACCATCGTTTCGGACGAATGCCTGAAGGAATGAAGACAGGGCAAACATGGGGGCCGCTGTTGTGAGCACAGTTCCGTAAGGCACGGTGTATTCATTTAAGAGTGGGGTATTTCCCATAAAAGTAATCAGAGGGTTGAAAAAGATTCTTCCCAATATTAGAAAGACTGCTGACAGAGCAAGCACCACACAGAGTGCCGCCGTAAAATAACTTCTGGCGCGTTTTTCATCGCCGCGTCCTCTGGAAAACCCAAAGAGAACGCTGCCGCCGACTCCGCACATCATTCCGATCCCGAAATATGTGTTGTAGAGCGGCAGTAAAATATTCATCGCCGCAATACCGGAACCACCGACTCCGCGTCCGATCATCATCGTGTCCGCCAGAATATAAATGGAGGTCACGAGTGTTGCGCTGATGGACGGCACCAGGTAACTGAAAAATACCTGGCGGACCGGGGATTCCAGCATGTTGATCTGTTTCATAAGTGTTGCTCCTCAATATTCTTCAAAATGTATTTCGATATACCTTGTTCTTCTTTCTAACAGCAATATTTCAGCAGCTCTTTTTGCAAAGCTGCTGATTTCTTAGTCTGCGCGTAACTGTTCAGTACCCTCGCAGTTACGCGCAAAAATCCATTCTAAATCGGCTGTGCCGATAGGATTTTTGCCTTCTAGTCTAAGTTTTCTTACGGTCAGCGCAGTAAATGCGCAGACCTACTGAATAGTTACGTCTGCGATGTTAAAATTCGTCCTTGCATATCCTGCCAGCGTGTCTGCCATCTTTTTTCCATACTCTGCGGCAAAATCATCAAG
Source organism: Pilosibacter rotomagensis (assembly GCF_045062245.2). Taxonomy (NCBI): domain Bacteria; kingdom Bacillati; phylum Bacillota; class Clostridia; order Eubacteriales; family Clostridiaceae; genus Pilosibacter; species Pilosibacter rotomagensis. The sequence continues at coordinate 85,617 of NZ_CM170323.1, read as the reverse complement.
GACTCTTTCAGCGATCCGTGTCCCCTCTTCCCCGAAGATTGCTTCACAAACTTCCCGGTATGCCCAGTAGGAGTGAGCGCAGTGGTACTCGAAAGATCTGAGGCCTGCCGGATTTTTTGCCATATTGGACTCCGGCGTCAAACCGGCGTTCCGGATCGTCTGTATACAATAATCATGGTCATGGAGTGTCTGGGAGACCTCATAGCGAATCTCCGGGTTGAAACCTCGGGAAATAGACGCATCCAGGTCCTTACAATAGAGAAGTCCCGCTTCCGGGAGTCCCATATTCTTAAACTGGGTGTGCCACGGACAGACATGGATGTGGATCTGAAAGTCCGGGCTTAAACTTGTCGTCTCGGACTGGTTTCCGAGTCCTTGTGCTTTCACCTCTTCCGTGTTGACCCATTCACCGTACTGGCAGTATGTCTCATAAGTCAGAGGTTTTCCGTCCCGGATCGCCCGCTGTGCCATCCGACGTCCACGCTGTTCGCCGTAATATCGGGTGGCATGCAAAAATGCCGCCTCGCCGCGGTCACCGAAGATTTCCTTCAGGTAAACATAATATTTTGCCGCGATAAACGCGTGTGACAGTTCTGTAAATCCCATAATGCTTCCTCCCGTCCTACATTCTATTCTTCTGCTTCACCATAGCGCTCTGGCTTGTATACAAAGTCCATGCTGCGGACAGACTCGTTTTCCACATGACCAGAATCATGCGCCAAGTCTCACGGACGTTCGACTTGAATCTGTGCTTCTTATTTCATCGCCCCAAGAATATCCGACAACTGCGCAAACTGTGCAAGGCTTAACGCCTCGCCGCGGATCGTCGGAGTGAGTCCCATCTCTGCGATCGCTGCCGCGATCTGTTCCTTTGTATACGGAAGTTCAGGCGCATTTCCGAGACCGTTCTGCAGCGTCTTTCTTCTCTGATTGAAGGACGCGCGGATGATCTTAAACATCAGGGCAGGATTCTTCACCTCCACCGGCATCTCCTTATGTCTTGTAAGCCGGATCACCGCTGATCCCACATTCGGGCGCGGGATAAAGCAGTTCGGCGGTACGTTCGCTACGATCTCCGGCTCCGCGTAATACTGGACAGCCAGGGACAGAGCGCCGTAATCCTTGGACCCCGGTCCTTCCTTCATGCGGTCCGCAACTTCCTTCTGGACCATAACGGTAATATTGTCGATCGGCACTCCGCTCTCAAAGAGCCCCATGATGATTGGGGTCGTGATATAGTACGGCAGGTTCGCAACGACCTTGATCGGCTTTCCGCCGTTGTATTCCTCGGCCAGTGCCTTGATATCGACTCTTAAGATATCCTCGTTGATGACGGTCACGTTGTCGTAATCCGCCAGTGTCTCCTTTAAGATCGGGATCAGGTTCCGGTCGATCTCAACGGCTACAACATGTCCGGCATTCTCCGCAAGGTACTGGGTCATGGTTCCGATTCCCGGGCCGATCTCAAGGACGCAGTCATTCTTTGTGATCCCGGCTGCGGAGATGATCTTCTCCAGTACATGGGTATCGATCAAAAAGTTCTGACCAAACTTTTTCTGAAACATGAATTCATACTTCTGTATGATCTCTATGGTATTCTTTGGGTTTCCCAGATTTGCCATTTATTTCTCTCTTTCTATTTTTGACTGCGCTTTTGCGCAGGTACTTTTGTTGCATGAATTGCATCTTGTATACAAAATCCGGTAAATGCGTTCCGCTGCTGCGGTACTATTGTCCCGAAAATTCTACTCCGTGATCCGGTACATCTCCCTCGCGTTTTTCGTTGTCTCCCGGATGATCTCTTCCTTGGAAACACCCTTGATCTCTGCCAGCTTTTCCACTACATACGGAAGATTTCCAGAGAAATTTCGTTTTCCCCGGTTTGGCACCGGGGCCAGATACGGACAGTCCGTTTCCAGAACGATCCGGTCGAGCGGCGCATATTCTGCCACTTCGATCAGTTTTTTCGCGTTTTTAAAGGTCAGCACTCCGCCGATCCCGATATAATATCCCATATTCAGGTATTCTCTCGCCATCTCCACTCCGTAGGAAAAGCAGTGGATCACGCCGCCGGTGGCACCGTTGTGTTCCACCTTCATAATATCTAACGTGTCCTTCGCCGCGTCCCGGCTGTGGATGATCACCGGGAGTCCCGTCTTCTTTGCGACCTCAAGCTGCACCGAAAACCAGTGTTTCTGGATCTCCCGCTCCGGCTCGTCCCAGTAGTAGTCAAGACCGATCTCACCGATCGCCACAACCTTCGGGTTTTCTGCCAGAGATTCCAGCCATTTCATGTCCGCATCCGTAAGCTCCGCCGTCTCGTTCGGATGCACGCCCACCGCCGCATACATGAAGGGATGCGCCTCGGCCAGTGCCAGCGTTGTCTTTGTTGACGCGATGCTCGCTCCGACATTCACAACGGTTCCGATTCCCTGTTCTTTCAGTCCCGTGAGCACTTCCTCCCGGTCCGCGTCAAATGCCTCATCGTCGTAATGGGCATGTGTGTCAAAAATATAGTCCATTCTTTCTGTCCTCAAGTCATATGTCGTTTTCTTTTTCATCCGGTGCCGGCATCTGTATGACATTTTACACAATCTCATTTTCTACAGTCCCACAGCCATCTTAATTCCCCGGATCACCAGCAGATGCAACGGATAAAACAGATAGAAAATTCTTCCGCTCCCACTGCCTTTTTCTCCATTGTAACGGTTTATCAGGAAAATTGCAACGCAAGCCGCAGCGCCATAGAAATCCATATACATACAAAATAAAAACACAATGCAGACAGCCGTGCGAAACTGTGGTTCCGTGCGCAATGTATACAATATAACGATCAACAGCACGCCCATAAACCCATAATCCGTCTTCAGATAATAGGCTGCCAGTCCGAAAGGAACCGCCGCCAGAACCCGGATATACCGCTCATATTCCAACGGAAATCTCCTCTGGCCTACCGCCTTCCTGCCGCCATCTCCTGTTTTTTCCCGGTTTCCGTATGACACTCCAGATCCGGTCCCACAGATCAGATCTCCAGCCCAGACTGCCAGAAGTCCCAGAAGTAATGTGAACACCGTATTCTGGTCCGCCGGAAAAAGCCATGTTCCCCCCGCCACAAGATCAAAGGGGATCTCCGAAATAACCGCCAGCAGAAGCAGCCTCAGCGCATACCATCTCCGGTCCCGCGTATGCGCTGCGCCCTCTGCGATCATAAACGCAAAGAGAGGAAAAGCCACACGCCCCACAAGGCGCATGGCTGTCCCACAGAGACTCCAGGCAGCGCCCGAAGCCAGTTCTGACTGTTCAATAAGCCCAACGGCAGCATGGTCGATGACCATGCTGACCAGGGCAATGTTTTTTAGCTGTTCCGCCGAAAAGCAAAAGCGTACCTTCACTTAGCAGACCTCAGAACCGGACTTGATATCCTTTGCCGGTGTCATTAATGCGAGGTTGCCCTCATCATCCTCTGCGCAGAGGATCATGCCTTCCGATAACATACCTGCGAGCTTCGCCGGTTTTAAGTTCGTAACGACCATAACCTTTCTGCCGACCATATCTTCCGGTTTATACCATGCCTTGATTCCGCTTAAGATCTGTCTTGTCTCAGAACCGATCTTAACCTGGGAGCAAAGTAATTTTTTGGACTTCGGAACCTCTTCACACTTCACGATCTCACCGATCTGGAACTGAAGCTTTGCGAAATCATCATATGTGATCTCCGGCTTCTTCTCAACGTCCATGCCCGGCTTCTCTTCTTCCTGTTTCTCTGCTGCGGCTGCTGCCTTCATGGCCTCAACCTTCTCCATAACGTCCTTGATGTCCATACGGGCAAACAGGATCTCCGGCTTCTCTGTAACCTTGTTTCCGTTCGGGTACAGACCGAAGGTATTCATGTTCTCCAGCGATCTCTTCTCTGTGTTTAACTGAGCGAGGATCTTCTCAGAAGTTTCCGGCATGAAGGAGAATAACAGGGACGCACCGATGGTGATCGCCTCTGTGAGATTGTAAAGAACGGTTGCAAGACGATCCTTCTTTGCCTCATCCTTTGCGAGTGTCCACGGAGTTGTCTCATCGATATATTTGTTGCTGCGGCGGAAGATATTGAAGATCTCTGTGATCGCGTCTGCAACGCGGAGCTTATTCATCTTCTCGTCTACTTTCTTGACCGTCTCAAGAACGGTTGCCTTTAACTCTTCATCCACCGGCTCTGCAACGCCCTTGTTCTCGACAATTCCGCCAAAATATTTATTTGTCATGGAAACGGTACGGTTTACAAGGTTTCCAAGGATGTTGGCAAGGTCAGAGTTCATGCGCTCAACCATAAGATCCCAGGAGATCACGCCATCGTTCTCAAACGGCATCTCATGAAGTACGAAGTAGCGGACTGCATCTACACCGAAGAAGTCAACGAGCGTATCTGCATAGAGTACGTTTCCTTTGGACTTACTCATCTTGCCATCGCCCTGTAACAGCCACGGATGTCCGAATACCTGCTTCGGAAGCGGAAGACCGAGAGCCATTAAGAAGATCGGCCAGTAAATGGTATGGAAGCGGATAATATCTTTACCGATCAGGTGAAGGTCTGCCGGCCAGTATTTCTTAAACTTCTCGTCGCTGTTTCCGTCACAGTCATATCCGATTCCCGTGATATAGTTGGTCAGCGCGTCAAGCCATACATAGGTAACGTGCTTCGGATCAAAAGTGACCGGAATTCCCCACTTGAAGGAGGTTCTGGATACGCAAAGATCCTGAAGTCCCGGAAGCAGGAAGTTGTTCATCATCTCGTTCTTTCTGGATACCGGCTGGATAAACTCCGGATGCTCGTTGATATATTCGATGAGCTTCGGAGCATATTTACTCATACGGAAGAAATATGCCTCTTCCTTTGCCGGCTGTACCGGACGTCCGCAGTCCGGGCATTTTCCGTCAACGACCTGGGACGGAGTCCAGAAGGACTCACACGGTGTGCAGTAAAGTCCCTCATAATGTCCTTTGTAGATATCGCCCTGATCATATAATTTCTTGAAGATCTTCTGGACCTGTTTCTCATGGTAATCATCTGTGGTACGGATGAATTTATCATAGGAAGTGTTCATGAGGTCCCAGATCTCCTTGATCTGTCCTGCTACGTTGTCAACGAACTCCTTCGGAGTCACGCCTGCGTCCGCAGCCTTTAACTCGATCTTCTGACCGTGCTCGTCGGTTCCTGTCTGGAAGTAAACGTCATAGCCCTGTTCTCTCTTGTAGCGTGCGATCGCGTCTGCCAATACGATCTCGTAAGTGTTTCCGATATGCGGTTTGCCGGATGTATAGGCGATCGCTGTGGAAATGTAGTATGGTTTCTTACAGTTTGTACACATGGATTGATTCCTCCTATTTTTATCTCTTTTACGGCTTTTCTCCTGCCGGTCGTTTTTATTGCACAATGACATAAAAAAGAATGTGCTTTGGCACGTTCAGAGCTCTCGCGCAGTCTCTTGCGACAACCTGCCTCCTCGCGCAAGTGTGCGTTTTTGTTTAACAGGACGTTCCTTCAAAGTTTCCTGTCAAATAAAAAAAGCCCGTCTTTAATTATTAAAGACGAGTCTCCCCGTGTTACCACTTTAAATTCGGCGGTGCCTCACGGTCATCGCCCTCACCGGCTGTCAAAAACAGCCTGACGCGCTAACGGGCGCTTCCGGCACAGGCTAACACGGTTTCCGCTTTCACCTGCACAGCTCCAGGACCATCTTCTGCCGCCTCTTTGCTCCCCTTTCTCACCAACCGGGGTCTCTGAAAGCTTCCTTTCGGCATACTCTTCCCTTCCAAGCTTTTTCCATATGATGTCTTTAGTCTATCCTGTTCAAATAAATTTGTCAAGGCATCCCGTCGGTTTCTGCGGGAACTTTACTTCCTTTAGTTGATTTTTCACACAAAAAAGACTACACTTTGTGTTACCATAAAACAGATCGTATTCATGATTTTTGCTTCGGAGGAATGACTTATGAATGAATCACAAAAAAGACTGGATGAAAAGCGGCAGCTCCGGATCCGTCTGGAGAACATCTCGATCGTTCTGCTCGCCGTATTTTCTTTTTTCCTGTTTCTGCTGACTTTTTTCCCGTTTTCAAGGATCTCCCAGTCCATGCAGGCCTCTTTTGAGATGGGGCGCATGGTCCAGCGTGCCTTTTCCATTGTTCTTTTCGTGCTGTCGCTGCAGTTATGGAAGAGAAAGCGGAATGCATGGATGATCGCGATGGGGATCTTCACACTCAACTTTCTGCGCGGTCTCATCGGGATGGGACATCCGCTGCACAACGGAGTCATGATCTTTGACCTCGTTCTGTTTCTTCTGTTTTTTGCCCTGCGGAAGGATTTCTGTATCCCGGCCGGACGCGAGAACCGGAAGCAGACCGTAACACTTGCTTTTCTTGCCATTGCAGGTGTCCTGATCAATGTCGGGATCACCTGGCATTACATGCAGGTTGGAACCGCTGCCGGATCCTCCGTCTCCTTTGCGGACAGTTTCGCCCAGGGCATCGGCATGATCTTCGGAATGGGCGATCTTCCTGCTTCCATGGCAGACCGTCATGGAACAGAATTTGTCCTTTTCTGGTTCAGCTGGGGCTGCATCCTCGCCGCCATCCTCTGCGCACTGCGTCCATGGCTTCAGGAACAAGCTCATGGAGCCCAGGAGATCCAGCATGCCAGAACACTTTTAAACCTGTACAGCCAGAATCCATGTTCCTACCTGGCGTTGGAAGATGACAAATGTCTGTATTTCGGGCATTCTGTTGACGGAGTTCTGCCTTATGGGACCGTCGGCGATACCATCGTTGTAAACGGCGATCCGGTCTGTAAGGATGAAGATTTTCCTGCACTTCTCGCTGAGTTCCGCGAGTTCTGCCAGAACAGTGCCCACAATATTTTCTTTCTCGGTCTGACCGACTACTACCTGTCGGAATATGAAAAGCAGGGATTCGGTCTCGTAAAAAGCGGGGAGGAAGCGCGGTTTAAGCTTTCTGACTATGAGATCAGCGGCAAGAAGGGCGCCAAGATGCGCATGAACATCAACCATGCGACAAAAGCCGGCGTCACGGTCCACGAATACAAAGTGCTGGAGAAACGGGATCCTGATCTCGACCGCGAATTTGACCGGATCACGGACGAATGGCTCGAAGGGAAGAAGAGCGGAATGCTTCAGTTTACGATGGGAACCGTCGGACTCGATGATCCGATGGACAAGCGTTACTTCTACGCCCTGAATTCGGATGGAAAAATGGTTGCCTTTATCGTTTTTGTTCCTTTCCTTGGAAAGAACGGCTACATGGCCGATGTGACGAGACACGGAAAAGATGCGCCGAGCGGTGTCATGGAGACGATCATCTACGAGGCGTTCCAGGTATTTAAAGAAGAGGGGATCGGCTACGGCAGTCTCGGAGTCGCCCCGCTTGCCGGTCTGAACGCAGAGAGTAAAAATCCGATGGAACGCCTGCTCCAGTTTATCTATGACCATTTAAACGCGTGCTACGGTTTCCGGGATCTTTACCGGGCAAAAGAAAAATACAGCCCGACGGAATGGGTTCCGTCTTACTATGTGTACCTTCCGAAATATCCGACGCCGAGCATGCTGTATGCCGCTGTTGAGATCCAGAATCCTCATGGGATCCGCGGGTATATTCTCACGCTTTTAAAAGGGGAACTTCACAAATGGAAAAAATGATCTGTCGTCAGGGTATGGCGGATACGCCCAAAGCTTGGATTTATTATAAAGAAAGCGGGCACGGAGTTCCGATCCTGATGCTCCACGGGAACGCGGAGACGCATATGATCTTTGACTTCTACGAGAAAAAATTGTCTGCAAACTACCGGGTGATCCTGATGGACAGCCGTGCCCACGGACGTTCCCGGATCAAGCCAGACAATGCAGATGCTGAGTTTACGACTGCCGATATGGCAAAGGATGCGGCGGCGCTTCTGGATGTTCTCCGGATCCCGTCGTGTATCCTCTTTGGATTCAGTGACGGGGCGAACATCGCACTGGAGTTCGCTTCTCTTTTTCCGGAGCAGACGCTTTCTGTGATCGCTGTCAGCGGAAATATCACGCCTGACGGACTGATCTTTCCCGTCCGGATGTTCTGCATTGGGAAGTATTATTTTTATCGGATCTTGTCCACGCTTTTCCGCACATGTTTTCTTTCACAGAAACGTCCGCACCGTGTGGACTCACCAGCTTCCCATCCGCAGAAAAAAGGGCATGCATTTGCTGACATGGTCTATTCTCATGTTTTCCGCTGCCAGCAGCTCGCCTCCCTGCTCTGCAACTCGCCGCTGATGACAAAAGAACAGCTGCATGCGATACAGGCGCCGGTCCTTCTTCTTGCGGGGACAAGAGATCTCGTGAAAACCTCCCACTCCCGGCTGATGGCGCGGCTGATCCCGCGTGCGCAGCTCGTCCTTGTGAACGGTGCTACCCATACTTCCATGTTTGGAAGAAAGCAGTTTTATCTGAACGTCATTCTGGACTTTTTGAAAGGGTGCCCGGCAGCGCCTTTCGGATGCATGGCAGCAAAAAAGGACCTTTGATCTATTTAAGGTCCTTTTTTGTTGGCTGTGTGTTTCACAGTCCTTTATTTATGCGGATATATACGCACTGTTTTAATAATTCTCGATCCGTCTCTGCTTTCTCAGCGCGTTTCTGCGCTCTCCGGCTGCCCATGCAGCTTTTTCTTCCTCGGTTTCCACGATCAGTCCCGGAACGGTTGTCGGATGATCATTCTTGTCGAGTGCTACCATTACAAAATATGCGGTATTTACAAGTTTTCTCGTTCCGTCGAGTGCCTCCACATAGGTATCGACCTGAACCTCCATGGAAGTATGACCCACATAAGTAAGTTTTCCGAATAAGATCAGCGTATCATTCATATACACTGCTTCCTTAAACTGAAGGCTGTCCACAGAAGCCGTTGTCTGGTTGCAATGGGAATGTCTTCTCGCTACAACACCCGCAACGATATCGATCCACTCCATCAGCTGTCCGCCGAAAAGTCGGCCGGCACCGTTGATATGGCTCGCAAGAACGATCTGTGTCTGTTCTACTGCTGATTCTGATACATGACGCATTAATCTTTCACACATAATTCTGTTCCCCTCTCCTCATTCTTAGATGATCCCCGTCTGCTGGGTCTTCCATCCGCAGACGCTGGTGCCAAATGTGCATTTTGTTCTTGTGTGTCGCACATTTGTCTTTCTGTCACGATACTACTCAGTATATCCTCTTCCGCGCTTCTTTTCAACCTTGAAAAGAAAAGTTCCTGTATTTGTAAGTAAAAAAAGTTCTGTATTCCCTCATCTGATTCATATATTGAACCAGTCAGCTTCCGTATTGATCCTATTGGCAGCTGCATCCGGGAGGTTCTTTTTATGAAATGGAAACACATTTGGGCAGCTGCTCTGGCACTCTTTTTCCTGTTCATTCTCACTGCCTGCGGAAATGAGCGGATTTTCTCTGCCAGTCCGGCGGAGACCGGGGAATCTTACTCTTCCAATGACTTTTCATCCGGCAATCCCGCTACTTCTGAAAAAGCTTTAAAGCTCCAGGCAGATTTCGACTCATTCTGCTCTGACCTCTTTCACACCGAGATGGAGTCTTCCAGCACTCTGGATCTCCACTACACGCTGCTCCACCCGGAAAATTACGGAATTGATGCGGGGGATGCCTCCCTTGACACTTACCGCCTGTCCGAGCTCATCACAAATCACCATGACCTCCATGATCTCCGAAAAAAACTCAACGACTTTGATCCTGGCTCCTTATCAGCAGACCAGCAGATCCTTTATGATTCCCTTTCCGCGATGACTGATACTTCTCTGATGGCGGAAGGTCTCGAGCTCTACGAACAGCCGCTTGCCCCCACCATCGGGATCCAGGCGCAGCTCCCGATCCTGCTGTCGGAGTATTCTTTCCATTCTATCCAGGATGTCGAAGACTATCTCTCTCTGCTTTCCCAGCTCGACTCCTATTACGGTGATATTCTTTTCTTCGAGCAGCAAAAATCTGATGCCGGACTCGGTCTGTCCGACGCTTCGATCGACCGGATCATCGAATCCTGTGAAAGTTATCTCATTGACCCGGAAGACAATTTCCTGACGGAGACCTTTGAAAGCCGCCTGAAATTTCTGGAACATGAGATCACTCTGACAGAACAGCAGAAAACTGACTTTCGTTCCCGTCATCTTGACATGATCAAAAACGCGTTTTTGCCCGCTTATCGCCATCTGATCGACGGGCTTTCAAGCTTAAAAGGGCGCGGGATCAACGAAAGCGGTCTCGCCGGATTCCGGGACGGAAAGCAGTACTATGAATATCTTGTAAGATCAGGTCCCGGTCTCTCCTATCGTACGATCGAAGAGTTGAAAACTGCGCTGTCTTACCGGATGCAGAAAGACCTGGAGACGATCTCCTCTTTTTCCAAAACTGCCGCTTCCGATCTCACTTTTTCCTGTACACAGCCTGACCAGATCCTTACAGATCTTCAGGATCAGATGAATTCTGACTTTCCGGCGCTCTCTGATGCTGCCAGGCAGTACGAGATCCGCTATGTCCCGGCCCAGCTGGAAGCGGCGTTGAGTCCTGCATTTTATCTCACCGCGCCGCTCGATGATCCCGCTCAGAATGTGATCTATATCAATAGCGGCAGTACCGGCGTAGAGGATGAACTTTATCCCACGCTCGCCCATGAAGGTTTCCCCGGACATCTCTACCAGACAGTCTATTTCCGGGAACATGCGAAACATCCGCTGTCCGCCCTGCTGACCTGTTCCGGCGCAGCGGAAGGCTGGGCGACTTACGTGGAAAATCTGGCCTGGTCCTATGATAATGGTGTTTCCACAGAAACCAGCGCCTATCATGCCGCCATGCGGTCCTTTTCGCTCTGTTTTCACTCCCTTTTGGACATCGGGATCAACTACGACGGCTGGTCCAAAGATCAGTCCGCCGCGTTTATCCGCACCTGTTTTGACGCAGACGATGATCTGGTAGAAGAGCTCTGGCAGACAATGATTGACAGTCCCACGAACTATCTCGAATACGCTGGGGGATACGTGGAGATCATGGAAATGCGGGAAGAGGCGGAAAAAGCACTCGGGAACCGGTTCTCCGCAAAAGAATTTCACAGATTTCTTCTAGATCTCGGACCCATGCCGTTTTCTGTCATCAGGAAATATTTCAGACTATGGCTTGAGAAGAATGCATGAAAAAACGGCTGTCCGGAGAATCCTTTTATCATTCTCCGGAGCAGCCGTCTCACTTTTCCTTATATATTTTTCCTAGCCGACGCTGTCAGATGCCACGATATTGACACCGCAGCCGCAGATGTTCTCAACGATCACATCATATCTCTTCACCGGTGCTTTCACATCCACTGCTTTTAACACTTTCATACAGTCCGCAAGCAGCTCCTTCGGAACCGGTTTTTTGGAGCGTACCGGAAGAAGCGGCTGATCTGCGCCCTCTAATTTCACAGTGCTTGTGAGGATCCTTACCGGATGTGCAAATTCCTGCTTCCCGTACTCCTCTCCACGCTTACATGTATATCCAGTGATCGAATCCACCCGGTCGCCTTCGCCTGTTACAGTGATATGACATCCCATCGGGCAGACAGTACAGATAATCTCTTTCTCCATCTTGTCTCCATCCTTCCTATTTCACTACTTCTACCGTTACGTCATCTCCGGTGATTTCAGCTGTTTTTACTTCTACATGGCACATCTCACCAGGATTTACACGCTTCTCCTTCTTCTCAGAGAGTACCTTATCTCCGCTCTTTACACGGATCACAACATCCAGTTCCGGATGAAGGACACGGAAGAACAGACGGACGGTCTCATTTTCTTCACCGATCTTTACACGCTGCGGGCAGAGATAGCGGACATTTTCACCTGTCACAGACGGAACCTCGCGGTTTGCCTCCGGGAGTTTGTGCATCGCATAACGGGCTGCAGATGCACCTGCATTCATACTCTCAACGGTTACATTGTCAACAAGATCGTTTACATGAACAACATTTCCACATGCAAATACGTTATCCCAGGATGTCTGCATATACTGGTTTACTTCCGGTCCATTTGTGATACGGGAGATCTTCACATCAGCACCGCGGCTCAGTTCATTCTCCGGGATCAGACCAACTGACAGAAGCAGCGTGTCACACGGAATAAACTCTTCTGTTTCCGGGATCATGATGCCCGCACGTGTTCTCTCACGGCATCCCATCGCAAGAACGATGCTTCCGGCTTTTACCTTTGTCATTCCGTATTCGGAGTTTACACAGATCACTGCGCTCTCTTCCGGAATAACCTCCAGCACCATGGAATTTAATAATACTTCCGCGCCAAGTGCCAGCGCCTCTTCTTTGAAATGTCCCGCATACTCCGGACCTGTCAGCTCTTTATGGAAATAAGTAAGTCCGAATCCCGGATGGATACACTGCTGTAAGATGCCACCTAGTTTTTCATCTCTTTCGATGATCAGGACTTTCTCCGCTCCTTCTTTTTTTGCTGCCACAGCGGCAGATAAGCCTGCCGGGCCTCCTCCTACAATTACCACATCAGTCTGAATCTCGTACATAGTATCCTCCCCTATCTCGTTTTCCCGGCAACCATATAGGAACCCGCATTGTTTTTATTGACTTCTTCCACCGGAATACCCAGTTCTCTTGCTAAGATCTCGATGACCTTTGGTCCGCAGAAACCGCCCTGACAACTACCCATTCCTGCTCTTACACGGCGTTTTACCGCATCTACGCTTCTTGCACCCAGCGGTCTGTGGATCGCATCCAGGATTTCTCCTTCTGTGATCGTCTCACAGCGGCAGATGACTCTTCCATACGCCGGATTTTCCTTTACGATCTCATCCTGTTCTTCACGGCTCAGTTCATGGAAACGGATGATTCCTTTTCTCGTTGAGATGAAGTTCTCCTTAAATACCATCGGTGCGCCCATCTCTCTCATAACATCCGCAACATATACACCCATCGCTACGGAGAGTGTAAGACCTGTGGAGCGAACGCCTGACAGGTTGATATAACCCTTTAAGTCGTCAAAAGTTAGATGTGCAGCCGCGGTACTCTTTTGCCTCGATCCCGTCCGTTGGGGCATATTCTTTTGCATGATCCATATCGATCTTTGCAGCCAGCTCTTTCGCATACTCTTTCGAGAGCAGTTTATCAACCTTTACGTCAACGAAGTCCGGATCACCCATTGCCACGGATCGATCAGCAAACATCATCTTCATGGTCTCTGCAATTACATGTGTACTGTCAGCAGAATGGAATCCCATTCCTTTTAAATCGAAGTTTTCCAGAATATTTAACATCTGGATGATATGGGTTCCGCCTGAAGACGGCGGTGCCATGGAGATGATATCATATCCACGATAATTTCCGCGAACCGGGATCCGTTCCTTCGGCTTGCAGTTTATGAGATCTTCCTTGCAGAAGAGTCCTTTATTTTTGTTGATATGCTCTACCATCTCGTCTGCGATCGGTCCATTATAGAACCAGTCCACACCATTCTTCGCAACGCCTTCCATGGTGTCTGCCAGGTCCGGATTTTTAATGATCTCACCAAACTGACGCGGCTTTCCATGATTCAGATAAAGCTCCTCAAAACCTTCATATTCTGCTTTATTGTGCTCTGCCTCCGGGGTATCCGTGATCCTGGCGTACGCGAAGCCGCATGCAAAGCCATCACGGCAAAGCTTGATCGCAGGCGCTGAAACCTGTTCCCATGTCATCGTGCCGTGTTTCTTCAGCAAATTATCCATTGCGCGATAGAACGACGGTACCGATACAGATCTTCCGGAATATTCGGTAAGGTTCAGATCTACATCACCGTTCTCATCCAGCATCATATCCTGGTATGCATTCTTCGGAGCAATTCCCCGGGCATCCACGCAGTAGAACTCATTTGTATTTTTATCATAGAATGTATGGAAGCATCCGCCGCCAATTCCACAATGGTACGGTTCCACAACGCCGAGAACAAGAGACACTGCAACTGCTGCATCAAAGGCATTTCCGCCCTGTTTCATGATCTCAAGACCAGCCTGTGTCGCATATGGGCTGTTCGAGCTGACCGCGCCTTCTGTTCCCGATACATGCGGTTTATACATCGCGATCGTATCATCAACGGTCCTTCCAAGATAAGGTCTGTTCGGCATATCAAAATCCTCCTTTTTCTGTCATTTCGCTGCGTTTTACAGATCTTCTTTCTGTAAAACGCAGCTCATATCTTCCAAGTTTCTGTTATGCTGTCTTTTCAGCAGGAGAAGTTGCCAGTGTAACAATAATACCAACGACATAGCTGACAACGATCGTCGGATATACAACGTTTAATGTTCCGTTTAATCCAAGCACTACCCATGCAATCGCGGTTACGATACCTGCGATAACGCTTGCGAACGATGCTTTCGCGTTCACTCTCTTCCAGAAAAGTCCTACAACTACAGAATAGCTGAACGGAGAAGTTACACAGTATGTAAGTGTTAAGAACATATTTGTCATCTGTGCGGACGGAATGAAGAAACCAACTAACAGAGAAACATACGCAACTGCGATCGTTCCGAAACGGGAAACCTTGAGGATCTGATGGTCATCCGCACTCTTGTTGATCTGTTTCTTGTAGATATTGGTAAGGATCGTACCGGTTGCCATCATCATGGTAGCCATTGTCGCAGCAATGATCATCGTGCAGACTGCAAAGATGATACCTGCCATGACCGGTGTGTTCATATCACGGATTGCCCATGCGAATGCTGTTGCGCCGTCACCGAGACCGTCATTTGCTGCGCGCGCCATCATACCAACGATTGCTGTCAGGATACAGATCGGAGCTGCAAGAATATAACCGATGATGCAGCCTGCGCATGCTGTCTTGTCGTCTTTCGCTGCTAACATCGGCTGAAGAGCGGACTGAAGAACTACAGAGCTTAAGAGACCGCCGACTGCCCACGCGATGATCTGCTGGGTCGGCATTGCGCTTAACTTGTCATAACCTTCCGGAAGTGATGCGATCAGTCCGGAATATCCGCCGAAATCTCCAATGTGTGTTCCCACAAAGAAAATAAGAAGTACATATGTTGCGATACAAACGACACGACCGATTGCTGCAGAACCTTTCATTCCTGCGAATCCAGTATAGATTGCTGCGATCGTAACACCGATAAACATCGCAAGACCGGTATTTAATCCCGGAAGAACGATCTGGATGATCGATGAGATCGTCTTTAACTGGATCGGAATATAGATGATTCCGAAAATGATCCATACGTAGGACTGAAGTCTTGCAACGCCCGGCGAGAAGCGGGATTCCAGATAATCCGGAAGCGCCTCTGTCTTTAAGTTTTTACGAAGCGGACCAGCCAGAAGTCCTAAGAAAAGGATGTAGACGCCGCTTGCGATCGAGTACCAGCATCCCGCGATACCCATCGTATAACCATTCTGTGCGGCACCAACAACGCTCATGCCTCCGATCTGCCATGCACCTAACATCGCGCCAACCGCAAATGCACTCATTGACCGGTCACTGCCGGACCACTGATTTGCATGTGCGATTTTTGTTCCTGCATAGATTCCGACAGCAATGATCAGAATAAAAGTCACGATCCATGTAGCAATTAACATACAATTACCCCTTTCTGTTTGGAAATTTATTATTATGGGCATATGATATCACCAGTAGTGAAAATGTGATAGGAAAAATCGGAATTGATATTTAATTTTGTTTATTATTTCTATTTTTTCTTTCAATTTTCTCTTAAGGTCTCTGGAGTTTTGACGACTAATATGATAAAATAAATCGGTATATGTTTCCCGAAACTTTTTACATTCTGATTTTGACAGGAGGAACATCTCAATGAACGAAGTCATGAACAATATCCTTACAAGAAGAAGCATCCGTAAATTCACCGACACTCCAATCTCCAGAGAGATCCTTGATGATCTGGTACAGGCAGCTCTCCACGCGCCGAGCGGTATGGGAAAACAGACCTGGAAATTTACGGTGGTGACAAATAAGAATGCCATCAAACGTCTGGCTGAGGCGATCAAAACCACATTAAACCGCCCGGGATATGATCTGTACTGCCCGGCTGCCATCATCATACCGTCCAATCTGCGCGACAGTAACTGGGGAAAAGAAGATGATGCCTGCGCTCTCGAAAATATCTTTTTAGCTGCCAATTCCTACGGAGTCGGCTCTGTCTGGATCAACCAGCTCCAGAATATCTGCGATACTCCGGCAATCCGTGACATCTTAAATGATTTTGGTGTTCCAGCCAATCATGTAGTCTATGGGATGGCTGCGTTAGGCTATCCGGATCCGGATACTGTGATCCAGCCGAAAGAGCGGATCGGAAAAGTTGCCTATATCGAATAATCGAAAGCTTTCCGGCGCTGCTGTTTACCGCGGTACCAGTCTTTATACACATACAGTTACAGACACATAAATACCTGGTCAGAGTGAAGCGATCCATCTCTGCCAGGTATTTTTATCCGGATCTTTGTGCTGATCTACTCTACGTATCCCGCATTCCAGAAGTAGAGTCCGCTGTAATTTAAGCCTTTTACATGATCATTCCATGCATAATTTGCAATATAATGACCAAAGTTGAGAACTGCCAGATACTGCCAGGAATATTCCTGAACTTTATCCCATGCTGCTTTCGCATCGTCCATGTTTGTTGCCGTGTTCATGTCATTTAAAAGGCTCTGAAGCGTCTCATCATCATTCCAGCCAGCGTAGTTCGGTCCAAAATAGAGTTTCAAGGACGGGATCGGCACCTGGGAGAATGTGCAGATATACATATCATATGCTGTCGGATCGGTGCTCTGCGCCTAGAGTGTCGGCCAGTCTACGATATTCAGTTCCACCGGGATGCCGACTTCTTCCAGCTCCGACTGCATGGCCACTGCCATATAATCCATCTTATTCAGGGTCGCTGCTGTCAGTCTCAGCGGAGTTCCATCATATCCATGTTCCTTCAGGATCTCTTTCGCCTTTTCCGGATCGTGTACATTGTATTCCTCAGATCCGGCATCCGTGTACCAGAACGGCTGTGCTTCATCCATGTAGCAAGCCCCCATCGTAAAGCCATTGGCCCCATAGGTTGCCGTCATGACTTCCTCATAATCAAGTGCATAACTGACCGCCTGACGGAACCACTGATTCGCGCAGAGCCCTTCTTTATGATTGATGATCGGTGCAATGGTCCCCTGCTGTGTGGAGTAAACCGTGACATCGTCCAGACCGGAAACCCGGTCCACATCATCCGCCGGAAGATTAAATATTGTTTTTATCAACTTTGCTTAATATTTTTAAGTTATATTTATATATGCTTTACTTTTTTAATTCAACTTTTTATTGCTTTCTCTCTGCTATCACGACAGTCGCCAAGGTCTCGCGCAAATTAAAAATACGCACCTGACTTCTCGCTGAAACAGCGATCGTGCAGTGCGCATTTTATTCACGTCCTGTTTTGTTCTCCTCTTCCTTATCCCGAAACCAGTTGTCCAGCTTCGTGAGTCCACGGATCAGGATCTTTTTCTCATCCTCGTCAAATTCATCCAGGATCGAGGTGATCATTTCTTTATGGAATCTCGCATGGTGGATAAACGCTTTCTTTCCCTTATCCGAAAGCGAGATATATACGACCCTGCGGTCTTCCTCCCCGCGTTCCCTCTTCACATACCCTTTTTTTACCAGGCTGTTCATCGCGATCGTCAGGGTGCCTACCGTGACAGAGAGTTCTTTTGCGATCGATGACATGTTTTTCGGTGTTCCCATACCGATGGCCTCGATCACATGCATATCATTGTTTGTTATATCCTGGAACTCCTGGGTAATGATCGCCTTCTCTTCAACGTCCATGATGCTGCGGAACAGTCTCACCAGGATCTCGTTCAATACTTTATAATCGTCCAACCGTGGAATCCTCTTCCTCTCTGGGCTGTCCAACCGCAATATCCGATCTTCCTGACGCCCCGGATCTTTTGTTTTTTACGGCTTTTATTATAAACGATTCCAATTCACGACACAACCGATTTTCTCCGGTTTTCCGCTTTTTCTGTGAAAATACACTACAGTACACGGACGCCCCACCGCCGGGCTGTAACAAGATTATGCCGATGCTTCGCATTCCGACCCGGCTGTATCAGGTATGGAATAATTGCCCCGTCAAAAAGATACTTGCAGCGATCCCAGCCGCTGTTGCAGCAAGAGCTCCAGGCAATGTCCAGCGTGTCTTTCGGATATGTGCAGACATAAAATACACACTCATGGTATAAAACACTGTCTCCGTACACCCCATCATGATAGAAACCATATTTCCGACCAGAGAATCCGGCCCATATTCTTTAAAGATGTCAAGGATCAGACCAACGGCTGCAGAGCTGGATACGATCCTCACCAGAATGATCGGGATTACCGGAACAGGGATATGGCAGAGTGCGGCGGGAATCTTCAGAAGTTCCGATACTGCTTCAAGAATCCCCGAAGCTCTTAAAACTCCCACCGCTGTCATCAGTCCGATCAGAGTCGGAAGTACATCCGCCACAGTGTGCATTCCTTCCTTTGCGCCATCCAGAAAATCATCGAACACCGGTCGTTTTGCAAGGATTCCGGAACCGACGATATAAAATACCGTGAGCGGTACCATAAACTCTGAAAGAAAGATCAGAATATCCATATTTCTTTCCGCCCGATCAACATCTTCTCCTTTTCATTGTATTCTCCGGAAAAATCCATTATACTAAGCACATGGAGGTGTTTTTCACTATGAATATTCTTTTTCTCGAATATCCGCCGTGTTCCACCTGTCAAAAGGCAAAGCGCTGGCTCGATGAGCACCAGGTATCTTATACCAGCCGCCATATCAAGGAAAATAATCCCAGTGTGGCAGAACTGACAGAATGGTACAAAATGAGCGGACTTCCGTTAAAAAAATTCTTTAACACCAGCGGACTTCTCTATAAATCCATGGGACTGAAAGATAAACTCCCGACTATGAGCGAGGAAGAACAGATTGCCCTTCTGGCAACTGACGGCATGCTCGTAAAACGTCCGTTAGTGATCGGTGACTCCTTTGTTCTCACCGGTTTTAAGGAAAAAGACTGGCAGGAAAAGCTAGGGTGACTGACGCCCTGGCTTTTTTCCGCTTTTCACAAACAGCCAGATTCCCGCTGCCAGTAAAAGTACACTTACAAAACTCACCGTTATCGTCGTGATATGGCTCTCCAGCCATTCAATGATCCGCTCTGCGAGACTTGCCTGTACAGTTTCTTCGGAAGTATCCGGGATCGTTTCCGGCTGGCTCATGATCTCCGGCTCTGGTTCGATCCCTGTCTCATCTTCCGTTTCCGGGAGAACTTCCTCATAAATTCCAATATACTGCTTTCCTTCCAGATCCGGTGTCCGGATCTGACCGCCGTACTTCGCTTTTACGTTTCGGACCAGTTTGCTTCCAACTGCGGCTGCGTTTCTGCATATCACCTCCCCATCTTCATAAGGTTCGCCGTCCCACTCCACGCGGTCTACCCGGTAATACTCCCGGGACAGTCCGGCGAGATCCAGAAGTTTTTCTCCGTAGTCAGCAAGATCCGCATTCCCGGGGATCTCCATATCTCCCAGATAAAATGAGTCTGCTCCATACCCGGAAACCGTGACCGAAAAAGAAAAGGTATCTGACCATTCTCTCGATATTTCTTCCACATCCACAAGAGAAAGCTCCCGCTCAAACTCTGTGCCGGACTCCTCATCGATCAGGGGAACATCCGCTGTCTCCGGCACTGTATCATCTCCTTCCAGATCATATGGGATTGTCACCTGGGCATACGTCATTTCTCCTGTTTTCTTTGCGTTTCGGATTCGCGTTGATACCAGACGGTATTCTTTTTCGCCCTCGGTCCTTGTCTCTTCCGGTAGAAATTCCTCTCCCCCACCCGTAAATATGGGGCTTTCATACGTCAGAGTCTCTTTTTCTTCTCTTTTTTTCTCCGCAGGCGATGTCTCTTCTCCGGACAGAGTTTCTTCCACCTGCAGCTTTCTTTCCTCTGACGGCAATTTTTCCGCGAATGCAGGCATGAAAAAAGATACACATAAGAGAACTGCCTCCATTCCTAAAAATCCGAATATTTTTCTGACCGGAAGCCGGATTTTCCGGCTTCCATCATTTTTCATCCTCATGTTCATTGTTCCTTTCTTCTCTCTCCTTTTTTATGTGAAGATACCAGAGTCCAAGGAATCCGACAAACAGACCGGTTACTGCAAGCTCTGGTCTTCCCGCATCTCCCGTTTCCGGGGTTCTGAGATCTGTCCTGCCTTTTTGGTGGACGTGCCCCTTTCCGCTGCCTGAAAATTCCCGTTCATAGCGTACCGTGATCGTCCCATATGTTTTTTTCCGTTCCGGTTCCGGTTCTGTCTCAGGCTCTGTCCACTCCGCTTCCACCGGTTTCTTTGGCTTCTCACCAGGAACAGATGGCGTCGGACGTTCCGGCTCCGTTGGTGTTTCCGGCGTCTCCGGCATTTCCGGTTCCGTCGGTGTTTCCGGAAAAGTCGGGATATCGGGTTCTGTCGGCTGTTCCGGCTCCGTCGGTGTTTCCGGTTCCTCCGGCGGCTTTCTTCGATCCGTCATCTCGATCTTCACGAAATTTCCGTTCTCCGGCACTGTAAAGGAAATGGATTCCGCGAGCTCGTACCCGTCAGGAGCGGATATTTCTGTCAGAATATAGTTCTCACCTGCCGTCAGCTTTCCTTTTACAAGATGCGGAGTCTTCCCGGATATCCAGGAATCAACAAGCCTTCCATCAGAAGTTTTTAACTCCAGGGAAGCTCCTGGAAGTTCTTCCCCTGTCGTGAGATCCAGTTTACTGAATCCGGCTCTTGTCGTTTTATTTTCGACAGAAAGTTCATACAGCTGGATCAGATCCTCTTTTTCCCTGTCAAACACGACCGAAAAGGTTTCTTCACAGCGTCCGTATCCCGGAGGCGGCATGAGCTCCCGAACTGTATATTCATACATGATCCAGGCTCCATGATCCAGATATCCGATTGAAAGTTCCGGCGATAACGCGATCCCATCTTCACCAGTCGCAAACACAGTTTTCTCCCCTGTCTGTACACAGACAGCTTCAAACCAGGCACCGGAAAGCCGCAGATCTTTATCATCCGCATCCGTCTTCCTGATCCTGATGCGCCCAAATGCTGCCCGTTCCTCCGGTTTCCGTTTATTTTCCACTTCATAACGGATAACGGTTCCGGACTGATCCACTGTGATCAGCATCGGATCTGCTCCCTGATATCCATCCGGAACCTTACTCTCCAGAAGCACATATTTTCCTTCCGGAAGCCGGTCGATCCGGTGCAGACCGCCTCTTGTATCGTAGCTGGTCACTTCCGGGAAGCTGCCGGAAAATCCGGAACGGTAACGGAACTGATACTCAAATGCCGGTGACGGCTGACCATTCTGCGTTAATTTTTCCGGATTTCCATTTGCGGATACAGAAACCTGCATTCTGCTTCCATCCGATAGCTCCCAGAGCTGCAGGATGATCCCCTGATCCTCTGTTTCTTTATTCTCCAGAAGTCTGGCCTCTCCGGAGATCACTCGTCCCGTGATTTCTTTTCTCCATGAAAACTGTTCAAATCCATTTCCATACTCGCCAAACATCTTTTCATACGCCTCCGGGACCGCCGGAAGGTACTCTGACAGGTCATCTGCCTTCCAACTGTCTGCAATCCGGTCTTTCCGGTACCCATAAGTACCGTTCTCCATCTTCACCTCCCCGTTTTCATCAAGATCCGCTTCACAGAGAACAAATTCGGGAGACGCCGGCCAGGACAGCGCTTCTTTCTCGCCGGACGTATTTCTCTCAAACTTAAGGATCTCCAGTTTTGTATGGTCATCCTTCAGGACAAAGCTCTGCAGCTCTTTTGTCTCTTCCACTGTGATCTCCATCGAAGCAGGAAGATAACCAGGCGGAGTCTCCAGCTCCTCCAGGATATAGTTTCCCACCGGAATTCCCTCAAAATACTTTGGTTTTCCATCCGTAATCCACAGCGCCGTCACCGGAACTTTGTGATTGTCCAACGGGTCTTCTGAGCTCCACACAGCAGGCGTCTCTTCTGCCTTCACAAGGTAGTATCCTTTGGGGTATTTCTCATGATCCGCAGAATTCACACGCTTCGCTTTAAAGAGCGCAAGTTTTGCTCCTTTGACAAACTTCTGATCGTATGATCCGCGGATCTCCGTCCCGTTTTCTTTATTCTGGCTGTCCGTCCCGTTTTCGATATTCTGAACATAGCTTTCTGTCCCATCTGTCTTTGCAATCTCCACCTTCGTCTTCTCATCTGACAGGACGACTCTCTGGATTTCTTTTGTCTCATTCACCTCCACTGCTGCCGGAAGCGCACGCACATACCCATCCGGCGCCTCCAGTTCCTCAAGAATGTAGCTTCCCGGGATCACACGTCTTAAAAGATCCGGCTGTCCATCCGTCTCCTCATCCGTGCTGCCGTCCTGGATCGTTTTCTCACCGCTGACCCATACATTCGGAATGATCCATACCTCTCCCTTTCTGTGTTTTAAAGGTACATCATCCGCCTCATCCTCCGGATCCCCTACATCAAGAAGATCCTCTCTCCTGTTCAAGTGGTATGCCGCACGGTTCTCCATTTCCAGAAGATCTTCATACCGGTATGTCACATAATCCCCATCCCGGTCATAGACCGATTCTCCTTTCTTGTACACGGCGCCGCTTTCCGGATAATATTTTACCAGTCCAAACTCATCGAGAACTGGTTCCATCTTTTTTTCGAAACGACCTGTTTTCGGGTTCCATGTCCCAGTAATATAGGCATTCTCAGTTTCTTCTGCGATTTCTGCCGGTCTTCCGGTCAATATTTTCCGTCTTCCGATCAAATTCCCCGATGAATCCGTCTCTTTTACCACCGGCCACACGTAAAAGACCGGTCGTTCCCTTCCATACCTTCCAATCTCCATCTTCCTCACATATGCCAGTCCCGTATAGGGATCTGTTTCCGCGTCCCTGCACAGGAATGAGTCAAGATGAAACAGCGTAGTCTCCGGATCCATCGAGGTAAACGCCTTCGACTTCCGATCATATACAAGTTTTGAGAAATCGCCTCCAGATACTTCAAATACAGGTTTTCCATTTTTCAGCGCGTAGATCGATCTCGTATCAAAGGTGATCTTCTGCCGCCGCCCTTCCCGGTCATAGCCGTAAAGAGTTCCATCTTTTCCTTTCGTTATCACATCAAGATTCCCGAGATCGTAGAGCAGGACCGGGGTATCCGGTCTCTTCACGGTCCTGAGTTTCCAGATTCCTTCGCCCCGGGTATCATTTTCCGATCCTGGTTCACGAGAGAATTCCTGTTTTTCTCCTGCATATCCCTCCTTTACGACAATATCTGTCACATTTCCGTTTCTGTCCCTTGTGACCTCCACACCTTCAAATGCGTAATCCTCGGAATCTCCGGTCGTTTCTACCCGGATCGCGTCATAAAGCGCAAGTTTCGCTCCGGTTACATATGGGTTCTCATGATCTGCCGTTTCAAGCCTTTTTGTCACATAGCCGTATCCCTGAAAGACACCGTTCTCATAAACGAGCTCCACCCTCTCTCCGGCATGTTTCCGCTCTTCCAGTATCTCCAGTGTCCCTTTCTTCCAGCCAAATCCCTGGTATATCCCTGCATGATCATAGGCAAGGTCGAGATTCTCCAGTCCATACTGTGCGCGAAGTTCAGAGATCGTACCTTCCACGCGGCCTGATACCTTCATTCCACGAGTTGTATCTATTGTCTTTGTTTTTGAAACTTCCAGAATTGTTGCGGTATTTTCCGCGTAGATTCTGGCTGTATCCGTGACATTCTTCGGATGGATCCCCTTCGGATCCTGCTCATATCCATAAACGGATGCTGCCGTTTTCTCTTCCGTCCAGCCACCGGAATACAGGATCCTGTCACTGTAGATTTCCACCGCCACAGGTCCTGAACGTACATATCCAGACGGCGCCTTTATCTCTGCCAGCACATAGACTCCTGCCGGAAGAGGATTTGGCGTTTTCGCGTAACCTGTTGCCTGAAGAATCCCCTTTTCCGCAATATCCCGGATTGTTGGGATCGCCAGGAGCGTTCCCGCCTGCAGTCCATCTCTGTCCGTAAAGCTTACAAGATCTTCCTCATGACAGACCGGCGTTCCCGCAGGAACCGTTCCGTAAAAGAGTTCTCCGGCTCCAGGCGCTTTCCGCGCAAACGGCCGGATCTCCTTCGCTCCCATCGCTTCCAGAAAATATCTGCTTCCCAGGATCATCGTATCAGCCGTGTAACACGTTACAGCTCCATCACCATTCTCTGCCTCATTTCTCTCTGCACGGTAGATCCCGAATACTGCGTCATCGTAAAGGATCGGTTCCCCTGTTTCCGCATCAAGCTTTTCAATTCTCACATCAGCATAATATTTCCGGTCCAGAAATGATTTTTCTCCATATCCTGTCCAGCTCTTGTCATCTTTCTGCTCATTCGGATCTACAATGCTCCATGGAACCAGCATCGGCGCATATTCTCCGTTACGAGCTGTTTTTACCCCTGTCATCGTCTCCTTTCCATCCGTTTTCGCTCCGTATTCGCTGTCTGACCGATAGTGATAATATCGCCCCACCTTCCCGTTTCCATAAGGTTCATAATGGCCGGTCTTTGCTTTTTCTGAGAGGCCATATGGATAAACTTCAAAATCCCCGTCATTGCTGTGGGCACTGATCACATACTCCCGCAGCTCCTGCTGCTGATTTTTGTCCCACTCCTCATTGAAGCGGATCAGGTACTTTTTCGCAAGATCCCATGGGGAATACGCTCTCTTATAAATATAGTTTTCTCTCTGATCATCCCCGGACTGTCCTGCTGCCTCCGGAAGGAAGATCTCCTTCGGCGCATCAATCTCATAATGCCTGTTCTTAAAGTCCAGTAATTCAGGTGCATATGGCTGTTCCTCTGCGATCACATACTCTCCGTATGGGAGATATTCAGAAACTGCCGCAGCTGCCTCTTCCTTTGTCTCCCCATTTTTCTTTTGAACGGTCAGAGTTGTCTGATCTCCGTCAGAACCACCGTCCTCCTCGCTGTCCCATGCGATCGCGTAGATCTTTCCAAGATCATATCGGAAAAATGGCTGCAGATACTCCTCCGCCTTTTGGATCGCAAGAAAAAAGGCATGGTCGTACTGCTCATCCGGATATTTGCTCTCTTTATACTGCAGATTTTCCATCTCCTCTTTCAGATACCAGTCGATGGCGAACTGCCGGACCGCATCCGAGCGCTTTGTGTTTTCTTTCGCATATTCTGAAGTATTGATCTCATTTTTCTTTCCGCTGATAAGGCTGGACGCAAATGGTTTAAATGACGTATTCCACAGTTTTCCCTTTCTCTTCCAGCGATCTGTATCCGCCGTTCGGATAGCCGCGAAGAACTTTTCATAGTTATACTCGTGAATCGTTCCTTCACCCTGGTCAGAATCTTTCCTCCGCGCCACCGTCTCCAGTACCTGTCGGATTTCCTTTCTCGTATAGATCTTCTGCACCAGCTCTGGAAAATGTTCCCGGTATTCTTCGATCTGCACCGGATTTCCGTTTTTATCTGCCCAGGAAATCTCTCCGTCTTTTGTACAGAAAATTCGTTCCAGATTGGACTTCAGGTAGATCTTAAAGCGGAAATTCCCGATATTTTCTCCGTCGTCCGTCTTTTTTTCCACGCGTATTTTCTGTTTCACAGGCCGCTCAAGAACAATTGCCGGTGTCAGTCCCGTATCCCCGTCCTCGCTGATCTTATCCTGCCCGCGATAGATCAGCCGCTTTGCGATAATATAGGTATCGGAAAGATCCCGGTTCTTCGAAACAGACGCTGCAAGAGCTGCACCCGAAAACCTTACAAGGTATTCCGCATAGCCGATCCGGTCTCCCGCCCGATATCCCCGGACATTCGCATTTCCAAGCATCCGGATCTCTTTTTCCGTCAGAACATGGCTTTTTTCCGGAAGTTTTGCAGTAAAGTTTAAAGTAAGACTCGTCTTTTTATCATTGAATTCTTTTCCAAAAGAATCCTTCCCCGCGGTCTTTATATGGATCCTGTATACACCGTTTTTCTCCTCTCTCACCACATCCGGAAGTTCCACGTCTTTTTCCACGACTTCTTTTTCTGTCGTGATCTCGATCTTATCTTCCGTCTTTGTAAGTGGAACGCGGTATCCATGTGCCGGATCTCCAGACAGGTAATCGATCACGTCTTCCCCTTTTTTATGGTAAACCATGACCTGATGCATGATCTCCGTCAGTTTTCCATCCGTTCCCGGCATCATGACCGGGGTCAGTGTCGCGTCAAGATAATATCTTCTGCCTCTGCCGTTCCCGAGCATGTACTGTCTGTCCACCTGAAACCGATACTTTCCACTGTTTTTATATTCCTGGTAGACCCAGCGAAGATTTACCGGATCCTCGTATACGGCATACACGCAGTCCACCGTTTTCCTTCCATTTTCCGTTTTCGATGTGAAAAATCTTCGATTCCCGATCGAGGATGCCCCGGCGTACAGGGTGATCTGATAGTGGTCTCCTTCTCTTCTGATCATGTCGATCCCACCAAAATTCCACTGGGGATGTTCCTGATACCAGGTGAAAATATTCTGCATGAGATCCAGGATACTGTCATTCTTTTTGCATGTGACAGAGATTTCCTGTACTGCTGCCCCATATACTGTTTTTTTCGCTGTTTCTCCTGGTTCCGTCGTCATACCCCAGACATCTGTCTGACCTTTTTTCACTCCCCGGTTGTAAATCGGTGCAGTTTCCATAGAACGGATCCCTCCTGCAGTAACCGGGACATCATATCCGTTCTTTCCGAGGATTTCCTCCGTCTGCGCTTTCAAAAAGAGAAACGCGTCTGCTGTTTCGTCTGAAAGATCACATTCCTCCAGTTTTGCCTGAAAACGTTCATCGTCCTCATCGACAGACAGATTTTCAAGGCGCATCGGTATTTTCTCCGGGATCTGCTCCACCTTTAAAATCTGCGGTTCCATTCGGATCACCGGTTCCTGCCCGGTGATCTTTCCCGCTGCGTTACGTTCCGGCTGATAGAGAAGGTCACTGGAATCGCTTTCCGCCTGCTTCCATATCGTTCTTCCTGCCGCATCTTTCACGATCACGGTCTCTGTTCCCGTCACATGAGGTCCTGTGACCAGCTCTTCTCCTGTATCGACACGATAAAACTTTGTCCCTTCCGGGAAGCCGCAGGCGAGGATCTCATATCCTCCATCTCCGTTTTCCCCGGCAGTTCCCGAGGAACTCACCGCAAATGCAAGTTCATCGTATCCTTTTCCGCTTCCATCATCGCCTTCCATCGCAGCCGCAAGCTCCGGCATCGTAACCACCGCAGTTCCATTGGCATCTGTCACAGAATCCGGCACATCATATCCGCTTCCCCGGTTTGTAATCTGCTGCTCCATTCCATTTACAGAGAGTTCATATCCCTCGCTTCTTGAGAGCTCCTTTATATAATATTTTCCAAGGATCAGCGGGCGTCCGATCCAGCAGTTTCCGTTCTTTTCTGTATTCTTCTGATAAAGATTTTCCGGTCCGTTCCAGGAAATATCATTTCTTTTGCTGATCTTCCCTTCCCCGTAATCGTATTCCATCCCCGGTTTTACGGTATAACACAGGAAATCTGCATTTCCGTCCTGATCTGTCGATGCCGCAGCCACAAGATCATTCTTCCTGTAGACGATCCCTGTATTTGTCAGGGTCCCGTTTCCCGCTACTTCTGCGTCCGGATGGATAATGTCTTCCGCCGCGAAAAGACCGTAAACAGCCCCCTGAAGTGTTCCGTCCCCTTCTGTATCCCCGTAGGATGAATACTTATCAGATTCTCCCCGGAAAAGGTCCAGATCTTTTTTTGTAATATGGATCCGTCCTTCCGTCCGGTGGTCATAGACATGCCATGCATCCCCACAGTTTTCCGCTCCGTTACAATGCGAATATTTTCCGGGATCCCCGGTATTCAGATGCCGGATCCCATCTTCCTCTGCATCTGCCAGGATATCCGCAAAATCTCCAACACCTTCAAACTCACCCCAACCGTCTGATCCTCCATTTTCCTCTTCCTCATCCTGATCTTTTCCCCGGAACAAGTCATAAAGCATCCGGAAAATACTTTTCTTTTCTGCATTGGACTCCGTCGCCCTGACAGCCGCAGCTTCTGAGTCGGAAGCAGTTCTCCTCAGAACATTTCCCATCGTGCTTTCCACCATCGGTATTTTTCTTTCTGAAACACTGTTCTCACCCATACTTCCATTTCCCGAATACCAGATGTTTTCCGCGATCTCGCGGCTGCTTCCGGACACCTTCTCCGCATTCGCTCCTGCCTCGGAAGAATCCGTCATGATCATCTCCACCGGAATATCATCCTGATGCAGATCATGGAGTATATACCCACTTCTCGCCTGGATTTCTTTCCAGGTATAAGTAAAACGCAGTCCGATAAATTTCCGGTAAGTCTCTTCACAATCTGCTTTACAGCCGGATCCTTCAAATGCATCCTGAGACGCGGCACGGTTCTTTCGCATCATCCCGGCGCCTTCCCGGCTTCTTCCGTCTGCTTCTCCGCTCTCCAATACCTCCTTCACTTCGTCATAGACACTCTCATCTGCAAGCCAGTGGAAGTGGCATCCGCCGTCCGCCTCTGCCTCGCAGGCCTCTGCTAACTCCAGCCACTGTTTTGCCGCCGCCCGGTTATTGTCCCGCGTCTGTTCTGCCGCCTCCTCATAGGCATCGCTTTTCCCATCACCTTTTCCCTGTTCTTCAGGCATATTTGCCCAGGATGGAGCGGCATGTCCGTCGCAATATGTCTTTTCATAGGCATACTTTCTGGTATCGCGATAAGTAATTTCACCCTTTTCATTCGTGGTTCCTTCAGAAAACACCTGGAAGTCTCTCCATGGACGAAAACTTAAATTTTTTTCCGCAAGTTTTCCCTCTCCATCCGCCTTTGAGATCTTATCCTGATCCTCAAATCTTTCATACAGATAGAACTGGCTTCCCTTTAACGGCATTCCCGTCTCATCATCATGTTTTACGAGTCTGACATTATAATCCGCCGAAAAAGTCTCTTTATGGCGATAGATCTGAAATTCCAGTGTCGGCGTCTCTGCTCCGTATTCCTGCCTTTCGTCTTTTTCTCCTCCGTCCTGGCTGATCACAAGATAAAATACCATATCCGACGGAATGATCCTCATATCCGCTTTGTAGAGTCTCTGGTGTTCCGGTGCGTTGATGCAGACCTTAAAATCCATCCACTCCCGGAGATATTCCGGATTCCAGCTGCCTTCCGTGTACCAGCCGGAATTTCCTCTCATCGTGATCTTATAACGAACCGTAGTCTTATTATATTTTTCTTCATCTGTCATACTGCTGCCGACCGCATTTTCGTTTGCAGTCGCCGAGCCGTTATTATGGATGCGGATCGCGTCTCCGCTCCAGGTCACCTCATACAGATTTGTACCCATCACAGATTTTGCAATATTTTTATCCTGGGAGGCATCCAGCCAGCCCACATTTCCCCCTGTCGATCCATTGTCCCAGACACTCTGAGGTTCGATCTTCGCAATATCGCGGATAAACTCCTTTCCGAGCACAAATTCTGTATCCAGTGCCCCCGGTCCGTCGGAAAAAGGCAGTACCTGGAATGGCACTGCCGTATCTTCTGAAGTCGCTCCCCGGATCGCGTCCGGTGCTTCTTTCCCCGCCGCCAGTCCGACCGATGACGCCTGCTCCATTGCAGCGATCGCGCGATCTTCGATTTCCGGATTGTCAGCCACCCAGGCAAATTTTGTTCCGGCATCGTCTTTCACATATTTTACGATATTGGCACTCGATGTTGTGGAGGCAATTTCCGCATAGAGGCCCGGATCAAATTTTTTTGCCGCGTCCTTTAACGCTGACCAGTTATCCGGATACGCCCAGAATAGCCGTTTCGCCTGCGTCTCCGTAAGGGGAGACGGCATCGTATCAAATTTATACATGTCATACCGGTCGACTTTTTTCCATCCTTTTCCTCCATCGAGGCAGTAGAACGGTGCCGTCGATTTCTGCGGCCATATATCCGATGCCTCGGACGGGAACGGGAGTGGAATCCCCACTCCCGTGATCGTCATGATAACCGCCAGAAAACCGGCTATCCATCGCCTTCTTTTCTTCTTTTCCATCCTGATCCCCCGCCATTATTTCTTTCCAAATGTCTGCACAACCCCGTGAACACACCATGCACCTGTATCATCCACGGTATATCCGTCCGGTGTCATACAGCCCGCCAGCATATGTCCGTTTTTCTGGTCCATATAGTAACATTTTCCGTCGATCCAGTTCCATCCCTTTGTCATTCGTCCCGTCGGTCCAAGGTAATACCATTTTTCTCCCTCTTTCAGCCATCCGGTCTGCATTTTTCCCTGGTTTCCGTCGCTCGTCTTCCGGAGGTAATACCAGCTGCCATCCTTTTCGTCGAGAAACCAGCCGGTCTGCATCCTGCCGTCACTTGCGAAATGAAACCAGGAAGTTTTTTCCTGACCTTCTTTTGCGTATGGATTGTAGATCCAGGCCCATTCACCGGCATAAGTTTTTCCGCCGGAAACAAACCGCCAGCTTCCGTCTGCTTCTTTTCTCCATTCACCGGCAATACTTCCTTTCGGCTGTTCTCCTGTATTCTGCAGCTTTTTCAATACACTTCCCGTACTTCCGCTGCCAGAAGAATGTCCTCCGGAACTTCCTGACCATGTCCGGTCTACAAGTTTAAACGTCAATTTTACCGGGATCTTTTTTTCAATAGTTCCTGCCTTCACCGTGATCTCATCCGTGGTTTCCGCCGTATACGGGTATTTCTTCATCGCCTCCGTGATCCAGGATGCGCCTGTATCTGCCGATATCACTCCGTTTTCCGCTTTCACAGCTCCGGATCGAGATCTCCATTCAAGTACAAAATTTCCGTCTCCATTCCCTTTGAGCGCCGCTTCGGGAACAAGTTCTGCCGTGATCTTCTGAGCATCCGAGCCCTCCCAGCTAAGTACCGGGTTGTATCTTGATCCGCTTTTCGTAAGTGTCAGCGCAAAGGTCAGCGTATCCTGATCCGCCCTGATCTCCTCAGGCATCACCACCGTCTGGTCATCCGTCACAAAGTCCACTTTCACACTGCAGGCTGCCGACTGGATATTTCCAAGCGCATCCTTTGCTGCCATGATCACATCCGTGCTTCGGGTCCCATATCCGGTGCGTTTTTCATAAATATGTTCCGCATGAGCCGCGTCATCTGCTTCCATGAGATCCAGGATCCATCTTGTATCCTTTTTGGCGCTCACCTTCGCGTTCCGGTAATCGCCGTCCGCGATCCCTTCTTCCACAAAACCGGCATCCATCTGGATGATCGCATGATCACCGACTGTCCAATTGATATCTTTTTTGTCAAAATAATCCGGTGCAAAGGTCCCCGAAAGGATCTGTGGTGCTGATACTGTGAGTGTCTCCTGCGGATTTTTCCGGTCACCGGTCAGTTTTCTGGTGACTGTAAAATTTAAAGCCGTCTTATTGAGAGATGCTCCTTCCGCCGCGACCTTCGTCCGGTCTTTGATCTGGAAGGTTACCGGGATCCTGCAGTTTGCCGTCACAGACTTCTCCTCGAAACTGGATACAGGTCTCGTTTTTGCCGTCAGGACAGCAAGTCCACCCTGAATTCCGTTTCCGTAAATCGTATCCTCGATCGGATACCGGTACTGTTTCTTTGCCTGCTCTGCCTCAGCCTTCCCGACGATGTCCTTAAAAAATCCGGCATTCAGATTCAGCTCGATCGAAGCGCTCTTTTTCGTATATCCGGACTCATCCTCATCATCATTTTTCTTTAAAAGGATCAGTTCATCATCGTCCACGCTCCATCTCACCGCCTCATCAGCGACATCATTATTCTTATCGACTACCGCCTGGATCTTCACATCCTGGACCTTTGTCCCTGCTTCCGGCTTTCCGTTCAGATATCTCGCCAAAAGTTTTCCCGCGCTGTCCCGCACTTCCGTTGTGATCGACGGGTTCATCCGGTCGCCGGTGCGCTCCTCTGTGACCCTGAAAGCAAATTCCTGAGGCTCCACCCGCACGCCTGCAGCCACCTTCTTATAGACAGCAGATACTTCCGTGTCATGCTCCGGCATCACAAACTGGTAGGAACCGCCTGTCTGATAGCTCGTCTTCCTTCTTCGCCCCAGAGAGTCCGTATAAGTCGGCACACCGTCCATCTGGAATTTTTCCGTCTCCGTATTCCTGGGCGCTGTGAGGACTGTCACCGTGTCCCCGGCCACCACTGCACCCCGGTAAGCTTTATGAAATTCTTTACTGTACGCGGACGGACCTTTTGCTGTGAGAACTGCGACATCGTAGAAATTCTCTGAATTTGCCGCCGTATCCACCTGGAGAACCGAAAGCAGATATCCCCGCACTGGCCGTCCCACGGAATTTGGTGCGAAATGGTCCGGAGTATACAGGCCCTGTCTCGCCGCATCCTCCGTATCCACGACATGGAGGACTCCGTTTTCGAGTTCCTCGTAGAAATAGAGCTCATCCTCTTTCTTTACATTCTGTCCCTGGACTAATGTGTAGAAATTATCGCCCTTGTTCCAGAAGCCGATATGGGCATCATATGAAAACCGGTTATCATCCGAAACTCCGGAACCACAGACTCCGGCCGCGATCTTTTCCTCCGTGTCTGCGAACAGATACGCTGCGTCCGCGCCAGCCTCCGCACCATAGCGGAAATGGAACCCAGTATCGTGCGTTCCGATGAAGGTTCCCTCCCGCGCCGCACTTCCGAGTCCAGAGGACGCGATCGTTCCCTCAAATCTCGCCACTTTGATCTTTCCGGAGGCATATTTTCCGGTAATTCCGCCGATAGACTGGGCACCGCTTCCGCCGATGGTCCCCATCACATGCGAATTAAAGATATCTGCAGAATTCTGAAAGCCCGCAATTCCGCCAACATAACCACCGCCCTGGATCCTGGCGCTCAGGCTGTCCCCGGTATTCACTTCACAATCCGCGATCAGTGACTCGGAGGCCCGCCCGGCAATTCCGCCAATGAAGATCCCCTTTCCGCTTCCCGCGTCGATCGCCACATGGT
The DNA here is from genome assembly GCF_045062245.2 of Pilosibacter rotomagensis. Lineage (NCBI taxonomy): Bacteria > Bacillati > Bacillota > Clostridia > Eubacteriales > Clostridiaceae > Pilosibacter > Pilosibacter rotomagensis. The sequence goes on along the minus strand of NZ_CM170323.1, from coordinate 52,377 downwards.
CGGAAACACAGTTTTCCACCACAGAATCTTCCAGAACATCCGCGGTCACTCCGCCAACGGTGCCGGTAGTCCTCAGTGTCCCATTTACCGTCACATTCCGGATCACCGAATGCTTTGCCCGGCCCGCAAGAATTCCTCCATTTTCCTTCACTGTGATCACATGTCCCGGCTTTACTTTAAGATCCGTGATCTCCGCGTTCTCCACCATTCCGAACAGTCCTCCAAAGTCCCAGGACGGCTGGTACATGCGAAAATTCGAGACAGTCTTCCCATTTCCGTCAAAATGACCTTCAAACGGACTCACTTTTCCCGCCCGCATATCCGCACCGGTTCGGTAAAAACCGATCGGGATCCAGTTCATGCCGCCGAGATCGATATTTTTCCCCAGTTCAAACCAGGCACCTCTATAATTACCCGGGTACGTTCCCTCCCCGCTTCCAATTTCCATTCCCATGGACGCGAGAACCGCAAGTCCGATCAGATGCTCTTTTGTCGTGAGCTGGTAAGGTTTTTCTTTGCTTCCGTCTCCGGATCTTCCACTCAGGAAGCTCATATCACCTACATCCGCACCCCAGATCTCATCGTCCGCCGCGAATACAGCGATCTTCCCGGACGCATCCGACGCAGTCGCGATTTTCCCCTCCGCCGTCTCCACGCTTCTTAAAACTGCCATTCCCTTTACCGGTGTTCCGAGCGCCATGCAGACTCCTAATCCCGCTAACATCATCCGGCTCTTTCTTCCTCTGTTTTTTCTGCTCTTTTTCATATTTTCTCCCCTCTATGCCTGCGGCAGACAGAACGCCGGACAGATTCCGATCCCGCTATCCGACACATCCGCCTGTCTGAGGCATCCGTTTTCCAGATCTACAACATATTCCCTGTTTCCGTATACAAAATTTCCATACTCGTCTGTCTCATAAGCCGGTGTGCGGAGCCAGAATCCCCTGCTGTAAGAACTTCCCTTTCCTTCCGGGTTCCAGATCTCCTCCCGGTACCGGTACGCCTCCTCAAGAGACAGCAGAAAGAAGCGGTCCCGGCATTCCTGATACGAAAGCCGGCAGCTCCGAAGCCCATCCATCCGGGTCTGCGCAAAATCTCCGGTTTCCGTCCTTCCTGTAAATGCGGTTACTGTTCCCGTGTATACAAAGTCCGCATCCGGAACCGTATTCTCCTCCTGTTCTCCCAGCCACTTTCTTACCCGGGATTTCTTATAATTATTATTCTCCCCGAACGAAAGCAGGACCCGTTCCTCATATGTGCTCTCCACGTCAGACCGGATCACACACTCCGCCAGAAACAGCGCGCGTTTTCCATAGTTTCCGCTTCCATCCTGATAATCATCATCAATGCAGCGGAATCTGCAGACTTTTCCCGCGACATTCCGCAGGATCACATCGCCGATCTTCCAGGACGCCCGGTCTTTTTCATCCCCGAACTGATCTCCTGTTCCGGGCACTTTCTCTTCTCCGGGATCCGGCGCCCGCCCCCGCCACTCAAAACCGATCCGGCAGTCCGAAAACAGCTCACCGTTCACACTTCTCGTTCCAAGATCTGTCTTTGAAATATTGATCACATCCGGAAACATCTGCGCGATCACCAGCGTATCAAATGCACTTTCTCTTCCTGTTACCGTGATCTCCTGTCTTCCTTCCCGGTCTGCAGCAGACACGGATTCCATAAAGAATCTTCTGCCTGCTTCCCGGTCCTGCAGGATCACCTGCTCCGCTGCCGAGATCTCTATCGGTCTCTCCGCCGCATAGGGGACAAGTTCCCCGCTGCAGCCTGCGAGTGCGCCAAAAGAACCTGCAGCAGCAAGCCACTTTACCATTTTCCTTCGATTCATTTTTCCTCCTGGATATTCCGGCTAAAGCCGCCGGCGGCTTTTCGATGAAGCAGACACCATCTGCTTCCGGAGATTTTTAAGACTTTAAAAAGATCTGTCATGATTTGACTGGAATGTCCCGGACGGTTCATTCCTCTGTTTGTCCATAACTATATCACAGGACCTTTCCGGAATCCATATCGGATCCGTAAAACCATGCCCCTGTTATTTGGTCAGTTTCACGAAAATATTTTTCTATTTTCGTCATTTTTGCCAATCCGTTTTCATAAAAATCCCTGCAAAGTCAGTGTTTACAGGCATTTGATAATGTAAAAAAGAGTGTGCACCATTGGCACGGAGTGCCTTTGGATTTCACCGGAAGTTCCTTTTAAGAAAAAACGGGACACGCCGCGCGCATCCCGTTTTCTTCTCCATATTGTATTTACCGAACTTCCACCGTCCGCAGGAACTCCTCCATCGGGATCACACCGTCACACACCAGATCTGCCAGCTCTTCCCGCATGGTCCGCATTCCCTGTGTCTTCACTATATATTCCTCGATCTCCCATGCAGGCCGGTTCTCCGCTGTCATCCGCTTTAATTCCCGGTCCATCACAAAGATCTCATGGACCGCAGTTCTCCCTTTGTATCCTGTATTCAGGCAGTGTTCACATCCGCGCCCGCGTTTTGCACTTTTCACCGTTCTTCCAAGCAAACGCTGTTCCTCCTCCGTGAGTTCCACCGCCTCCGCGCAGTGCGGACACACCTTTCTCACCAGTCTCTGTGCCGCCATGCCGCACAGACTGTCCGCCGTGAGGTATGGCTCCACGCCCATATCCGCCATTCTTGTGATCCCGCCCACTGCACTTTTCGTGTGCAGAGTCGAGAGCACCAGATGACCGGTGATCGCCGCGCGGACACTGATCTTCGCAGTCTCCGGATCTCTCGTCTCGCCGACCATGATGATATCAGGATCCTGTCTCAAAACCGCGCGGAGTCCCGATTCAAAGGTAAGTCCCGCCTGTTCATTCACCTGGATCTGGCTGATCCCCGGAAGATATCGCTCCACGGGATCCTCGATCGTCACGATATTTACCGGCTGTCTCAACAGATATTCCAGGATCAGGTACAATGTCGTGGTCTTTCCGCATCCTGTCGGTCCGGTAAGATACAGGATCCCGCCCGGACTCCTCAGGATCTGTATCATCTTCTTATAATTTTCTTCATTCATGCCAAATGTCCCGCAATGATCGATCTCCGTCTTTCTGTCCAGAAATCTCAGCACCATCTTTTCCCCGAAGATCGTCGGGATCACGCTCGTTCTCATATCCAGCCGGATCCCTTTGATCGTCTCCCGGAAATGTCCGTCCTGCGGAACTCTCTTTTTTGCGATATCCATCCCGCTGATGACCTTCGCTCTCGTCACGAGCGGCTGGTACATGGATTTGTCAAACTCCCGGACCATCGTCATCATTCCATCGATCCTCATCCGGATCACAAACCGGTCCTCCCACGGTTCCATGTGAATATCGCTGGCATTTTTCCGGTATCCGAAGATCAGAAGTTCTTCCAGGATCTTCACCGCCGATTCTGTCTCTCTTCCAACCCGTTCCGTTTTTTCCACGCTCTCTTCCCTGTTTCCATTTCTTCCGTCTCCACCTAATGCAAGCAGCATTTTCACTTCCCCCTATCTCAAAATTTCACTGTCTGGACTGCGGTACCGCCACCGCATAAAAACCAATTCTTTATCATCGGCATCCCTTATTTAAGGCTGCTGTCCGGGGCTCCCACAAAAAATATTTCCAGATCTCTCATAAAGGACCCGTGCCCCCTCAGACACCGTGATCCTGATAAATACGCGGGATTCACTCGAATCCTCCACTGAAATTTCCGGCACGAGATCATCCTCACAAAACGTATCCAGTGAAAGCTCGTCCAGCTCCCCGACCCGGATCGCACCTGTCTGCAATCCGTCCGTCACATGCCGGAAAACGGCATCACCGATCATTTCCGCATGTTCCTGATCCCCTGTCCGCTCCAGAACGCGAACCATCATCCGCCTCATCGGAAAAATAAGAAGCATCAGCATTCCAAACAGCAGGATCGCCGTCATGACTTCCACCAGGGTAAAACCGCCTCTTTTATTCTCCATCTGCAAAAATCTCCTCCATGACCGCCTGATCCGCCCAAAAACCGGTTACCGGACGATCACTATCTTTCACCGTCTCTTCCACATAGGATCCGGATTCCACAAACTCCTCCCCGCCGATCTCCAGATGGATCTCTGCGGCTGCTGCATATTCCGCATCCCCTGTCAGGCGTTCCACTTCTGTGCCTGCTGCGGAAAGTTCCCGGCTCTTTTCGATCACGCGGGAATACCCTGAAATACAGGAAACGACAGCCTTTGACGCCAGCATCAGAATAAAGAACGCTGTCAATATCTCCACAAGCGTCATTCCGCTGTGATCTGAAAGTATTTTCTTTCTCTTTTTCATGGCGCGTTCTCCTCCTTCCGATCCGCTGTGGATGGTGTATACACGGATAGGCGTTCCCGCCCGAGAACGATCGATGCACTTTCTGTCTGCTCCCGCACCGTACACTCCGCATGCAGCACCAGTTCAGAGCCATCCTCTCGCCAGAAAGATGTCACGACAGTCCTGATCTTTTCTGACTCTCCATTCTCCGTATCCGCCCAGACCACGCCCTCGGTCACCGGAAGACCGTGTCTGGAGACAAGTTTTTCGATCACCTCCGATGACTCTTCTTTCAGGATCTTCCCTGCCAGCACCTGCACGACCGATTCCGCAGCCAGTCTCGCCTCCATTTTCGCGATATTCCGCTCTGCCCGCACATATCTTCTCGATGCTGAAGAAAACAGTAAAGTCCCAAAGACCATGACGATCATGACTGTGATCAGAACTTCTGCCATAACAAAGCCTTCATGTCCGTTCTTTTTCAATCGGTTTCCTCCTCTCAACTGCCAATACTCCCATACATGTTCCACATCGGTTCCATGATCCCAAGGATCAGAAGACCGGTGAGTGAGCCGATGACCAGGATCATCGCCGGTTCCAGGAGATTCATCAGTTTCGTGAGTGCCAGATCCGCCTCATGTTCATAATTTTCCGCCAGCCTTTTTAACATATCTTCCAGGCATCCCGCTTCCTCACCGGTGACGATCACCGCCGCCAGTTTCTTATCGAAACTGCCGCTCGCCCGGATTGCCTCGCTGAGCAGCATTCCGTTTTTCACGTCTTCCATGATCAACCGGAGTTTCCCATCCAGATAGCGGTTTCCGATGGTCCCGATTGTATACATTAAACAGGATGGGATCGGCAGTCCGCTGGAATAGAGACTCGACATGTTTTCACAGAATCTCGCCGTGCAGATCGTTCTCACCTGTCTTCCCAGGACCGGCAGTGCACACAGCATCCTGTCGTACAAAAGCCTGACCACAGGTCTCGTGATCAGAAATTTCCAGACCGTGAAAAGGATCAGTGCTGCTGCCGGAAGAAAATATCGGTATCGATACAGAAAATGGCTGATCTCCATCAGTGTTCTCGTAAGAAGCGGAAGCTTCACACCTTTAAGGAGTGGTTCCAGCGTCGGAAGGATCGCTAGAAAGACAAACAAGACCAGGAATATCATCATAAAGATAAGGATCTTCGGGTACAGCATAGCACTGCGGATCTTTCCTTCCGTGCGATGTTCTTTTTCATAATGCTCCGAGAGCTTCATAGTCGTTTTCCCGAGATGACCTCCGATCTCCGCCGACCGGATCATCTGGACTGCCAGCTCCGGAAATGCCCCTGTCTCCTCCATGGCATCCCCGATCGCCATTCCATCGGTCATCCGCTGCTTGAAAAGCCGGCATGCCCGGGAAAATCTCTGATCTGTTTCATCCGTTTCCATGATCTCAAGTGCCCCGGCAACCGGAAGTCCCGAGCTTACCAGGACCGAAAACTGTCGGAAAAAATCAGCTAATCCTGCCGTCCCAAGTTTCTTTTGCTTTTTCATGACATATCCCACCTTTTATTACTCTGGATCCCCTACCATGTTCCCCAGAAGAACAGGGAGACGATCTGATCCTCAAAAAGTCTTGCGGCAAATAGTCCCATACAGAGCGCCGGAGCAAACGGGATCCTCGCCCGCTCTCCGAATCTCACCTTTCCAAGTGCCAGCAGGACCACTGACTGAAGTCCTCCAAGAAAAAGTCCCGTGATCGTCCCGATCAGGCATGTTTTCCATCCGAGACAGAATCCTGCGGCTGCCAGCAGCCTGATATCACCGCCACCAAATGCCCCGTCCACAAAAAGATTTGCAAGGTACATGGGAAGTGCTGTGCAGAAGATCCCGATGAGCCGGGCAGTAAATGGAATTTCCGGCTCCGTAAATACCGAAAGTCCCGCCAGGATCATCAGCGGAACCAGCACCCGGTCCGGTATCATCATCGTGCGGATATCGGTCCATGCAATCTGGATCAGGACCACCGCAAGGCACAGATCCATACAAAATCTCATCTTTTCCTCCATCGTTTGTAAAAATATTCTTTGAAATTTTCTGTCGAAAAGCAAAACGGCGCAGTTGTCCACTGCACCGCATCAAAAAACCATATTTTTATGTCCCCATTTTACGGAATCTCATAAAGCTTGTCAATTCATTGCCCACATATGGGCTATAAATATCACCCGCGAAGATCAGCCTGCGGATACCGCACCACACGGTCACACACCTTCTCAAGGAGCTCCGGCGAGTGGCTGACCGCGATCATTCCCATCTCCCGCCGTTTCAGTTCCTTCAAAACGAAATCCCAGATCTGTCCCTGCGTGATCAAATCCAGCATTGTCGTCATCTCATCCGCGATCAGAAGTTTCGTCTTTCGCCCCAATGCTCTCGCGATACAGAACCTCTGAAGCTCCCCGCCGGAAACCTCCACCGGAAACCGTTCTTTCCATTCATCCCGGATCCCGAGGCCTTCCTCGATCCGCGCCCGTTCGCCCGGATCCTCAAACGTCCAGTCCCCTTCCGCAAGAACCGTACTCAGGCGCCTTTTCGGATTCACTGAGAGCTCCGGATGCTGCCAGACCATCTGCACCGGGCAGTAACCGCGGATCTTCAGGATCGGCATTCCATCGACCAGGACTTTCCCCTGATCCGGTCTCTCATACCCGGCAAGGATCTTACAAAGCGTTGTCTTTCCATATCCGCTCGGTGCCATGATCCCCACCTTTTCGCCTGGTTCCACCGAAAGATTTACATGATCCAGGATCTGTCTGCTCCCTTTCCCGTATTTAAAAGAAATGTCGATCGCTTCCAGCTTCATCTTCCGTATTCCTTTCGCATGATCTCCAGGATCTCTCCTGTGTCGCAGAGGTTTTCTCCGTCCTTTTTCCAGTTCTTCGGCATGGATCGGAACAGCGCCTTTGTGTACGGATGTTTCAGGTTCTCCTCATTCTGAAAAGCAGCCGCGTCCGTCTCCTCGATGACTCTGCCTCCATAGAGCACGACGACCCGGTCTGCTGTCAAAAGCGCCAGCTCCAGATCGTGGGTGATGAGAAGAACTCCTGCCCCGTCATCCGCCATCTCCCGGAAATGCCCCATAACGCGCGTTGCCGCCTCCATGTGAAGTCCAGGTGTCGGCTCGTCCGCAATGACGAATTTCGGTGTTTCCATCACCGCTGTGGAGATCAGAACGCGCCGCGTCATGCCGCCGGATAGCTGAAACGGATATTTTTCCCGGATATCCGGAGCCAGACCATAGCGCTTTAACACCGCCAGACATTTCTCCTTCACGGAATAATCCTTTTTCCCGTTCCGGATCTGATCCCCGATCTTCATGAGCGGATCAAGATATGACACACTCTGGGGCACAAAAACGATCTCATGTCCACGGAGCTTTTTTACCCGTTCCGCCGTCAGCGGTGTTCCAAGAAACCGGATCTCCCCGTCCATCGCGCTGTTGTAGGGCAGGATTCCCATGATCGCATGGGCTAACAGACTCTTGCCGGATCCGCTTGATCCCACGACCGCCACGATCTCGCCCGCACGTACCGAGAGGTCCATCTTCTCCACCGCATGGAGCGTCCGTCTCGAAAAACCGCGGTCATACTGTGTAAAGGTGACGGAGAGATCCTTCACTTCCAAAATCGTATCCTTCATCTTCTCCGCCTCCTATTCATGAACACTGCCCGGATCCAGAAGCCTGCACAGCGCCTGACCGATATAATGGAACAGCAGGACCGTTCCCACGAGGAAAAGTCCCGGAAACAGCGCCAGCCACCATTTTCCCATCGCAAGGTACTTCATGCTCTCCGACAGGATCACCCCGATCGCCGGACTTTCCGAGGAAAGCCCAAAGCCCAAAAATGTGATGCTGGCTTCATGAAGGATCGCATGCGGAAACAGGAGGACAAGTCCCGTAATAAACTGCGGGATCAGGTTCGGCGCCATATGGCAGAATGCGATATAAAAATTTCCTTTTCCGAGCTTCTCCGCGATCTTCACATACTGGCTCTGTTTTAGCTGCAGGACCTCCCCGCGGATGAGTCTCGCGAGCGATGCCCAGTGCGTGAACGCGATCCCCCAGACAACACCCCAGAATCCCCGCCCGCAGGCGAAGGAGATCAGGATCAGAAGCAGCATATGTGGAATTCCCATCACGATATCGATGAGCATCTGCACAATGCTGTCCGCCGCTTTTCCGCACACAGCCGCGCAGAGTCCCATAAGAAATGCCGCAGCTGCGCTGACCGCCGCCGTCAGGAGTCCGATCCGGATGCTTAAAGAAAGTCCGGCGATCGTCCGAACAAACATGTCCCGGCCCATCCAGTCTGTTCCGAATGGATACTGGATACAAGGCGCAAGATTTTTTCGCGTAAAATCGGTCTGGATCGCAGCTTCCTTCCAGAAGCTCCCGAGAACCGCAACGAGCACCAAAAGTCCAGCTGCCAGGATCAGCAGTGCGAAGCTTTTTCTTCTGCGATTTTTCATCATCTCTGCTTCGCCCCCTCCCGGATCCTCGGATCGATCACACCGTACAAAATGTTTGCCGCAAGATTTCCCACGGCGACGATGACCGCCGTCACGACTGTGATCCCTAAAAGTAACGGAACATCACTTCCGAGTCCCGCCGTCACTGCCGCCTGTCCCAGTCCCGGGTAGGAAAATACCTGTTCCACAAGGACAGAGCCGCCGATGATCTCACTCACCGACGAGAACTGAAGTGTCATGGCCGGGAGAAGAATGTTCCGGAGTCCATGACGTCTTAAGATCGCCCAGTCCGACTCTCCCCTTGCTCTTGCAAACAAAACGTAATCACTTTCCATGACCTCGATGAGTTTTTCCCTCGTATGAAGGGCGATGGATGAGATTCCCGTGATGCTTAAAGCCGCAGCCGGAAGAACCGCATGCCGGATCCTGTCCGCAATGGAGATTGCCCCTGCATCCATTCCGATCGGAACGCTGAATCCGATCGGGAACCAGTGAAGCTTCACCGCAAATACCATGAGCAGCACCATGGCCACCCAGAACGACGGCGTACTCGCCACAAACAGCGAATATCCCGTCACGATCCGGTCCATGACTCCTCCGCGCTTTTTTCCTGCGAGAACGCCAAGGAAAAAGCCGAGAATGCCAGATAACAGCCATGCCGTAAATAAAAGCCATACGGAGCTTAAGACCTTCTCACCGATGACTTCCGCCACCGGTCTCCGGTACAGAAGCGAGGTTCCCATGTTTCCATGAAGGAAGTCTTTCAGCCAGTTCAGATACCGCTCCACCGGCGGAAGATCCGTTCCCCAGTAGCTTCTGAGTCTTGCGATCTGTTCCGGACTCATGGAGCCGAGCGCGGTCTGACCGACGTTTGTCTGGAGCGGATCTATGGGCGAGGCCGCCAGGAGCCCAAACGCCAGAATACTCACAAGGAGTACCATCAGACACATCCGCGCTGCCTGTCTGCCGATCCACAGACCCGTTCTCTTTATTTCCATGTCCACTGGTCAACGTTGTTTACGATCGACCAGCCATGTCCGTGCGGATGAAGTTTCTGCTCCGCAACCTGCAGTCCGTCCTTCACCCAGTATAAATGATCAATATTCACAAGCCAGATCCACGGAAGATCCCCATCCTGGGTGATCCCTGTCGTCCCGTCCCACTGGGCATCTTTCCAGAGTTCATAGGACTTTTCAAGGTCGCTCTCCGCCAGAGCGGCATCCATGTACTTGTCCACTTTCACATTTGCATACGGGGAATATTCCGCATATTTCTTTCCCGGAGCCGTATGGTAAATGTTGTAGAGCTCCATCGGCGTGTGCGCGCCCCATCCCCACATGAGCGGAGTGGACTGTGCGCGGTCGTAGGCGGTATCCCAGCCGACTCCCTCGGTCGTCACGTTGATCCCGAATGCTTTTAACTGGTTTGCCGTGTCCTCCGCAAGTGCCTGGCGGACAGAATCACCGGTCGGATACATCAGGGTGAACTCGGCGCGGACTCCGTCTTTTGTGAGGATCCCGTCTTCTCCGGCTTCCCAGCCATCCTCTTTCAGGATCGCCTTCGCCATATCCGGATCATAATCCGTCTCCGCCGCCGGGTTATACCACGGCATCTGGTCGCAGACGCTGTATGCCACTGTCCCGTACCCGTTTAATACGTGGTCGATCATCTCTTCCCGATTGATCGCAAGGTTGATCGCGCGGCGCACACTTACATCACTTGTAAAATCGTTTCCAAGCGCCACGCCGTTCTCATCGGTCTCCCCCGCCGGGATCACCGGAAGGTTGAAGCCGCGGTTATCGACCGTCTTGCAGTCAAAAAGGGAAAATCCATCGACCGTCTGGTCAGAGTATGCCGCCGATGTGTAAGCAAGATCCACCTGTCCGGAAAGAGCCGCCGCATACGCTGCGTCCTCATCCATAAATAAGACCGTCACGGTCTTCATTTTCGGCGCATCCCCATAATAATCCGGGTTTGCCTCAAAGATCACCTGCTGCCCTTTGTCCCACTGTTTCATGATATAGCGGCCGGAACCGATCGGGTTCGTTCCATAGTCCGGACCATAAGCGTGTTCCGGGACAATCCCCGTGATCGCCATCGTGTACGGCCAGATCGAATACGGACGGTTCATATCAAACTCGACCGTGGTATCATCCAGCGCTCTCGCCTCTTTTAACATCGTAAAGTCATTGACCGAGCTGTTGTCCCGCAGTGTATTGTAAGTGAATGCCACGTCCTCCGCCGTGAGTTTCTCCCCATCGGTAAACTTTACGTCATCGCGGATCGTCACGGTCCATGTCATCCCGTCATCACTGACATTCATATCTGTCGCCAGGTCATAACCGATCGTCATATCTGCCTTTGTGACGGTCAGCGTGCTCTGGATCAGCGGCTCATGGACATGTTCTCCAGCTCCCCAGCCGTAAGCCGGATCAAATCCTGCCTCCGGCTCGGAGGACGGTCCCATGACAACGATGACGGAGTCTTTCCCGTTTTCTGCTGCCGCGCCTGTGTTCTCCGCAGCAGCGGAGGAGCCGGATGCGGAGCTTTCCGCTGTCCCCGCGTCCTTTCCGGAACAGCCGGCCATGGAACATACCATGGCGGCTGCCGTCAGAGCTGCCAGTATTGTTTTTATTGTTCGTTTTTTCATGAATTTATCCCCTTTTCTGTTCTGAAACCATGTGCAATGACACACTTTTACTCCAGACACGAGTGCAAAAAAATACCAGAAAGAAGCATACATTCTGTATGCGTCAACCTTCCTGGTATTGTTTTATCGATTCTTTTTATGATCTGTATGTCATCTCGCTCTGATGACGTACAGATACGAATATTTTTATCGTGTTCTGTTTGCAAACCGCCTTGGGCGGGCTCTTTTCCGAGTATGGGCTTCAGCCGCATAATAGTAACATTATAGTAAACTTTTTTTCAAAAATCAATGTTTTTCCTGTCCATGACTTTGCAGAACACTACCCCCGCCGCCGTACTCGCGATCGTCGCGAGCAGCGCCGGTCCCGCGATCGCTGCCGGATCGACGCTGCCGTACTGGCTGCGGTAGGCGATCATGTTGATGGGGATCAGCTGCAGGGACGAGATGTTGATGATCAGAAATGTACACATCTCGTTGCTGGCGGTCCCGGCCGGGCGCTTCCATCTGTACAGTTTTTCTTTTGACTTCGGCTTATCCGGAGTCTCCTCGTATGACCGTCTCCGCTCCCCGGATATTCCGCAATCTTCTTCCCGGTCCTCTCTCCAGCAAATCCCGCCTCTTCTCTCATCCTCCAGCTTTCCCAGCTCCTCCATCGCCTTCAATCCCGCCGGGGTTGCCGCCCAGCCGAGTCCCAGCATATTTGCGATCATATTTGTCGCGATATACTGCCCTGCCGGATGTCCGTCGGGGAGATTTGGGAAGAGGAATCTGATCACCGGGCGCATTTTTTTCGTGAGCGCCTCAATGAGACCGGCTCGCTCCCCGATCTTTAAGATCCCGCACCAGAACGACATGATCCCGAGCATGGTGACTCCCAGAGTCACCGCCTCTTTCGCCGAATCCAGCAGCCCGTTCGTCACTTCCCCCATATTTCCATGAAACGCCGCCCAGAAGATCCCGGCGGCCATCATCCCAGCCCACAGCGCATTTAACATAAAAAGATCCCGCATTTCTGTCTGAAGAGGTGAAATCCCCGAAAATCCGGTAAAAGACCGGATCCATCGGGTTATCACCTGAGTTTCTTCATTCTATGACAGAAATGCAGGATCTATGAATCTCCGCAACTTTACAATACTTTGTGGATTATGAGCTATTCTCCGCACAGCGCCGCCATGACTTCCGGCACCGTCTCGATCTTCTCGCAGCGGTACGCGTTGCTCCCGCAGAACAGCAGCGCGTCATCGATCTTTCCTTCCGCGGCATTGATAAGCGCCTTCGTGATGCAGTACGGCGTTGTCGCCGGATCACAATGCTCCAGGCACCTGAAACAGTGCTCGACCTTGACCGGGCCTTTCGCGACACGCTCTAAGAACTTGTTTTTGATCGCACGCCCCGGCATTCCGACCGGACTCTTCACGATCACGATGTCTTCCTCTTTTGCGTTAATGTATGCCTCTTTGTAAGCGATATCCGCGTCACATTCCTCGGTGGTCACAAATCTCGTCGCCGCCTGGACTCCTTCTGCTCCAAGTTCAAACTGATGCAGAACGTCCTTATAGTCGAAAATTCCGCCCGCCGTGATGACCGGGATATGCTTTTTATACTTCTCGGCAAAGCTTTTCACCGTCTCGATGATCCCGCGGACCTCCTTGTCGTATGCCGGCTCATCATATGTCTCCGCCACATGATCCGTATCGGCTCCAAGCTCCGTAAGCTGTTCCCTGGAAAATCCAAGGTGACCGCCCGCGCAGGGACCTTCCACCACGATGAAATCCGGTGCCGTATGGTACTTTCTGTCCCACATCCGGCAGATGACAAGTGCCGATTTCACAGAAGAAACGATCGGCGCGATCATCGTGCGGCGCTCTTTTTTTTCTCCGCCGTCCGCTTCGCTCTCCGCCTCCGCGACAAATTTCGGCATGTCGATCGGGAGACCGGCTCCTGAGATGATCACGTCCGCTCCGGCCTTTACGGCCTCTTTTACATAGGATGCGTACTCTTTTGTCGCGACCATGATATTAAAGCCGAGAACGCCCTGCGGCGCTTTCTCTCTGGCTTTTTTAAGCTCTGAATGGATCGCTCTCAAGTTCGCTGCCATCGGATTTTTTCCGAAGTCATGATCCTTAAATCCGATCTGCGCTGTGGAAATGATCCCGATGCCGCCCGCTTTTGCAACGGCTCCGGCGAGCGAAGAAAGACTGATGCCGACCCCCATTCCTCCCTGGATCACCGGGCGCTTCGCCACAAGGTTTCCTATTTTTAATGGTTTCAGGATGTTTGTTTTCTCCATTCTGCCTCCTAGAACTTCCGGAATCTCTCGTAACGGCGTTCTGCTAACGTCTTCCCACCGAGCGGTGTCCATGTTTCAAAGAATTCCTCCATGGCATCTTCCATAGTCTTTGCGATCTCCGGAAGTGTTTCCGGGTCTGCCGGTTCCGGCTCCGGGATAACCCGTTCAATGATTCCAAGTTCTTTTAATTCTTTTGCAGTCATCTTCATGACACGTGCCGCCTCATCGGCGCGTTTGCTGTCTTTCCAGAGGATCGAAGCAAAACCTTCCGGGGAAAGGACGGAATAGACTGCATTTTCCATCATCCAGACCTCATTGGCAACCGCCATGGCGAGTGCTCCGCCGCTTCCGCCTTCCCCGATCACGATCGAGAGGACCGGAACGGTGAGATCGGACATCTCAAAGAGGTTTCTCGCGATCGCCTCGCCCTGTCCGCGCTCCTCGGCTTCCAGACCGCAGAACGCCCCTGGTGTATCCACAAAGCATACCACCGGACGTCCGAAGGTCTCCGCCTGTTTCATGAGACGGAGCGCTTTCCGGTATCCGTCCGGGGACGGCATGCCGAAATTGCGCTTAATGTTTTCTTTTGTATTCTTTCCTTTTTCCTGGCCGATCACTGTCACAGGCATTCCGTGGAAGGACGCGATCCCGCCGACAATGGCGCCGTCGTCCTTGCAGTAGCGGTCTCCGTGAAACTCCATAAAGTCATCAAAGATCGCATGGATATAGTCGGTCGCTACCGGGCGATCCGACTTTCTGGAAAGCAGGACGGAATCCCACGCGCTGCGGATCATTCCGGCGGCTTTTTCCGATGCATGGCGGACTTTCTTTCCACGGGACCGGTTCTCCTCTGAAGCACCTTCCCCGGAATGTTCTCTCTCCCAGGCCGCCAGACATCCGCTCTCCGGCTTTTTATGAAGCTTTAAGATCATCGCCAGCGTTTCCTTTAATTCCTCACGCTTTACGATCTTATCGACAAAACCGTGCTCTACGAGGAACTCGGCTCTCTGGAAACCTTCCGGGAGCTTCTGCCCGATCGTCTGCTCGATGACACGCGGTCCGGCAAATCCGATGAGTGCCCCCGGCTCCGCAAGGATGATATCTCCGAGCATCGCGAAACTTGCCGTCACGCCGCCCGTCGTCGGATCGGTCAGAACACTCACATAGAGCTGTCCGGCCTCATGATGTCTCTTTAACGCAGCGGACGTCTTTGCCATCTGCATCAGGGAGACCATGCCTTCCTGCATTCTCGCGCCGCCGGAGCAGGCGAAGAGGATCACCGGAAGTTTTTCCGCTGTGGCGCGCTCGACCGCCCGTGTGATCTTTTCTCCTACATTGTGGCCCATGCTGCTCATTAAAAATCTCGCATCGCAGACGCCGACAACCGTCTCTTCCCCGTGGATCCGGCATTTTCCGGTGACGATCGCCTCGTTGAGTCTCGATTTTTCTCTTGCCGCCGCAAGTTTCTTCTCGTATCCCGGGAAATTTAACGGGTTGGAGACTTCCATCTCCTTGTCCCACTCCTCAAAGCTTCCCTCGTCAGCGATCATCTCGATCCTGCGGTACGCATGGACACGGAAATATCCGCCGCATTTCGGACAGATATAAAAGTTCGCGCGGACATCATCCGTATAGATCGGTTTTCCGCACTTATTACATTTTTTCCACAGACCGGCAGGAATTACCGGTGCGTCTTCCTGCTCTGCTTTCGCAGATTCCTTTTCTTCCGCGCGGTATCTCATATCGATCTTTGTATATGTTTTCTTAAACATATCCCTTAACATACAAAAAAGCTCCTTTCCAGTCTATGGAAACACAATTTTTATTCTTTACAATACTCCGGAAAATGGGACGGGATAAAGTTTGTATCCACCTCGCCCGCCTGGAAATCCGGATCACTGATGATGTCATACTGGAAATCCAGATTTGTGTTGATCCCCTCGATAACAAGCTCTCCGAGTGCGCTGCGCATCTTCGCGATCGCAGACGCGCGGTCCTTGTCGCGGACGATCAGCTTTAAGATCATGGAGTCATAGTTCGGCGGGATCCGGTAATTATTGTAAACAGCCGTATCGACACGGACTCCGCGTCCGCCCGGAAGATGAATGTCTGTGATCATGCCCGGGCACGGCATAAAGTTCTTCTCCGGATTCTCCGCGTTGATCCTGCACTCGATCGCATGCCCGGAGATCCTGATATCTTCCTGGCGCACAGAGAGCGGCTCACCGGAGGCGATCCTGATCTGCTCCTTGATGAGATCCATATCGGTGACAGACTCCGTTACCGGGTGTTCCACCTGGATCCTCGTGTTCATTTCCATGAAATAGAAATTTTTCTGTTTATCCAAAAGGAACTCGATGGTTCCCGCATTCTCATATCCGACTGCTTTCGCCGCCCGGACCGCCGTCTCCCCCATCTTTTTGCGGAGTTCATCGGAGATCGCCGCAGACGGGGATTCCTCAAGAACCTTCTGGTGTCTCCTCTGGATCGAGCAGTCGCGCTCACCGAGATGGACCACATTTCCGTAACGGTCGCCTAAGATCTGGAACTCGATGTGGCGCGGATTCTCCACAAACCGCTCGATATACATGGTATTATCGGAAAATCCCTTGACGGATTCCATCTGGGCATTTAAGAAGTTCGCCTCGAAATCTTCCTCCGACCTCGAAACACGCATTCCCTTTCCGCCGCCGCCGCTGGACGCCTTGATCATCACCGGAAAGCCGACCTCTTTCGCGGTCTTAAGGCCTTCCTCCACAGTGTAGACCGGCTCTTTGCTTCCCGGAACCACAGGAACGCCCGCCGCCATCATAGTTTTTCTCGCCTCGGACTTATTTCCCATCTTGTTAATGATCTCAGCTGACGGTCCGATAAAGCGGATATTGCACTTTTCACAGAGCTCCGCGAAGCGGGCATTCTCGGACAAAAATCCGAAGCCCGGATGGATAGCATCTGCCTTCATGACAACGCATGCGGTTAAGATCCGCTCCATATCGAGATAACTCTCCGTGGACGGCGCCGGTCCGATACAGATCGCCTCGTCCGCAAGAAGTGTGTGCAGTGCGTCCCGGTCTGCCTCGGAGTAGACGGCAACCGTCTTGATCCCCATCTCCCGGCATGCCCGGATGATCCGAACGGCGATCTCGCCGCGGTTTGCGATTAAAATCTTCTGAAACATCTCTTCACCAGTCCTAACCGATCATAAATGTGAGTTCCGCAGATACCGCGACTTTGCCGTCCACAGTAGCGACCGCCTTTCCAACACCGACCGGTCCTTTCTGCTTGATGATCTCGCATTCCAGACGGAGCTTGTCGCCCGGAACTACTTTCTTCTTAAACTTTACATTATTCATTGCGCCGAAATACGCAGTCTTTCCTTTGTTTCCCTCAACGCTTAAGATCGCGACAGCGCCTGTCTGTGCCAGCGCCTCAACGATCAGGACGCCCGGCATGACCGGCTCCTGCGGGAAATGGCCGGCAAAATACGGCTCGTTATATGTTACAGATTTATATCCGACCGCTCTCACGCCCGGTTCCAGCTCCTCGACGCAGTCCACGAGAAGAAACGGATGTCTGTGCGGAATGATCTCCTGAATTTCCTTGATTCCTAACATTTTTCCTCCTGTCGCAGATGATCTGAACCGGTGTTTTCTTCCGGCTGGATCAGACCATCTGCCTGAAACATTTATTACCGTTCGGCCATGCCGAATGCCAGCGCCTACCGGATCCGGAATAACGGCTGACCATACTCGACGGTCTCCTCATTCTTCACGAGGATTTCCTCCACGATCCCGTCGTACTCACTCTCGATCTCGTTCATCAGCTTCATGGCTTCCACGATCCCGATGACCTGACCTTTTTTCACGGTATCTCCAACTTTTACATAATCCTCAGCATCTGGAGCCGGGGAAGAGTAGAAGGTTCCGACGAGCGGGCAGGTGATCACTTTCTCAGAGATCCCGGAAACTTTCTTCTCTTCCTTGTCTCCGGAGACAGACTCTACAGCCGTCACATCAGCCGTCTGGAGCAGTGTTCCCTGGCCTGCGCCCTGCACGATGACCGGAGTCTGAGCCGCCGCAACGATCTTTTTTTCTCTCTTCATCGTCAGCTTCCAGTCGCCTTCTTCCAGCTCGAAGCCGGTCATGCCGTTGTCCGACATTGCTTTCATTAACTCAATGATCTCTTTTACTTCCATTACCGTTCTCCTTACTCCTCAAACTTTCTGACAAGCAGGCACGCGTTGTGTCCGCCGAATCCAAGAGAGTTTGTTAAGACTGCCTTCACATCCATGGAAACGCCCTCGCCCTTTGTGTAGTCAAGATCGCATTCCGGATCGTCCACTTTTAATCCTGCTGTGGCATGAACGAAGCCGTCCTGGATGGATTTTACACAGTCGATGAACTCAACGCCGCCGGCAGCGCCTAAGAGGTGGCCGATCATGGATTTTGTGGAGTTGATCTTTACTTTATATGCATGGTCGCCAAGCGCAAGCTTGATGGCCTTTGTCTCGAATAAATCGTTGTGGTGGGTCGCTGTTCCGTGGGCATTGATGTAATCGATGTCCTCCGGCTTCATTCCCGCGTCAGCAATTGCGTATTCCATTGCCTTTGCGGCACCGCTTCCGTCCTCTGCCGGAGAAGTAATGTGATAAGCATCGCCTGTCGCTCCGTATCCGGCTAACTCCGCGTAGATCTTCGCTCCGCGGGCTTTTGCATGTTCTAATTCTTCTAAGACAACGACACCTGCGCCCTCGCCCATGACGAAACCGTTTCTCTCAAGATCGAACGGAATGGAGGCGCGCTCCGGATCCTCAGAGGTGGAAAGAGCGGTAAGTCCGGAGAATCCCGCAACGCCTAACGGTGTGATGCAGCTCTCAGTTCCGCCTGCGACCATGACCTCCGCCTCGCCGTGCTGGATCGCACGCATCGCCTCACCGATGGAGTTCGTACCGGACGCGCACGCTGTCACGACGTTGATGTTCTTTCCCTTTAAGCCAAACTGGATGGACACGTTTCCTGCTGCCATGTTGCTGATCATGAGCGGCACCAGAAGCGGGTTTACGCGGTTCGGTCCTTTTTCCAGAAGCTTCTTATATTCCTTCTCGATGATCTGTAAGCTTCCGATACCGGAGCTCACGCAGACACCGACACGGAACGGATCTTCCTTTGTCATGTCGAGGGAAGAATCCTCCAGCGCCTGGCGGGCTGCCGCTACCGCAAACTGTGCGAAGCGCTCCATTCTTCTTGCCGCCTTCGGATCCATATAGTCCTTCGGCTCGAAGTCCTTGACCTCTGCCGCGAGCTTTGCTTTATAATCGGTCGTGTCAAAATAGGTGATCGGTCCAAATCCGAGTTTCTTCTCTTTTAATCCGTTCCAAAATGTCTCAACATCGTTTCCGATCGGGGTGATCGCGCCCATTCCTGTTACTACAACTCTTCTCATGCTTTTCGTTCTCCTGTTCTAATTATGCTATCATCCACGCCCCGCGCAGATGATAACCGAAACATCCGCTGTCCGGCTGTGTGGCCGGAACAGGCGCTTTTTCCAACTGTCTTTTACATCGCCATGCCGCCGTCCACATGAAGAACCTGGCCGGTAATATAAGCTGCCTCATCGGAAGCGAGAAATGCGACTGCCTCCGCAATGTCCTTTGTCTCACCGAAACGCTTTAACGGGATCTGCTCGCCCATGGCTTTCTTTACCTCTTCCGGAAGCACATCTGTCATCTCTGTACGGATAAATCCCGGTGCGACTGCGTTTGCTGTGATCCCGCGGCTTCCAAGCTCCCTCGCAACGGATTTTGTGAGTCCGATGATGCCCGCCTTTGACGCGCAGTAGTTTGCCTGTCCGGCATTTCCCATCACTCCGGAAACGGAGGAGATATTGATGATCCGTCCGCCTCTCTGTTTTAACATCTGGCGGGAAACATGCTTGATACAGTTGAACGCACCCTTCAAGTTTGTGGCAATAACCGCGTCAAAATCGTCCTCGGACATCTTCATGATCAGATTGTCTTTCGTGATCCCGGCATTGTTCACCAGAATGTCAAGATGACCGTATTTTTTTACGATCCCATCGATCATTTCTTTGGATTTCTCAAAATCACTGATGCTGCACTGCATGCTCTCCGCCATTCCGCCGTTTGCTGTGATCTCGTTTACGACTTCCTCTGCCTTTGCTGCGGAACCGTTATAGTTGACAATGACGGTCGCGCCGTATCCAGCCAGTGTCAGAGCGATCTGACGGCCGATTCCGCGGCTTGCGCCTGTCACAAGAGCGATTTTTCCTGTTAAATTCATGTTTCCCTCCGTGTTTCTATCTGTCAGCCGTCAGGGGTTTATCTCTGACGACATTATTTACTAATTTCTCTTTCGATCACTTAGTTCAGCTTCTCCAGATCCTCAAATTTCTCAATGTTGATGACCGTCGCTTCCCTGTTGATCTTTCTGATAAATCCAGCTAACGTCTTTCCCGGTCCGATCTCGATAAACCGGTCAACACCGTCCGCCAGCATGGTCTCCACGCTCTGCTGCCATCTGACAGAAGAAGATACCTGACGTGTCAAAAGCGGCTTTACGTCCTCTGCCTTTGTCACATAAGCGGCTGTCACGTTCGCCACATACGGGATCACCGGCTCAGATACCGGAATATTTTCCAGGAATTTTCCAAGCTTCTCTCCGGCTTCCTCTAAAAGATAGGAGTGGAACGGACCGCTTACATTGAGCGGGATCACGCGTCTTGCGCCCGCCTCTTTTAACTTCACCGCCGCAATCTCCACTGCCTCCTTGAGACCGGAGATCACAATCTGGCCCGGGCAGTTGTAGTTTGCGACCTGCACGTTCGGGATCTCGTCCACAACTGCATTGATCTCATCTGCCGTCATGCCGAGGACAGCGCTCATTCCGCCGACTCCCGCCGGAACTGCCTCCTGCATGAGGATTCCTCTCTCCCGAACCGTGCGGATCGCGTCGTCCGCCGTCATAACGCCTGCTGCCACCAGTGCGCAGTACTCGCCAAGGCTTAAGCCAGCCGCCACATCCGCATGGATGCCCCGCTCCTCCATCACCTTCATCATGGCAACGCTCGTGGTCACCATTGCCGCCTGCGTATACTCCGTGATGTCCAGACGGTCATTTTTCTCAAAACATAACTCCGGAACGGAAAAGCCTAAAAGCTCCGTCGCACGGTCAAATACTGCCTTTGCCGTCTCCGAATTTTCATAAAAATCCTGGCCCATGCCGCATACCTGCGCGCCCTGTCCCGGAAAAATAAATGCTGTCTTTCCCATGATTCTCCTTACTTCTGACATCCGCCAAGCAGCTTGTCTGCCTGCTCCATCATCTCATCGATCATTTCCTTACATGTCTGCTCTTTCGTTACAAGACCTGCGATCTGGCCTGCCATGACGGTTCCATTTGTAGTATCGCCTTCCTGAACGGCTTTCCTGAGGGTTCCAAGTGTCAGATACTCAAGCTCCTCAAAGGATTTTCCTTCTGCCTCAAGTCGGTTATACTCTCTTGTCATCTGGTTTCTCAGGCAGCGGACCGGATGTCCGTGGGTTCTTCCTGTCACAGCGGAATCGATATCTTTTGCCTTAATGATTCTCTGCTTATAATTTTCATGAACGATGGATTCCTTTGCGACAACAAATCTTGTTCCCATCTGGACTGCCTCAGCGCCCAGCATGAAGGCCGCCGCGATTCCTCTTCCATCGCCGATGCCGCCTGCCGCGATGACCGGGATAGATACCGCGTCAACGACCTGCGGAACGAGAGTCATGGTGGTCGCCTCACCGATATGTCCGCCGGATTCGGTTCCCTCAGCAACGACAGCATCAGCGCCGCCGCGCTCCATAAGCTTCGCAAGAGCCACAGAAGCAACGACCGGGATTACGATGATTCCTGCTTCCTTCCACATCTTCATGTACTTTGCAGGATTTCCGGCTCCTGTCGTAACGACCTTCACGCCCTCTTCAACAACCACCTTCGCCACATCATCCGCATACGGACTCATTAGCATCACATTGACACCGAACGGCTTCTTTGTCAGTGCTTTCGCCTTACGGATCTCTTCACGGACAACCTCTCCCGGTGCATTTGCGCCGCCGATGAGGCCAAGACCGCCTGCCTCGGAAACAGCGGCAGCAAGATGATGCTCAGCGACCCAGGCCATACCGCCCTGAATGATCGGATATTCGATTCCCAGCATTTCTGTAATTCTTGTCTTCATTTTTATTGCTCTCACTTCCTGAAATCTATCTGTCGGGTATTGCCCGGAATTATCTTTATATCAGTAAAACGCGTCATAGACGCGTTTTTACTCTGGTTTATTCGGTTTGATTATTCCTCAACACCTTTATCTTTTAAGTACTTCATAACATCGCCGACCGTTGCAAGATTCTGAAGGTCCTCAGCCGGGATCTCTACGGAATACTCATCCTCAAGAGCCATAACAAGCTCAAATAAGTCAAGGGAATCTGCACCAAGGTCATCCTTGAAGGAAGTTGCCTCTGTGATGCTGTCTGCGTCTGTGCTTAACTGCTCTGCGATGATTTCTTTCATTTTTTCTAACATGATTTGATCTCCTTTAAATGTTCTTATTATTTGTATTTTATGAGTTTTTGCATTTTTTTGTTTTTTTAAATTATTTCTTATTATGTAGATAATTTCTCCTGCTTTCCGGATGAATCAGATATCTACCACTCCATGAGCACTGCACCCCAGGTCATTCCGGCTCCGAAGCCTGACATGATGATCTTGTCGCCCCGCTTCAGCATGTCCTTCTGGATCATATCGTTTAACAGTAACGGAATCGATGCCGTTGATGTATTTCCAAACTGACCGATCGTCATCGGGAATTTCTCCATCGGCTCCTTCAGACGTCTGGCCGCTGCCTCAATGATCCGCTCATTCGCCTGATGAAGAACATAATATTTAATGTCTTCCTTTTTTGTCCCGGTCCGCTGTAAAAGCTCCATAACACTCTCCGGCACCTTCCGCACTGCGAATTTGAAAACTTCCTGTCCATCCATGGTCATAAATCCGAGCTCCGGCTTTGTCCCTGTGAGAAAGTTTCCGACGGTTCTCGAGGTGCAGGCAAGAACATCACCCTTTGTTCCGTCCGCTCCCATCATCATGTCGATGATTCCGGTCTCTTCCGCTTTTAAAACGGCTGCCCCTGCTCCGTCTCCAAAGAGGACACAGGTGCCGCGGTCACTCCAGTCTGTCACTTTGCTGAGGGTTTCTGCCCCGATGATCAGCGCCGTCTTGTAAATTCCGGCTTTAAAAAATCCTTCCACGATATTCATGGCGAAAATAAATCCCGCGCATGCCGCCGAGATATCGAAGGCAACTGCATTCACTGCCCCGATGGCCGCCTGAACACTGCAGGCATCGCTGGGATAATTCCGGTCCGGGGACGAAGTCCCGAGAATGATGATATCCAGCTCTTCCGGGGCAACTCCTGCTGCCGCAAGCGCCCGCTCAGCCGCCTTCGCCGCCAGATGGCGCGTTCCCTCTCCGGAGGAGATCCGGCGTTCCCGGATTCCGGTCCGTGTCCGGATCCACTCGTCATTCGTGTCCACGATCTTCGCCAGATCGTCGTTTGTAATCAAATTCTCCGGCACATACGCGCCGATTCCAGCAATTCTGGCTGTCATCATCTTCTAAATCCTGCCATTTCATTGATGCGAAGAAATTCTTTTCCCCGCAGTAGTTTTTGATTTCAAATAGTTTGATATTCAAAATGTTTGATTCTAATGGTAATAGATGTCTGCTGTTTTGTCAAGTGAATTTTTTTAATCCGGCCCTGACGTCCCGTTCCATGATATATTTCTGCTTTCTGCAACCATTTTTCTCCTCTTCTGGACTGGTCAAATTATTTAAAATTCCTTCCGCCTTTGGCTACACCCACCTCGGCGACTGCATGATCATCCTGACCGTCTGCTTATTTGGCACAAGACGCGGCGTCCTCACCGGTGCCATCGGCGCAGGTCTCTCCGATTTTCTCGGCGGCTACGCGGTATGGGTTCTCCCGACCATGGTATTAAAAGGTCTCCGGGCGTTCATCGCCGGAACTATCGCCTACAAACTTCTGCCAAACTTTAAATATTCCTGGCTCGTCGGTGCTATCGTCGGCGGCATCGCCCATATTATCGGCTACACGCTCGTAAAGATCCCGCTCTACGGCACCGTTGTTGCCTTCGGTGAAATGTTCACCCTGTCCATGCAGACCATCGCAGGAATCGTCCTCGGAGGCGTGGTCTACACGATCCTTGTACAGTCCCCGGCGATCCGAACATTAAAGGCAAAATTTGCGTAAAAGAAAAGGTGCAAAAATGCTCCGTTCTCCTAAAACAATCATGTAATTGGGAGAACGGAGCATTTTATATTACAACTATTATTTCAATCGCTGTCATTTAAACCCATTGCGCCACACTGCTATTGCCAAAATAATAGCGCAAGCATATCTTAATATTTCAGATACATAATAAATCTTATTTCCATTTACCTCAGCGGCCTCCTGTGCAAATTTCTGCTCAATAAACCCTCTTACACCTAGTTCTATAAGAAGTGCCATTACTAATCCCAGCGAAAACATTCTCATACCCTTTGTATAGCTATATAACGATAATAAAAACACTACTGAAACGCCTAAGTTACATAATGTTAACCACATTTTTTTCTTCATATAGATCGCCCCCCGCTATGCTGATTGTTTCCGTTTCATCTACTTGAATTATATCATTCCCCCCCCCACTATTTTCAATCAATATTTATCTTCTTATCGTATTATTAAGACATTTGTTATTTTTTTGTTATTTGTCTGTAATTTTTCATAAAAAAGAAGACGTACCACCCGTCATCTCACTCAATAACCAGCGACACATCTTCTTCTCGAATTCCCTATTCCTGCTCATCCAAAAGCATCTGATACACATCCCGCTTTCCAATCCCGCGGTCCTTCGCCACAAGCTTCATCGCCTCTTTTTTCTCGATCCCCTGTGACAGATAAACATCCATGTGTTCAGCGATCGACATGGATTCCCATGTCTGTTCCTTCTCTTTTTTGATCTCCTCCGGGCTCTTTCCCTCGACCACGATGACACATTCGCCCCGCGGTTCCTCCGTCTCAAAGTGATCTAATGCCCCCTGAAACGTAGTTCGGAATGCCGTCTCATACTTCTTTGTGAGTTCCCGGCAGATCGTGATCCTCCGGTCCCCTAACGCCTCAAGAAGCTCTTCCAAGGTCCGTACCAGACGGTGCGGCGCCTCATAGAGGATGATCGTCCGTGTCTCAGACTTTAATTCTTCCAAAATTCTCTGCTTTTCCTTCTTATCCGACGGCAGAAACGCCTCAAACGCAAACCGTCTCGTCGCCATTCCGGAGATCGTGAGTGCCGTGATGCATGCCGCCGGCCCCGGAAGAGAAGTCAGCTCGATTCCGGCCTCATAGCACTGCTTTACAAGCTCCTCGCCCGGATCCGAGATCCCCGGTGTCCCGGCATCCGTGATCAGTGCGATATTGGTGCCTTCCTTCATCTTCTCGACGAGATATCTCGCCTTTTCCACCTTGTTGAACTCATGATAACTGGTCATCGGCGTTTTGATGTCAAAATGGTTTAAGAGCTTGATGCTGTGTCTCGTATCCTCCGCAGCGATCAGATCGACCTCTTTCAACGTATTTAACACCCGCAGCGTGATATCGTCCAGATTCCCGATGGGCGTTGCACATAAATATAATTTTCCCTGCATGACCAATTCCTCCTGCTGCCCGATGCTGCTTTTTCACCGACAGCTTTTTATCTCAACATTTCCGTAACGCGAGTTTACAGATGATTCCATTCCGGCTTGGCAAGATCCGCGACTATTCCTACATTATCCGGATCTTTTCGTTTAGAAAATTCCTGTCATTTTTCCGTCTCATCCGCCTAAAAAACCCTCACAACAATTTAATACCCGTAAATCGAATAGATCTCATCCGTATACACGCCCGGCTCCTTATAAACAATCACCGGCGCCTCGACCTTCATCCAGGCTCCGCCGCCGCGGACCGCCTCGATGAGGACCATGTTCGCGTCCTTATCCTTGAACGGATGGACCATTTTCATCCGCTTCGGCTCCAGCTTATACTGCTTCATCGTCCCGAAGATCTCGATCAGACGGTGCGGCCGGTGGACCATATACATCCTTCCGCCCGGTTTCAGGACCTTCGCGCCTTCCCGCACAACATCCTCCAGCGTGCAGAGGACCTCATGTCTCGAGATCGCCTTCACTTCCGTCGGGTTCTTTAACCCATGAGCGTCATTCATATACGGCGGATTTGTCGTAACGACATCAAAGGAAGCCGCTCCGAAAATCCGGCTGGCTTCCTTGATATCTCCATGTACGATCTCGATTTTTTCTTCCAGATGGTTCAGTTTCACACTCCGCTCTGCCATCTCGGCGATCTCATCCTGGATCTCAAGTGCCGAAAAATGTTCTCCCTGCGTTTTTGCGGAGAGAAGAAGCGGGATGATCCCCGTTCCTGTTCCGAGATCCAGCGCCCGCTCTCCCGGTTTCACCGCCGCAAATCCGGAAAGCAGCACCGCATCCATTCCAAAGCAGAATCCATCTGTCTTCTGGATGATCTGCAGACCATTTCTCTGAAGATCATCCAGCCGTTCATTTTCCTTTAACTCAATCGCCATCGAGTTTCGATTTCCCTTCTTTTTTCTCCAGTGCCTCTAACTGCTTTAACTCCGCATCGTTGGATGACTGTTTTTCCCGTCTCTTTTTCGGCCGGAATTTCAGCTGATCCACCTTATACTCACGGATCTCCTTCTCATCGTTATTTACCGTCACGATGACCTTCACGAGCTGGCGCAGGATGCTGACGCTGTGGACTTCACCCTTTAAACCGTCGTCCGTCGTCACATAGTCACCGATATTCGGAAGTCTTCCGTTCAACTCCTCGTATGTGTCCTCCTCGTACTTTAAGCAGCACATCAGTCTGCCGCAGACGCCGGAGATCTTCGTCGGATTTAAGGACAGGTTCTGCTCCTTCGCCATCTTGATCGATACCGGGATAAACTCGGAAAGATACGACGCACAGCAGAGCGGTCTTCCGCAGATCCCGATCCCGCCGACGATCTTTGTCTCATCGCGGACACCGATCTGTCGGAGCTCGATCCTCGTCTTAAACACGGACGCCAGATCCTTTACCAGCTCACGGAAGTCGATCCTTCCATCTGCCGTAAAGTAGAACAATACTTTATTGTTGTCAAACGTATACTCCGTGTCAATGAGTTTCATGCTGAGGTTGTGTTTCTTGATCTTCTCAACGCAGACCTTGAACGCCTCTTTTTCTTTCTCCTTGTTGCGGCGCTCCGTCTCCTCATCCGCCGGTGTTGCCATGCGGATCACGGATTTCAGCGGCTGGATCACCTTTTTATCGTCCACCTCGTGAGTTCCGAGCACCACATATCCGTACTCCACGCCTCTGGCCGTCTCGACGATCACATGATCGCCTGTTTTGATCTCATTTTCACCAGGGCTGAAATAATATACTTTTCCCGCTTTCCGGAAGCGGATCCCGATTACTTTCGTCATTCTTTGCTCCTTATGACGGGTTCTTCATGGTCAGCAGGAGTAATTCCATCGCCAATTCCATATTTACGTTTGCGTTCAAACGTGTTCTCGCTGTGTCGATCGCCGCAAGGATCGCTTCCAGACCGGCATAGTCGACTTTTTCTCCCGTCTCATTGATCATTTTATATTCATCTTTGAAGATCAGCAGGTTCATGTCCTTTGTGACCTTGAACATGAGCACGTCCCGGTACCAGAGCTGCATCAGATCCAGCACCTCGCCGATATCAAAGTTCTGCTCTTTCATCTCGCGGATGCAATCTAAAAGCATGGAAATGTCCATCGTCCTGACATTCTTTACGAGGACCATGACCTTCTGGAAAAGCTCCTTAAACTCATCAGAAGATGCCAGATGGATCGCTTTCCCGAGATTTCCCCTTGCAAACGCGGTGCAGATATCTGCGTCCTTCTCCGGAACATGGAGATTCTGCGTCAGATAGCTCTTGATCGTAAAATCCTTCAGCGGCTTTAATTTCATCTGCACACACCTGGAGAGGATCGTCGGAAGAAACGCCTCCTGGTTCGTCGTGATCAGAATGATGACCGCGTAGGACGGCGGCTCCTCGATCGTCTTTAACAGGGCATTCTGCGCCTGGACCGTCATTTTTTCCGCCTCATCCACGATATAGATCTTATAATAGCTGCTGTACGGACGGATCATGATCGTATCATTGATCTGTTCCCGCACATCATCCACGCCGATACTTCCCGGCTTTTCATGCGTCACATAGATGAGATCCGGATGATTTCCGCTCATCACCTGCTTGCAGGAATGGCATATCATACACGGCTCACTTCCGCCTTTCTCGCACAGGAGCGTCATCGCAAACGCATTCGCGATCGATTTTCTTCCCATGCCGGCTTCTCCCGTCAGGATATAAGCATGTGAGATCTTATGGTTCTGGATCGCCTTTTTAAAGTGATCTTTCACCATCTCATTCCCGAGGATCTCTTCAAATCCCATGATCTTTTCTTCTGACATAGCCGCATCCCTCCTCATCCTGTTGGTTCCGGCAGTGCTTTTTACGCCGGAGCTTCCCGGTTCGAACAGAACATTTAACTGTTCCCGCTAACGGTGTTTCCATTTTATCTTACCACAAAATAACGCCTATAAAAAGTTATTTATCCAAATCCCTTAGGATTTCTTCCACGCACATTTCCATATCCGTATTCTGATATCTCTTCGTAATTCCCAGGCGTTCCAGATTTTCCTCTGAAAAATCTTTTTCGTCTGCAAGGTATCTCCGGCAGACTTCCCGATAATTCGGCTTTTTCTGGTTTTCCTCGCGTTTGACGGCCCTGAGAAGCCGGATCCCATCCGGGACCTCGATATAGACCGGAACCATCTTTCCCGCTTCAAAATAGGCACACATCTTCTCGTAAGATTCCAGTGTCCCGATCATAAGACAGGACTCGTCGTCGGCAACATCAAACTGCCCGTCATCCACTGTATAGTAAGTCCACGGACCGGCGATCGTCTGATAAGTTCTCGACTCGATCACCTTTCCGGAAGCCAGCTGCCGCTCCAGCTCCTCGCGGTCGGTAAAGAAATATTCCACTCCGTCCGTCTCGCCTTCCCGGATCGGTCTTGTTGTATACATCGTCACCGTCCGCAGCTTTGGTCTCCATTTCAGGATTTCCTTATACAGTGTATCTTTTCCTGTCGCGCTCTTTCCAAGAAGATAATATATCCTGCCCATTTGTTTCTCTCAGCCTTCTGTATTATAATTTTTATCCCAGTCAGATAAGACTTTTCGATCGAACTTTTACAACCATTTTTCAGGTTCTATCTTTTCATTGTATCAAAATCAGAGGTCTCGTGCAACCGTTGTTTCCATCCTCGCTCGATAATTCTTATCCTTTTAAAGTAACAAAAATTTGTCTCCTGGGAAATATTCTTGCCTGATAAGCCTCTTCATTTCGGATGCAGCCACCTCTTATGCACTTGAATTACTAACGTTTTCCTTTTTCCTCAGCATCCTTTATGAACAAGCCCTGGCGTCTGACATGTTAAGATCACGTCCGTATCCGGATCAGCCGGCCCCTGGACAAGAAGTCCTGCTGCCTTGTACGCCACGATCTTCTCCACGATCGCATCCGTGAAGACCTCTCCCGGCGCGATGATCGGGATTCCCGGCGGATACAGATACACAAACTCCGCAGATACCTTTCCGACCGTATCCTGAAGCGCTGTGCGCTCCGTATCGGCATTCATCGCCTCGCAGATGAGCATTCTCCTGACTGGGTGCAAAACTTTGGATTCCGTGACTTCTGGAGTCTCACATCTTTCTTTTTCCTTTGACTCACCTTTTTCTTTTTGCTGTTCATGCTCCACGCAGTGTCTCAATGCCCCGTCAATCTCCAGCAGCGCCGTTCCAAGCCGCTCAAATCCTTCTTCCGTGTCCATCAGCGACGTCATCGCGATCACATACTCCGGCGCTGTCATCTCCATCTCAAGATGGTATTTTCTCCTCAGTGTCTCCGCCAGCTCTTCCCCGTGAAACTCCTCTGCGCGCATCGTGGAAACCACGATCTTCGACGGATCCCATCCGATCACCGTCCGATATTTCCCACAGATTTCCCGGTCCAGGATCTCAAGTACCTGAAGTCCTTCCATCCGCTCCATAAAGTGCTCCAGTCTTTCCTCATACCGGACCATCTCATTTCTTCCGTCCCCGTCCATATACCAGATGCACCGCTCCATCCCAGCCATAAAAAGGTATGACGGGCTGGACGTCTGAAACATGGACAAATACCTCGAAACTCTGTCCTGATCCACAAGTTTTCCCTTCACATGCAGGATTGCCGTCTGGGTAAAGGACGGCAGCGTTTTATGAAGGCTCTGGATCACAAGATCCGCCCCGTATTCCAGCGCCGATTTCGGAAAGCCGTGACACTGATCTGCATACTCCAGATGCGCCCCATGCGCCTCATCGACGATCAACGGGATCCCGTATTCATGAGCCGCATCCGCGATCGCCCGGATATCCGACACCACGCCTTCATAGGTTGGAGATGTGATGAGCACTGCCTGGATTTTCGTGATTTTTCCTCTCACATCCCCCGAATTTCCCGCACAGCGCATCGCATCCTTTTCAAGCGCTTTTCTCACGTCCTCCGCACAGATTCCTCCATTGATCCCGAATTCCGTGATCTCCTCCGGATACAGATATTCAGCCTCCAGCCGGTTCAGGCAGATCGCATGGTACACCGCCTTATGACAGTTTCTCGCTGTCAGGATCTTTCCGCCGTTTTCCGTAGTCGCAAAAACTGCACTTAAAATCCCGCATGTACTCCCATTCACAAGATACCAGGACCGGTCCGCCCCGTAGATCGCAGCCGCCTCATCCATGGCGTCCTTCAAAATTCCTTCCGCATGATGCAGGTTGTCAAACCCATCGATCTCCGTGATATCGATCCCATACGGGTCCGGAAATCCCCCCGGGATCCCATCCGGAATCTCCCGTCTTTTATGTCCCGGCATATGAAATGGATACGCATCCGATCCCGCATATTCTGTCAGCCGTTCTAAAAGTCCCGGCTGTTTTTCTTTTCTGTAATTCAAAATTTTTATTCTCCTGTTTCCCATCTGACTGCAAACGAACTGGAAATTGCCCGTCAAATTCGAATCCACATTCGTTATAAAGTATTTTTCTCTTTTTGCTCCGAGAGAAGTTTCTCGATCTGCGACTGTCTGATAAGAATCGCATTCACCTTATCATGGAGGTCTTCAATCATGATCTCGGTTTTCAGGTTTACCTTATAATCGTTTTCAGCACGCCGGCGGTCTTTTTCCTCCTGTCGGTTCTGACTCATCATGATCAGCGGTGCCTGAATGGCTGCAACGCAGGACAGGACAAGGTTCAGCAGGATAAACGGATATGCGTCAAACGCTTTTGACGCAAGAATCGTGTTGATGACCATCCACAGGATCAGCCCACCTGTAAAGGAAAATATAAACGCCCAACTGCCTGCAAATTTTGCGATCGTGTCAGCTGCCCGCTGCCCGAGTGTGTACTTTTCTTTCTCTTTTTCAGGACTGACTGAAATCTTACTGTCTGCTAAAAGGTTCAAAACTTCCTCATCCGTCATATCGTGCCGGATGTCCTTCAGCACTTCTTTCAATAATTTTCTGTTCTCTTTCATGATGATACTCCTTCCAATTCGATCAATTGGTAAAATTTATTTGCGCAGCCCCCCCCCGGAACAGTTCCCTGATTTTTTGTTTATAAATCTGACAAGTAGCGCATTTGACAACAGCATAACAACCACATATATACCCAACGGCAGAAACATGAACGGTACTACATCCAATAATGCACTCCAGTCTTCTTTGTTCACCCAGTCTAATATCTGTCTGTATTCCATAAGAAGTGTCAATGCTACAAATGCCGGCTTACTTTACAAGCTCCGCTTTTACCTCCGGAAACATATACCAAATTTCCGCGACTTCATCCCCGGCTGCCTGATAAAAACTGTAGCTGCCGTAAACCATCGAATCGCATCCGTCCGATGCCAGTCTCACCGTTATCTGTGTCCCATCCGCCTTTGTAAGCGTCAGGATCCCGTTATACGGACATTCTTTCGCTTCATCAAAAGATGCCCCCGACAGGATCTCCTCCAGCCTTTTTAACAATTCCGGATCCTGCAGCGTCTCGGATATTCCCACGACTTCCGAGTCAGCTTCCACGTCAGCAGAATCTTTGCTCTCCAAGCCTTTCTCTTTCTCCAGCTCTTTGGAAATCGGGATTACCTCAAGTTCCGCACTCGTAATTTCTTTCATGTCTTCCGTTCCTACCGTCTGAAATTCACATTTTTCCTCAGCAATTCTTAATGCCGGAACCGTGATCTCATCCGGATCCGGGTTTTCTGACTCATAAATTTCCTGGCTTGCCGTATATGTGATCCCATCTATTCCATACATTACCGGATCAATGATCTCATCCGAGCCGGTGATCTCTTTCTCCTGATCCTCAGTCAAAGGAATATATTCCTCCAGTACCTCTGCATCTTCAAATCTTCGGACGGTAAGATATCCGCCGTCCTCCGGTGGTGACATCCGCACGCCGCGCTCCTTTACAGTCTCCAGATACCGGACCCCCTCGTCACCGTCACAGAGGCTGTATGTAAATGCTTTTCTGAGTTCTTCCGATTCTTCCATTCCGCTCGGAACAAAAAACAGAACATCCTTTGCTTCCGTGTAATACATTTCATAAACATTTTCAAAAGTATATACTTTTTCAAAAATACTTTCGTCCTCGTTCCACTTTTCAGCCTCGATCACATCATCAATGCTGTAAATGCTGAGATCTTGTAATGGATCCTCCTTGCCTTTTCGAAATCCCAGGACATACCCGTAACCATTTTCCGTCTCCCGTCCAACAAAATCATACGCATCCCGGATCTCTCCGCCGCAGGATGCTGCCTTTTCCGGATCCATATCCGAAAATTTATGATCTCCATCAAAGGATTCCAATTCTGTTACGATCCACCGACGTTCTTCCTCCGAAAGTGGCTGAAAGGCCAGATCTTCCCTCTGATCATCTTTTTCCATTTCAGGACTATTTCGTTCCTCTGTCTGTGGCTCACTCGGATCTTCTACCGGAACAAAAGCCGGCGAACACCCTGTCAGCCAGATTCCCAGTCCTAAAGCTGCCGCCATCATCCAAATCTTTTTCACCTTGCCACCTTCTTTTCAAAAAACTGAACTCGCCTGTCACTGAACTTGTTACCGATATTCTATCATCCATAATTTTTTCACACAAGCGAGCACCCCCATATTTAAGGAAACTGTAAACATGTTATCATTTTGTTATTTTCATAAACAGGATTTTTCATCGTAAATTTCATTCCAGTATCTCTTCTGTAACTATCGGCAGAGTATGATATAATATATTTGTTCACCCTTGTGTATCTTTTGGATACAGCAATACAAGCGTATTTTCATCGTTCAATACGCCAGAAAGAGAGGATTCTATGAAATACAGAATTATTGGCACAACTATCCCTGCAGTTGAGATCAAATTTGATGCTCCAGGCGAAACTATGTACACACAGTCCGGCGGAATGTCCTGGATGTCTGAAGGGATTTCCATGTCCACAAACACACGCGGCGGATTTATGAAAGGTCTTGGCCGCATGTTTGCCGGTGAATCCATGTTTATGGCTACCTACCGTGCGGATGCTCCGGGTGCCACGATCGCATTTGCGTCAACTGTACCTGGTCAGGTTCTTCCGATCGACGCGGCAGAAAACGGCGGCATGATCTGCCAGAAAGGTGCATTCCTCTGCGCACAGGATTCTGTAAATCTTGATGTCACCTTCACAAAGAAATTTACTTCCGGACTGTTTGGCGGCGAAGGCTTCATCCTTGAATCCATCTCCGGTTCCGGAATGGCCTTTCTCGAAATCGACGGCGATGTTGTCGAGAAACAGCTCGCACCGGGCGAAGTGATCAAAGTTGATACAGGAAATATCGTTGCGTTCGAGAAAACCTTAAAATATGAAGTTGAGACGATCAAAGGCCTTGGAAACATCTTCTTCGGCGGCGAAGGTCTCTTCCTCACAAAGCTTACCGGTCCTGGCCGTGTGATCCTTCAGACTCAGAATATCGCTGATTTCGCCGGACGCATTGCACAGTTCATTCCGACAAAATCAAACTGATCTTCGACTTTCAACAACATATACTTTAACCTAAAAAAGAGGTTGCTGTGTGAATGTGCAGCAACCTCTTTTTTAGCAAACTTTAGAATACGAAAAAACGGAAACCTCTCGGCTTCCGCAACTTAATGAGACATCGGGGATTCGAACCCCGGACAACTTGATTAAAAGTCAAGTGCTCTACCGACTGAGCTAATATCCCATACAACTATTAAGTTGTAATGCCCAAAGCTGGAATCGAACCAGCGACACGAGGATTTTCAGTCCTCTGCTCTACCAACTGAGCTATCTGGGCATAATTGCGGGGGCAGGATTTGAACCTACGACCTTCGGGTTATGAGCCCGACGAGCTTCCAGACTGCTCCACCCCGCGATACCTTATTATTATACACAATAAATATCGAAAAATCAATACCTATTTTAATGGGCGGAGGTGGATTCGAACCACCGAAGCAAGTTGCAGCAGATTTACAGTCTGTCCCCTTTGGCCACTCGGGAATCCGCCCATAAGAATTATTTAGTTTTTGAAACTAAAAGCCGATGATCGGACTCGAACCGATAACCTGCTGATTACAAATCAGCTGCTCTGCCAATTGAGCCACATCGGCATATCTTTAAAAGTGGGACCTATAGGGCTCGAACCTATGACCCTCTGCTTGTAAGGCAGATGCTCTCCCAGCTGAGCTAAGATCCCATATTTAAAAATAAATACATACAAAACCATGTATGCGCGACCCGGATGGGATTCGAACCCACGACCTCCGCCGTGACAGGGCGGCGCTCTAACCAGCTGAGCCACCGGGCCATACAAGGTATTTAACATACCTTCAAAATCACATACTGAACTCCATCAACCTTCGAATCTTCACTTGACCTTTCTGGATAAGCCCTCGACCGATTAGTAACAGTCAGCTCCATGCATTGCTGCACTTCCACCTCTGCCCTATCTACCTCGTCGTCTTCAAGGGGTCTTACTTCTTAACGAATGGGATATCTCATCTTGAGGGGGGCTTCACGCTTAGATGCCTTCAGCGTTTATCCCTGCCAGACTTGGCTACCCGGCCATGAGCTTAGCAGCTCAACCGGTACACCAGCGGTCCGTCCATCCCGGTCCTCTCGTACTAAGGACAGCTCCTCTCAAATATCCTCCGCCTGCGCCGGATAGGGACCGAACTGTCTCACGACGTTCTGAACCCAGCTCGCGTACCGCTTTAATGGGCGAACAGCCCAACCCTTGGGACCTACTTCAGCCCCAGGATGCGATGAGCCGACATCGAGGTGCCAAACCACTCCGTCGATGTGAACTCTTGGGAGTGATAAGCCTGTTATCCCCAGGGTAGCTTTTATCCGTTGAGCGATGGCAATCCCACTTTCATACCACCGGATCACTAAGTCCTAGTTTCCTACCTGCTCGACCCGTCGGTCTCGCAGTCAAGCTCCCTTCTGCCTTTGCACTCTTCGAATGGTTTCCAACCATTCTGAGGGAACCTTTGAGCGCCTCCGATACCCTTTCGGAGGCGACCGCCCCAGTCAAACTCCCCACCTGACATTGTCCCCGATCCAGATCATGGACCATGGTTAGAAACCCAGTAACGCAAGGGTGGTATCCCAACAGCGGCTCATACGAAACCGGAGTTCCGTACTCGTAGCCTCCCACCTATCCTGTGCATGCATTACCGAATCCCAGTATCAAGCTGGAGTAAAGCTCCATGGGGTCTTTCCGTCCTGGCGCAGGTAACCAGCATCTTCACTGGTATTTCAATTTCACCGGGTGCATTGTCGAGACAGCGCTCAAATCATTACGCCTTTCGTGCGGGTCGGAACTTACCCGACAAGGAATTTCGCTACCTTAGGACCGTTATAGTTACGGCCGCCGTTTACTGGGGCTTCAATTCAAAGCTTCGATTGCTCTAACCTCTCCTCTTAACCTTCCAGCACCGGGCAGGCGTCAGCCCATATACATCACCTTACGGTTTCGCATAGACCTGTGTTTTTGCTAAACAGTTGCTTGAGCCTATTCTCTGCGGCCAGATCTCTCTGGCACCCCTTATCCCGAAGTTACGGGGTCATTTTGCCGAGTTCCTTAACAATGCTTCTCCCGCCGGCCTTAGGATTCTCTCCTCATCCACCTGTGTCGGTTTACGGTACGGGCACATGATACACAATAGCGGCTTTTCTCGGCAGCTGGAATCAGATGCTTCCCTACTTTGGTTCGGTCCGCGTCACGTCTTTGGCTTGTCAGGCGGATTTGCCTGCCTGACACCTCCTACGCTTGCCCGGAGTTCTGTTCCCCGGTCATCTTATCCCTCTGCGTCCCCACAGTTCTGATATCATGTGGTACAGGAATCTAAACCTGTTGTCCATCAGCTACGCTTCTCAGCCTTGCCTTAGGCCCCGACTTACCCAGGGCAGATCAGCTTTACCCTGGAAACCTTAGATATTCGGCCTGGAGGATTCCCACCTCCATCTCGCTACTCATTCCGGCATTCTCTCTTCCTAAAAGTCCACAGCTCCTTATCGGTACTGCTTCGCCCCTTTAAGAATGCTCCTCTACCAATGACCTAAGTCATTCCTGAGCTTCGGTGTTGTGTTTCAGCCCCGGACATTTTCGGCGCAGGACCTCTCGACTAGTGAGCTATTACGCACTCTTTGAATG
Source organism: Pilosibacter rotomagensis (assembly GCF_045062245.2). Taxonomy (NCBI): domain Bacteria; kingdom Bacillati; phylum Bacillota; class Clostridia; order Eubacteriales; family Clostridiaceae; genus Pilosibacter; species Pilosibacter rotomagensis. The sequence goes on along the minus strand of NZ_CM170323.1, from coordinate 15,684 downwards.
TGTGGCTGCTTCTGAGCCAACATCCTAGTTGTCTTTGAAATCCCACATCCTTTTCCACTTAACACACACTTTGGGACCTTAGCTGCAGGTCTGGGCTCTTTCCCTTTTGACGACCCAACTTATCTCGTGCCGTCTGACTCCCGTACATCATCTGTATGGCATTCGGAGTTTGATATTCTTCGGTAGGCTTTGACGCCCCCTAGGAAATTCAGTGCTCTACCTCCACCAGACTAATACGAGGCTAGCCCTAAAGCTATTTCGAGGAGAACCAGCTATCTCCGGGTTCGATTGGAATTTCTCCCCTATCCACACCTCATCGCCACCCTTTTCAACGGATGTGCGTTCGGTCCTCCACGAAATTTTACTTTCGCTTCAACCTGGACATGGATAGATCACCCGGTTTCGGGTCTGCACATGCTGACTTGACGCCCTATTCAGACTTGCTCTCGCTTCGGCTCCGCACCTTTAGTGCTTAACCTTGCCAGCATCCGCAACTCGCCGGACCGTTCTACAAAAAGTACGCGGTTGCACCTTAACGTGCTTCCACAGCTTGTAAACACAGGGTTTCAGGTTCTCTTTCACTCCCCTCCCGGGGTCCTTTTCACCTTTCCTTCACAGTACTATGCGCTATCGGTCACTAAGGAGTATTTAGCCTTGGGGGGTGGTCCCCCCGACTTCCTGCAA
>NZ_CM170323.1:0-10000 GCF_045062245.2 Pilosibacter rotomagensis | reverse complement strand
GAACATCCTGGATGTCCACATGATTTCCGCCGAACGTCTCGCCGATCTTTCTCGCGAATTCGATCTCCTCAGCAGTGTACGGTTCTCTTTCGATCTCCTCCAGGTTCTTCTGCATGATCTCCTCCATGACCGTGTTGTCCACGAGATTTGAGCATGCTTTTACGAACTGGAGCTCCATTTTTGTTCCCGTCATGAGAGCCGCACCTCTCGCGATATCGTTGACGCGCTCGTAGATCTCCTTCACCTGGCTGTTCTTCGGCGCACGGATCAGATAGAGGACCTCACTGTACGGCTGAACGACATTCGGAGAATATCCGCCTGTGTTGGTGATCGCATAGTGAATGCGTGCTTCCTGGATGATATGCTCTCTTAAATACTGTACACCTGTGTTCATAAGCTCCACAGCGTCAAGTGCGCTTCTTCCAAGCTCCGGGCATGCCGCCGCATGGGATGCCTGTCCGTAGAAACGGTAGATGATCTGATAGTTCGCAAGGGAACTTCCGACAGAAACCACATTTTTATCGCCCGGATGCCATGTCACCGCAAAATCCAGGTTGTCAAACACGCCGTCTCTCGCCATAAAGCTCTTTCCGGATCCGCCTTCCTCGCCCGGACAGCCAAAGAAGATCACGGTTCCCTCTTTCCCGTTCTTCTCCAGATACTCTTTTACCGCGATTGCAGCCGCTACAGAGCCCGTTCCTAGAAGATTGTGGCCGCAGCCATGTCCCGGTGCGCCATCGACCAGTGCGGTCTTTTCCAGGCTCTCAGACTCCTGGCTGAGGCCTGACAGAGCATCAAACTCACCGAGAATGCCCACTACCGGCTTTCCTGATCCGTAGGTACCGGAAAACGCGGTCGCGATCCCCGCAAGATTTCTCTCCACCCTGAATCCTTCTTTTTCAAGAAGTTCACACAATACGTCCGTGGAATGGAATTCCTGGAACGCAGTCTCCGGCTGGTCCCAGATCCTGTCACTGGCTTCACACACCGGTCCGCGCTCTCTGTCAACTGCTTTTAATGCCTCTGCTTTTGTAATTCCCATCGCCGCATCCTCCTATGTTCATTGTTAAATAATGTTAAAAAAAATACAGGAACCCGGTATATCCAGATTCCTGTATCCAATCACTCCAGAGTCAGAAATCCTGCTTACGGCCGGAAAATGATCTCACAACCGTTTTTTCTATTCATGAGCATGATCACTCTGTGATTTCTCCGTCCTCATTTTCCTCAGATTCCGGATCTTCCACATTTTCGTCCTCCTCATCCTGGCGGCTGCTTTCACGCACTTTCGCGATGGAAGCAACGCGGACATTGGAGTCGGCATCAATGCTCATCAGTTTTACGCCGGATGTGTTTCTGCCGATCACGGAGATATCGTCAACACCCATGCGGATCAGAATTCCTTCATTGGTGATCAGCATGATGTCTCTTCCATCGTCGAGCAGTTTCATTCCGACAAGATTTCCTGTCTTTTCTGTCACATTATAGCAGAGAAGTCCCTTACCGCCGCGCAGCTGCAGCTTAAATTCAGAGATTCCCGTTCTCTTTCCGTATCCCTTTTCCGATACAACGAGCATGTACTCGCCCTGGCTTGCCATCTGCATGCCGACAACTTCATCGCCCTCATCGAGCTTCATGCCGATCACGCCATAGGAAACACGGCCGGTAATTCTCGCATCCGTTTCCTTGAAGCGGATGGACATACCGAATTTTGTAGCGAGGAAGATATCCTCGGTATTATCTGTCACTTTTACCTCGATCAGCTCATCACCTTCACGGAGCAGGATCGCCTGGAGACCCGTCTTTCTCATGTTGCTGTACTCGCGCATCGGGGTCTTCTTTACCATACCGTTCTTTGTGGCCATGAAGAGGTACTTGTCATCATCGATCTCACGCATCGGGATCGCCGCTGTGACCTTTTCTCCTGTCTGAAGCTGTAAAAGGTTTACGATCGCCGTTCCGCGGGCTGTTCTGCCTGCCTCGGGGATCTCGTACGCCTTGATCCGGTAGCAGCGTCCCATGTTCGTAAAGAACATGATGTAGTGATGGTTCGTGGTCATGAGAAGATCCTCGATGAAGTCCTCATCGATCGTCTGCATTCCCTTGATCCCCTTGCCGCCGCGGTTCTGGCTCTTGAAATTGTCCACGGACATTCTCTTGATGTAGCCGAGATTTGTCATGGCAATAACAGTGTCATCATCGGAGATCAGATCTTCCACGGACATATCATCGTCGAAGCCGATCTTTGTCCGTCTGTCATCCCCGTACTTCTCGGATATCACAAGGATCTCTTTTTTGATCACACCTAATAATTTATTTTCATCAGCCAGGATTGCGCGCAATTCCGCGATCTTTGCCTCCAGTTCTTTATATTCATTCTCAAGCTTCTCGCGTTCCAGACCTGTGAGAGCACGCAGACGCATGTCAACGATCGCCTGTGCCTGCGGGTCCGTGAGCTCAAAGCGCTCCATGAGTTCCCGCTTCGCCTCAGCGACATTCGCGGAACCGCGGATGATCTTTATCACTTCGTCAATGTGGTCCAGAGCCTTTAATAAGCCCTCTAAGATATGGGCACGCTCTTCCGCCTTATTTAAGTCGTACTTCGTTCTTCTGGTCACAACGTCCTTCTGGTGGTCCAGATAGTACTCCAGCATCTGAAGGAGGTTCAGGACCTTCGGCTCATTGTTTACCAGCGCCAGCATGATCACGCCGAAGGAATCCTGCAGCTGTGTATGCTTTAAGAGCTGGTTTAAGAGGACATTCGCATTTACATCTCTCCGAAGCTCGATGTTGATGCGGATTCCCTCACGGTTGGATTCATCGGTGATGCCGGTGATGCCGTCGATCTTCTTTGTCTTTACAAGCTCCGCCATCTTCTCGATCAGTCTTGCCTTATTGACCAGGTACGGAAGCTCTGTGACGATGATATGGCTCTTTCCGTTCGGTGCGGTCTCGATATTTGTCACGGCGCGGACTCTGATCTTTCCGCGTCCGGTACGGTACGCCTCCTCGATTCCTCTTGTTCCGAGGATCTCAGCTCCTGTCGGGAAATCCGGTCCCTTGATGATCTGTAAGATCTCCTCCAGGGAGGTCTGTCTTCCTTCCTCCACCTGGTTGTCGATGATCTTTACTACTGCCGCAATGACTTCCCGAAGGTTGTGCGGCGGGATATTTGTCGCCATTCCGACTGCGATACCGGTTCCGCCGTTTACAAGAAGGTTCGGGAATCTGGACGGCAATACGGTCGGCTCTTTCTCGGTCTCATCGAAGTTCGGGATAAAGTCAACGGTATCTTTATAGATGTCCGCCAGCATCTCAACGGAGATCTTGCTGAGTCTCGCCTCGGTGTATCGCATGGCAGCGGCACCGTCGCCATCGATCGAACCAAAGTTTCCGTGTCCGTCTACGAGCATGTAGCGCATGGACCATTTCTGAGCCATGTTTACCAATGCTCCGTAGATGGAGCTGTCTCCGTGCGGATGATATTTACCCATGGTATCGCCGACGATACGGGCGCTCTTTCTGTGGGGCTTATCCGGACCGTTGTTCAATTCCGCCATGGAGTAGAGGACACGTCTCTGTACCGGTTTTAAGCCGTCACGGACATCCGGGAGCGCTCGCGACGCGATAACGCTCATGGCATAGTCGATGTACGACTTTTCCATGGTCTTCTTTAAGTCTATTTCATGAATCTTGTCAAAAATATTCGGTTCCATTCTTTCCTCCAATGCAGCCTGCGCTGCGCCTTAAACCTGCGTAAACTGCGCCGCCTGACGTTCCGGAAGGATTTTATCTCTTTCCGGAGCGCCCTGCTGCCGCATTAAATGTCAAGAGTTCCGTACTTCGCGTTCTGTTCGATGAACTCACGGCGCGGCTCTACCTGATCTCCCATGAGTGTCGTGAAGGTGAGATCGATCTCCGATGTCATCTCCTCGTTCATGGTCACACGTAAAAGAATTCGGTGTTCCGGATCCATGGTCGTCTCCCAGAGCTGCTCCGCGTCCATCTCACCAAGTCCTTTGTAACGCTGGATCTTGTTGTTCTGGTCACGTCCGATCTCTTTTAAGATGTTGTTTAACTCCTCATCGCTGTACGCATACCATACCCGCTTGTTTTTCTCGATCTTATAGAGCGGCGGCTGTGCCAGATAAACGTAGCCCTGTTTGATGAGCTCCGGCATGAACCGGTAGATAAAGGTTAAAAGCAGGGTGCTGATATGGGCACCGTCCACATCGGCATCAGTCATGATGATGATCTTGTGGTAGCGGAGCTTCGAGATATCGAAATCCTCATGAATTCCGGTACCGAACGCCGTGATCATGGATTTGATCTCCGCATTTCCGTAGATCCTGTCGAGTCTCGCCTTCTCCACGTTTAAGATCTTTCCGCGGAGCGGCAGGATCGCCTGGGTGCTCTTATTTCTCGCGTCCTTCGCGGAACCGCCGGCGGAATCTCCCTCAACGATGTAGATCTCGCATTCCTCCGGGTGTTTGCTGGAGCAGTCTGCAAGTTTTCCCGGAAGTGATAAACCGTCAAGAACGGTCTTTCTTCTCGTTAAATCTCTCGCTTTTCTCGCCGCTGCGCGCGCACGCTGGGCAAGAACGGATTTCTCGATGATCGTCTTTGCGACGGACGGATTCTGCTCAAGGAAGTAGGTGAGCTGTTCCGATACCACGCTGTCCACAGCGCCTCTCGCCTCACTGTTTCCGAGTTTCTGCTTCGTCTGTCCCTCAAACTGCGGCTCCTCGATCTTGACACTGATGATGGCCGTCAGACCTTCACGGATATCCTCACCGGTAAGAGCCGGCTCGCTGTCCTTAAGAAGCTTGTTCTTTCTTCCGTAGTCGTTGAATGTCTTGGTCAGGGCATTTCTGAAACCGGTCAGGTGGGTTCCGCCCTCCGGTGTGTTGATGTTGTTTACAAAGCTGTAGATATTCTCCGTGTAGGAATCGTTGTGCTGCATGGCAACCTCCACCAGCACGTTGTCCTTCTTGCCCTCGCAGTAGATGACCGTGTCATACAGCGGCACATTGCTGCGGTTTAAATAGCTGACAAATTCCTTGATCCCGCCTTCATAGTGGAATACCTTTTCCTTCTTGTCCTCGCGGTCATCCCGTAAAATGATCTTTAAGTTCTTTGTCAGGAATGCCGTCTCGCGGAGACGGATCTTTAAGGTGTCATAGTCATAGACCGTCTCCTCAAAGATCTCCTTGTCCGGGAGGAAGGAAACCTTGGTACCGTGTTTGTCAGCCGGACAGTCGCCAACGATCTTTAACGGATACATCGTTTTTCCGCGCTCATAGCGCTGCTTGTAGATCTTTCCTCCGTGGTAGACTTCAACCTCAAGCCACTCCGACAGCGCGTTTACAACGGATGCACCTACGCCGTGCAGACCGCCGGATACCTTGTATCCCCCGCCGCCGAACTTACCGCCGGCATGAAGGATCGTAAATACGACTTCAACTGCAGGCAGTCCTGCTTTTTTCTGGATATCGACCGGGATTCCACGTCCGTCATCAATGACCGTGATCGAATTATCCGCGTTGATCTGCACATCAATGGTGTCGCAGTATCCTGCCAGGGCCTCATCCACTGCGTTATCCACGATCTCATATACCAGATGGTGAAGTCCCCTCGAAGACGTACTTCCAATGTACATTCCCGGTCTTTTTCTTACAGCCTCAAGTCCCTCCAGAATCTGGATTTGATCTGCATTATATTCTGCGCTCATGAAGTTCCTCCTTTAGTCTTCGCTCTCTACCGTTCCTTCAACAATCTTAAAAATCTTGTCCATCCGGAATTTGCTGTTTACAAACTCATCCAACCCTGTACAGGTGATCAGGGTCTGGATGTGGGTAATTTCTGAAAGTAAATGTTCCTGTCTCTTGCTGTCAAGTTCAGAAAGGACATCATCCAGTAAAAGCACCGGGTAATCCTTTACGATCTTTTTCACCAGCTCGATCTCCGCAAGTTTTAAAGAAAGAGCTGCCGTTCTCTGCTGTCCCTGGGAGCCGAAACGTCTGATGTCTGTTCCGTTCACGATGAAATTCAGGTCATCGCGGTGCGGTCCTGTCAGGGTCTGCCTCTGTTTAATCTCCTGAAACTGGTTCTTTGCGAGCTGTTCCCTGAAATTCTCCGCCGTCACATTCGGCTCATAGGCGATGGAAAGTGTTTCCTTTCCGCCGGACAGTCCGGCATGGATCCCGGCGATCAGGGGATTCAGCTCTTTTATAAACTCGGAACGCATAATTATTAGTTCGGCACCATACTTTAAGAGCTGCTCGTCCCACATGGGGAGCGTGTCTTTTAAAGACGCGTTGTAGTCCATGTCTTTTAATAGCTTATTTCGTTGTATAACCGTTTTGTTATACTGTACCAGATTGTAGACATAGAGCTTATTCAGCTGGCAAAGTTCCAGGTCGACGAAGCGTCTCCGCTCGGCAGGTCCGTTCTTGATGATATTCAGATCTTCCGGTGAAAAGAAGATCACATTGACGATCCCGAAAAGTTCGCTTGCCTTTTTGATCGGAACGCCATTGACTGCGACCCCTTTTGCCTTATTTTTTTTCAGATGCATATCGATCCGGTAGGGAATTCCATCCCGGCGGACCATCATTTTGATATGGGATTCATCTGCACCGAACCTGATGATCTCTTTATCTTTGCTGCCCCGATGCGATTTTGTTGTGCTGCACACATAGACTGCCTCCAGGATATTCGTCTTTCCCTGGGCATTATCTCCATAAAGAACGTTCGTTCCTTTATGAAAATCGATATGTAAATGACTGTAATTTCTGTAATCTGACAGCTCGATGGATTCTATGAACATGAAAAAATCCTTACTTTTCTACCTTAAATGTCTTTCCGTCATAGGAAACAGTATCTCCAGGGTAAAGTTTTTTGCCGCGCTGGGTCTCAACTTCCCCATTTACTTTTACAAGTCCGTCCTGGATCACAAACTTTGCGTCCACTCCGGAGCCAACAAGACCGGCAAGTTTTAATGCCTGTCCCAGCTTGATAAATTCATCTTTTAAGTGAATACTTTCCATTTTTCTCCTTTTTTATTCCGGTTTTCTGAAAAAACCAGCCCGAAACTCCGGATTTTTCCGGAATTTCGGGAAAATTTCATCTGTTTTTAGATCGCAGCCGCGTTAAAGTTTACCGGAAGGATCAGATAAATATAATTTTCTTCCTCATCTTTGATGAAACACGGAGATTTTGCGTTCATCATATAGAGAGTTACTTCCTCATCATCGATGATGCGGAGTGCATCACTTAAGAATTTCGGGTTGAATCCGATCATCAGATCCTGGCCTGTCTTATGGATCAGGATCTCCGCATTCATCGTACCGAAACTGGAATTTAATTTCAGGCTCATTTTTGAATCTTCGATGTTCAAAATGATCGGTTTTTTATCATTTTCGCGGATCAGAATGATGGCTCTCTCGATGCTGTCGAGAAAATCTTTCTTATTCAGAGTCACTTTTGTGGCATAATCACTGGAAAGCATCTGATCTACTTTGAAATATTCGCCCTCGATCAGGCGGGAAACAACGATCGTATCATCAAATTCGAAGAGAATATGGTTCGCTCCGAAGAAGATCTGGACCTCTTTTTCGTTGTCTCCGGTCAGAATTTTACTGATTTCATTCAAAGTTTTTCCCGGAACGATGACTTTTGTGCTTTCATATTCATCTTTTAATACAATTTTGCGAATTGCCATACGATGACCATCGAGAGAAACAACTCTTAATGTATCGCCGTTTACCTCAAAAAGCTCACCTGTCATCATCTTGTTGCTGTCATTAACAGAGATGGAGAAGATGGTCTGGCGAATCACTTCCTTTAAGGAAAACTGGGAAAGTGTAATGTTTTTATTTCTCTCAATATACGGAAGATAGGAGAATTCCTCACCATCTTTTCCCTGAATTTTGAATACAGAGTTCTCACAGGCGATCACAGTATTGAATTTTTCGTCAGATTCGATCGTTACAAGGGAATCTGAATCAGATAATTTTCTTGCAATTTCAGAAAAAAGCTTTGCATCCAGTGCAATTTTACCTTTTTCAAGGATATCACCTTCAACTTTTGTCTCAATGCCGAGCTCCATATCGTTAGCTGTCAGTTTGATCTCATCTGTAGATGCATCAATCAGGATGCACTCTAAGATCGGCATCGTTGTTTTTGACGGAACTGCCTTGAGAACAATATTGATACCGTTTAAAAGAGCGGTCTTCTGGAATGTCAGTTTCATAGTTGTTGATAACTTCCTTTCTTGAGAAACGTTCATAAGATAAAGAAATATATAAAAGATATTCGTCTTAACAGTAGTAGGGGGTGTGAATTTGTTAATAAGGGGAAAAAGCCCTGTGAAACACTGAAAAAAACGCTGTGAAAACCATTGTGGGTAACTAAAAAAATCCGGAAGGACAACCGAAGAGTTTTCCACAGGCAAAAAATCTGGGAAAATTATCCGATTTTTATCCACAAATTTTCAACGGGATTTCCACGAAAAAATCCACAAAGCTGTTTTGCGCATTCAAAGTTACAGTTCACACGCCTACTGCGGGTTGATCTTTTTCTTTAAAATATCGATCGTATTCTTTAAATTCTCATCAGTCTTTAATTCACTGGCGATCTTTTTCGTTCCATGAATGATCGTCGTGTGATCACGACCGCCGAGAGCTTTTCCGATATTCTGGAGAGACTCATTTGTCATATCACCGCACAGATACATGACGATCTGGCGAGGAAATACGAGTTCCTTGCTTCGTTTCTGACCGATGAGATCGAGAGGAGTGATGCCGAAATGCTCAGAAACTACATTAATAATGAGCTGCGGCGTCACTTCACGGGCTGCATTCGGAGAGATCAGATCTTTCAATGCTTCCTCGGCAAGCTCAAGATTGATCTCCTTATTATTTAATTTGCTGGAAGCGACGATCTTTGTGAGCGCACCTTCCAGTTCACGGATGTTGGATTTTACATTGGTAGCGATATATTTGATGATCTCGTTGTCAATGTTGTATCCTTCCAGTTCTTCTTTTTTCCGAAGGATCGCCATCCGGGTCTCATAGTCCGGCGGCTGGATATCTACGGTAAGTCCCCATTCGAAACGGGAACGAAGACGGTCTTCGAGTGTTTCGATTTCTCGCGGAGGACGGTCGGAAGAAATAATGATCTGCTTTTTTGCCTCATAGAGGGCATTGAATGTATGGAAAAATTCTTCCTGGGTACTTTCTTTGCCGATGATGAACTGGATATCATCGATCAGAAGAACATCATTATTTCTGTATTTTTCACGGAATTCCGTGGTGGAAACATTGTTTTTGTTACGGATCGCGTCGATCAGTTCGTTCGTAAATTTTTCGGAAGTCACGTACAGGATCTTTGCGCTCGGGTTATTTTTTAAGATGAAATGGGCAACGGAATGCATTAAGTGTGTTTTTCCGAGTCCCACGCCTCCATAAATAAATAACGGGTTATAGATCTCGCCCGGAGATTCCGCAACAGCCAGGGATGCAGCATGGGCAAGATTGTTGTTTTTTCCGACTACGAAGGTATCAAATGTGTAGCGCGGATTTAAGTTTGCGTTCTGAAGAGCAAGCTGACTGACCGTATTATTGTTCACGTTGATCAGACGATTCTCTTTTTCCGGTTCCTTCACGTCAGATTTCAGTTTGAAATCCAGTTTACACTGAAAACCTGTGATCTCCTCGATCGTAATTGTCAACAGGAATTCATATTTCTTTTTCACATAGCTGATGAAGGCAGAATCCGGCACCAGAATCGTGAGGATATCTTTATCCACAGAATCCGGGATCAGCGGCAGCAGCCATGTGCGGTAGGACACCTCTGAAATATCGTGTTCTTCTTTGATATTTAAAAGGATTTCGTCCCATTTAGCTTTGATTTCTTCCAGCATATTCATACTCCTAAACATGTGTATAACGATGTGCATAGCTGTGGAAAAGGTGGGGACCTGTCCACAAAAGCACAT